>JAJEIQ010000014.1 GCA_022827905.1 Pseudomonadales bacterium | reverse complement strand
CTTTGCTACAGATCCTGTCCGTCACCCTGTTCGAGAAAATGCCGTTAAATCAATGCCTTCTCGAACCCGACCACACTTCCGGGCAGGACATGGACCCTAACCAATTGAATTTATTCGAGTATTAACCGGACACTAGTGAATTCCACTGAAAGGAACCCAGGCCGGATCAGGAGTTTGGGAAGGGTCTTCAGCAGCCGGGAGTCGAGTTCGAAGGTCTCCGACAGCGCTTGGCCGGCCAAAGGAAAGGCGTTGCGCCGATAGTTGCGGTCGCTCTGTCCGCAGACGGCGCAGTAGTGACCCTGCTTCTCCGCGCCGCAGTTGTCGCAGACCACCCGGTCGAACTGCCGATCTTGCTGACCGCAACGGGTGCAGAATCGCCCCCTGAGCCGCGCATTGCAATTGTCGCAACGCCGCGAGCCACGCCCGCCCTCCGGATGCAGCCCCCTGCTTTGCGGTGTGCTGTCGGTCGAGTCCTCCACGCAACGATCATGCCGTCAGCGTGCGCCGCTCGCAACGGTATGGAGTCGAGTGGTGGCTTGATGTGGTCGGGCCGGGTCAGCCAAGACGGCATCAGGGTGTCCCGAAACAGTGACGATTGGGAGAATCGGCCGCTGCTACTGGCGTCGTGTCAGTGAAAAAGGTAGGATTTCAGCATGATGAAAGCCACGGAAACGGTCAATCTTTCTGACTATGTAGGCGCCGATGAGATGCGCCCTCTGCTGGCGCGTTCCGACTGGCTGGCCGGCTGGATGACGCTGTTCAATCTCGCCGTGATGGCCATTGCCTTCGCTCTGCCCGCCCTGTGGCTCAATCCGCTGACCGTGCTGCTGGCCGTGCTGCTGCTCGGCGGACGTCAGTTGGGGCTGGCGGTGCTTTACCACGAGTGCGCCCACCAGATTTTCTTCAAGGCCCGATGGTTGAATGACGCCTTCGGCACTTGGTTGTGCGGCGGACTGATGAACACCTCGCTGGCCCGCTATCGGGCCTACCATCTGGATCACCATCGCCATGCCGGCACCGAGCGGGATCCGGACTTCACCATGGCCAGCGCCTATCCGGCCGAGCCCGCCAGCATGCGCCGCAAGCTGACCCGGGACCTGACCGGCCGCACCGGCATCAAGGATCTGCGTCGGCAGATCAAGTCGTTCGGCTTGGCGCGCAATGCCCCTTTCCTCGCCTCCCACGGCCTCATGCTCGGCCTGCTCGCCCTGGCTGGTGCGCCTTGGGCCTACGCCCTTTGGTGGCTGGCCTATCTGGTGGCCTACCAGGTGGTCACCCGCATTCGATTCATGAGCGAGCACGGTGTTGCCGTGGACCGGCTGAGCCCGGACGTGCGCGAGAACACCGTCACCACCTTGACGTCCTGGTGGGAACGGCTGCTCATCGGTCCGAACTTCGTCAACTACCATCTTGAGCACCACCTGCAAGCGGGGGTGCCTTGCTATCATCTGCGCCGATTCCATAACTTATTGAAGAAAAAAGGCTTTTTTGGCGACTGCCAGAAGCCAGAAGGCTGCTTCTCCAACGGTTACCTGCACGTTCTACGCAAAGCCACTGCGTAGGAGTTGCTAGGCGGCCTCCACTACGCGGCCGCCGCCCGCGCCTCGGCGGGCGGCTCCTCTTCGGCGGGTTCGATCTTGAAGCCGGTGGCGCCGTAGGCCATCGACACCAACGGATTGACCAGGTTGAAGAAGCAGAAGGGCAGATAGGCCAAGGTGGGCACACCCAGGGTGGCGGCCATGTAGGCGCCGCAGGTGTTCCAAGGCACCAGCGGCGAAGTGATGGTGCCGGTGTCTTCGACCACCCGCGCCAGGTTCTTTTCATGCAGGCCGCGCCGCAGGTATTCGTCCCGGAACATGCGTCCGGTCAGCACGATGGACATGAACTGATCGGCGGCCAACACGTTGATGCCGAAGCAGGTGCCGCCGCTGGCCGCGATCAGGCTGCCCGTGCTGCGGCCCAGTTTGAGCAGGCCCCGCAGGAGGACCTGCAGGACGCCCACCCTTTCCAAGACCGCGCCGAAGGCCATGGCGGCGATGACCAGCCAGACGGTGGTCAGCATCGAGCTCATGCCGCCTCGGGACAGCAGTGAATCGAGGTTGGCGTTGCCGGTGGTGGCCGTGTAGCCGTCGAACAGCACCGTCCACAAAATTCGGGTGATGGTGCCAAGGCCGCTGCCGTCGCCTTCGGCCATCGCCGCAATGGCGGGGCGTTGAAACACCAACGCAAAGAGGACGCCGGTCAGGGCGCCAGCCAAAATTGTGGCCACTGCGGGGGTTTTGCGCACGGCCAAGCCGATCACCACTGCCACGGGGACGAGATGCAGCGCGCTGATGTCGAAATGGGCCTCAAGGAGGGTCAGGGTGGCATCGAGGTTGCCGGCTGCTCCGGCCTCGGAGCTGCCGCCGATGAAGAGGAAGATCGCCAGGGCCACGGCCAAGCTCGGCGTGGTGGTCCAAGTCATGTGTCGAATGTGGGTGAAGATGTCGATGCCGGTGACCGCCGGTGCCAGGTTGGTGGTGTCTGACAGCGGCGACATCTTGTCGCCGAAGTAGGCGCCGCTGATGATGGCTCCAGCGGTGATCTCGATCGATTGGCCCAACGCTGCGGCGATGCCCACCAACGCGATGCCCAAGGTGCCCGCCACCGTCCAAGAGCTGCCGATCGCGAGTGCGGAGATGGCGCACAGCAGGCAGCAGGCGGCGTAGAAGAAGCCGGGGTCGAGCACCAGCAGTCCGTAGTAGATCAGCGTCGGCACGGTGCCGCTGATCATCCAGGCGCCGATCAGGCTGCCGACGGAGAGCAGGATGAGGATCGCCGGCATGGCGGTGCCGATGCCGCCCACGATCGCTTGTTCGATCGCCTTCCAGCGATGGCCGTTCTTGATGCCGATGCCCGCGGCGACCGCCGCGCCGCACACCAAGGCGATTTGATTGGCGCCGGCCGACGAGTCGCTGCCGAACAGCGCCACCGACGCCGTCAGCAGCGCCAGCGTGCCGCCGATGCCGATGAACGCATCGGCAGCGCTCGCGTCCCGATCCTCCGTCAATGTCCTTCCCTGCTGTTAACGCTATATCGTCCCGTCAGCGTTGAAGGCCGCAATTTCGGCTTGCGCGTAGCCAAGGCCGGTCAGTATCTCTTCGCTGTGTTCGCCCAGCCCCGGCGCGCCGCGTTTGAGCGTAGGGCCGTCCTCCGATGCGCAGTGCCCGGCGAACACTGCCTTGACGCCGCCTGCGGCCGAATCGGGCGAAGGCACTTCGGTGAAGGCGTTGCGATCCTCAAACTGCGGGTCCTCGGCCACGTCAGCCAGCTCGCGCACTTCGCTCACCGGAACCTCCGCCCTCAGCAGGGCGTCGAGCCAGTGGGCGGTGCCTTGCTGCTTGAGGGCAGCGCAGAGCAATGCGTTGACTTCTTCGCTGCGCTTGAACCGCGTTCGGGCATCTGGGAAGTCCGGGTAATGGGCCTCAAGGCCGAGAACCCGAAAGAGCGACTCCGCCTGCCTTTCCTTGAGCGCCACGATTTGGATGTGTCCATCGGCGGTTGGGAAGACGTTGGCTGTCGGCTCTAGGGTGGGCGAGCGATTGCCGATCCTTTCCGGCGCTTTGCCATTCATCAGGAAGGCGGTCATCTGCGGGGCGAGCATGAGCATTGAGGTGTCCATCATCGCCACGTCGATGTGCTGGCCTTCGCCGGTGAGCAGCTTGCGGTACAGGGCGGCGGACAAGGCGAAGGCGGCCTGCATGGCAGTGGCCATATCGACGGCGAAGTAGCCTGCCCGGACCGGCCCGCTCTCCGGGAATCCGGAAACGGCCATCATGCCGGAGGCGGCTTGGATGGCCCCGTCGAAGGCGGGCAGCGGTGACTTTGGCCCGCTTTGGCCGTACCCGGAAACTGAGCAGTACACGAGGTCGGGCTTGATTTTGCGCAGTTGGTCGTAGCCAAAGCCGAGGCGCGCCATCACGCCGGGCCGGAAGTTCTCGACCACCGCGTCGGCGCCGATGGCCAGGCGGCCCACGATGTCCTTGGCCGCGTCGCTCTTGAGGTTCAGCGTCAGGCTTTTCTTGCCTAGGTTGGCGGTGGTGTACATGGGCCAAGGCCGCTCGGGATCGCCGCCGCGCGTGAAGTCGCCGGTTCCCGGCTGCTCAATCTTGATGACTTCGGCGCCGAGCGCCGCCAATTGCTGGGTGGCGAAGGGACCGGCCAGAACTTGGGTGAAGTCGATGACCCTTAGCCCCTCGAAGGCGAGGGTCATGCTCTTGGCGTCAATTCAAACAGCCACAGCATGCCGGAGGTCACTGCCTCGACCGGTATCGGCTGGCCCCCCATGTACTTGCGCGACAATTCCGCCACCAAGGGCGGAAGCTCTGGCCCTGCTTGGATGCGCACCAAGCTCTGGTTGTAGAGCTTGCCGTCGATGCGGGTGATGATGCGCCCGTCGCGTTCGGCTTCGATAGGCCATTGCTTCCAGATGCGCCCCCAGGTTGAGTCCATGTAGCCGCAGGGAATGAACAGCCGTCCCTCGTGGGTCAGCACCCAGACGGTGCGCGAGCGTGGCGGCTCCAGAGATTGGAACTCGATGGTCTCGATGTCCCGCACGAAGGACCAATCAACCGGCGCCGTCGATTGCAGTTCGCCGGTGGTGAAGGGACCGCCGGCGATGATCTCCAAGGGACCATCGGCGAAACGGGCGCCGATCAATACGGCGGCGACGGCGGCGGTGATGGCCAGAACCAAGCCCAGCACGATCTTCGCAAACAGCTTCATGAACCCAACCCCTGCGCAATGTTTGTAGGCGAGGGTAATTCCGCCGCCAGCGAAGGGCAACCCGCAGTCTTGCTATTCTTAATCACAGCAAGGAACATGGGTCTTGTAACGCAGATCGATAGTGAGTGGACCGCGCTGGCGGCGCGGTTGGAGTGAACCCTAGGGTTGGCTCGATTGGGGGGACGGCGATCTTGAAATTTGGCATTTTCTTTGAGTTGTCCGTGCCTCGGCCGTTCCTGCCGAGCAACGAACGGCTGGTGTACGAAAACGCGCTTGAGCAGGTGCGCTTGGCCGATGAGCTTGGGTTCTCAACGGCTTGGGCGGTGGAGCATCACTTTCTGGAGGAGTATTCCCACTGCTCGGCGCCGGAGTTGTTTCTTACGGCTTGCGCCATGCAAACCCGCAACATTCGGGTTGGCCATGGTGCCGTGGTCTGCGTGCCGGAAATGAACCACCCCATTCGGGTGGCGGAGCGCGCGGCGGTGCTGGATCTGCTGTCCGGAGGGCGGTTGGAGTTCGGTACTGCCCGCTCCTCGACTTGGACCGAGTTGGCCGGATTTCAAGTGGATCCAGACCACACCAAGAAGACTTGGGATGAGTTCGTGCGCGCCATTCCAAAGATGTGGACCGAGGCGCGCTATGCCCACGACGGCGTCTGCTTCTCGATGCCGGAGCGGGCCGTGCTGCCGAAGCCGCTGCAGCGCCCCCATCCGCCTATGTGGGTCACCGTCACGTCGCCGGGCACCGAACTCGATGCCGCGGAACGCGGCATAGGCGCCTTGGGCGTCGCCACGGCGGGCTTTGCCGAACAGGAACGGCGCACGCGGGAATACCATCGGCGCGTTCAGCTCTGCGACCCCGTGGGGGACGCGGTCAACGACCGCGTGGCCACCCTCAACCAGCTCTTCTGCCACGAGGACATCAAGGAGGCCGCCCGCTGGGGCAACGGCTTGGTCAATGCCTTCGGGCTGGCCAACGCCCATCTGCTGTTCACCCGCGAAGCCTACCCCACCCGCGCCTACGGGCTGCTCGGCAATCTTGCCGCGGGCGCGTCCGCCCGCAAGAAAGTGACGGAGGATCCTGGTGTTGGCGCCAAGCTGCCGGAGGGCTCGGCCATTGGCGACCCGGAGCGAATTATCGCCATCATCAAGCAGTGGGAATCCATCGGCATCGATGAAATCAACTTCTTCCTGAACGCGCTGGAGGTCATCCCCCAGGTCAAGGTGCTGGACAGCATGCGCCTGTTTGCAGCGGAAGTGATGCCGCACTTTGCGGATCAGGCGCCAGCGAAGAGCGCCCCGGCCCCGGTGAGCGCCTGACGTGTACCGGGGAACCACGGCGTTGCAGGCCTTGGTGGCGAATCCACCGCACGCCACTGCCCTTGCTGGCGAGCCTTTCGGGCTGCAGGACGTTGAAATGGTGCAGTTCAGTTATGAACTGGCCGGCGTTGATGTCGAAGCCCTGCTGCCCCCGGCCCTGCATCCGACCCTGCCGCTGCTTGCCCAATGGCTGTGCTGGTCCGTGCCGCGCAGTCCTTGGGGAACCTTTAATCTGTGCATGCTGCGGCTGAGCTGCCGCAGCGGCGCGCGGCCGCGGCTGTTCCTGCGCCGGGCCGTGATCGACAACATGGCGGCGGGTGCCGGTTTAGCGGCCGGCTGGGGCTTCCACGTCAGCGAAGCGCAAGTGTCCCTTGATCGTCACTATGATTGCGCCGAAGTCCGGGTTCACGAAGGCGGCCGAACCACGTTGGCTGCCCGGGCCGTGGCGCCGGAGCCCCTGAGCCCGTCCGATCTGCAGTTCTTCTCCGCCATGCACGGTGCCAGCCTGCCCCAGGGCCTGCGCTTGGTTCAGTTCGACAGCGCCATTGAAGCGCGTCGGGCGGAGCGCTACCGGCCCGTCATTCAAGACTATGATGCGGCGGCTTGGGGCGACGGGGCGATTCGCCCGGATTATCCGGTCACCGCCTTTGGCGCCAGCGCTGACATCACTCTGCAGCCCGTTCGCTTCCTTTGCCTGCCCGATGAGTTGGCCTTCACCGGAACCGAGCGCGTCGCGCCGGAGCCGAGCAATCCAAAGGAGATCGACTAGTGCACCGTTTGGAAGGCAGAAACGCCCTGATCACCGGCGCCAGCCGTGGCATCGGACGAGCCATCGCCTGCGCCTACGCCGCCGAAGGCGCCAATCTGTTCCTCACCGCCACCAATGCTGGCAAGTTGGAGGAAACACGAGACTTGGTCAGTAAGCACGGTGTCGATGCCGCTTGCCACTTGGCGGACGTAAGCGATTCCGAGGCGGTGGAGGGCTTGTTCGCCGCCGCCGTGGACTGGCGGGATGGGTTGGACATCGTGGTCAACAACGCCGGCATCTACATCGGCAAGCCCTTCACCGACTACGACATGGCCGAGTTCGACCGGGTGATGAAGGTCAACGTCTATGCCGTCTTCCAACTCATGCAATTGACGCTGCGCCACATGCGCGAGCGCCGCTCCGGCAAGATTGTCAACATCGCTTCCACCGCGGGCCGTTGGGAGAGCCCCAACCAGGCCGCCTACAACACCAGCAAGCACGCGGTGGTCGGCATGACTCGCTGCGCGGCGCTGGAGAACGCGGCCCTCGGCATCAATGTCAACGCCATCTGCCCCGGATTCGTGGAAACCGATATGATGGGCGCCTTCGAGGGACATGCCCGAGCCTTGGGCGTCTCGTTCGAGGAGTTGATCGCGGGGGCCAAGAGCCGGGTGCCCATGGGCCGGTTCCTCGAGCCGGAGGAAATCGCCCACATCGCGGTGTATTTGGGCAGTGGCGAATCCGACGGCATGACCGGGCAGGCGATCTGCATTTCCGGTGGCATGAGGATGGGTTGATGATCGGACTCGAGGGCGAAGCGGTTCACCCGCGCAAGCGGAACGGCAAACCAGGACAACGGAGGCATTGAACATGAGCGAGGCCAGCGTATTTGAGCAGATTCGCTACGAAGAGCCCGCCGAGGGCGTGGCGCGGATCATGCTGGCGCGGGCGGACATCCGCAACGCGCAGAACAAGCAGATGCTCTACGAGATGGACCGCGCCCTGAACGTGGCCATGCACGACGACGCCATCAAGGCGGTCATCATCGGCGCCGACGGGCCGCACTTCTCATCGGGGCACCATATGAAGGACCGCAGCCACATCGGCGAGTTTGGGCCGCCGATCATGGGCGTGGGCGGCTACCGCCGTCCCGGCCAGGAGGGGCACATGGCCATGGAGCAGGAGGTTTTCATCGGCTTCTGCTGGCGGTGGCGCAACATGCCCAAACCGACCATCGCCCAGGTGCAGGGCAAGGCCATCGCCGGCGGGCTGATGCTGGTCTGGCCCTTCGACCTGATCGTTGCCGCCGAGGACGCCCAGTTCTCCGATCCGGTGATCGCCTTCGGCGTCAACGGCCATGAGTACTTCGTCCACGCTTGGGAAGTGGGCCACCGCAAGGCCAAGGAGATGCTCTTCACCGGCGATGCCATCAGCGCCCAGGAAGGCAAGGAGCTCGGCATGGTCAACCATGTGGTGCCGAACGCCGAACTCGACGATTTCACCTTGGACCTCGCCAAAAGGATCGCCAAGCAGCCGCCTTTCGGTTTGAAGCTGGCCAAGCTCGCCGTGAATCAATCGCTGGACGCCCAAGGCATGTACAACGCCATCCACTCGGCCTTCGGCCTGCATCACTTGGGGCACGCCAATTCGCGCATTCTCTACGAGATGGGGGTGGACCCCACCGGCGCGGAGAAGATCGAGAAGGAAGCCCGGGAGCAGATAGCCAGCGGCAAGGCGGCTCGCAAGGAGGCAGCTGGCAAGCGTTAGCCGGTCCTAGATGAACTGATTGACCAGCCCGGCCAAGGCTTTCGGCTGGTCGAGTTCCACCAGGTGTCCGGCTTCGGCCACCTCCTGGATCAAGGCTTCGCCGGCAACGGCGGTATTTAGCTTTTCTAGGCTGGTTCTGGGGACCAATCGGTCCTCCGTGCCCCGAAGCAGCAGCATGGGTTGGGTGATTCGGTAGGCGCGCTTGAGGATGCCGGTGTCGTTGAGCGGCCACAGGTAGCGGGCCGCCGCTTCCCGGGCTCGGATCTCCATCACCTGCCATTCGATTTCATCCACGTCGTCGGGCTTTTCCCAAAGCGCGGCGTATCGTTCCGGACGGGCGCACAGCAGCGGCGGATAGCTCTTGGGTCCAGGGCGCTGCGCCCAGAGATCGATGGCCCGAGGGCGCTCGTCGTGGACGCCGAAGGGGCCGATCAGCACCAGCTTGGCGATGCGTTGGCGCTGCATCGCGGCGGCTTCGAGGGCCAATGGCGCACTGACTGAACTGGCGATTAGGCCGAACGGGGCGTCGGTGGCGCCTTCCAGGATGTCCAACGTGGCGGCTGTCCAATCTGACAGGTCGTCCAGCCGGTCGTGGCCTTCGGCGCCGGGAAAGCCGGGCAGGGAAGGGACGATGACGCGGCGGCTTTCGGCCAGCCGGTCGAGGAAGGGAATCCACTTGGGCAGGCCGCCGAAGCCGGCCAGGAAGACGAGGGGCTCGCCCTCACCCTGCTCCCAAATCCGAACGTCCGCGCCGTTGCTGCGCAGGCTTCGTTGGCGCATCAGGCGGCGACTTGACGCGGCGACCGCCGGTCCGCGCCGGCCATGGGCTCCGGCCACCAACGGTTTTCCCACTCGGAGAAGAGGCCGCTGATCTGGGGCAGCACCTGCTCCGCGTAGAGCTGGGTGTTGTACTTCGCCAGCTCGTGGCTCATGTTGCCGAACTGCAGCAACAGCATCAGGTTGCCGACGTTGAGCGTGGTGCAGACTTCGCGCAGCCGCTCGGCCACTTCGTCGGGCGTGCCGACGATGACGTAACCGGCCTCGAGAATCTCCTCCCAAGTGGTGGCGCCGCCGCTGAAGCCGCCCCGCTTGGTCTTTTTGCTCCGTCCCTTCATGGCCGCCGCCGCAACCTGGGACTGCACTTGGGCGCGGATGGTGGCCTCGGTGGTGTAGCCGGGCGGCTGGACGTAGGCGGGGCTGACGTGCAGGCAGCGGCCGTAGAAGTACTCGGCGGGCTCCTTGTACAGGCGCAGGGCCTCTTCGTGGGTTTCGGCGACGCCGACGAACTGCAGGAAGCCCGCCCGGTAGGGGTTGCGGTCCTTGCCGAGCTGGTCCATCTCCTCCCAGAACCCCCGCATGGTGCGCAGGCCGAGCTTGTAGCCGAAGTAGGAGAGGTAGCAGTACACGTAGTCGAGTTCCGCGCACCAGCGCCAGGTCTCGATGGAGCCGCCGCCGGGAATCCAAACGGGGGGATGGGGCTTTTGCACCGGCCGCGGCCAGACGTTGACGTAGCGCTGCTGGTTGAAGCGGCCGTTGAAGGCGAAGGTCTCTTCCGCCGTCCAGGCCTTCATGATGAGGTCGTGTGCTTCGTAGTAGCGTTCGCGCAGCTTGGACGGGTTCTGTCCGTAGGCGTAGGCGGTGTCCATGGGCGAGCCGACTGGGAAGCCGGCGATCAGGCGGCCGCCGGAGATGCAGTCGAGCATGGCGAACTCCTCGGCCACCCGGATGGGCGGGTTGTAGAGCGCCAGCGAGTTGCCCATCACGCAGAGCGCCGCATCCTCGGTGCGGCGGGCCAGGGTGGCAGCGATCAGGTTGGGCGATGGCATCAGCCCGTAACCATTGGCGTGATGCTCGTTGCAGCAGATGCCGTCGAAGCCCACCTCGGCGGCATACTCCAGCTCGTCCATGAACTCGTTGTACATGACGTGTGCCCGGCTGGGATCGAGCAGGCCGGGATCGATATCAACCCACACCGATTTGTGCTGGTCGCGGAAATTGTCCGGCAGTTCCTTGTAGGGCATCAGGTGGAACCACAGATTTTTCAAACCACGTTCTCCTTAAGACCTCTTGGCGCGGGTGAACCTAACATAGTTGCGGGGTTGGTGATAAGGTGGAGGCGTCTGACCAATCCCTGTGGACCCGACCGGAGTTTGCCATGCAGCCCCTGAACTCGCAGGCGCCGCTCATTGTCTATGTGGACTACAAGAGCCCGTACGCGTTCCTCGCCTTGGAGCCCAGCTACCAGTTGGAGGATGACTTCGGCATCGAAATCGATTGGCGGCACCTCACGCTGGACATCGGCAGCTTCCTCGGCACGGCCAAGGCGGACGGCAAAGGCAAGGTCCTGGAGAGCAACCGCAGCGAGGAGCAGTGGTCCTGGGTGCGCTACGCCTACCGGGACGCCAAGCGCACCGCCCGGCACCGCAGCCTAGTGCTCAAGGGCCCGCTCAAGATTTGGGACTCATCGCTGGCCGGGATTGGCATGCAGTGGGCCAAGGCGGCGGGGCGCGAATGCCTTAAGCGCTACTCATTCACCGTCTTCGACCGCTTTTGGCGGCGGGAACTGGACATTGAGGATGCTGGCGTCATCGAGGCGCTGCTTGACGAGTCCGGTGTCGCCACCCAGGGCTTTCGCGGCTACTTGGACGGCGAGGGGCGCACTGAGCACGATGCCCTGCAAGCCCAACTGCTGCCCGCGGGGGTGTTCGGCGTTCCCACCTACGTTGTTGACGGCCAGCCGTTCTTCGGCCGCGAACATCTGCCCTTCGTGCGCTGGCATCTCGGCGGACGCCACGGGGACGCCCCCGACATCGCCTACCAGCCGTTCTAGTGGATTTAGTCGCCTACATCGACTTCAAGAGTCCCCAGGCGCGTTTGGCCTTGGGGCCAACCCTTGCCGCGGCGGAGGAGACCGGTGCCGCGATTGACTGGCGGCCCTTCCACCTGAAGCCCCGGCCCGAACGACGGGAGGCTGACCCGGCGTCACGAGGTGCGCGGCATCGACGTGCGCGGGCGGATTACCGCCGCTGGGAACTCGGCTTCTACGCCCGCGGCCAAGGCATTGAGTGGGTGCACCCGGAGGCGGAGCTCGACAGCTTCGCGGCCAACGCCGGGCTAGCATGGATGAAGCGCCAGGACGCCGGCGCAAGCCAACGGGATGACTATGTCAACCGAGTGTTCACCGAGGTGTGGGCCGGCCGCATGGACCCCAGCGATCGGAGCGCCGTGGAGGCCGCCATTGTCTCCGCCGGCGGCGATGGCGAGGGTTTCGGCCGCTTTCTGGAGGAGCAGGCGGAAGCGGAACTGACGTCGGCAGCCGACGAGGTGCGGGCCTTGGGCGCCGGGGATGTGCCATCCTACATCGTTGGTGGCGAGCTCTACATTGGTCGAGCCCACTTGCCGGTGATCCGCTGGTGGCTTGGCGGACAGGTGGGGGAGCCACCCGTTTAGGCGGCGGGTGCCCGGGAGCGAGGGCAAGATGCCCTCGTTCCAAGGGAAACGCACGGATCGAGGGCATCTTGCCCTCGCATGAATTTTCCTTGCGCAGGCCATGAATTTCGCTCTCGGCTATCGTAGGATTGACGGGTCGCAACGCAGGGCAAGCAGCATGAGTCGAAGCTGGGCGGTTTTCGTAGGCGCGTTGGCCGCTGCCGGGTGCAGCGAGCCCTTCGTCACCATTCCTGGCGGCGAACTGACCGGCGCTGACCGTCAGCCGCCGGAAGTCTGGGGCGACGTGCCGGACACCATCCAGCTGGAGACCCGCCCGGTCGATCCCTACTCCATCAATATGTGGGGTGTCGGCATCGACGGCGATCTCTATGTGGCCACCAGCGGCGGCGGCACCGCTTGGACGGAGTTCATTGAGGATGACCACAATGTTCGGGTGCGCATTGACGACGGCCTGTATCGCCTGCAGGCCACCTTGGTCGAGGAGGCCGGAGAGCGCAGCCGGGTGACACTGGCCTATGCCGACAAGTACGAAGTCGATCCCGACGAGGGCTGGGTGTCGGATGGCATGATCTTTCGCTTGGAGCGGCCATGACCTACTTGATGGAGGGCATTCGCGTCATCGACGCCGCGTCCTTTCTGGCCGGGCCGGGCGCCGCCACCGTCATGGCCGACTTCGGTGCCGATGTCATCAAGGTGGAGCCCCCCGGCGGCGACGGCTACCGCAAACTGGTGGGCAAGCATCCGGTGCCCTATCACTGGCAACTCACTTCGCGCAACAAGCGCAGCATCGGCCTCGACCTCACGACGCAAGCGGGCCAAGCGGTTCTGCATCGGCTGGTGGCGGACGCCGACGTCATTCTGACCAACTTTCTGCAAGGCCAGCTCAAGCGATTTCGCATGACCTACGACGAGTTGCGGGCCATCAACCCGCGCATCGTATTCGCCCAACTGACCGGTTACGGCACCGAGGGGCCGGAGGTGGCTCGAAAGGGCTTCGACATCACCGCTTGGTGGGCCCGTTCCGGCTTGATGGAGTTCATTCGCGAACCTGGCCAGACGCCCCAGAGCTCAGCACCGGGCATGGGCGACCACAACACGGCGATGTGCCTATTCGGCGCCATCATGACCGGCCTTTTTCGGCGCGAACGCACCGGCGAAGGCTGCCAAGTCAGCACCTCCTTGGCTGCCAGCGGCGCTTGGGCCAACGGCATGGCGCTGCAGGGGGTGATCGCCGGGCTGGACTTGAGCGCCTACAAACAGGCCAAGGGGCTGCGCAATCCATTCACCATCGCCTACCCGACCAAGGACGATCGCTTCGTGGTGTTGGCGCTCATCAACAGCCAACGGGAGTGGCCGCAATTGGCCGCCGCCCTCGGCCATCCGGAATGGGTGGACGATGAGCGCTTCGCCGACTTCGATGCGCAGATGCGCAACCGCCACGCGCTCAGCGACCTGATCTCCGCTGCAACATCGCAGCTCACCCAGCAGGAGCTGATGGCACGCCTCGATGCCCACGGGGTCACCTGCGGGGTGGTCGCGCCCATGGGCGACGTGGTGCATGACGAGCAGCTCAAGGCGAGCGGCATCATCTTGCCCACCCATGATGAGAGTGAGGGCTACCGGCTCACCGTTAACTCACCGGTTTTCGTGCATGGCGAAGCCAAGCGCCCTCCCACCCGGGCACCGGAAATCGGCGCCCAAACTTGGGAAGTGATGCGCGAGGCGGGCTATTCCGATGATGAGGTGAGGGCACTGCTGACGGATCGAGTGTTGGTTGCGAGCGATTCCTGAGCCTGCGTGCCGGCATTCCTATACAATCGGCTAGGCGCGGGTTACAGTAGGCTCCGTTAGGAGAGGCTGGCTGCTTCCACACGGGAGCAAAGGAGGGAAACCATGCGCAAAGTCTCTTTTGTCCTTGTTTTGCCGCTGCTGCTCGGGGGCGCCTCAGCGTCGCTTGCGGCGAGCGACGCCCAACAGATGGTGCTTGAGGAAATCGTCGTCACCGCCCAGAAGCGTGAGCAGAGCATTCAGGAGGTGCCGATCGCCATTACGGCGTTCGACGGCAACATGCTCGAGAACAACGGCGCCACCAACTTGGTTGACCTCAACGGCATCGCGCCCAACGTCATCCTCACGGAGCTCGGCCTGATCCCCAACATCGGCAAGTTCGCGGTGCGCGGCATCGCCTTCCTGGACCCCGACCCGAACGCCGACCCCAAGACCGGCATATCTCTTGATGGCGTATCCCTAACGCGCAACGCGGGGATCCTCAACGACGCCTTCGACCTCGAGCGAGTGGAGATTTTGCGCGGCCCCCAAGGCACCCTGTTTGGCCGCAACAACCTGGCCGGCACCATCAACATGGTCAGCGCCCGGCCCACCGAGGAGGCGGGCGGCAAGGTCAAGGTGGCCGTGGGCGACAACGGCCTGCGCTCGCTGCGCGCGGTGGTCAATTCGGGAGCTTTCGCCGATGGCATGATGCGGGCCAAGATCGCCGGCGTCACCCGGGACTACGACGGCTACTACAAAAACGGCTACACCGGCACCGACTTGGGCGAAACCGACATGGATGGCGTGCGCGGCACTTTGGCCTTTGCGAACGGCCGTTTCGATGCCACGCTGATCGCTGACTATGAGCGGGAGGAGGTCATCGGCCCCGGCAGCAGCAATGAGCTGCTCGACCCGGGCGGCACCGGATACGATGGCAAGATGTACACCGTCCAACAGGACGTGGACGGCTTCTCGGACTTGGAGACTTGGGGCGTCACCCTGGAGTCCAATCTCGAAACCGATGTCGGCACCTTCACCTTGGTGGCCAACACCAGAGACTTGGAGTACTTGACGTTTGGCGACTTTGACGCCCGCCCTGGACGCATTCCCTTGGGCTCGCCGCCGCGCCCGCCGAATGTCGCTCGGACCATTTTCCATCTCGCCCGCGAAACGGTGCATGACCAGCAGAGCATCGAGCTGCGCTTCGCGGATTCGCACAGCGAGCTGTTCGACTACGTCCTGGGGGTGTTCTACGTGCAGGAGGACTACGTCACCACGATTCTGCAGAACTTGGGCCCGGGCCTGCCGCCGCCGTTGACCTTTGCCAGCATCGAGTTCGAGGACGCCAAGGTCTTCGCGGTCAACAGCCAGGACTCTAAGAGCACCGCCTTCTTCGGGCAGACCGACATCCACTTCACTGATCGGCTGTCCGCCACGGTCGGCGGGCGCATCACCATGGATGACAAGAAGTTCCACGCCCAGGCGACCTTCCCCCGCACCCCGCCGCCGTTCACGCCGGAAGGCGACTGGGATGAGTTCACCTGGAAGGCCGGCCTGAACTTCGAGGTCAACGACGATGTGCTGGTGTACGGCACGGTTTCCACCGGCTACAAGGGCGGCGGCTACAACGCCAGGGCCAGCGTGGCGCAAAACGTCGGCCCCTATGACCCGGAGACCCTCACCAGCTATGAGGCCGGCCTGAAGGGCGATTTCCTGGACAACCGCATTCGGGTCAACGCCGCCGCCTTCTTCTCCGACTACAAGGATGTGGTGGGCGTGGTGCGCCGGCTCAACGCGGCGCAGCGGGGCACGGAGGCCATTCAGGAGAACCTGGGCGATGCGGAGATCTTTGGCTTGGAGCTTGAGTCCACGTTCCTTTTGACTGACCAACTCACCCTCAGCCTCAACGCCGCCTATCTCGATGCCAAGTGGACGGATTTCTTCGTGGACCTCAACAACGACGGCATCAAGACCGACAACACCCACTTCGACCTGCCCAATGCGCCGAAGTGGAACGCCTACGCCGCGCTCGACTACCGGCTGCCGGTGGCGGACGGCGTGGCGCACTTCCACATCGACGGGCGCTACATGTCCCGCCACCTGCTTGCGCCGGGGGTGAGCGGTGACATCTTTTACCGCCAAGCGGCGGTGATCAGCAATGCCTTCATCGCCTATGCGCCGGACAGCGAGCGCTTCCGGGTTTCGGCGTACTGCAGGAACCTCACCGATGAGGACATTCGCGTCGGTGCCTTGAACGTGGTGTTCATTCAGACCTACTTCCACAAGCCGCGAGAGTTCGGCGTCGAGTTTCAGCTGAACTTCTAGCGGATTTAGGCATCGAGGAGCCGCGCGCCGTGGCCATCCCGTGGCAGCAGGAGTTCGAGCTTTACCACTGCAACGAGTCGCTGTGCTCGCAGAAAGCCCGACTCGGCTTTCTAGAAAAAGGGCTGGCGTTCAAGTCGCACCACATCATGCTGTGCGACATGAACGCCGACTGCCAGAACCTGTCCCCAGAGCATCTGGCGATCAATTCCAAGGGCCAGGTGCCGACCTTGGTCCACAACGGCGAGCCGGTCTATGACGCGCATCGCATCGTCAAGCACATCGATGACGCGCACCCGAAGAGCGGTGAGCGTCTGTGGCCCACGGAAGCCCCGCGGCAGGCGCTCGCCGACCAGTGGTTTCAACTCGGCATGCTGGACGACAGCCGCCGCTTGGGGACCACGTTCGGCACGGCGATTCCGGTGCTGACCCTGCCCATCCTTGCGAAGCTTTTGGAACGCCAGCCGATGGCCACCGTGGCTGCCAACATGGCGCGCCATCCCGTCCCCATGCGCCGCGAGCTGTTCATGCGGCTGCGGGAGAAGGGCGCCAGCGAACTGCCGCCGGAGGTCTTGGAAGGCGCCTTGGATTCCCTTTGCCAAGGCCTCGCCACGGCCAACGGCAACCTGGCCGAGTTTGGTGGGCCGTGGCTGTTGGGCGATTTCTCCTTGGCCGACATCACCATGATGGCCTGCTTTCATCGGCTGCAGGACGTGGGCCTTGAGGCGGCTCTGCAAGACCCAGCCGTTCCCCATCTCAGCGGCTACTGGGAACGCTTGCAGTCGCGGCCCTCCTATGCCGAGGGTGTCACGAAATGGCACGATCCCGGCTGGCGCAGCGCCATTGAAGAGATCTGGGGCATTGTCCCGTCGCCGCTGCTCGACGACGTCCGCCGTCGCCTGAGAACACATTGACGGAGCGAGGGCATCAACGAACTTTAGTTCGCGCCCTCGAACTGGGCCGCAGGGGACCGGAATCTCGTTTGCGTTCTACGCAATCAGTCAAGTAATATGCGCATATAGGCCTTTCCATCTGCCTTGGAGACGCATATGAGCACTTCAAACGTTGGCATTAGCGGGTTCGCAGCCTATCTCCCTCCCTACACGGTCCGTCTAGCGGATTGGTGTGACTGGACCGGGGATGCTTGGGAGAAGGTCAAGGCGGTCATTGGCACCACATTCCGCATGAGCGGCCCCAACGAAAACACCTACACGATGGCGGCCACGGCGGTGCTGCGCCTGATTCGCCAGTACAACGTGGACCCGCGCTCCATCGGTTACTTGGCGCTCGGCACCGAATCGAGCACCGACAACTCGGCGGGCGCGATCATCGTCAAGGGCATGGTCAACGACGCCCTTGCCGAACATCAGCTGCCGCAGCTCAGCCGCGCCTGTGAGGTGCCGGAGTTCAAGCACGCTTGCCTCGGCGGGGTGTACGCGCTCAAGGCAGCGTTTCGCTACTTGGCGGTTGATGGCCAGGGCCGCAAGGCGATTGTCGTGTGTTCGGACATTGCCGAGTACCAGCGCGCATCGTCGGGGGAGCCGACTCAGGGCGCCGGCGCCGTCGCCCTGCTCGTGGAGGAGAGTCCCCGCTTGCTGGACGTGGAACTCGGTGTGTCGGGCTCCTCTTCGGCGTATCGTGGGGTGGACTTCCGCAAGCCGTTTCAACGCTTTGCCGAGCAGACCATCGGCCGGTTCGCGCAGCTCAAGGACTTTCCCGTATTCAACGGCAAGTACTCCACAACCTGCTACATCGACGCGGTTTTGGGCGCCATGAAGGATTTGTTCCCGCGCCTCACCAGCGCCCCGAGCACCTTCCTGAAGGAAGTCAAGGCGGTCTTCCTGCACCGGCCCTACCAGCGCATGGCGGAGATGGGCTTGGCCGTGAGCTACCTGCTGGCTTTGGCTGCAGGGGGTGCCGCCGACCGTGCTGAGTTGGCGAGTTACGCCAAGTCATCCGGGATCGATGGCGACGCGCTGGCCCAGGAGCTGACCTCCCAGCACGCCCTGTACGACCTGGTTCGGGAGCAAAACATCAATGCGGAGGTCTATCCCTTGGCCACCCAAGCCGCCCGGTTGCTGCGTCAACTGCCTGTGTTCGGCGGGTTGATGACGCAGTTGGGGGCCCAGCGGATGGGCGAAGTCGGCAACCTCTACACGGCTTCGCTGCCGGCTTGGATGGCCGCTGGCTTCGAGGAGGCGTCCTTGAATTCGGTGCCCTTGGCGGGCGAGCGGGTATTGACGGTTGGCTACGGCAGCGGCGACGCCGCCGAGGTCATTCCGATGCAGGTGGTGCGGGGCTGGGAGGCGGCCGCTGACAAGATCCAGTTCTCCGCGGCGCTGGACAACACCCGAATCTTGGACCGCAAGGAGTACGAGATGTTGCATGATCGCAGCGACCTCCCCAATCGGCAGGACGCGGCGGGCGTGTTCTACATCGATCGTGTCGGTGACCGCAGCAACCACTTCGACGACCGAGGCGTCGAGTACTACCGCTACCAAGTCTGACAGTACGCAGAAACACGGCGCTTCGCGCCGTCCGAGGGCGCGAACCGAAGGTTCGTTAATGCCCTCGCTCCGGAGGAATCGCTTCGAATCGTGGCTAGTCCCCGGAGCGAGGGCGTCCCGCCCTCGAACTGGCCGTTCGCTACTCCGATTGGGCGGCGCTGCAATGCGCCGGGTTGCCGTGGGAATCGGCTAGCGCCTCAACAGCCCGCCACACGCGCATCAGGTTTCCGGCCAGTATCTTGGCGATGTCCTGCTCGCTGTAGCCGCGGCCGAGCAAGCCATGGATCAGATTGGGGTAGGTGGATGCGTCCTTTAGGCCCGTGGGCAAGGAATCGCCCACCCCGTCGTAGTCCGAACCGATGCCGACGGCGTCGACCCCTGCCAGGGCCACGGCCCAGTCGAAGTGGTCGAGGGCGTCATCGAGGGTGGCGTAGGGATAGGGGTGCGCTTCCCGGTATTGCGCCATGAAGTCCCTAAGCTGCGGGTCGTCCTCGGCGAGATGGTTGGTGAAGGCGTAGCCGAGCACGGCCTTGCGTTGCGTGTCGCTGTACGCCCGCGCGGCCTGGGTCAGGAAGCCGCTGCCAAAGTTGATGTGAATGACCCCGCCCGCCTCGCCGAGCGCGGCGACCATTTCGTCGCTCATGTTGCGCTCAAAGCCGGGGGTGAAGTGGCGCAGGGAGGAGTGGGTGGCGATGACCGGCGCTTGGCTCAGTTCCATGACCTGCCAGAACGCTTGGTCGGAGAGGTGCGAGACATCAATCATCGTGCCTAGGCGGTTCATTTCCGCAATCAGCGACTTGCCGAAGGGGGAGAGGCCCTGCCAGCGCTTGAATGAGTCGTAGGAGGAGTCGGAGATGTGGTTGCTTTTGGCGTGGGCCAAGGTGATGTAGCGAATGCCCCGGTCGTGGAAGTGGCGCAGATTGGCAAAGTCGCCATCGATGGGACCGCCGTTCTCCATGCCCAGCGGCAATGCGATGCGCCCGGAGGCCTTGATGGCCATGAGGTCGTCCGCGCAGGTGGCCAGGGCGAACTTTTCCGGCGCGTCGTCAATGATCCGTTCCACCGAGTCGATCAATTCATCGGCCAGCGCCACCGCGCCGCCCTCGGCATCGACCTTGGGGGGAATGTAGATGGACATGAAGGGCGCATCCAGACCGCCGGCTCGTGCTCGGGGGTAGTCGAAGTCCCCTTCCTCAGTCGCCTTCGAGACATCCTGCCAGTTCCTGTGCAGCCGGTAGGGGAGGTCGATGTGAGTGTCGACGACCAGCAGCTCCCGAGCCAGCTCGCCGGCCCGTTGCTCGAAAGAGTCGCTGCTTGGCCCGCCGCATCCATGGACAAGCGCCAGCAAGGGCACAATCGCGCGCAGTGACTTCATCATGCCCGGTTACCCCTTGGTTCCGCGGAGAATTTGGTCCAGCGCGTCCTGCAGCTCGCGCCCCGGATCATCCACACTGTGCTTGGAACGCCAAGCCACATGGCCGTCGGGGCGGATCAACACCGCGCCGTCCGCAACTCCGTAGAGGTCCTGCCAATGGCCGTTGGGATCGATGGCCGTATCGCCGATGACAACCGGCTCGACCTTCGGCGACGTCTGGTTGGCCGCTTGCCGCCACGCGGGTGCCTGATCGGTGCCGGCGAGCAACGTAAAGCCGCCGCCGTAGAGATCTAGGCTGGACAGGCGCTCGCCATCCCGCTGCAGCCACAAGTGCGGTGCCCGGGCGCCGGGCCGGGCACTGGGCAGGTAGTCACGGTCCGGGTTGTCGACCGCCGGCAAGGGGGTACCGTCCGGGATCAGCGCGCCGTTCTCATAGCAGAACCCGAGCTCCAGCCCCGGAGCGTCGAAGTGGCCGGCTTCGGCGTCCAGAATCCCTTGAATCTCGGCCGACAGGGCTTCCAGCGTCACCTCCCCCGCTGCCAGCCGCTGTCCCTGGGCCATGGCGCCCGGGCCCATGACCTTGGCGAAGCCGAACACGTTCCTGACGCTGAACTCACTGTTCGCCACCGCCACGGGGCTGCGTTCCGCTTCGTAGGTGTCGAGCAAGCCTTCGCCGGCCTGTCCATTCAGCACCGCAGCCATTTTCCACGCCAGGTTGTGCGCGTCCTGCACGCCGGTGTTCATGCCGAATCCGCCCGTCGGTGGAAAGCGGTGCGCCGCATCACCAGCCAGAAAGACCGGACCTTGGCGCCAGCTGGGGGCCGTTTGCGCGGTCATGGCCCAAGGCTTCACGGAACGCACGTCAACCGCCACGTCCGCGCCAACCGCCCGGCGAACGATCTCGGCGCAACGTTCGGGGGTGAACTCGTCGAGGGGGACGTGGTCGCCGCTGAAGGCGGTTTGAACGGACCAGCGGTTGCGGCCCATGTGGATGATGGTAACGGGACTTTCCGGATCGATCGTCCAATACAGCATCACAGGCCGATCGGCCACCCAGCGCGAGAGATCCATGTGGCAGTAGATGCCGACGATGTAGGCCAATGTCGGCAAGCCTTCCATCTCGATGCCGGCCAAGTCCCTAGTGCGGCTCGATGCGCCATCGCAGCCCACCAGCCACCGGGCTTGGATCCGTCGCTCCTGGCCGTTTGCAGTGACTGTCGCGACGACCCCGTCCTCCTTGCGCTCAAAACCGGTCAATTCGGTTGAGAAGAGGATGCGTCCGGGGCCTTCCTGGGCCTTGCCAGCCAGCAGCGGCTCGATGAGATCCTGTGGGCAGGAGGTGTTTTCGCTGGGGCTCGCGGCACGGCGGGCCGCAAGCCGCGACTCGTCAAGGTTGGGCTCAAGGGAGGCGAGCGCCTCCCCGGCGATGCTTGTGACGAAGCGGATTGCGCCTTGGGCCAAGGGATCGGACTGGGCGTGCACGGCCTCCTCGAGGCCGATGGAGCGCAGGATCTCGACTGTGCGGCGGTTCACCACATGGGCTTGGGGATGATTGCAGGTGCTGGGATCCGCTTCGACCAGCAGCGAATCGACCCCGAACCGGGACAGCAGAATGGATAGCACCAATCCGGTGGGTCCGCCGCCGACGATGAGCACAGGAACGTTTTCGACCGAGTTCACGATGGCAAGTTCAGGGATCGTCGAGACGCGATCAACCATAGTGGTGCGGCGGCGCGGCAGTCAAGCCCGCGCGACCTGACGGTCGCGTATGGAGTTTCGCTGGCGCGAAACTCCGCACTCGTTGAGTGGGTCAGGTTCCGATGTGTTTCTGAACCTGATCAGTCCGCCGTATGGCGCTATCATCAAGCGAGCGCTGGAATGGAAGATGCAAGTGAGCAGCAGCGGCGATCAACGAACCCGGCGGCGGGAGTATGGCACGGCGACGCTGAAGCGCGTCGACTTGGCGGCCGACCCGCTCAGGCAGTTTGCCGCTTGGCTGGACGATGCCGTCGCCCACGGTGCCGTTGACGCTACGGCCATGGCGCTGGCGACGGCAGGGGCGGGCGGGATGCCGTCGGTGCGCATCGTGCTGCTCAAGCACTTCGACGCCAACGGACTGTGCTGGTACACCGACTACCGCAGCCTCAAAGGCACGGAACTGGCTGAAAATCCGTTCGCCTCCGCCTTGTTCTATTGGCGCGAACAGGATCGTCAGGTGCGCATCACCGGCTCCGTCGAGCGCTTGTCCGTCGCCGAGTCGGCTGCCTATTTCGAGTCCCGGCCCTCGGATAGCCGCTATGCGGCGGCGGCTTCGGTGCAGTCCGCCCCGGTGGCCAACCGCGAAGCGCTGGAACAAACCGTGCAGGCGCTGCGCCAAGCCCACGCCCCCGACGCGCTGCCCCGTCCGCCCGATTGGGGTGGCTATCGCCTCCATCCCGTGGAGTACGAGTTCTGGCAGGGCAGGTTGGGGCGCCTGCATGACCGTTTCAGCTACCGGATGCGCGGCTCGGGGCTGTGGGACATTGTGCGCCTGCAACCCTAGGACGTTGTTTCAGCCCAAGCTTTGCAGTACGGTCAGCTTGTTGACCGCAAGGCCCATCCCCGTGCCTGACGGCGACGCGGTTTCATCGGGCACGAACGGATAGGGAGGAACGCAATGAGGGTGGGTTCCCTGCGGGAGATTCGCCGGTATCCCGTGAAAAGCATGGCGGGAGAGCTTCTCGACGAAGCGCGGCTGGGAACGAGAGGGCTTCCCGGCGACCGGGCATGGGCCGTGCGTGATGAAGTGCGCGGCGGGATTCGCGGGGCAAAGAAGATCCCGGCGCTGATGAACCTGAGCGCGCGCTACTTGGCGCCCCCCAAGGACGAGGGCTCAAGTCCAGCCGAAATCACCTTTCCGGACGGGAGCACCCTCGGCACCGGTGCCGCCGACGTCAATGCCAAGCTGTCTAGCGCCTTGCAGCACGAGGTCAGCCTTTGGCCGCTGCTCCCTGCGGAGGCGCTCGATCACTACCGGCGCGGGCGGCCGACCCATGAGGATATGGACACCGAACTGCGCGCCATCTTCGCCAGAACAGCGGACGAACCGCTGCCGGATGTTGGCCGGTTCCCACCGGAACTCATGGAGTTCGAGTCGCCCCCGGGAACCTACTTCGACGCCTTTCCGCTGTTGCTCCTGACCGACGCCGCCTTGGCGACGATGGCCGCCAAAGCGCCGGATTCGGCGTTCGATGTCCGCCGCTTCCGCCCGAACCTCGTGATTTCGGACACCACATCCGGAACCGAGATGCCCGAGATGGCATGGCGCGGCATGCGGCTTAGGCTTGGCGAGGCGACGTTCCGCGTGACGGTCGAGTGCCCCCGGTGCGTTATGGTGACGCACCCATTCGCGGACCTGCCCAAGGACCCGTCGATCATGCGCGCGCTGGTGCGCGAGGCGGGAGGCAACCTCGGCGTGTATGCCACCGTGGAGTCGCCCGGCGTCGTTCGCGTCGGCGATGAGGTCGAGTTGCTTTCGATGCAGCAAGCTCGAATCGCGGACTAAAGGAGTAACAACATGAGCAACGTCGAGTTCGGCATCGGACTGCGCCGTTTGGACAACGTGGCGGCGGATGCGCGGGAAGCGGAGGCCTTGGGCTACGAGTACGTTTGCACCGGCGAGCACGTCTTTTTCCATGGCCCGGTGGGCAATGGCTTGATTGCCCTGGCTGCGGCGGCGGGCGCCACCGAACGCATCCGAATGATGTCCACCATCACCTTGGCGCCGCTTTACCCGGCGGCGCTGCTGGCCAAGCAGGTGGCGACCTTGGATCAGGTCTCGGGTGGCCGCTTCAGCTTGGGCGTGGGCGTCGGTGGGGAGTTTCCCAAGGAGTTTGAAGCCTGCGGGGTGCCGGTCGGCGAGCGCGGCGCGCGCACCGATGAAAGCCTCGACATCCTGAACCGTCTTTGCCGTGAGGACAACCTGCACTACGAAGGCCGTTTCAGTACGTTGAGCGGGGTCACCCTAGGGCCGAAGCCCGTGCAGCGGCCGCATCCGCCCATTTGGATATCGGGCCGCAGCGAAGCGGCCATGCGCCGCTGCGCCCGGTTCGGCACCGGTTGGCTGCCCTACATGTACACCCCGGAGAAGCTTGCCGGCAGCATTGAGCGGATCGAGAGTTACTCGGCGTCCTCGGAACGGCCGGCGCCGGTCAAGCCGGGGCTGTTCATCTTCTTCGCCGTGCACGAGGACCGGGACACTGGCATCAGGATGGCTGTGGAGCGCCTGTCGTTGCAGTACAACCAGGACTTTTCGGCGTTGGTCGGCAAGTACGCCTTGGCCGGCAACCCTGATGACGTCGTGGCGCGGCTGCGGGAGTACATCGACGCCGGAGCGCGCACCATCATGCTCAACTCGGCCTGTCCGAGCGACTATGTGGCGGAGAACGAGCGCCTACTGGCCAAGGCGGTGATGCCGGCCCTGCGCGGCTAGCCGTTCCGCGCTGCCCGTCCGAACGGGTGCGCCTCTAGTTTTTCTTGCTTTTGCTGATCACGATGTGGCGGGTGCCCCCTTGGGCACGCCACCCGCTTACGCCGGCGGGAATCTTCTGGATCTTCTTGCCAGCCGCCAAAAATGCCTGGACATCTTCGGCGATGGCTTCACGTGCGTTTGTGGAGGAAAGAACCTGCTGTCGTTTTGCCTTTCTTTTGGCCATGTTGGAACCAATGGTTGGGAATTCTGTCGAGCCTGCGCGGTGCAAGCGGAGTTGGCGAATAATGGTGCGTCGGGGGGATCGAAGTGGGTAGCCAGTCGTCTAGCCCGATGCTAACAGAGTACGCGGCGAATTCCAAACGCCCCTGGAACTGAAGGAACGCTGCCCAAAAAAAATCGCTACCCCCCGTCCTTCCAAATCCGCGAAAATCCGCCGCCCTCAACCAACCGGCCGCGCCGATGACCACCCGTTTCGCCTTGGCCCGCACCCTGCTGATCGGGGTTGCCCTCATTGCCCTTTGCGGCGGCATGCAGGGCACCCTGCTTGGCGTTCGCGCATCGCTAGAAGGGTTTTCGCTGGATGCGATCGGCTTCATCATGTCAGCGTACTATGCCGGGTTTCTGCTTGGTGCCTGGCTCACGCCGCTGTCGATGGCGCAGGTGGGGCACATTCGGGTGTTCGCGGCCTTGTCGTCGATGGCGTCGGTGACCATCTTGCTGCACGCCACCTTTGTTGAGCCGGCTTGGTGGTACCTGTTTCGGCTGCTGAGCGGGTTCTGCTTTTCGGGGCTCTACCTCGTGGCCGAAAGCTGGCTCAACGCGGTGTCCTCCAACGAAAACCGGGGCCGCTACTTAGCCGCCTACATGTTTACCATCGCCTTGGGGTTCATTGCCGGGCAGGCAGTGGTCAACCTGTGGCCGCCGAACGGCTTCGAGCCTTTCATTCTCGCGTCGGTCATTCTTTCGGTGGCCATGATTCCGGTGCTGTTGAGTTCCATCGCCGCGCCGCCCATCGAATTCTCGGAGCATTTGCACTTGGCCCGCTTCATTCGCGCGACGCCGTTGGGGGCGGTTGCGGTTTTGATTCAGGGGATGACCTTGGGCGCCATCATGTGGCTGACAGCCGTGCTTGGCCGGGAACTGGGTTATTCGCTCACCGCCAGCTCCATCCTGGTGGGCACTTTGATGGCCGGCGGGTTGGCGGTGTTAATTCCCATTGGCCGGCTCTCGGACGTTCAGGACCGGCGCCACACGCTGCTGCTGTTGGCCGGCGCCGCAGTGGTGGCGGCGTTTTTGGTGCCCACCGCCGCGGCCTTCGGCAACTTCTGGCTGCTCGCCGTGATGCTGTTCCTGGTCGGCGGCGCCGTGCAGCCGATGTATTCGGTGTCCATCTCCATCATCAACGACCAATTGAGCAGCCACCAGATTCTCTCGGCCAGCAGCGGCATCATCCTGATCAACGGCGTTGGTGGCCTGCTCGGGCCCTTGCTCGGCGCCCGGGCGATGAGCCTGTTCGGCTCGCCCAGCCTGTACTACTTCGTGGCCGCGTTGAATGCGCTCCTGATCGGCTTCACCCTGTACCGCATGCGGGTGCGGCCGCCGGTCGCCTCCGATGTGCCATCGGAATTGACCGCGGTGGTCATGCCCACCTCCCAAGTGGTGGTGGCAAATGCCATGGACGAGGCCGACTCAGGGGAGTAGATTGTTAAACTTTTCAAGATGACGGAGGGGGACGCCCGCCATGCGATTCGGCATTTTCTATGAGCATCAATTGCCCCGGCCTTGGACCGGCGAGTCGGAGCTGACGCTGTTTCAGAACGCCTTGGAGCAGTGTGAACTTGCCGACAAGCTCGGCATCGAGTACGTCTGGGAGGTGGAGCACCACTTTCTTGAGGAGTACTCCCACTCCAGCGCCCCGGAGGTGTTTCTGGCCGCCGTCAGCCAGCGCACGGAGAACATCCGTCTCGGCCACGGCATCATTCAGACAGCGCCCGGATACAACCATCCGGCCCGCACCGCCGAGCGAGTGGCCACCCTGGACTTGGTCTCCAAGGGCCGGGTGGAGTTCGGCTCTGGCGAATCCGCCTCCACCGCTGAGCTGGGCGGGTTTGAGATCAACCCTGCGCAGAAGCGGGAAATGTGGGAGGAGGGGTTGCGTGTGGCGATTCGCTGCATGACCGAGGCCCCGTTCACCGGCCACGACGGCAAGCACTGCAGCATGCCGCCGCGCAACGTGGTGCCCAAGCCCGTCCAGCAGCCGCATCCGCCCCTGTGGGTGGCCTGCTCCCGCCGCGACACCATCCTGCTGGCGGCGGAGAAGGGCATCGGAGCGCTGACCTTCACCTTCATCGACCCGGAGGAGGCCAAGCATTGGGTGAGCGACTATCGGCGCACCTTGGCTGAGAAATGCGTACCTATCGGCAAGGCGGTGAACCCGGAAATCGCCTGCGTGACGCCGATGATGGTGCATCGCGATGAGCGCGAGGCCATCCGCCGGGGCATGGAGGGGGGCAATTTCTTCGGCTTCTCGTTGGCCCACTTCTACGTTTTCGGCGATCACGTGCCGGGCCAGACCAACGTATGGGAGGAGTTTCAGGAGAAGCGCCAGCAGATGGGCTACGATCCGGAGGTGGCGGTGGCCTTGGAGCAGGAACGCCTCGGCGCCCAGGTCGCGGCCCACGGCGGCAAGGGCCTGCGCGGCGCCATCGGCACCCCGGAGCAGTTGCGGGAGTTCCTGCGCCGCTACGAGGAGTGCGGCATCGACCAGGTGATCTTCATTCAGCAGGCCGGGCGCAACCAGCACGAGCACATCATGGAGTCCTTGGAGATTTTCGGCAAGGAGATTCTTCCGGAGTTCAAGGAGCGCGATGAGGCCAATCGGGCGCGCAAGTTCGCTGAGCTCGAACCCGCCATCGAAGCGGCCATGGCGCGCCGGGTTGATGACGCCCCGCCGCTGCCCGAAGGCTATGTGATGACGCCGCTGGCGCGCGACTTCGTCAAGCAGGTGGGCGGCGGTGAGCGCATCCTGGAGGACGTGGCCCGGCGCACCGCGGTGGGCGAAGGGCTCGCGAGCATCGAAGGCGAGATAGCCGAGCAGCTTGAAGAGGCGACCCAACAGGCAACGGGGTGAACTGAGATGCGTTCAGCGCTGGCGGGCACCCGGCCCAATTCCCTGATTGCCAACCACGGCCAACGGCCCGGTCTGAAGATCATCCTGGACAGCCGGGGGCCTGTCGGCGAGCCGGTGGTGTCCAGTGTCTGGTCCGTGGCGGGCTGGACCCTCCAGTTCGCCCGGCTGCACGCCGGCCAGAGCCTGTCCTTGGATCAGGCCGCCGGACGCATCTATGTCAAGGTGGTGACCGGCGAACTGGCCAACATCGGCCGCAAGCCCTTTGCGGGCAAGTTCGCCGTGCGCGACACCGACGTCAGCGCCGGCGAGCTGCGGGCCGGTGCGGATGGGGCGGTCTTCGCCGTCTTTACCGAGACCGAAGACGTACCGGACAACGTGCGCAGCATGGCGGAGCTCAACATCGAGGGACCCATGCGCGAGGCGTTCGAGTGGCAGCGCTTCGATGAGAAGTTCGGCGCCTTCACCGACTTCTTCGACGGCATGGAGGCCTACATGTCCCCGGGCTTCCATCTGCTCGATGAGAATTCTGCGGAGATCACCTACATCAACCTCTGGACTGCGGGAAAGGGCGTGGATCTATCGACCCACAACCACGGCAACGACCCGTCGCCCGCTGCCCCGGCCTTCGCCGAAGCCCACTGGGTCTTCAACAGCGGCGCTCCCGGTGCCGGGATGTACCTTTGCGACGAGCCCGGCGCCCCGCGAACGCGCTTCCCGATGCGCCGCGGCCAGGAGCACGGCCCGTTTTTCGCCATCGATTCGAGCACGGGCCGCCCGGCGCTTCGGCCCAACGGCGCGGTCGAATACCCTTGGCATGGCTGGCAGGCGGGCGACGATGACGGCAGCGGACAGGCCTTTGACTTCGTTGCCGCCTTCGAGACCTATCCGGACTTCGTCAAGTTGCGGTAGGTGGGCGTTGGCTAGCGAAGCGCCGGAGTTCGATTGCTGCGTTGATGCGGTGGGGCTGCTGTGCCCGGAGCCCTTGATGATCGTGCGCAACCGGGTGCGGGAGATGGCGGCGGGGGAGGTGGTGCGCATCGTCGCCACCGACCCGTCCACGGAGCGGGACTTCACCAATTTCTGCCGCTTCATGGGCCATGCGCTCATTGATCGGCGCATCGCGGACGGCCGGTTCGAATTCTGGATCAGGAAAGGCGGTTGAGCGCCTTGTCCGTTGCAGTGGTGGATCACTACTTCGCCTACGGCAGCAACATGAATCCGGCGCGGGTGGCTGAGCGCGGTCTGCGGGTGACGGCGGTCCGCGGAGCCTCGCTTAAGGGGGTACGGCTGGTGTTCGACAAGGTATCGCGCCTGCATCCGAACGCCGCTCACGCCAACATCGTTTACGCGCCCGGCGAGCAGGTGGAGGGAGTGCTCTACCGGCTGGCGAGCGCCGAGGAAATACTCAAGATGGACCCGTTCGAACGGGCGCCGTGGAACTATGGGCGCGACGCGGTGCAGGTTCAGGTTGGGGACGATGTCTTTTGGGCCTGGACCTACTTCGCCAATCGCGCCGTGCGCCGCGAGGGATTGAGCCCCCCGGCCGAATACCTCGCCCACATGCTCGCGGGCCGGGACCATCTTCCGGCGGACTACTTCGACCGGCTGGCGCGCACGCCGGTCGCGGACCGCGCCACCTCGCACGGTGGCTGACCGCCTCGACTGCCTAGTCGTCGGCGCGGGCGCGGTGGGGCTTGCGGTGGCCCGCGAACTGGCGCGGAAGGGCCGGGAAGTGGTGGTGGCGGAGCGCGCGGAGGTGATCGGCGGGGAGAGCAGTTCGCGCAACTCGGAGGTCATTCACGCCGGCATCTACTATCCCCGGGGTTCGCTTAAGGCGCGACTGTGCGTGGCCGGCAAGGCGCTGCTTTACGAGTACTGCGCCGCTCACCAAGTTGCCCATCGCCGCTGCGGCAAGATCATCGTCGCCACCAGCGAATCCCAGCTTGAAACGCTCAGAGGCTATTGCGCATCGGCCTTGGCCAATGGTGCGGGAGCGCTTGAGTGGCTGGACGGGGAGGCGGTGCGCGAGTTGGAGCCGGCGGTCGCCGCGCTGGCGGGCGTGCATTCGCCCTCGACCGGCATCATCGATTCCCACGACTTCATGCAGAGCCTGTTGGGCGAGCTGGAGAGCTCGGGCGGCGCGCTGGCGTTGAACGCGGAGGTTACTCGCATTGAGCGCGACGGCGACCGGCTGCGGGTCGCCGCTGAAGGCTACGAGCTGGATGCTGGCTGGGTGGTCAACAGCGCCGGCCTTGAAGCGCCCAACATCGCTCGGATGCTGACGCCGAATGCGCCTGCGGCATACTACGCCCGAGGTCGCTACTACGCCTACAGTGGCCCGTCGCCATTCCGCCGCCTGGTGTATCCGGTTGCGGAGCCGGGCGGATTGGGCGTCCACGTCACCTTGGATCTCGGTGGCCAGGCCCGCTTCGGCCCCGACGTCTGCTGGATTGACCGCATCGACTACGGGTTTGACGACAGCCAGCGGGAGGCCTTCATCGAAGCCATCCGTCACTACTATCCGGCCTTGGACGAGTCAAGGCTGCATCCGGGCTACACCGGCATTCGTCCAAAGATCACCGCGCCTGGCGCTCCGGCTGCGGACTTCCGAATCGATGGCCCGGCGAAGCATGGCGTGCCGGGGCTGGTCAACCTGCTCGGCATCGAGTCGCCCGGGCTGACGGCAAGCTTGGCCATCGCCCAAGCCGTTGCCGCCATCGTTGAAGGACAGCCTAGAATCTGAGCCAAGTGGCCAATTCGAGGGCGGGACGCCCTCGCTCCGACGCCGCTGCTCGGCCTATTGGCGGTAGTGGCTTAGAAAACGCGCCAAACGTCCGATGGCCTCGCGCAATTCCTCAACATGGGGCAGGAAGACGATGCGGAAGTGATCGGGCTTAGGCCAATTGAAGCCGGTGCCTTGGATGATGAGGAGCTTTTCCTGCTGCAAGAGATCGAACGCGAAGCGCTCATCGTCCGTGATGTTGAATCGCTCCGGGGCGAGCCGAGGGAAGAAGTAGAGCGCTCCTTGCGGCTTGACGCAGGAGAGCCCTTCGATTTCGTTCAAAAGCCGCCAGCCGAGTTCCCGTTGTTCAAACAGCCGGCCGCCGGGTTGCACTAGCTCGGTGATGGATTGATAGCCGCCCAAGGCGGTCTGCACCGCATGTTGGGTGGGCACGTTGGCGCACAAGCGCATCGACGCCAGGATGTTCAAGCCCTCGATGTAGTCGCCGGCGCGATGCTTGGCGCCGCTCACAACCAGCCAGCCGGTACGGAAACCGGCCGCCCGGTAGGACTTTGACAGCCCGCTGAAGGTCAGCACCAGCAGATCATCGGTCAGGGTAGAGACCGGCACGTACTCCGCATCGTCGTAGATGACCTTGTCGTAAATCTCGTCGGCCATGAGCACGAGGTCGTGGCGGCGGGCGATGGCCACCAAGCCTTCGAGCGTTTCACGGCTGTAAACGGCGCCGGTGGGGTTGTTGGGATTGATGATGACCAATGCCTTGGCGTTCGGGGTGATCTTGGCTTCAAGGTCGGCAAGGTTCGGTGCCCAGCCGTCGTCCTCGTTGCACAGATAGTGGACTGGCTTGGCGTCGCAAAGGTTCACCGCCGCGGTCCACAGCGGATAATCCGGCGCCGGGATGAGCACTTCATCGCCGATTTCGAGCAGCCCCTGCAAGGCCAGCGTCAGCAGCTCCGAGACCCCGTTGCCGATGAACACATCATCCACCTCGACCCCGTTGACACCCAACTGCTGGGTGTATTGCATGACGGCCTTGCGCGCCGAGTAGAGGCCCTTGGAGTCGCAGTAGCCCTGGGAAAGGGGCAGGTTGTGGATCACGTCGCGCAGGATCTCCTCGGGCGCGTCAAAGCCGAACGGTGCTGGATTGCCGACGTTGAGTTTGATGATCCGGTGGCCCTCCTCCTCCAGGCGGTGGGCCTCCGCCACCACCGGACCGCGGATGTCGTAGCAGACATCGTCGAGTTTGCTGGACTTGCGGATGAGCCGCTGGCCATGGAGCAGCAGGTCAGTCACCTGGTCCTCGCCAATGGCGCCTTGTGCTATTGTCATGTTCGCTCCACGATGGTTGGGCGGCATGCGCCCATCCACCAAATTGAAGATGAAAATCCCAAACGATCAATAAGTTAAGCGCACTTAACAGGAAGAAGCAAATGGCCAAGGTCACTAAGAGCGAGGCGCAGTGGCGCGCCCAGCTCACCCCGCAGGAGTTTCACATCACCCGTGAAGCGGGCACCGAGCCCGCGTTCAGCGGCATCTACTGCAACACCAAGACGCCCGGCGTGTACAACTGCAAGTGCTGCAATGCGCCCCTGTTCACGTCCACCACCAAGTACGATTCCAGATCCGGCTGGCCGAGCTTCTACCAACCCGTTAGTCCGGATGCTGTGGTCGTCCGGGAGGACAACAGCCTGATGATGCGCCGCCTCGAGGTGCTTTGCGCCGCCTGTGACGCCCATCTCGGCCATGTGTTTCCAGATGGTCCGGCCCCCACGGGTCTGCGCTACTGCATGAATTCAGCTTCGTTGTCCTTGGCGCCTGAGGAGGACGGATAGCTTTGCCGCCGGGAAGTCTCGACGTGAAAAATGCAAGCCCATTCGGCCTCCTGGCTGGTCTCGCCGCAGCGGCGCTGTTCGCCTGCGCGCCGGCTGAGCGGGCTGACGCCCCCTCACCAGCGGCTGAACCCCCTTTCGCCGTGGGCAACACCACCCTGTTCATCCACGACCCCAGCCGGGGTTTTGACGAAGCGGCTGGGGTTACCGAAGGCATCCGCATCCTGATTGCCGAAATCTGGTATCCCGCCCGCCCCGACGCGGCTGATGGCTCGTTGCGCCGCGCCGTCCACGGCGATTACGTGTTCGGCAACCGGGCGGTGCATGAGTTGATGATGACGCAGACCACCTTCTTTCACCTGACCCCGGAAACGGTGATTGAAGGGGTTGACCAAGCAGCCATTGACGCCGCTATCGACGAACTCCTCGAACGCCCGCGCGGGAGCGCTGCCGACGCGCCCATCCACGCGGAGGCCGGACCCTTTCCCGTGGTCGTCATGAGCCACGGCGACGCCGGCAGCCGCTACAACATGGAGACCGTCTGCGAGCATCTCGCGGCCAATGGCTATGTGGTCATCGCGCCCGAGCACACCGGCAATTCGCCGTATTCGATGGTTGGACGCGACCCGGCGTTGGCGGCCGGCGGCGGCACGGGTGAGGACATCCTGCGCTTGGCTGAAGTGGTCAATTTGCTGGATGAGCACGGGGTTTATGGCTCGCCCGACAACTACGGGCAAAGCTACACGCCCTTGGGCGCGGATCGATCGGGCTTGACGTTCCTTCAGGGGCTCGATGCGGCCCTGCTGCAAAGGGTGGAGGACTTGCGGGCCGCCCTCGATGAGCTGCAGCGCCTGAATCGGGAGGGCCCATTCGAGGGCGCCCTCGACCTCGAGCGAATCGGCCTGATGGGCCGCTCCTTCGGCGGTGCGACGACCTTGGCGGCGCTTGCCCTTGAAGACCGCTTTACCGCAGGCATGGTGGTGGCTGCTCCCTCCAGCCCGGACATGCGCGCCCTGTTGCCCGAGGAGGCGTTGGCGCCCACAGGCGTGGAATCCGTCGTTCTGAGCCGGGACGGCCCCTACGGATTGGGTGAAGTCCGCAAGCCGACGCTGTTGCTCAGTGGGTCCGAAGACACCCTAATCATCGGCTTGGCGGCGAACATGGCCGAAGCCGCCGACAGCGCGCCGCCCACACCGGACAACCCCTTTCCGGTGTTGCGGCAAGCCTTCGAAGAGACCGACGCCCCCGCCGTCTGGGCTTTGCTGGACAACGCCAACCACGCCACCTTCGGCGTTTCCGGCGCCTATTGGTGGCCTCACCTCAAGCCCCGCCGTTTTCCCCGTCACTTTGAGCCGGACACGGAATACGATTTGGTGGATGTTCAACTCGCCCACCGAATCCAGCGCGACAAGGCGCTGGCATTCTTCGACCTGACCATACGCCAGGATCCCAGCGCCCGGCAGCGGCTGATTGACGACCGCTACGAAAGTGACGGGTTGGCGCTTGAGTGGCGTAATCTCTAGGGACGTTCAGTATACCCCCGGAGCGAGGGACGTTCAGTATCCCCCCGGAGCGAGGGACGTTCAGTATCCCTCCGGAGCGAGGGACGTTCAGTATCCCTCCGGAGCGAGGGACGTTCAGTATCCCTCCGGAGCGAGGGCATCTTGCCCTCGTTTTGAAACTGGGCGATTCCGTCCCGTTGAGAGCCGGTCGCCAATCGGCGCGGTGCGGGCGTCGGCCGCCAGTTGCTCCACGTTGCTGCCGGTCAGGCTGCGCAGAAAGGCGACCAAGTCGGCTTTCTGCCGCTCACTGAGTCCCAAGGGCAGAATCCGCTCGTCGGCCTCGGGGTGGTCGCCGCCGCGGTCGAAGAAGTCCACGACGGCGTCCAAGGTCGGCAGGGAGCCATCGTGCATGTAGGGCGCCGTCAGGGCGACGTTGCGCAGCGTCGGGGTGCGGAATTTCCAGCGGTGCTCGATTCGCCCGGTGGCGTCGAAGCGGCCAAGGTCAGCCGGCTTCGTTGGCGCGATTTCGGCTTGTGCCTCGCCGTCCACGTCGATCATGAGGCCGGGAGCCACTTGCAGCTTGGCAATGGGCTGGATGCCGCCTCGGGAGACTCCGACGTCATGGAACCGGTGGTCGGTGAAGTGGGCGTAGTCTTCCGAGACTAGGTGGCAGACGGCGCAGCCGCTGTCATTGAACACCGTGAAACCTCGCTTGACGGCAGAGGACACGGCGTCCGCATCGCCGCCGAAGCGCCAGCGGTCGAACGGGGAGTCAGCGGAAATCAGGGTGCGCTGGTAGTCGGCCAGCGCCCAGCTTAGCGTGTTGATATTGATGCCTTCGCCATAGCTTGCTTGGAAAGCGGTCACATAGTCGGAGATGCGGCGCAGCCGCTGCAGCACCGAGCCGATGGAGGGGTTGCCGAGTTCGTTGACGGCCAGCAGCGGAGCGAATATTTGCTGCTCAAGGGATTCCTCCCGCCCGTCATGGAACAGGGCAGGCCGGTAGGCCACGTTGTACAGGGCGGGCGCGTTGCGGCGGATGGAACGTCCCTCCATGCCCACCGGGGTCGCGAGCTCCTGTTGGGTGAAGCCCTGCTCCGGGATGTGGCACATGCCGCAGGAGAGGGTTTGGTTGAACGACAGCCGCCGGTCGAAGAACAGGCGCCGTCCGAGATCGATGCTGGCTTGGGTCACAGGACGTGGCGGCTTCGCTTGCGGCAGCCCCAAGGGAGGATTCTCCATGAGCTGCGCCAATCCAGAGCGCATCTGCTTTGTGGCCGAGTCGTTGAGCTCGGCAGCGCCCGCTGGCGACCCAGCCAAGCACAGGGCCAGGATGACGGCAAGCGCTTGGGTGCCGGTCAGTTCGGTCATGGTGGCTCGTAACCCCAAGCCCGCACCGCGAACCCCCATTCCCGATCGACGAAGGCGATGGTCTCCGCGTCGATTCGATAGGCGTTCTTGCGGTAGCCGGACAGGGACCGCAGATAGGCGCGGATGGATTCGCGGGCCCGTTCCCAATCAGGTAGCGACAGCTCCGCGTAGAGGCGCTCCAGTTCCGCCATTGGGTTTTCCTCCAAGCTCTCGAAGCGCACTTCGGCCAAGTGTCCGCTCGGAATCAAAGCCCGGTCCTTCATGTACTGGCGCATCATGGTGGTGTAGGAGTCGCGGATGGCGACGGCCACCTCCGTCGGATCGGCATGGTCCAGTTGGCAAATGGGCAGCATGGTTCGGTACAGATGCGCCATCGACTGGTACACGACATAGGGGTTGCGCACGATGTGGATGAACTTCGCATCGGGGAACAGGCGCAGCAGAGCGGCGGTGCGGCCGAGGTTGGTCGGGCTCTTGAGCACCAGCCGCCGCCCGCCCGAGGCCAGCGTCGCCTTGCGCAGCACGTCCAGATAGGCGCGCTCCCAGCGGGCCAGCTCCGAATCCGTCAGCCGCAGGGTGGAGAACTTGTCCAGATAGGCCCGCGTCCGGCGGGGGAACGAAAGATGATGCACCGACGAGAGGTGCGATGTGTTGGCCAGCGCTACCTCCTCTTCCTGGGGCAGGTCGAGGGACACAGCCATGTTGTCCATGGGGCGGGTCGCGGGCACCCCACGGGCGATCAACCGCTCCAGCCGCCCGCTCCCGATCAGGAACATCGGCGCCGCGACCGCTTGGAACGTCGAGACGACGCCGAAGTTCGGATCCCGGGCCAGCAGGTTGAGCAGATGGGTGGTGCCGGAACGGGCGAAGCCTTGGATGTACAGGGGTGCTTTGTCGATGGCGACCCGGGCCATCCGCGACGGGCTGTAGCAGAGGCGCTCCGCTGCCCGCAGGGGTGCCGTCAGGGCGCTCGTCGCGAGCACCCTGGCCAGCTTGCCCCAGTATCGCCGCGGCACGCCGCCATTGTCCGCGATCACCCGCAGCCAGACTCCGAGCGGTGCCATCGACAGCACGTGCGGCTCGAGTTTCCGCCCTCGATTCGGAGGCGTCCGCCTGATCAACCAGGAGTTTTGCGCCATGAGGAGTGCATTGTAGGGGAAGGCTTCATCAAAGATCATTGGCCACACATGCCTTGAAGGGAGGACGCGGTTGTGAGAGTGCTCGGTTTTGGCTTGGTGGCCCTCATCGCCATTGGATTGGCTCTTTACGTCGCGGTTTTCCGCAACCCGCAGACTGAAGAGCAGGCAGCGATGAACGCGGCCTGGGATCGGTTTGCGGAGGATGTCGCGGAACTCGGCGACGCCATAGAAGGCGCACCCTTCAACAGGGACGAACGGACCGCCGCCGCCGGCTACCGCCACATCGCCCGATTTCTGTCCACCTTTCTAGCCGAGTTCACGGACTTCCGGGATCCGGACTACCCGCAGTTCGCGCGCTTTCCGAACAGCGTCGCCCGCATCGGCTGGGACAATCCGGACAACCTGTATCTTGCGTTTCCGGTGCGGGGCGACCACGTCTATCGGCTGCGGGGCAACCTCAGCAACTTCGATCTTGTCACCATCAACCTGTACAGCGGCATGCTCGGCCATACGCCGGTGTCGGACATCCGCACCATCGCCAGCATCGCCTCCGACAGCCTCGACGCGGACGGGAATGGCGACTTTGTTTTGACCCTCAGCGCCGAAGCCGTGGCCGGCAATTGGCTGAAGCTTGCGCCGGACGCCTACATCGTCGTGATACGGCGCCTCGTCGCCGATTGGGAAAGGACCGACGAAGGCCTGTGGGAGGTACTCAACCTGACCACCCTAGGGGAGGGCGCTCCCCGCCCGACGCCAGAGTCCGTTGCGCGCCAGCTGGATGACGCCGTGAGCCAAGCCCGCGCTTTGCGGGACTTGCTCAATCTAGCCCATCGGCTGACCTTTCAGCTCGCGCTCAGCCCTAACGAGGTGTCAGAGCCAGCCGAAACCGACCCGAACATACCCATGGCCGATGCCTTCCAAGCAGCCTCCCGCGGTTACTTCCAGCTCAACGAGGACGAAGCCCTGCTGGTGGAGGCGCCGGTGGCCGACTGCCGCTACACCAACATCCAGCTCGCCAACCCATGGATGGAGTCACTCGACTACGCCAGCCACCAAGCCAGCCTGAATCACCGCACCGCCCATGTGGACGCCGACGGCCGGGTGCGCTACGTCGTCAGCATACGGGATCCGGGTGTGCGGAACTGGCTGGACACCGCCGGCTGGGCTGAAGGCTCCCTCTGCGCCCGGTGGACCCGTTGCGCGGAGTACCCGACCGGGATAACCGCCCGCTTGATCAAGCTCGATGAACTCGACCGCCACCTGCCCGCCGATACGCCGAGGGTCGACCCGGCGCAACGCAAGCGGATCATCGCGGCGCGGCAGGCCGCCATAAGCCGACGCTATGCCGGGGGATCCTAGACCCCCTGCCGCCCATGTGGAAGGCGGCGCCGCGGTGGTAGGATACGGCCGTCTTCAACTTTTGGGGTTTGCGATGCGCGGAAAGTGGCTCGGATTGCTGGGCGGTTTGGCTTTGCTTGGGGGAACGGCGTCGGCCGATGAAACCTGCATGTCGCCCTACATGGCCAAGATCGTGGGTCAGGAGGACTTTGTCTACGTCTGGACCTTGGGCATGCCGGGCGTCGGCGATGAGCAGGACAAGCTGGTGACCGTGGACGTCAATCCGCGTTCCGGCACCTACGGCCAGGTGGTGGACGTGCACTCCGTGGGCGGGCGCAACGAGGCCCACCACTCCGGCTTCACCGACGACCGCCGCTATCTTTGGGCGAGCGGCTTGGACACCAGCCGGATCTTCATCTTCGATGTCCACAGTGACCCCGCCAAGCCACGCCTGCACAAAACCATCGATGACTTCGTTGCCCAGTCCGGCGGCGTCGTGGGCCCACACACCAGCTATGCGCTGCCGGGGCGCATGCTGATCACGGGGCTTTCCAACAACCGCGACCACGGCGGCCGCACCGGCATGGTGGAGTACACCAACGGCGGCGACTACGTCAGGACCCACTGGATGCCCATCGACGGCGACCTGCGCGGCGCGGCGAAGGGCGGCCGCTTCGCTGACGGCTACGGCTACGACGTTCGGGTGCTGCCGCGGCGCAACCTCATGGTCACCTCCTCGTTCACCGGCTGGAACAACTACATGATGGATCTCGGCCAGATGATGGCCGACGCCGAAGCCATGAAGCGCTTCGGCAACACGGTGATCGTCTGGGACCTGCATGCCCGCCAGCCAAAGAAGGTGCTCGACGTGCCCGGCGCGCCGCTGGAGATTCGCTGCGCCTGGGGTGCAAGCCACGACTACTGCTTCACCTCCACGGCGCTGACCTCGGAAATCTGGCTCATCTATGAGGATGAGGATGGCGAGTGGCAGGCCAAGGCGGTGGCCGACATCGGCGACGCCAGCAAGATTCCGCTGCCGGTGGACATTTCCATCGGTGCCGACGACCAGGTGCTTTGGGTGAATACCTGGAACGACGGCAAGACGCGGCTCTACGACATCTCCGACCCCCATGCGCCAAAGCAAATGCTGGAGCAGCAGATTGGCGAGCAGGTCAACATGGTCTCGCAAAGCTGGGATGGCAAGCGCCTGTACTTCACTTCGTCGCTGTTGTCGAATTGGGACAAGAAGGCGGGTGAAGCCGACTTGCAGTACTTCAAGCTCTACACATGGGACGGGGAGGCGCTCAAGCACCGATTCACGTTGGATTTCATCGCTGAGGGCTTGGGCGCTCCCCACCAGATGCGCTTCGGCGCCTATGCGCTCTACGGCCTCTCGCCACCCGTCAAGGTGGCGCAGCGCTAGCGACTTGATGCCGCGTTGGAGTGAGGACATCTCGATGCCGCGTCGGAGCGAGGGCATCTTGCCCTCGATGGGATTCCCTTGGTTCGGTGCGAGGGCGGGACGCCCTCGAGCCGGTCTCCGTTCGCGGCTGTTGCTTGGTTTGGAGGTCGTTCTCGTGGCGGGGCTAGGGTGGTTTGCTGCTTCGCTCAGTTGGGCAGGCGAGGCGCCGCATGCCCATCCGAAGCCCCAAGTGCTTGCTCCCGGCTACGGTCCGCTGGAGTTTGAACCGCCCTTGCCGGGGAGCTACGCGCTGCCGCCCCTTGGCGATGCCGCGGACGGCGACGTGCTCGACAGCCGCGGCCGGGCGACCAAGCTGCACGAGCTGCTCGATGGCCGCATCGTGGTGTTGAGCTTCATCTACACCACCTGCAGTGACATCAACGGCTGCCCCTTGGCCACCCATGTGCTGCGCGGCGTTCAGGACCGGCTGCTCGATGCGCCCAGCCTTGATGGCCAGGTGCGCCTGATCAGCTTGAGCTTTGACCCCGAGCGCGACACGCCGCCGGTGTTGGCCCGCTACGGCGGCTACTTCAAGGCGCCGGGCTTCGACTGGCGCTTTCTGACGACCCGCTCCCAAGCGGAGTTGGCGCCGATGCTCGACGCCTACGGTCAATGGGTGATCCGCGACCCGGAGCAGGGCGCGTTGTCGCACCTGCTGCGGGTTTACCTAATCGACCGCGAAGGAAGCATCCGCAATATCTACAGCGTCTCGTTCCTGCATGCGGACACCCTGCTCAACGACATCCGCACCTTGCTGATGGAGGCTCAAGCCTCTTCTTGATACTGGCTCCAAATGGGGCGCCGGGTGCGGAACCAATATTCGAATGTGGTTCCCTTCCAGTTGTTCACCACCTTGCCGGCCGCATTCTTGTACCAGCTCGCGCAGCCGGTGGCCCAGATGGATTTCTCATCCAAGGACTTCTGCAGGTCAGCATTGAATTCGGACTGGACTTCGGGCCGCACATTGAGGGTCTTGAGGCCGCGCCGGTTGAGCGCCTCGATGCACTGCAGGATGTAGCGCGCTTGGGCTTCGATCATGAAGATGATGGAGTTGTGCCCAAGATTGGTGTTCGGCCCGTAGGTCATGAAGAAGTTGGGGAAGCCGGACACGGTGATGCCCATGTAAGCCTGGGCGCCGTCCTGCCAGGCGTCGTTGAGCCGCTTGCCCTCAAGCCCGCTGATCTCCATCGGCGTCAGGAACTCGTTGGTGCGAAAGCCCGTGCCGTAGATGATGGCATCGAAGGCGCATTCGGTGCCGTCCGCGAGCGCCAGCCCCGTTTCGGTGACCCGATCGACCGGCGTGGTCACCAGTGAAACGTTGTCCCTGGCCAGCGCCGGATAGTAGGTGTCGTCAATGATCACCCGCTTGCAGCCGATTTCATAGTCGGGAGTCAGGGCCTCGATCAATTCCGGATCATCGATGGCCGCCTTCATGTGCTCCAGGGCAGCCTCCTCCAGCTTGGCGCGCCGCTTGGATGTGCGCCGCATGATGGGGAACAGGGTGAACTCGTAGCGCAGCCAGATGAAGTAGCGGTACAGCTTGACCAGCAGCGGAAAGCGTTGGAACGCCTTGAGGGTGGCGGGCGAAAAGGCATGGTCATTGCGCGGGATCATCCAGTGGGCGCTGCGCTGAAAGACGCTGACCTCGGCCGCCGTCTTGGCCACCTCCGGCACGAATTGCGCGGCGCTGCAGCCATTGCCGATGACCGCCACCCGCCGACCCGCGAGGTCCTTGCCGTGGTCCCATTGGGCGGAATGGAAGGTGATGCCCTGGAAGCGGTCCGTGCCATCCAGATCAGGCCAGGCCGGTTGGTTGAGTTGGCCGACCGAGGAGACCAGCACGGTGGTTCGCAGCACCTCGCCGTTGGTCAGTTCGAGCCGCCAGCAGGCTTCGGACGCCTCGAACTGTGCGCGCGCCACCTCGACGTTGCAGCGCATATGGGGGCCTAAGGCGTACTTCTCAACGCAGTTCTCCAAGTAGCCGAGAATCTCCGCTTGACCGGGAAACAGCCGCGACCAATCCCGCTTGGTCTCGAAGGAGAACGAATAGAACATCGAGGGCACGTCGCAGGCGCAGCCCGGATAGGTGTTGTCGCGCCAGGTGCCGCCCGGGCCGTCGCGCTTCTCCAGGATCACGAAGTTGTGGAATCCGGCCTTCTTGAGCCGCATGCCCATGCACAGGCCACCGATGCCGGCGCCGATGATGGTGATGTAGGGCTGGTTTTGGTTGATCACTGCAGTGCTCCTGCCTCTTGAGTTTAGTCCTTGGCCGTGAAGAAGTCCGCCCGCGGCGTCATGGTTTCATCGTACACCGGCTCGGTGAGGTCCACGCGGTACTTGGAGACGTCGGCGCTCGTGAGGCCGAACGAGCCGATGTTGTCGCGCATCTTCAGGTACCAGTCGCACTCGAAGTGGGCGGCCAGCGCCGCCTCGCTCTCCCACCGCTCGAACACGCGGATGCGCCCCGGGTTTAGCGGGTCCGGGCACCAGTCGTAATCCAGGCACCCCTCCTCAGTCAGGGCGCCTTCGATGAGGGGCCGGCCCGCCTCCAAGGCGGGGGCGACGTTTTCGGGCGGCAGGTCGATGGTGCCGGAAATGATGATCTTGGTCATGAAGTGGGGCTCCCTCCCTGAAACTGATGGACAAATGAGGCGGCAAGGTTGACGCTTCCGGCGCGAATATGTATCAAGTCCCGCTCACGATCAATGCGCAGGGAAGAAAAACGCGATGGATATAGCCTACAGCGCCGAGGATGAGGCCTTCCGGGACGACGTGCGGTCCTTTCTCGACGACAGGCTCAGTGACGACATGCGCCGGGGGGCGGCGCGCACGACCACGGTGTTCGCGGACAAGGACCTGGCCATGGAATGGCAGGCCATTCTGGTGGAGCAGGGCTGGGCGGTGCCGTCCTGGCCCGTCGAGCACGGCGGCACCGGTTGGACCCCCACCGAGAAGTACATCTTTGGCGAGGAGCTCGCCAAGGCGGGCGCGCCCGGCTTGATTCCCTTGGGGCTGCGCATGCTTGCCCCGGTGCTGTTCAAATACGGCACGCCCGAGCAGAAGGCGCACTACCTGCCGAAGATGCTCTCCGGCGAGCATTATTGGTGCCAAGGCTATTCCGAACCGGGATCCGGCTCCGACCTGTCCAGCCTGAAGACGGCGGCGGTGAAGGACGGCGATGATTACATCGTCAACGGCTCCAAGATCTGGACCACCCATGCCCAGTTCGCCGACCACATCTTTTGCCTGGTGCGCACCGACAGCTCCGGCCGGCCGCAGCAGGGCATCACCTTCCTGCTCATTCCCATGGCGACGCCGGGGGTCAAAGTCGAGCCGATCATCACCTTGGCCGCCGATCACGAGGTCAATCAGGTGTTCTTCGACGACGTGCGGGTCCCGCAGGCCAACCGGGTGGGCCCGGAGCACGATGGCTGGAACGTGGCCAAGTACCTGCTGGAGTTTGAGCGGGGCGGCGGCGGGGCGGCCGTGCGGCTGCAGGTTTCCCTCGACCATCTGAAAGCCATCGCCGCCACCGAGCGGGAAGGCGGGAAGGCTTTGTGGTCGTCGCCTGGATTCCGTGCCCGAACCAATGCCTTGGACATTCGCATCATGGCCCTGCAGTTTTCCGAGCACGCCACCTTGGCGCGCCTGTCCCGGGGCGAGTCGCCCGGCCCCGGCTCTTCGCTGGCGAAGAACAACACGGTGGAGATTGAGCAGCAGATCAACGAACTCAAGCTCGAAGCCGTTAACTACTACGGCCTGCCGCACGCCAACCTGATCTCGATGAACGGCCACGACGACCCTTGGGTCGGGCCGGAGCACGCCGAAACGGTGACGCCCCGCTACCTCAACTCCCGGGCCGCATCCATCTTCGGCGGCGCCAAGGAAGTGCAGAAGAACATCGTCGCCAAGGTGGTGTTGGGTCTTTAGGGAAGGAGGGCGGCCCCATGGACATGGGCATCTGCGTGGCATCCCACGTCGGCGATATCGGCTACGTCGAGCGGGCTGAGGAACTCGGCTACAGCCACGCTTGGCTCGCGGACAGCCAGATGCTGTGGTCGGACTGCTACGCCGCCCTGGCCTTGGCGGCGGACCGCACTTCCCGCATCAATCTGGGCACCGGGGTGGCGGTCACCGGCACCCGGCCCGCGCCGGTCAACGCCGCGGCCATCGCCACCATCAACGCGCTCGCGCCGGGCCGCACCTTCTGTGGGGTCGGTGCAGGCAACACCGCGATGCGGGTGATGGGCCTGCCACCCCAGCGCATCGCCGCCTATGACGCCTACCTCAGCGAGCTGAGGCCGCTGCTCAAGGGCGAAGAGGCGCTGCATGGTCCGGAAGGTTCGCCCATCCGCCACATCATGCCGGACAAGGGGTTCGTCAACTTCGAGGATGACATCCCCCTCTACGTCTCCGGATTCGGCCCGCGCTCGCTGGCGCTGGCGGGTAAGCACGGCGACGGCGCGGTCTTGGCGCCTCCGGAGTTCGGCGCCGGGCTGGCCCAACTGTGGCACATGATGGAGGCGGGCGCCGAGTCCGGCGGGCGCACCCTCGACCGCGAGCGGTTCTACCTAACCGCCTTGACCACGATGGTGGTGCTGGAGGAGGGCGAGGCCAAGGACTCGGAGCGCGTCAAGAGCCAATGCGGGGCCATGGCCATGGCGGCGGTGCACTACTCCTACGACCAATTCCGCAATTTCGGCCACCAGCCGCCGAACGCGCTGGCCGGCGTCTGGGCGGACTACACCGCGCTCCTGGAAACCTTCCCAGCGGAGCGCCGCCACCAACGCATCCACGCGGGCCACAACTGTTGGGTGCTGCCGGAGGAGGAACGCTTCCTGACGCCGGAGGTGCTGGCCGCCTCGTCCATGATCGGCACGGCGGATGAGTTGATTGAACGCCTGCTGGACTTGGCTGAGGGCGGGCTGGACCAAGTGATGATCCTGCCCAACTTCGATACCCGCTTCGATGTGCTGGAGCAGGTCGGGACGAAGATATTGCCCAACGTGTGAACCCGATCCAGGACGGAACGGCAGGAGGCCGCGATGATCCAAGCACTGCGTGATGAATGGGCCAAGCGAAGCTGGTGGATGAATCTGATGTTCGCGTTTTGTCTCTACATGACCTTCATCTACATGCCCTTCGACCTCTTTTGGAAGCCCATGGCTGGGGACGAGGAGGTCTGGTTCGGTATCGTCCTGCGCGACTTCTGGGCCAAGGCGACGGCGCCGCTGCACTGGCTGATCTACGCCGCGCTGGCCGCCGGTTTCTTCCGAATGTCGCGCTGGATGTGGCCCTGGGCCGCCCTTTACGTGGCGCAGATCGCCCTCAGCATGCTGGTTTGGAACCTGCTCGACCCGCGCGGCGGCGGGTGGGGCGCTGGCCTCATCGCGGGTGCCATCTTCTTGGTGCCGACCGTCGCGCTTTGGCGGGCGCGGGGGGCCTTCCAGCCCTCGGCTGAAAGCGCCGTTCAAGCCGCTTGACGGTTTTTGTCGGCCCCGTGGCGAAGCCGCTGGCCATTGTCACCCGCCGCTGGCCGGCCGCGGTGGAGGCCCGTCTGGCCGATGCCTTTGACGTTCGCCTCAACACCGACGACCACCCCTTATCCGCCGACGAGCTGCGCACCGCTTTAACCGAGGCGGACGCCCTTTGCGCCACCGTCACCGATGATCTCTCAGCCGAGGTGCTGTCGGCGGGCGGGCGCACCCGCATCATCGCCAACTTTGGCGTTGGCGTGAACCACATCGATTTGAGCGCAGCCCGCGTCCAGGGCATCGCGGTGACCAACACGCCGGACGTGCTGAGCGAATGCACCGCGGACTTGGCGATGGCCCTGCTGCTGATGTCCGCCCGACGAGCGGGGGAGGGCGAGCGCGAACTGCGGGCTGGCCAGTGGATTGGCTGGCGCCCGACCCACCTGATCGGCACCTGCGTCTGGGGCAAGACGCTAGGCATCGTCGGCCTGGGCCGCATAGGAATCGCCACCGCCCGCCGCGCCCACCACGGCTTCGGCATGCGCATACTCTGCTTCAACCGCAGCCCGGTGCCCAAGGCAGTGCTTCGTGGCCTAGCCGCCGAACAGGTGGACAGCCTGGACGAACTACTCCCGCAAGTGGACTTCCTGTCCCTGCACTGCCCCGCCAACGCCGCAAGCCACCACCTGATTGACGCCCGGAGCCTTGCCCGAATGCGCCCCACCGCCCACCTAATCAACACCGCCCGCGGCAGCGTGGTGGACGAAGCGGCGCTAGCCGAAGCCCTCAAGCAGGGCGTGATCGCCGGCGCCGGCCTCGACGTTTACGAAGCCGAGCCCCGGGTCCACCCAGACCTAACCACCCTGAACAACACCGTGCTCCTGCCCCACATGGGCAGTGGCACCGCCGCCACCCGCGAAGCGATGGGCCTGCGCGTCCTCGACAACCTCAAAGCCTTCTTTGCCGGCAATCCGCCCCCAGATCTTTGCAACTGATCCTCAATCGGCGTTTTTTTGTTCGAAGTGGGCGGTGATCACTTCGCTGCCTAGGGTGCTGCCGTCGTTGTTGCCGATGGTGATGGCGGGCCAGCGGCCGTCGGCGAACAGGAACAGCACGGTGGCGCCTTCCGGGCCGGCAACCAAGGGGCCATAGCCTCGGTTGGCGAGGCCGACGCGGATGTCGCCAGCGTGGTGCCAAGTGGCGCCGACTCGTTGCGAGCCTTCCAGGATGATCTCCGTGTAGTCGCAGTCGTGGGTGTGGGCCTCAACGGTGCAGTGCGGCGGGTAGTAGGCCTTGAAAACCGTTGGCGAGCTAGGCTGGTCCGGCATCCCAACGCGGTACATGCGGGTCTCGATGCCGCTCGGCAGGGTCACTTCATCGAGATCGTCCCAGCAGAACGCCATGTGGCCTTTGCGGCTCAGTTCGGCGCGCGCCTCGGCATCGGTTTTCTGGCCGTTGCTTTGGGTGGTTTTGGTCATGGTGGCTCCGGGTTCAGGAAGGGATTGTTGAGGATGATTGGCATTCTGTCAGAGTGCGCCGCCCGAAGCATCACAGCGCGCGCAACGGAACGAGGCGGTCTGTGTCTTGGCCCAAGCCGATGTTGTCCCGGTCGAGCAGTCGGTCGGCGCGGTAGCTGGAGCGCACCAGCGGCCCGGACGCCACTTCGACGAAGCCCAGCGCCAAGCCCATTTCCCGATACTCAGCGAATTGGTCCGGATGCACCCAGCGCTCGACCGGCAGATGGTGGGCCGTGGGGCGCAGGTATTGGCCGATGGTCAGCAGATCCACGCCGTGCTCGCGGAGATCGGCCATGGCGCGGCGCAGTTCGTCGGCGGTTTCGCCCAAGCCCACCATGAGGCTGGATTTGGTCAGCAGCCGGGGTTCGGTCGCCTTGGCTGTGGCCAACACGTCAAGGGTCTGTTGGTAGCCCGCTCTGGGGTCCCGCACGCGCCGGGTCAGCCGCCGCACGGTCTCCAGGTTTTGGGCGAACACTTCGAGCCCCGACCTAGCCACGATGGCCACGGCGTCCGCATCGCCGGCAAAATCCGGGGTCAGCGCCTCCACCGCGGTGGCCGGGTTGCGCCGCTTGATGGCGCGAACGCAGGCCGCGTAGTGGCCTGCGCCGCCATCGGGCAGATCGTCGCGGTCCACGGAGGTGAGCACCACGTAGCGCAAGCCCATCAGGCGCACCGACTCCGCCGCCGAAGCGGGTTCGTCGGCATCCAGCCAACCGTTGGGGTTGCCGGTATCCACGGAGCAGAAGCGGCAGGCCCGGGTGCACACGCTGCCCATCAACATGAGGGTGGCGGTGCCGTTGTCCCAGCATTCGCCGATGTTCGGGCAGTGGGACTCCTCGCAGACCGTCGCCAGGCGATGGCTTCGAACGGTGTTCCGCACGGCTTCAAAGCGGGGCCCGCCGCCCAGCCGCACCCGCAGCCACGGTGGCTTGGCGCCGGAGGGACGGCTGCGCTCTGAGGCGGGCTTCACGCCATCCTTGATGGCGCTGAAGCCCAGCGCCGTCCGGTATTTTTCGCCGCTTCTCGCGGCCTTGCCACCAGTCATAGGGGGATTGTACCCCGGTCGCGCCGCGGTTCGGAGCGAGGGCATCCTGCCCTCGTCCCGAGTCGCGGGACATCGTCACCTCGCTGGTCAGTTCACCTCCTGAAACTGCAGGGCGTGCAGGCGCTGATAGAGGCCGCCGCGGGCCAGCAGCTCCTCGTGGGTGCCGAGTTCGGCGATGCGCCCGTGGTCCAGCACCAGCACCCGGTCGGCTTCCTGAATGGTCTGCAAGCGGTGGGCGATGAGGATGGCGGTGCGTCCGGCGGTCAGCTTGCCGATGGCGTCCTGGATGAGCTGCTCGGTCTCCGTGTCGATGGAGGCGGTGGCTTCGTCGAGCACCAGGATTTCCGGATCCGCCGCCAGCACTCGGGCGAAGGCCAGCAGTTGGCGTTGACCTTGGGAAAGGTTCTGGCCCCGCTCCGAGAGTTCCGTGTCGAAGCCTTGGGGCAGGGCCTTGATGAAGTCCAGCGCGTTGGCGGTGCGGGCCGCGGCGATGGCCCGCTCCCGGCTGACCGCCGGGTTGCCGAGGGCGATGTTGTCGAACACCGATCCTGAGAAGATGTGGAAGTCCTGCAGCACCACGCCGATGCGGCGGCGCAGGTCGCGGCTGAGTATCTGGTTGACGTCGATGCCGTCGAGAAAGATGCGCCCGTCGTCGAAGTCGTAGAAGCGCGCCAGCAGCCGGATCAGGGTGCTCTTGCCGGAGCCGGTGGGGCCGACGATGGCCAGCTTCTCCCCAGCCCCGACCTCAAGGTTCAGGTCCTTGAGCACGGGCACGTCCGCGTCGTAGGCGAATGACAGGTGCGAAAACTCAATCCGGCCCTCAAGACGCTCCGGCAGCGCGACGGGGCGCGCCGGTTCGTGGATCTTCTCGTCCCAGTCGAGCGCTTGAAAGATGCGCTCACCGCTGGCCATGGCGCGGAACAGGATGTTGGTCTGCTCACCGAGGACCACGATGGGATGCAGCAGCATGTCCACGAAGCGGGTGAACAGCACCACCTCGCCCAAGGTGAGGTGGTCCTGGACCACTGCGCCGCCGCCATAGTAGAGAATGACGCCGATGGCGATGTGGCCGATGGAGTCGTTTAGCGCGCCGTACAGGGTCTCCCAGCGGGCGGTGGTCGTCTCCAATCCCAAGTTGCGCTGGTTAATGCGCCGATAGTCCGCCAAGTTGCGCCGCTCCCGCCCGGAAAGTTGCACCACCTGCAGGCCGGCCAGGTTTTCCTGCATGTTCTGGTTCAGCGCCGAGACCGTTTGCCGGGTGAGGCGAAACAGCTTGCGGGTGGCGCGGCGGAAGACGATGGTGGCCGCGGCCATCACCGGCAGGGCCAGCAGCAGGAGGCCGGTCAGCGCCGGATCGATGGAGAGCATGATGAGCAGGGCGACCAGGAACGGCACGAACTCGCCGATCAGCGAGCCGATGCCCCGCAGCAGGTCGTAGAGGGCTTCGACGTCATTGGTCACCCGCGTCATCACCCGGCCCACCGCCACCCGGTCGTAGAACGCGGCGGGGCGGGTCTCCAAGTGACGGAAGAGATCCAGGCGCAGGTCCCGCAGGCCCTTGATGACCGATTGGGTGAGCGTCATGCGATGCGCATGGCCGGTAATTGCCCAACCGATTTGCAGCAGGGCGTAGAGAATGCAGGCCGCCGCCAGTGGATGGGTGCCCAGCGTGTTGGACAGCCAATCCGCCATATCCGCCATGCCGAAGTCCGGGGCTTGGTGCGCCGTGTTGCCCTGAATGATCCGGTCAATCACGACGATGGAAACCACCACCGGCAGCAGCACTTGCAGGGTCGATGCGATCAGCACCAGCGCCCCGCTGAGCGCGAACGTGATGCGGTAGGGCTTAAGCCACTTCAGCAGCCGCCGCAGGAGGCTTAAGTTGAGCGCCTTGCCCGACAGGTCCGCGTCGAACATCGAGTAGTCGCGCTTGACCGATGCGGCCGTCATGGGGACGCTCCGGTTTCCCAGGCCGGAATCGCCTTGCCGACCGGCTCGCCGCCCCGCTGCAGGCGTTCAAGCTCCGCGTAGAAGCCGTCCTGTTCGATCAGCTCCCGGTGACTGCCGCCTTCGACGATTCGGCCCGCGTCCAGGATCAGGATGCGGTCGGCGTGACGGGTGGTGGACACCCGGTGCGAGACGATCAACGTGGTTCGCCCGGACCGGGAGCGCTTCAGTTCCGCCAGAATGCGCTCCTCGGTTTCGGTGTCCACGCTGGAAAAGCAGTCGTCCAGAATCAGTACCGGGGCTTCCCGAATCAACCCCCGGGCCAGGGTCGCCCGCTGCTTTTGCCCCCCGGACAGGGTGACGCCGCGCTCGCCCACGATGGTGTCCATCCCCTCGGGAAACTCCTCGATGGTGTCCTTCAGATCGGCCGCCGCCGCCGCTGCCCAGATTCGGTCGGCCGGTCGCAGCGGGTCGTCATAGGAGAGATTGTCCTTAAGCGGCAGGCCGAACAGGAAGGCCTGCTGCGGCACCAACGCGACCTGCGCCCGCAGTTGGGCCAGCGGGTAGTCGCGCACGTCCACCCCGTCGATGAAAACAGTGCCGGGCGGGGGGTCGAACAGCCGCGTGAGGGTCTTCAGCAATGTGGTCTTGCCGCTGCCGATGCGGCCCATGATGGCGATCATCTCGCCCGGGCGGATGGCCAAGTGCGCGTCCTTGAGCGCCGCCTCCCGGCCCGCTTCGTGGCGCAGGGTCAAGGCGCGCACGTCGATCGCGCCTTGGATGAAGGCGGGTGCGGCGCCGCTGGGCCGGTCGGGCACTTCCGCTTCGAGATCGAACACCTCAAACAGGCGATCGCTGGCCACTGCTCCCCGCTGCACGAGGTTGACGATGAAGCCGGCCACCCGGAAGGGCTGCACCACCATGTTGACGTACATGAAGAAGGCCACCAAGGCGCCGGGCGTCATCTCGCCGTTCAGCACCAGGTATCCTCCATAGCCCAGAATGGTGATTGAACAGGCCGCCGCCAAAGTCGGCATCCAAGCAGTCATCAGGGAGTTGATCTGGGCCTGCCGGTAGAAGGCGCCGGCGTAGCTTTCGTTGGTGGCGGCGAAGCGGGCGATTTCGTTCTCTTCCTGGGCCATGGCCTGGATGGTGCGAATGCCCGCCAGGTTCTCCTGGGTCTGCGCCGCCAGATCCGACAGGCGGTTCTGCACGTCCATCGACGCCGAGCCCATTTGCCGGGACAGGCGCTTGGCGTTGTAGTAGATGAACGGCATGGGGGGCAGCAGCAGCAGGGTCAGCGCCGGCGAGAAGTAGAGCATGAAGCCAAAGCCCACCAGTGTGGCATAGGCCAGGATGATGATCAGAATGGTGCCCATGGCGATCAGCCGCTGAATGAGGCTGATGTCGGCCACCGCCCGGGTCATCATGTCGCCGATGCTGTGCCGATTGAAAAACCGAGCCCCTTGGCGCTGCAAGTCGCCGTACAGCCGCTGGCGGAGGTCAAAGGCCACCCGCTGCCCGGTGGTGCGCACCGCGTAGCGGGCGGCGGTGACGGTCAGGTAGCGGGCCGCGACTGCGGCGGCGATGCCCAGCACCGGGGCGCGCACGTCGCCATCACCGGCGGCGATCCGGTCGATGCCCATGGCGAGGAAGAACGGCACCAACCCCTCGAACAGCCTTGCCAAGCCGAAGGCTGCCACGCCCGAAGACAGGCGCCAGCGATAGGGCGCGATGAAGGGCCGCAGGCGAAGCAGTGATTTCAACATGGGGGATTGATCCCTTCCCGGATGCGACTTTAAAAGGGGCTAGGGCGAGGCGATCTTCAGGCCGTGCAACCGCTTGGGCACCCATTCGATGCCGGTTGCTTGGCGCTTCGCCACCGCGCCCGCCCCACAGGCGACGCCGTCCGGGCACGAACAGGTGCCGTCCACCCGGTACTGCAGCGCTGCGGCAAGGCGGGCCTCCGCGGGATCGCCGAAGCCGTGCTCGAAGTCGTCAGGGACGGCGCAGCCGGGCAGCGCCGCAGCATCCGGCCCGCCGGAGCCGCTGGGGTAGAAGCCGTCCGCAAAGTCGCCGAAGCCCTTTTCATTGACGCCGCGGAACTGAATCGTGAAGTAAGTGGTGCCGCAGTTCGGAGTGGGATAGAAGCCGTAGGGCTTGCCGCAGGTGGTGTTGCCCACCTGCACTACATCGATGTCGATGCCGCGCAGGCCGTTGATGACCGATTCGCTGGCCGAGCAGGTGCCGCCACCGGTCAGCACGAACACCCGGGGCAGGTTCAGGCTCGGCAGCGGTTCGTCGGCGGGCGCTGAGAAGCCCAGGGTGGTGTCGTGGAAGGGCGTCGGCTCCAGCACCCGTCCCGTGACGGGATTGAATTGCCGATGCTTGTCGTTGAACTGAAGCGTCTCGAACGTCCGGCCTTGGGCGGCCGACGGCCCGGCGATCATGAAGCCGAGTTGGCTGGCGATGTCCAGAAAGCCGCCGCCGTTGTAGCGTAGGTCCAGAACCAGGTCAGTGACCCCTGCCGCAGCAAGCTCATTGACGGCTTCGATCAGCTCCCGTTCCGCAGTGGCGATGAAGTCGTTGAACAGCATGTAGCCCAGCGGACCTTGGTCGGAGTCGAGCACTTGGACGTACTGTACGGGGTCGAAGGTGAATGCCGTGGCCTGCATGGTTACCGTGCGCGGCCCGTCGGCCCCTAGGTCTTGGACCACGAACTCGTGACTTTCGCCTTCTTCGGAAGGAAACAGCCCGGCGTTCAAGGCGTCCACGTCGGCTTGGGTGCTCCCGTTGACCAGATCGGTGCCGTCAACTTCGAGGATCCGCGTCCCTCGCGCCAAGTCGGCTTGGCTGGCGGGCGATGCTGGTTCGACGTAGGCGACCACCGCTTCCCGTGGCGGCCGGCGGCTCAGCAACGCGATGTGCGCACCGTAGCTCACCGAGGTGCCGGATCCGGACAGGGCTTCCCATACCGCCGTGGGATAAGTGAAGTGGAAGCGGTCCTTGTCGTTGCCGGAGGGGGTCCTTTCGAAGGTTCTGAGCAGGTCGAAGTACTCGGGCGTGTCGTACAAGGCCGGATCCCGGTCAACGATTTCGTCGTACCACAGGTAGAGGTCGTTGCTCCAGGAGCGCAGCCAGTTGTTTTCGTCCAACACCGCGCCCGGCATGTCGGCATAGAAGGTGTCGCCGGTGGGTGCGCGCGGGTTGGCGCAAAAGTCCTTGAATTGGGAGGCGGGCTCGAAGTGGCCCTCGATCCAGCCGCCGGAGACGGTCACGTTGAACCGCACCGGCAGGGACTCGGCGTTGGCTTCGCCGCTGTTGTCCCGGGCGGTCACGGTGATGGTCACGGTGCCGGGGGCGACGCCGTTGACGGTCAGCACCGCGCCGTTGACCGTTACTGAGGCCACCCCGGCATCGCTGGAATTCGCGGTGAAGCGGTGGCTGTCCTCCGGGTTGCCATCGGAGACCGAGGCCTGAACGTTGAGCGTTTCGCCGACGGCGAGCGTTTGGTCGCCGATGGCTCCGACCAAGGGCTGGTGGTTGATGTCGCCGCCCCCGCCGCCCCCGCAACCGGCGACCAGCGCTGCGGCGACCAGCGCAGCCGTCCAGCGTGTTGAACCACGAGACCTCCATGCAAGCGGGCCGGCAGCCATGGCGATTCTTCCCGGCAGCCTCAAAAGCTGGCGTTCTTTGGCGTGCGCGGAAAGGGGATCACGTCGCGTATGTTGTCCATGCCGGTCATGTACATCACCAGCCGTTCAAGCCCCAGACCGAAGCCCGCGTGGGGCACGGTGCCGTAGCGGCGCAGGTCCCGATACCACCATAGGTCATCGCCCAACCCCTGTTCCTCAAGGCGCGCGTCCAGTTCCTCCAGCCGCTCCTCCCGCTGGCTGCCGCCGATGATCTCACCGACGCCGGGAGCCAGGACGTCCATGGCGGCGACGGTGTTGCCGTCGTCGTTCAGGCGCATGTAGAACGCCTTGATGGCGCAGGGGTAGTTGACCACCACCACCGGTCCGCCGACCACTTCCTCGGTGAGGAAGCGCTCGTGCTCGGATTGCAGGTCCAAGCCCCAGGCGACCGGGAACTCGAAGCTGCGGCCCGCCTCTTGCAGCAACCTGATGGCTTCGCCGTAGTCCAACCGCGTGAACTGGGCTTGGCGCAGCTTTTGCAGTCGATCGAGCACCCCGTCATCGATGCGGTCGGCGAAGAACTGCAGGTCTTCGGGATGCTCATCGAGCACTTGGCCGGTTACGCTCTTCAGGAAATCCTCGGCCAGTCCCGCGAGATCGTTCAGGTCCGCAAAGGCGATTTCCGGCTCGATCATCCAGAACTCGGCCAGATGCCGGCTGGTATTGGAGTTCTCCGCCCGGAAGGTGGGGCCGAAGGTGTACACCCGGCTCAAGGCGCAGGCGTAGCTTTCCACATTGAGCTGGCCGGAAACGGTGAGGTAGGCGGGCGTGCCGAAGAAGTCCTCTTCGGCAGGCCGGTTGAGCCGGTCCAGGGTGGACACCCGAAACAGGGCGCCGGCGCCCTCGCAGTCGTTAGCGGTGATGATGGGCGTGTGCACCCACAGGAACCCGTGCTGGCGAAAGTAGGCTTGCACCGCCTGGGCGATGCCGTCGCGGACCCGGGCCACCGCGGCAAAGGCATTGGTGCGGGGCCGCAAGTGCGCCACGCCGCGCAGGTACTCGAAGGAGTGCCGTTTCTTGGCGATGGGGTAGGTTTCCGGCTGGTCCACCCAGCCGAGCACTTCAATGGCGCTGGCCTGCACTTCGCGGTCTTGGCCGCGGCCTTGGGAGGCCACCAGAACGCCTTCGATGCGCACCGCGCAGCCCGCGCCCAGGTGGGCGACCTCGCTGTCGTAGTTGGGCAGGGAGGCCTCGGCGACTACTTGCAGGGTCGCCAGGGTGCTGCCGTCGCTGACGTGGATGAAGGCGAAGCCGCCTTTGGAGACGCGGCAGGTCCGCACCCAGCCCGTAACCGTGACTTGGCTGTCCAGTTCGAAATCGTGGCTGAACACCGCTTTGATGGAGTGAGCGGTCATCGCATCATGATACGGCATTCGCCAAACAGTCAAAATTTTAGTAGTTTGGGCGCTAGGACAACCGGATGCAGCCATGACCAACCCCCGTGTAGTGGCGAGTCTCCTCCTTGGCGTTGTGCTTGCCGCCGCGGCGTTGCTTTTCCTGAACTTTTGGCCGTCCGATGAGTCGCCCCTGACTGATCCGGGCCTGGAGCCCTTGACGCCCCTGCCCACCCCGGATGAGCCGCCCCAACCACCCGAACCGGTGCCGGACGTGAGCGATGCGGTTGCGGCTGAAAGCGAAGCGCCTGTTGCGGTTGACGCCGCCGACGAGCCCGCTGAGGCGCCTGTGGCTGAGCCTCCCACCTTGCCGCCGCTTGATGAGAGTGATGCCTTTGTCAGGGAGCAAACCCAGAGCGTTTGCCTGCCGGTGGCTTGGACGGTGGCTGAAAACTTGGCTCGCCGCGCGTCGGTCTTGATTGAAAACGCCAGCCGCGGGGAGCTGCCGCCCAAGCGAGGTGGCCTCTTACCGCCGCTCGACGCCTTCCCGGTGCGCCGCGAAGGTGAGCGCTTCTTCATCGATGAGTCGGGCTACCAGCGTTATGACGCCTACTTGGATGAGTTGGAGGCCATTGACCCCGAGCGCTTGGCCGGTTGCTTCCGAATGCTGGAACCGTTGCTGAACCAAGCCCTGACCGAATTGGGCTATGCCGATGGCCCGCGAGCGGGCATCACCGCCGCCATCGAGGGGGTTTTGGCCGTGCCTGAGCCGGCTGGGAATCCAGGGGTTGAACTGGTGCAACCGAAAGTTCTATACCACTACGCGGACCCCCGCCTTGAGTCCTTGAGCGACCTGCAAAAGCAGGTGCTGCGCATGGGGCCGGACAACACCCGCCGGCTCAAGGCTTACTCGGAGCGATTGCTGGCGCTGCTGTAGCTGTCGCGAATTGCACTCAGGTCGATGCCCGCCTTGAAGGGGCTGCGCTGCTCGATCCAGTCGATGTCCTGGGAGACGTGGCTGCGTTCGGCATCCAGGAAGCGGGCCACGGCGTCGCGAAAGGCCGGCTCCCGAATCCAGTGGGCGCTGTAGGTGGCTTGGGGGAGGTAGCCGCGAACCACCTTGTGTGGACCTTGGGCGCCTGCCTCGACCCGAGCCAGCCCTTTGGCGATGGCGAAGTCGATGGCTTGGTAGTAGCAGGTTTCAAAGTGCAGGAAGCGGTGGTCCTCGATGCACCCCCAGTTGCGCCCGTATAGCGCGTCGTCGCCGATGAAGTTCAGCGCACCGGCGATGTAGCGGCCGTTTCGTTTGCACATCACCAGCAGGGTGCGGTCGGCCAAGGTGTCGTTGATGAGGCTGAAGAAGCGCCGGGTGAGGTAGGGCGAGCCCCACTTGCGGGCGCCCGTATCCATGTAGAACGCGTGGAAGGCGTCCCAGTGGCCCTCGGTGAGGTCCGTGCCGGTCAGCCACTCGATGCTGATGCCGTTCGCCAAGGCCTCGCGGCGCTCGCGCTTGAGATTCTTGCGCTTCTTGGAGGACAGGTCGGCCAGGAAGCCCTCGAAGCTGGCGTAGTTGGCGTTGTGCCAGTGAAATTGCTGATCCATGCGCCGCAGATAGCCGTGCTGGCCCGCCGTGCGCCATTGGCGTTCGGGCAGGAAATTGATGTGCAGCGACGAGACCTCGACCTGCTCCGCCAGCGCGGCGCAGGCGTCGAGCAGTTGCCCTTCGGTCTCCCCGTCCGGGTCGGCGCAGAGCAGGCGGCGTCCGGTGGCCGGGGTGAACGGAATGCTGGACAGCAGCTTGGGATAGTAGCTGCCGCCGGCGCGGTGCAGCGCCTCGGCCCACGAGTGATCGAAGACGTACTCGCCTTGGGAATGTCCCTTCAGATACAGGGGGACGCAGCCAACGACCCGCTCGTCTTCGCTCAGCACCAGGTGGAAGGGCTGCCAGCCGGTACGGCCGGTGGCGCTGCCGCTGGCTTCGAGGGCATGCAGAAACTCGTGCGACAGGAACGGATTGAAAACCGCGCCCAGCGGGTTGGCGCAACCGTTCCAAGCGTCGGCGTCAATGCCGTCGATGCCCTTCAGAACGCGTGCCGTGCGGTTGCTGGCTGCCAATGGGTTTCCTTGATCGAGGGCTTGGGCTGGGCCGCTGCCGGGAGCTGTTCCCGGCACAGGGCACCACGAGCCATGATCGTAGATAATGGCTTGATGGCTGGCCGTCTTCAATACAGCGCTCCGGTTCCGGTCTCCGCCGCCGAGCGGGCGGCGCTTCTTGCGTTTGCCCGCCGAGCGGCCGAGGAAGCTGGCGAGCAGGCGCTGCGCTGGTTTCGAACGCCGATGCAGGTGGACAACAAGGGCGGCGAACGCGCCTTTGACCCGGTCACCGAGGCCGACCGTGCCTGCGAACGTGCGCTTCGGACGGCCATCGGCGCCGCTTGGCCTGAGCATGGCCTGTACGGCGAGGAATTTGGGCACCAGCCGGGCAACGGCCTGACTTGGGTGATCGATCCGATCGACGGCACCCGGGGATTCGCCGCCGGTCTGCTGCATTGGGGCCTGCTGCTGGCCTTGTTTGACGGCCAGCGGCCGATCATCGGCGTGCTGCGCCAGCCCTTTGTGGACGAGACCTTCTGGGGGGATGGCGAACGCGCCGGATATCAGCGCGCCGGGCAGGAGAGGCCGTTGGCGGTGCGGGCCTGTCCAGAGCTTGGCTCGGCAACCTTGGCCACGACCAGTCCGCACCTTTTCAAATCAGGGGCGCAGGCCGCTGCCTTTGGCGCGTTGGCCGACCAGGTCCGCATGACCCGCTACGGTGGCGACTGCTACCACTTCGCCTTGGTCGCCATGGGGCATGTGGACCTCGCTGTGGAGACTAGGCTCAACCCCTACGACATCCAAGCCCTGATTCCGCTCATCGAAGGCGCCGGAGGCCAAGTGACCGCTTGGGATGGCGGCGACGCCGCCATGGGCGGAAACGTCGTCGCCAGCGGCGATGCGGCCTTGCACGGCAAAGCGCTGGCACTGTTGAATTCAGGGCCCTGATTCAAATCTGGCCATGCCGTGTTAAGGTGCGGCGTCATGCGATTTCGGACGTTGGCTATGAAGTGGCTGATTGCCTTGGTATTGGCGCAAATGCTGGCGGCGGGGGCTTGGGCGGCTGCGGAGGCTGAATCCGCGCCAACCGCCGCGCCCGATGCCGCGCCGAATCCCTATGACCTGATCGCTGCCGCCATCGACCTCAATCGGGGCCTGACCTCCTACGTCGAGATGACCATGCTGGTTCATCGTCCCGAATGGGAGCGCAGCTCGGCGCTGGTGGGCTGGACCCGGGGGCGCACCGATGCCTTGATTCGCTTCACCGCACCGGCCCGGGACGCCGGCAATGCCACCTTGCGCGATGGCGAGAAGATGTGGACCTTCACCCCCAAGCTCAACCGGGTGGTGCGCCTGCCCTTCAGCCTGATGTCGCAGAGTTGGGCCGGTTCAGACTTCTCCTACAGCGACATGTCGCGCACCGATGACGTGCTCAACTACTACGACTTGGAGATCATTGAGGTCAGTGAGGACGAGGACGGGCGCGCCGTCTACCGCATCGATGCCCGTCCCCACGACGATGCGCCGGTGGTATGGGGCAAGGAGGAGTGGGTGCTGCGCGACGACTACATCATTCTCTCGCAGACCTTCTACGACCAGGACATGATCGCCTTGAAGCGGCTGGAGACCTTGGAGATCAAGAACCTCGGCGGCCGCCTGCTCGCGGCCCGGATGCGCATGTCGAAGCTCGATGAGGCGGACCACTACACCGAGATGGAGTACTTGGAAGCGCAGTTCGACCTGTCCCTCCCCGACAGCGTCTTCACCACCTTCAACCTGCAGAGTGGTGCCCGCGGTGGCTGAGGCCGTGGCGGCCGGAGACGCTCCGGCCGATGCCGCCCGCCCGCTGATGCCGGCCATCGCTTGGCGCAATCTGTGGCGCAACCGCCGCCGCACCTGGCTGTCCGCCGGCGCAGTTGCCTTCGCGGTGGGCCTGACGGGTTTCACCATGGCCATTCAGGCCGGCATGTACCGCACCCAGATCGACTCCGCCACCGCCTTTTTCGCCGGTCACGTGCAACTCAAGCGGCAGGACTACATCGACCGGTCCCGCTTTGAGCATACGATCGACGGCGTCACCCCGCTGGTGCGCGACTTGGAGTCGCGGCCCGGCGTCGTCGCCGTTGCGCCCCGGGTGGAGGCCTTTGCGCTTGCCTCCGCGGACGACCGCAGCTTCGGCGCCCAGGTGCTCGGTGTTGATCTTGAGCGGGAGCGGCGCACGGTGCGCTTCTTCAACCGCGTTGCCGAGGGGCGCATGGCCGAGCGACCCGGCGAGGCCGTCATCGGTTCGGCCTTGGCGCGCAACCTTAGCGTCGGCGTCGGCGGCGAAGTGGTGGTGCTCGGCGCCGGCAAGGAGGGCGGCGTGGCGGCCATGGCGGCTACGGTGACCGGCATTTTCAATACCGGCATGGCCGACTTCGACCGCAGCCTGATGGTGGCGCCCATCGCCGCCGTTCAGGAGGCCTTCGGCTTGGGCGATGAGGCCCACACCTTGGTGGTGCGCATCGCCGATGTGGACGACAGCCGCGAGGTGGCCGCAGCCCTGGACGCCGATTTGCCGCCGGGTGTGGTGGCCCGCAGTTGGCAGGCGGCACTGCCGGAGATCAGCCAGGCCATCGAAGTCGATGCCCTCGGCGGCGTGCTGGTGTACGCCATCATCATGCTGGTGGTGGCCTTCAGCGTGGTCAACACCTTCATCATGACCATCTTCGAGCGCACCCAGGAGTTCGGCATGCTGCGCGCCATCGGCATGCGCCCAGGCACCATCATGGGCATGCTGCAGATCGAGGCGTTTTTCATGTGGCTGCTGGGCATCGGCTTGGCCTTGGCCGTGGCCGGCCCGGTGATCTTCTGGCTGTCGGAGTTTGGCTTGCACCTTGGCGACGCCATGACCGAACTGGCCGGTCAGGCGCTGTTTCTGCCGGACCGCCTGCACGCCAAGGTCACTGCCGCGGTGTTGCTGACCTCCCCCTTGATCATGCTGGCGGGTGTGCAGCTTGCGGCCCTCATCCCCTCGCTGCGCATTCGGCGGCTGCGCGCCGTCCTCGCTTTGCGAGCGGAATAGAGTTGCGAGTGGAATAGGGTCTTAGGGGGAGCCATGGCGGAGATCAGCGCCGAAATTCCAACCAGCCGTCGTTCCGCTGGCTTGCCCGCCAGCGTCCTTGCCATCGCTTGGCGCAATCTATGGCGTAATCCCCGACGCACTTGGCTGATGGCGGGTAGCATCGGCTTCGCCATCTGGATGCTGTCCTTCAGCTTCGCCCTGCAGAAGGGTGCTTTCGACGTGATGACCGACAATGGCGCCCAGCTCTGGATCGGCCATGCGCAAATTCAGCACCCGGACTTTGAGGACGAGCCCCTGCTGGAGAACGTCATTGCCGATGTGCCGCACCTGCGCCGGGCAGTGGAGGCGCTCGACGGCGTTTTGACCGCCGCCCCGCGCGCCGAGGCAGCGGCGCTGGTGTCGGCGGGCGAGCGCAGCTTCGGGGCGCTGGCGGTGGGCGTCGAAGCGGCGGCCGAGGCGCAGTGGTCGGGGCTGGCGGGCGCGGTTGCAGCCGGGCGCTATCTGGACGGTCCGGGCCAAGCCTTCGTGGGCGCCGCCATGGCCCGCAATCTCGGCATCTCGGTGGGCGATGAACTGGTGATGCTCGGCACGGCCAAGGAAGGCGGGGTGGCCGCGGCGGTGGCCGAGGTGGCGGGCGTGTTCAGCACCGGCTCGGCGGCGCTGGACCGCTCCTTGGCGCTGATCCCCATTGCCGACTTTCGTAGCGCCTGGAATCTGGCGCCCGACGAAGCCCACCGCCTAGTTGTCGTGGTCGATGACGTGGGCGAGGCCCTGGACACGGCCCAGGCCGCAGCGGGCGCCGCCGCGCCGTGGCGGGTGCTGGACTGGCAGGCGCTCATGCCGGAGATCAAGCAATTCATCGACTTAAAGCTCGCTGGCCTCTACTTCCTGTTCGCCATCATCGCCATCATCGTCACCTTCAGCGTGGTCAACGCCTTTCTGATGACGCTTTTCGAGCGCACCGCCGAATTTGGCATGCTGAAGGCGATCGGCATGCGTCCCGGCAGCATTCTCGGCCAACTGCAGTGCGAGGCGCTGCTGCTCTGGGTCCTTGGCGTCCTGCTTGGCGTCGGTGTCGCCTTGGGGCTGGTGCTTTGGCTCGAAGCGGTGGGGATGCCCATGCCGATCGATCCCAACGAGGTGATGCCCGGCCTGAACATGCCCGACCGGATCCATCCGTCCATGGGCTGGGGCGTGGCCTCGGTGGCCTGCCTGACCTTGCTGGCGGGCACCCAGTTGGCACTGCTTGTGCCTGCGGTGCGCCTGCGCCGGCTCAACTGCGTCGAAGCGCTGCGAACCCAGGAGTAGGGGAGCCATGCCGATCAAACTGCTCTTTCAGATGTCGGTGCGCAACATCCTGCGCCACCGGCGCCGCAACGGCATGATGCTGGCCGCGGTGGTGGTTGCGGTGGCGGCGGTGGTGATGATGAACAGCCTGATCCGCGGCATGCAGCAGGACATGGCGGACGCCGCAGTGGAGAACCTAGTCGGCCACGTCAAGGTGCTGGCGCCCGGCTACCGGGACGACCCGGGCATTCAGAAGAACTTCGAGTTGGCCAGTGATTGGCGCCCTCCGGACGGCGTGCCTGAAGTGGCCGGCTGGGCCATGCGGGTGCGGGTGCCAGCGGTCATCATGAGCGAACGGGGCACTCGCGGAATTCAGTTCGTGGGCGTCAATCCGCAGCAGGAGGGCATCTCCTTCCTGAGCAGCGCACACATGACGGGCGAATCGCTCAAGGATGCCTCCGATGGCCGCATCATCATCGGCCAAGCGCTCGCCGAACAGCTCGAAACCGGCCTCGGCCGGCGCTTGGTGATCATCACCCAGGGCGCCGACGGGCTGAACCGGGAGGCGGGCTTTCGCATCGCCGGCCTTTACGATGCGGACGGCGAAGGCATGGAGAAGTTCTTCGTCTTCACTGGCGTAGGCGCCTTGCAGAAGATGGTGGGCGCGGACGTTTTCACCGAACTCTCGATCCGGCTGCATCAGGAGCCTGCGCTGTTCGTGCTCAAGGAGACGCTGGTTGAACTCTTCACCGGCCTTGAAGTGCTCGACTGGCGGGAGCTGGAGCCCCAGGCGGCGGCCATGTTCATTTTTGCCGACGCGGCAGTGCTGATCTGGTTCTTCGTGATGATGGGGGCGCTGGTGTTTGGCTTGGTCAACACCTTGGTCACCTCGGTCATGGAGCGCATTCGGGAACTCGGCATGCTGCGGGCGGTGGGCATGCGGCCGCGCAGCGTGGTGGCGCAGGTGGTCATTGAGTCGAGCGTGCTCATGCTGATCGGCGTTGCTGCCGGCATCGCCGGCGGTCTTGCGGGCATACTCGCCATGGGCGACGGCCTCGATCTGTCGGCTTGGTCGGAAGGGGTGCAGAGCTTCGGCATGCGCACGCTGCTGCGCCCAGTGCCCTTGGCGGATGACGTGCTGCTCATCGCCTTCCTGAGCCTCGGCCTCGGCGTCGTCGCCAGCCTCTACCCGGCCTGGCGGGCGATCAAAATCAAACCTCTGGAGGCGCTTCGACGATGAGCGGTGTCAGTAATGGAGTAGTGGTCGATTGCGCGGGCGTCAGCCGCACCTACCAAGAGGACGCGGTGCCGGTGCACGCACTGCGCAGCGTGGACTTTGAGTTCAGTCGAGGCGACTTCGTGAGCCTGTCGGGCCCCTCCGGTTCAGGCAAATCGACCTTGCTGAACCTGATTGGCGGCCTGGACCGCGCGGATGCGGGCACCATTTCGGTGGACGGCGTGGTCGTGGACGGCTTAAGCGAATCCGAACTGTCGGACATGCGCCTGCACAAGATCGGCTTCGTCTTCCAATCCTACAACCTCATTCCGGTGCTTTCCGCCCAGGAGAACGTCGAGTTCATCATGCAGCTGCAAGGGGTGGCGCCGGCTGAGCGGGCCGAACGGGCGGTGGAGACCTTGGCCTCGCTCGGCATCGGCGAGTTGGCGCACCGCCGCCCCGGCGAGCTGTCCGGCGGCCAGCAGCAGCGGGTGGCCATCGCCCGGGCCATCGTCACCCATCCGGTGCTGCTGTTGGCCGATGAGCCGAGCGCCAACCTCGACTCCGCCACCACCGAGGAACTCCTCAAGCTGCTGCGGCGCTTGAACGACGATCGCGGCATTTCGATTCTGACCGCTACCCACGACCCCATGGTGATGGGCTACGCCAAGCGCCGGGTGGTCCTGCGCGACGGTGCCATCGTCGAGGACTCCGCCAACTGACTGGCTTCAGAAAGGCGTTTGCCGTCGGGGCGCTGATCGCGGCCAGCCTTCCCGGCTTGGCGGCGGCCGTTGACATTCAGGCCCGCGCCAAGCTTTTCGGCACCGCCCAAGCCCTGCCCAGCCACGACCTGCAGCGGCGGCTCGACCGCACCCCGGCCTACGACGGCAGCGCCGACTTCCGGCTCATGCTGCGCCACACCACCGGTTCCTTCACGATTCTGGCGGACCACGCCCTCACCTGGGTCAGCGGCGACTCATACGGCTTGCTGCGCACGTTGCAGCCGACCTTGGATCAGTCGCCGGCCGGGGACGACCGCCGGGCGGTGAACCTGACCTGGGAAATCGACTCGGGCGACCGGCATCGCAGTTGGGGACGCTTGGACCGCCTTGCCGTTCAATATCGACGGGGCGATTGGTCGCTGACCCTCGGGCGTCAGGCGGTGAGCTGGGGCAACGGCATGGTCTTTGCGCCGATGGACCTGTTCAACCCCTTCGCGCCGACCACGGTGGACCGGGACTACAAGGCGGGGGACGACCTGTTTCTGGCTGAGCGCCTGCTCCCCAATGGCGGCGATGTCCAGTTGCTGGCCGTCGTCCGACGCGACGAGCAAGGGCGCCGCACGGGCCAAGCGGCCAGCACCGCCCTCAAGTGGCATGGCTTCGCCGGGCAGTTGGAGTTCGACTTGCTCGCCGCCAAGCACCATCGCGACCAGGTGTTCGGCGGAGGAATCCGCTTTCCCGTGGGGGTTGCCTTGATGCGCTCCGATCTGGTCGCCACCCGCCTTGACGATGGCGGCTGGCGGCTGTCCGGATTGCTGAATGCGGATGTGAGCTTTGTCGCCGCCGGCCGCAACGCGTATGTGTTTGCCGAGTACTTCCACAACGGGTTCGGCGTCGCCAAGCTGCCCGCCACGGCGGACCAACTGCCGTCCGCACTGGCCGAGCGCCTGAGCCGAGGCGAGGTCTTCAACCCCATGCGCGACTACTTGGCCGTCGGCGGCAACCTCGAATGGCATCCGCTCATCAACCAGGCGTTGACCCTGATCGGCAATCTCAACGACGGCAGCGTCCTGCTGCAAACCTCGGTCACCTACGAGCGCGGCGACCACCAACGGCTGCAGCTTGGCATCGTCACGCCCTTGGGCCAACGCGGCAAGGAGTTCGGCGGGGTGCCCGTGCTCGGCGACAGGTTCACCAGCGGTGGCGGCAAAACCCTGTTTGCCCGCTGGGTGTATTACTTCTGAGTGTTCGGTTCTAGGGTCAACTGCACGCGGCCGCCACTGTTGCTGAAGGCCTCGGCGCGTTCGGCTTCAAGATCGTAGATGATGATCTCGGCGGTCAGCCGGTCCTCGCCTTGGACCAAGGTGCCGCCGCCGGAGACGCGCACCCGCTCCTCTTCAAAGTGATAGTCCAAGGCGGCGCCCGTCACCGTGATGGGCGGCTCGGCGGCTTGGTCGGATAGGGTTGCGGGATCGCCTTGCGCCATCATGGAGACCACGTCGTTGTCGTCGTTGAAGTACACGGTCAGATTGTCGGCGCGGATTTCGCGCTCGCCCTGAACGGCAACCACGCCGCCGGTGTACATCGCCTTGTGTTCGGCAAGCAGCATCTCAAAGTGCCCGGCCTCTATGTTAATGGGCTGCGCGGAGGCCGCTGCGGCCAACGTCAGCAAAACCGCCAACAGCGGCCATCGCTTCATGCTAGTTGTCCCCGCCCACGGTCGCGACCTCGGCGGCGGCGACGTTGGCCTTTCTGGCATCGACGAGCTGCGGCACGACGGCGTCGAGTTCGTCCAAGCCCCACACGCCCTCGCTCTTGTGGAACCGCTTGATCACCGCTGGCTGCTGCATGATGCCGACGCCGCCGCTGGCGGTGTGGAAGATCTCGGAGGTGATGCCGGCGCCTTCCTCGCCGCACAGCCACACCACGATGGGCGCTACATGCTGCGGCCCGCCTTGGTCGAGCTCCGACTGATCGACGGTCTCGCCGCGGTTTTCGCGCAGGGGGATGGTCATGCGGGTCAGCGCCCCGGGGGAGATGGTGTTGACCGTGCAGCCGTACTTGGCCAGTTCGAAGGCCAGCACCCGGGAAAACCCGGCAATGCCCGCCTTGGCGGCGCCGTAGTTTGATTGGCCGAAGTTGCCGAACAGGCCTGAGACGCTGGAGAAGTTGACAATGCGGCAGCCGGTGCGGTTGTGCTCGCGAATGTAGCGGGCGAAGGGACGCGAGCAGCAGTAGTGGCCCTTCAAGTGCACGGCAATGACGGCATCCCAGTCCGCTTCGCTCATGTTGAAGATGGAACGGTCGCGCAGAATGCCTGCGTTGTTGATCAGAATGTCCATGCCGCCGAACGCGTCCAGCGCGGTGTTGAGCAGGCTTTCGCCACCCGCCACTTCGGCCACCGACTCCGTGTTGGGCACGGCTTCGCCGCCCTGGGCACGGATTTCGGCGCACACTTCTTCGGCGATGTTGCCGGCGCCGGTGCCGTCGGCGGCGCCGCCGAGATCATTGACCACCACCTTGGCGCCCTCCGCCGCCATCAACAGGGCTATTTCCCGTCCGATGCCCCGGCCCGCCCCGGTCACCACCGCTATCTTGTCCTCGAGTCTGCCCACCATGCCTTCCTTGTTGCCATGCGATTGGAGAGCGGATACTAATACAATGCGGTGGGGTGAGGCGATGTTGGCAGGCTGTGGAGGAGTTGATTGGACGTGAGCGGGTACGGCGATTCGGCCTTGGAATTGATCAGCGAGGCATTTGCGGACGGCGTCGATCACGCGGCGGTGCTGCTGCGCCACTCGGCGCGCACGTTCAAAGACGGATTGCACGATCTTGACAATCAGCTCACTGACGAGGGGCGCTCGCTCTGCCTCCGTTTTGGGCAGCGGCTGCCCAAGGACCTGACGTTGCGGGCCTACGCCAGCCCGGCGCACCGCTGCCTGGAGACGGCACAGCTCATTCTCGAGGCGCACGAGGCCGAGGGCGGCGCAATCACCCGGCACCGGCCGGTGGAGGCGCTCGGCGTCTTCTATGCGCTCGACCAGATGAAGATGTGGAAGGGCATGGAGGCGGCGGGTGGCATGGCGAACTACCTGCAAAGCTGGGTGGCCGGCGCGGTGCCCGCCGACGCTATGATGCCGGCCCAATGGGCGGCGCGGCTGGTGCTCGCCTGCATGGCGGAAAAACTGGCCGCTCCGGTGGCCCGCCCTCAGCTTGACCTGCACGTGTCGCACGACTTCACGCTCCACCTGCTGCGCAGCGCGCTGCTTGGGGAGCCGGCGGACGGTCCGCCGGTGGAGTTTCTCGATGGCCTGGTTGTTTGGCAGGCCGAGGGGGCGTTGTGGCTCAAGAGCCAACACGGCCCCCCGCAACGCGTCAACGCTGAGTTGAGTGACCAATCGAATCAAGGAGACGGAGCATGAAGCACGTGAATCGATCCATGGCGCTGGGGATGTTGAGCTTGGCCATGACGGCCCAGGCGATGGCGGGCAGCGACTGCCGGCCTTCCAAGTGGGGCGCTGACGACGAGGTGGGCAACGCCAACCTCATCGATGCGGCGTCGGTGTTGAAGGCGGCGGAGTTGATCAAGACCGGCCAGACCTACAGCTTGGGCATCACCATTGACAGCACCACCCCGGCCTTTCCGCCCCGGGGCCTGTCGCTGACCGTGGTGCAGCCCAACCAGCAAGCCGGTGCCGAGCCCCTGTTCGGCTACACCTACAACGACGACATCTTCACCGGCTGGCTCGGCATCGGTTCGCAGCTCGACGGTCTTGGCCACTACGGCACCAACCACGAGTACTACAACTGCAATCGGGCCGCGGACTTCTCCGCCATCACCGGCTTGACGCGCTTAGGGATAGAAAAGGTCCCGCCCATCGTCGCCCGGGGCATCGTGCTGGACATGGCCGCCCACCACGGCGTCGACCATCTGGCCGCGGGCCAGGCGTTCAGCGTCGAGGACGTGCAGGCGGTGGAAAAGCGGCAAGGCACGCCGGTGCGCGAGGGCGACGTGGTGCTCTTCCACACCGGCTGGACCGACGCCAAGCTGGACGCCGAACCGGCGCTCTGGGGGTCAACGGCGCCGGGCAGTTCGGCCGCGGTGGCCGAGTATCTTGCCGGCCGGAACGTGGTTGCGGTCGGCTCGGACACCTGGGGACTCGACGTGGTGCCCGCCGAGCATCCCGAAAAGCCCTTCCCCGGCCACGTCACGCTGCTCCAGGAGCACGGCATCTACATCCTGGAGACCATGAACACCGGCCCCCTAGTGCGCGACGGCGCTTATGAGTTCCTGTTCGTGCTCGGCCAGGCAAAGGTGCGCGGCGCGGTGCAGATGATCATCAATCCGGTGGCGATTCGCTAAGTCAGGCATCTGGTGACAGCCGGTGTCAATTCGGCGGGATGGCACCGGCTCAAGGTGACTTCGGGGCAGCCGTTGAAGTCCGCGAAGTCGGCGGCGGCGCTGGCGAAGGCGCTGAAGAAGCCCTCATCGACGTCCCGTTCGATGTGCAGTTGCTTGATGTTGAATTCGCCGCTGGCCCGATGCGCCTTGCAGTCCATCCGCCCGACCAAACGGTCGCGGTACAGCAGGGGCAGGCAGAAGTAGCCGAAGCGCCGCTCTTCCGCCTTGACGTAGCACTCGATCTGGTAGTCGAAGTCGAACAGGGCGTTGACCCGGTGGCGCAGGATGACGGCGTTGTCGAAGGGCGAGAGGATGCGCACGGCGGCCGGCGCTGGCGGCGCCCGGCGTTCAAGCAGCTCGGCATCCGCCCACCACAGACTGCCGTCGCCGGTTTGCAGGCGCTTGAGCCGCCCTTGGTCCACTCCATCCGCCAGCACCTCGGCCACCGCCTTGCGCAGCGGTGCGCCGGGCTGCAGGTGGGTGAACGACTTTTGGGTGGCGAAGCCGTGGCTGCGCAGGGTGTTGCGCACTAGGTAGGCGGCGAACTCGCGCAAGTCCGGAACCTTGGTGGCGACGCCGGGCGGCAGCACCCGCTCCGGCAGGTCGTAGGTCTTCTGGAAGCCGTCGCGGCCGATGATCATCAGCTCGCCCTCGATGAAAAGCTGCTCCAAGGCCCGCTTGGCGGGCTTCCAGTCCCACCAGCCCTGGCGGGATGAGCGAGTGTCCTCGAAGTCCCTGGATTTCAGAGGGCCGTCGATCCGCACCCGATCAATGATTCGGGCCATGAGCTGTTGGTCGCTGCTGCGCTCCCAGCCGATTTCACGATTCTTGAACGCCTCCATTCGGCGCAGCGCGAAGCGGTAGTCGCGCATCGGCAGGTAGGCGGCGGCGTGGTACCAATGCTCGAATACCTTGCCCTCCCGCTGCAGTCGGTCGAGAAGGGCGGGCCGGTAGTTGGGCACACGGCTGCGCAGCACGTGGTGATGGGCCCGTTCGACCACCGATATGGTGTCGATCTGCACGTAGCCGAGCTGCTCAATCGCCTTCACCACCGCGCCCTTGCCGCGCCCGAAGTTCGCCTGCTTCAACAAGCCCTGCTGGCCCAAGGCAATGCGCCGAAGCTTGCCTTTGTCTCGAATCAGGTCAGAATCACGCTTCTTTAGCTGGAGAATCATGTTGTCTCGAACCAGGTCAGAGTCACCCACCGTCGGCTGGAACACCTTGCGAAAAATGCAAATGTACCCTATGTGCCGTCGCGGTTGGCTGCCCGTTCTGCGGGGTTTGCCTTTCAAAGCGGCAGGTCCCTTGCTGGTTCTGCTGGCGTCCGCTGGGGCGCAGGGTGCCAGCCCCGAGGCGGTGTTCGGCGCCAAGGGGGTGGTCGCCTCCCGTTCCCCCATCGCCTCCGAAGTCGGCGCCGCCATGCTGCGCCGGGGCGGCAACGCGGTGGATGCGGCGGTGGCCACCGGCTTCGCCTTGGCGGTGACCCATCCCTCGGCAGGCAACCTCGGCGGTGGCGGCTTCATGCTGATTCGCATGGCCGACGGCACCTTGGCCGCCAACGACCACCGCGAAAAGGCGCCGGCCGCCGCCTTCCGGGAGATGTTCCAGGATGAGCAGGGCAATGTGATCGATGGGCTGTCCACGGCATCGCACTTGGCGGTCGGTGTGCCCGGTTCGGTGGACGGCCTGCTCAGCGCGCTGGAGAAGTACGGCACCTTGGAGCGGCGCGAGGTGATCGAGCCGGCGATGCGCTTGGCGCGAGAGGGCTTTCCCCTGCCGCGCGACACGGCCCGCTCCCTGGCCGCGCGGCAAGTCGCCTTTGCGCGCCATCCGGCCAGCGCTGCGATCTTCGCCAAGGCCGACGGCGTACCCTATGAAGCCGGGGAGATTTTCCGCCAACCGGACTTGGCCGCGAGCCTTGAGCGGGTGCTGGAGCACGGACGGGCGGGCTTCTATGGTGGCGAGACGGCGGATTTGATCGTTGGCGAAATGCAGCGCGGCGGCGGCTTCATCACCCATGCGGACCTAGACAGCTACCGCAGCGTTTGGCGTCAACCGATTCGCGGCACCTACCGCGACCACGACATCATCTCCATGCCGCCGCCTTCCTCGGGGGGCGTGCTGCTGGTGCAGATGCTCAACATGTTGGAGCCCTACGACATTGGCGCCATGGGCTTCGGCAGCGCCGCCGCCATGCACCACGTCATCGAGGCGGAGCGGCGCGCCTATGCCGACCGGGCGGAGCATCTCGGCGATGCGGACTTCCATCCGGTGCCGGTGGCGCAATTGATCGACAAGGCCTATGCGAAGCGACGGTTTGGCGATTTCAATCCGCAGCGGGCGAGCCGGTCCGACGCGGTGGGGGCCGGTGCCGCGCCGCCGCCGGAAAGCCCGGATACCACCCACGTTTCGGTGATCGATAAGGACGGCAACGCGGTTGCCTTCACCACCACCCTCAATCTGTCCTACGGCTCCAAGATCGTTGCCGCCGGCACGGGCATCCTCTTGAACAACGAGATGGACGACTTCTCCGCCAAGGACAACACCCCCAACGCCTTCGGCCTGCTGGGCGGCGACGCCAACGCCATTGAACCGGGCAAGCGCATGCTGAGCTCCATGACGCCCACGTTGGTGGTCAAGGACGGCGGCATCCTGCTGGTCACCGGCTCGCCGGGCGGAAGCACCATCATCACCACCGTCCTCCAAGTGGTGATGAACCTCATCGACCACGGCATGGATATCTCCGACGCGGTCGGCAGGCCGCGCTTCCATCACCAATGGCAGCCGGATCGGGTGATGGTCGAGCCGCTTGGCTTTTCCCCGGACACCTTGGCCATTCTTAGGTCATGGGGCCATGAACAGATCGGGCCGCTGCCGTTCGGACGCGGCATAGGCGATGCAAATTCGGCCCTCCGGGTCAATGGTGGCTTACACGGCATGTCCGACCCGCGCAACGCCGGCGGGGCGGCGGGCGTCAATCGACTCGATGCGCCGCCGCCGGGCGGTTCCTGAGGACGGCGGGGTTGCGCTCGGAATTCTGGCTGGAGCGCTGGCGCAGCGGCCAGATCGGCTGGCATCAGCCCCAAGTCAACCGCTGGCTGGCGAAGCATTGGCCGGCGCTGGGCCTGGACAGCGACTGCCCGGTGTTCGTGCCTTTGTGCGGCAAATCCCTCGACATGGCGTGGCTGCGCGCCCTCGGGCACCGGGTCATCGGCGTGGAACTCGCGGAAGCCGCCGTGCGCAGCTTCTTCGAGGAGGCGGGGACGCCGTTCAAGGTGTTCAACACCCCCGGCGACATGCCCCGCTTCAGCAGCGGCGGCATCCACATCTACTGCGGCGACTACCTGGAGTTGAGCGCCGCCCACTTGGAGGCGGCGCCGGGCGCCTTCGACCGGGGCGCGCTGGTGGCCTTGCCGGCCGAGCAGCGGGCGGTTTACGCCGACCATGTTCAGCGCATCCTGCCGGAAGGCGCCCAGGTGCTGCTCATCACCCTGGACTACGATCAGGAGCGCGCCCCGGGGCCGCCGTTCGCGGTATCAGAGGCGGAGGTGCAGGCCCTCTATGGCACCAGGTGCCGAATTCGCCAACTCGATTCGTCGCGCACCGGGGAATTGCCGCCGCACTTCCTTGAGTGCGGCATCGAGGTGGCGGAGGAGGGGATCTACCTCGTCACGAAGGTCGAATAGCGCTCGTTTTTCGCTCCCCTTGGGGATAAAAAACTCATTTTCAAGATCTTTGAATTGCGTCGGCCAACCCCATCTTGGCCTTGTCGCGGCATTAAGCCGAACCAACACAAGGAGATGAAAGTGAACTTGGTCAATTGGAACCCCATTCGCGAGTTCGACGAATTCCTCAACCCCTTCGGTGGCCGGTTGGCCGCCCGCACCGGTGCTTTCGAGGCATCGGGCTGGCTGCCTCCGGTGGACATCGCCGAGGGCGAGGACGCCTACCACATCGACGTGGAGCTGCCGGCCGTGGCAAGCGATGACATCGAGGTGACCGTCAAGGACTCGGTGCTCACCGTGAGCGGCGAACGCCGGCGTGAGGACGCGGCCGATGGCCGGGCCGATGGGCGGCGCCATCGGGTCGAGCGGCGCTTCGGCAAGTTCTCGCGCAGCTTCCGGCTGCCGGAGGACGTGGACGAGGATGCCATCGACGCCTCGGCCAAGGATGGCCTGCTGCGCCTGAAGGTGCGCAAGCGCGAGCAAGCAGCGCCCCGCGCCATTCCCGTGCAGGTGCATTGACGGCATCGGGCCGCCGCCTCCGGCGGCGGCCCCAACCCTGCGGCCCGGAGCGAGCGGCGGCCCCATCCCTGCGGCTCGGAGCGAGGGCGTCCCGCCCTCGTATGGAAATGTCCGAAGCGGTGCTGTTTTAAGGCAAAATAAGCGGTTTTCCATCCACCCGGCCTATGCGGGTAGATCAAGGACACCGCCATGAGCAAAGACAGCTTCAACTGCCAACGGACGTTGACCGCGGCCGGGCGCGACTACGACTACTACAGCCTGCCGGAGGCGACGACGGCGGGCGCGGGCGCCATCGCCCGGCTGCCGATGTCGCTCAAGATCCTGCTGGAGAACCTGCTTCGCCACGAGGACGGCGCCACCGTGACGCGCGGCGACATCGAAGCGCTGGCCAATTGGGCGGACGACTCCCCGGGCGCCAAAGAGATCGCCTATCGTCCGGCCCGGGTGCTCATGCAGGACTTCACCGGCGTACCGGCGGTGGCCGATCTGGCCGCCATGCGCAGCGCCGTGGTCGATGCGGGCCTCGACCCCAGCCTCATCAATCCCCTCTCGCCCGTCGATCTGGTCATCGACCACTCGGTGATGGTTGATCGCTTCGGCGATGCAGGGGCGTTCAGCGACAACGTCGAAATGGAGATGGCCCGCAACGAGGAGCGTTACCGTTTCCTGCGCTGGGGGCAGACGGCGTTTGACAATTTTCGCGTCGTGCCGCCCGGCACCGGCATTTGCCACCAAGTCAACTTGGAGCATTTGGCCCAGGCCGTTTGGACCCGTGCGGAGAACGGCCGCACCCTGGCCTACCCCGACACCCTGGTCGGAACCGACAGCCACACCACCATGATCAACGGCCTCGGCGTGCTCGGCTGGGGCGTGGGCGGCATTGAGGCGGAGGCGGCCATGCTCGGCCAGCCGGTGTCCATGCTCATTCCCGATGTGGTCGGCTTTCGGCTGACCGGCCGCTTGGCGGAAGGCATCACCGCCACGGACCTGGTGCTGCGGGTGGTGGAGATGCTGCGCCAGCACGGCGTGGTGGGCAAGTTCGTCGAGTTCTTCGGCGACGGCTTGGATGCTCTGCCCTTGGCGGACCGGGCGACCATCGCCAACATGGCGCCGGAGTACGGCGCCACCTGCGGGTTTTTCCCCATCGACCGGGAGACCATCAACTACCTGGAATTGAGCGGCCGTCCTCCGGAGACTGTGACCTTGGTGGAGGCTTACGCCAAGGCCCAGGGGCTGTGGCGCGATGCGGCCTCCGAGGAAGCCGCCTACACCGACACGCTGTCACTGGACTTGGCCACCGTGGTCCCGAGCCTGGCCGGGCCCAAACGGCCCCAGGACCGGGTGCCCATGGCGGAGATGGCTGCGGCCTTCGATTCGGCGTTGGAACTGCAGGGCCGTGCATCTGCCGCCGATGCGCGGGTTCCGCTGCCCGGAACGGACCAGGAAATCGGTCATGGCGCGGTGGTCATCGCCGCCATCACCTCCTGCACCAACACCTCCAACCCGGCGGTCATGCTCGGGGCGGGCCTGGTGGCGAAAAAGGCCTTGGAGCGTGGCCTGAAGGTCAAACCTTGGGTGAAGACCTCCCTTGCGCCCGGCTCCAAGGTGGTGACCGAGTATCTGCGCGAGGCGGGCTTGCAAGCCCCGCTCGATGCGCTGGGATTCAATCTGGTGGGCTACGGCTGCACCACCTGCATCGGCAATTCGGGGCCCCTGCCGGAGGCTGTTTCGGCGGCCATTGCCGAAGGCGACCTCGTGGTGTCCTCGGTGCTCTCCGGCAACCGCAACTTTGAAGGGCGGGTGCATCAGGAGGTACGGGCCAATTGGCTGGCATCGCCTCCGTTGGTGGTCGCCTACGCCTTGGCGGGCACCACGCGCATCGACCTGTCCCGCGAGCCCTTGGGTCTTGGCGCCGATGGCGAAGCCGTGTATCTGCGCGACATCTGGCCCACCACTGCGCAGGTGGCCGAAGCCGTCGGCCGGGTCTCCGCGCAGATGTTTGAGCGCCACTACGCCGACGTCTTCGCTGGCCCGGAGGCTTGGCGGGCCATCGAAGTGGAGGACGCCGGCACCTACGGCTGGCTGAACTCCACCTACATCAAGCAGCCGCCGTTCTTCTCCGTGGGCGGCGACCTCGACCAAAGCGTGGAGGTGAGTGGCGCGCGCCTGCTGGCCTTGCTGGGCGACTCGGTGACCACAGACCACATCTCCCCAGCCGGCGCCATCCAGCCGGACAGCCCCGCCGGGCAATACTTGCAACAGCATGGCGTCGATGTGGCCGAGTTCAACTCCTACGGCTCCCGGCGCGGCAACCACGAAGTGATGATGCGCGGCACCTTTGCCAACATCCGCATCCGCAATGAAATGACCCCGGATCGGGAGGGCGGCTACAGCATTCATGGGCCTTCGGGGGAGGTCTTGAGCATTTACGATGCGGCCATGCGCTACCAAGGGGAGGGCACGCCCCTGGTGGTGGTGGCCGGCAAGGAGTACGGCACGGGTTCGAGCCGGGATTGGGCCGCCAAGGGCACCCGCCTGCTGGGTGTGCGCGCCGTCATCGCGGAGAGCTTCGAGCGCATCCACCGCTCCAACCTGATCGGCATGGGGGTCCTGCCGCTGGTCTTTCCGGCGGGGGAAAGCCGCACGACCTTGGCGTTGCAGGGCGATGAGCAGATCGACGTGCGCCTGCCCGAGGGGCAGGACCAGATCCGCCCCCGCCAGGAACTCGAGCTAGTGGTGCGCCGGGCCGACGGCAGCGACACCTCGATGCGGGTGCTCAGCCGCTTGGACACGGAGAACGAAATCGCCTACTTCCGCAGCGGCGGCATCCTGCAGTACGTGCTTAACAACTTGGTTCAGGCTGCGGCGTGACGGGACAGCAATTGTCATCCGGAGCAAGGGCGTCCCGCCCTTGATGGGATCCCCTAGTTGAGTGCGAGGGCAAGATGCCCTCGCTCCGACAAAAAGAAGATTGCTCGCTCCGGCAAAAAGAAAATTGCTTGCTCCGGCAAGAAGAAAATTGCAGGTTACGACAGGGCGTTAGAAGACCACCGTCTTGGCCTCGTTCAACAGCACCCGGTTTTCGACCACGGCCTTGAGGGCGTTGGCCAGCACCGAGGCTTCGATGTCGCGGCCGAGCTTGACCAGATCTTCCGGCGTGTGGCTGTGGTTCACGCTGATGGCGCCTTGGGCGATGATCGGCCCTTCATCGAGGCCGGCGGTGACATAGTGGGCCGTGGCGCCGATCATCTTCACCCCCCGGGCGTGGGCTTGATGGCGCGGTTTGGCACCCTTGAAGCTCGGCAGCCAGGAATGGTGGATGTTGATGATGCGGCTTTGCAGTTGTTCGGTCAGGTCGGCCGTTAGGATCTGCATGTAGCGCGCCAGCACCACGAAGTCCACGTTCAACTCCTCCACCAGCCGCAAGAGCTTGCGCTCCTGCTCGGGCTTGTTGTCCGGCGTCACCGGCAGGTGGTGGAAGGGCACCTCGTAGAAGTCCGAATGGCGCTTGAGCATCGGGTGATTGGAGACGACGGCGGCGATCTCCGCCGCCAGGATGCCGGTTTGGCAGCGGTGCAGGACGTCAACCAGGCAGTGTGAGGCCCGCGAGACCATCACGATCAGACGCTTTTTCACGGTGCGGTCGTGCATCGCCCAGTCCATGTCCAGCGGCTTGCCGACCTTTGAGAATGCGGTTTCGAGTTCCGCTTGGCTCATGGCGCTGTCGGTGGCGTCGAAGCAGGTGCGCATGAAGAAGCGGCCAGTCAGCGGATCCTCGAACTGGGAGGATGAGGTGATGTTGCAGTCATGGCCAGCGAGGAAGCCCGCCACCTCGGCCACCAAGCCCTTGCGGTCCGGACAGGTCAGCGTCAGCACGTACTGGTTGGCAAGTGGGGCGGCCATGGTCGTTCCGGTTGGCTAAAGCGATTGATTTGCGTTTGTGCAAGGCCCGCGATCATTGCAACTGAACGCTTGTTTTTCAACAACAAAATCAGCTTTCGCGGCGGCGGTAGCGCAGTGCGTTGCCATCTTTGCCGCAGATCGCCACGACGCCCGCCTCGCGCAGGCAGAACGCCGCCTGCTGCCCCAGGCGCCGGGGAGCTTGCATGGCGGAGGCCAAGTCGGCGGTGGTGAACTCTTCCGGCAGATGGGCGTCGAGGGGGGCGAACAGATCCCCCATGGACTCGATGCGGTGGGTTTCCAGCACCTCGACCAGCCGGCGGTCGATGGCGGTCCAGCCGCCCCGGCGCCGATTGCGGCGCGGGTTGGGCACGCGGACCTCCTCCTCGACGGTGATGACGGCCTCCAAGGTGAAGTTGGGATGGGCGATGAGCGTCGGGATGCTCGTGAGGCCGGAGAAGATGCTGAACACAGAGCCGTGCTTTGGCGATTTCCGGCGGGTCGTAGCGCCGTCCGCTCCCTGCTTGATGATGAAGCGATCTTGAGCGATCGGATGCACTAGGGTGAGCGCATGGCCTTCCAGCAAGCGCGCAAGCTTCTGCTTCAACCGCGAGAAGCCGCCGGTATGGATTTCGATGATCCGCTGGCCAATGAGCACGTCAACCACGTAGCCGTCGATGAGCTGCTCACTCAGGCTGCCGGGTGCCGCGTAGAGGGCTTTGAGGGCGCGGTGCAGGGACCGCTCGTTCAGTTCACCGATGCGGATTGAGTTGGGCAAAGGAGGGCTGGCTTGCCGATTCGGGAGCGGCGCTGGATTTACGGCCCGGTTTCCATCGGCAGGAACTCATCGCCCGCCCATTCCGTCAGAGAGCCGTCGTACACCGCGACCTCGTCCTTGCCGCACAGCAGGCAGGCGAAGGCGTCGATGGTCGCGGAGATGCCGAGGGCGCAATAGGTGATCACGCCGGTCGAGGAGAGCAGTCCCTTGGCGCTTAGCGCCTCGCGCAGCGCAGCACCGTCCTTGAATAGGCCGCCGTCCAACAGGTCGTCGTAGGGCAGGTTGATGCTTTGGGCGATGTGGCCCTTGCGCCCGAGACCCAAGTCGACCTCACCGCTGTGAAGCTCCGCAGGCAGGGCGTTGACGGTGCAAACGCTGGCGTCTCCGATGGCCCCGAGCACGGCGTCCTTGTCCGCGAACAGCGCAGGGTCGGGGGCCGCCTTGAAGTTGCCCTCGGGGTAGCTGGCCGCATCGGTCGACAGCGGGTGGCCGCCATCCCGCCAAGCCTCCAGGCCGCCGTTGAGCACCCGCACCCGCCGCAGCCCGCAGTAGCGCAGCAGCCACCAAGCGCGGGTGGCCCACATGATGTGGCCGCCGCTGTAGAGCACGACCTCGGTGTCGTTGGAGACGCCGAGACGGACGAGCAGCCGTTCCAACTGGGCCACCGGCGGCAAGCTGAAGCCAACCTCGGCGGATGGGTCGGAGGCGTCCTGAATCAAGTCCAGGAACAGGGCACCGGGAATGTGCCCCTCGTTGAATTGCGCAAGCCCCGACTCGATGCCGAAGCCCCCTTCGGGCGTGGGCTCAAAGAGCACGGTCACGTCCAGGATGCGCCTGCTGTCGAGGTCGGCGGCCAGCTCGGCGGGCGAGATCAGGTATTCAGGGTGGGCGTAGGACATGGCTTCGACTCTCCGAAGGATGGGCTGTTGTGCGGTTCCGTCTATGGGCCGGTTTCCATTGGCAGGGACTCATCGCGCACCCACTCCGCCATGGAGCCGTCGTACACGGCCACCTCGTCCTTGCCGCACAGCAGGCAGGCGAAGGCATCGATGGTGGCGGAGATGCCGCCGCCGCAGTAGGAGATCACTTGGGGTGCTGCGAGCAGGCCCTTGGCGTCCAGTGCTTCGCGCAGGGCCTCGCCGTCCTTGAAGCAGCCGTCTTCGAGCAGGTCTTCATAGTGCAGGTTGATGCTGCCGGCGATGTGGCCCTTGCGCCCGTAGCTGAAGTCGCCCTCGCCGGCGTACACCTCGGGCGAGAGGGCGTTGACCGTGCAGACCTCGCCATCGCCGATGGCGGCGAGCACGGCGTCCTTGTCCGCGAACAGCGCCGCGTTGGGGTCTGCCTTGAAGCTCCCTTCAGGATGGCTCGCCGCTTCCGTTGACAGGGGATGCCCGCCGTCCCGCCAAGCCTTCAAGCCACCGTTGAGCACCCGCGCCCGCCGGTGGCCGCAGTAGTGCAGCAGCCACCAGGCGCGGGTGGCCCACATCATGTGGCCGCTGCTGTAGAGCACGGTTTCGGTGTCGTTGGAGACGCCCAGGCGGGCGAACAGCCGCTCCAACTGCGTCACCGGCGGCAGCGTGAAGCCGAGGCCCGTTGAGGTGTCGGACGCCTCGCCAATCAGGTCCAGGAACAGGGCACCGGGAATGTGCCCCTCATTGAACCGCTCAAGCCCGGATTCTGCCCGGTAGCCGCCCTTCGGCGCCGGGCTGAGGAACACGGTGGCATCCAGGACGCGCTTGCCATCCAGGTCGGCGGCCAGTTCGGCGGGCGATATCAGGTATTCGGGGTGGGCATAGGACATGGCTTCAACTCTTGGGTTTGGCCGCTATTATGCGGTTCCCTCTCGTTTTCGCCACTTTGCGGTTGTCACAGACCTTGAGGAGCACAAAGCCCATGGATTTTTCAGACTACAGCGAGATCACCCGCCGCCGATACGAATACGCCCTGGGCATCGACACCCGGGACTACGCGCTGCTGCGTTCGGTGTTCACCGACCGGATCACCATGGACTTCAAGGACTACAGCGGCCAGGACCCCGCCACCCTAAGAGCCGACGACTGGGTTGCCGGCTGCCAGCGGCTGTTCGACGGCCTGGACGCCACCCACCACGTCATGACCAATCCCATCGTCGATGTCCAAGGCGATTCGGCGCAGTGCCGGATGTACATGACCGCGGAGCACTTCCTCAAGAATGACCGGGGCAGCTCGGCCTATGCCATCGGCGGCTACTACGTGGACCAGCTATCGAGAATCGACGGCCGCTGGCTGATCAACGCGGTGACCCTAAAGCTCTTCTGGCAACGCGGCAATCGGAACATCATGGAACTAGCGGTGGCGGGGTGAGGCGAGGAGGCGCCGCATGGTCACTCGAAGTCTGGAGAATCCGGTGGCAAACTGCACCATTGGTTTTCTTTGGGACGCATCATGAACCGTCATGAGCGGCTCCTGCGCACGATACTGGACGGAAGGTCGGACGCGAACATCCGCTTTGCGGAATTGTGTGCGCTGATGCGGCATCTTGGGTTCGACGAGCGCATTCGCGGGAGCCACCATGTGTACCGCAGGCAAGACGTCTCCGAGAAAGTGAACCTGCAGCGGGACGATGGGAACGCGAAGCCGTATCAAGTCAGGCAGGTTCGACGTTTGGCTCTGAAATACCAATTGGAAGGTGACCTGTAATGTATAAGTACGAAATCATCCTCTACTGGAGCAACGAGGATGCGGCCTTCGTCGCAGAGGTGCCGGAGTTGCCAGGTTGCATGGCTCACGGTGATAGCCAGGAGGATGCTTTGCGGAGCGTCAACGAGGCGATGCAACTCTGGATCGATACCGCACGGGAGTTCGGTGACGTGATACCGGAGCCTAAGGGCGAGCGTTTGATGTACGCATAACCGTGGCGTCGGCGCGTCCTACCGCCACGGCGTTCCTGCTCAAGGACCGCATCGTCGCCTCGTCCGGCTTCAATCGCTGGTGGATACCGCTGATTTCGGTCGCGTTGCATCTGTGCATCGGGTCGGTCTATTCGTGGAGCATCTTCAACCCGGCGCTGACCAAGGAACTTGGCGTTGCGGCCAGCAGTGCCGACGATTGGAGCATCACCGCCATTGTCGGCGTGTTTGCCACGGCCATCGTCTTCCTGGGCCTGAGCACCGCGGTGGCTGGCAAGTGGCTGGAGGATGTGGGGCCGCGCTGCGCCGGGGTGTGCGCTGCCGTGCTGTGGGGCGTGGGATTCGTCGTCGCCGGCGTTGGCATTGAAACCCACCAAATCTGGCTGTTGTATTTGGGGTACGGGGTACTGGGCGGCGCGGGCTTGGGACTCGGCTACATCACGCCCGTCTCGACGCTGATTCGTTGGTTTCCGGACCGGCGCGGCCTGTCCACCGGGCTCGCGATCATGGGCTTCGGAGGCGGGGCGATCATCGCCGCGCCGCTCAAGAAGTTCCTGCTGGAGACGTTCCACGAAGCCCCGCAATACCTCGGGGCTGTGGGGGCCGTTGACCTGATCACCGAGCACGGCAGGCAGTATGCCGAGGTGGGCGGCGAGTGGCTGGAAGTGGTGGTCGCTGGGGCGGCCGACGTATCAAGGATGATCGTCCCCGGTGCTGAGGGCGTCTATGTGGTCGGCACGGGCAGCACGGGCGCCGCATCGACCTTCCTCACCCTGGGACTGGCCTACTTCGGCATCATGCTGGCCGCCGCCCTGTCCTTCCGCCTTCCCGCGGAAGGATGGAAGCCGTCCGGGTGGGACGAGGCCGCGGCACGCGCCGCCGGCAAGCCGGGCAGCGGCTGGCGCGGCATGCCGAGCACCGCCTACGTGCACGTCCAGCGGGCGCATCGAACGCCGCAGTTTTATCTGCTGTGGATCATGCTGTGCTTCAACGTCACCGCCGGGATCGGCATCATCGGCGTGGCGGAGACGATGATGGTGGACATCTTCAGCCCGGCCTTGCCCCACATCGTCACCCTGGGCTTCGCGGCGACCTATGTGTTGATGATCAGCGTCTTCAACATGGGTGGTCGGCTCGCCTGGGCGGCGGCTTCCGACTACATTGGGCGGCGCAACACCTACTACTGCTTCTTCGCGCTGGGCGCGGCCCTTTACGGTTCGGTGCCGCTCATCGCGGATGGCGGCAGCGGCAGCGCCAACCTAGGCTGGCTGGTGGCCTTCTACGCCCTGACAATGGTGGCCTTCACGATGTACGGCGGCGGATTCGCCACGCTGCCTGCCTACATCGCCGATGTGTTCGGGACAAGGCACGTGGGCGCGATACACGGCCGCCTGCTGACGGCCTGGAGCGCCGCGGGCGTGCTCGGCCCGCTGCTCATCACCCAACTTCGCGAATTCTCGCTGGAACGGGCCATCGACGCACTGGCGGCCCGCATCGATCCGGCAGCCTTCGCGGCGCACTTCGGCGCCCCCATGGGCAGCTTGGATGAACTGGTGGCCGCCAACACCGTAACCGTCAGCAAGCTCCTTGAAATCGCGCCGGCCGGCACCCCGGACCCCACACCGGGCATCTACAACCTGACGATGGTGGTCATGGCCGCGCTGCTGGTGGTGGCTTTCTTCGCCAACATGCGGATGCGCGACGTAGCAGAGCGGTTCGTTACTCGGGTTTCTGGGCACTGATAGTGGTCGGGCCGGCAGGCATGCTGGAATCGCGCGGCAGTGTTAGGCTTCAGTTCATGCCCAGATGCACGAAGTAGGGAGCTTCCATAAGCTCGTGACCAACTCCATCAAAATAGACCCGTGACCGCACTGTTGCTATGCGTTGGATTCCTGCTGGTATCAGTGGCAGGAAGAATCGCAGTGCAATACAGGTTCGCGGGGGACCACGGAGTTCGCATTCCAACGCGGGCTCCAGCGCTGTTGCTGTTCGTGCAAATTCTCTTGGCAATCTCGGTGGTGGGCGCCTTTGTCCTGTCTTGTCTCCAGGCAGCCGACTTCGTCCGCCCGCAGGTCGAACTCGGTGCCGTCGGATATCTTTTCGGATTGGGGCTCGGTTTGGTTGGGATGGCAACTACGGCCGTCGCCCAGTTTCAGATGGGCGCGTCCTGGAGAATCGGCATCGACGAGTCGGAATCAACCGAATTGGTCACGCATGGACTCTATTCGCGGATCAGAAATCCGATTTACACCGGAATGATGCTGTTCGGCGTGGGGTTGCTGTTTCTGGTTCCACACTTGTACCTCATCCCGATTCTCATTGCCGGTTATCTCTGCATCGAAGTGCATGTGCGCAAATTCGAGGAACCGCACCTGAGGCGGCAGCACGGGATTGCCTACAAGACGTATTTCACTGGCGCTGGCCGGTATCTGCCCAGACTGAATCGCCATCGGGAATAGCCGACCTCCGCCACAACGGCATTGACAAGTTCCGGTTGCGTTGCCACTGTTCAGCGCTGATACGGATACATGGAAGGGCAGAGCGGCACGTTACCATGACGGCATTCAAGCAACAGGCCAGCCAGATCCCCGGCGACAAGAAACCAACTGCAAACCGGCCAAACAGCAAGATTGAAGGCCACGACGTTCCGGCAGAAGCCCTGACTATAGACACGATGGACGATGTCCCAGTGCAGGAACTCACCCGTTCAATTCTCGATCAGCGATCGGAAGCGCTGGAATACTTGGCGAATCGGTGAGGGCCGCGCTGCCGACGACCTGACCTTTTTGATGAACAGAAGAAAAGTAATGTAGTTTCAGCCAGTTGTCGTGTATTTCTAAAGTATTTCGTAGAGAATATCTGAATCAGGATGAGCGCGGGAAGCCCATTAGCCCAAGGGGCGCCTTCGAACGAAGATTGGCTCGAGGGCATCTTGCCCTCGGACGCCACGAAGTGCCGTTTCCGGGTGGATTCCAAGGGGAAGGATGCAGTTGCGAGGCGTCCGATCCCTAGCCATCGGTGTGCGGCGACCGGGCTGGATACTCGCTCGGAGAGCGAAAAGACCATGAACCAGGACGATGAGGACAAGCTGCGGGATGAGAACGACTTCTCCGGTGGTGTCAGGGGGAAGCACCATGAGGCTTACCGGAAGGGCACCAATGTGGTGATTCTGGATCGGGATGTAGCGGAGGTTTTCAAGGACTCGGCAGCAGTGAACCGGGCATTGCGAGCCATCGCGCAGGTTGCGCGAGACCACGCCGGCAGCATTGCGAGCCGGTAGCGGCGGTCGTCTGAACCGACCGAGACCGCTGGCGGCGCACGATTTGCCGCAGCGCAACCGGATGTCGGTGCTGGTGCGCTTGGAGACGGCGGAGTCGCCGGAAGTCTTGTTGGAGACGTTGCGCGAGGCCTTGGCTTGGCTGGGCGGCGACGAGTTGGGGCCGGTTTTCGTGAGTTGGGTGAGCGAGGTGCTGATGCCGCTGCGCTTCCCGGACGCCGACAGAACACCATTTGAGGATTTGCAGGAGGGCGTGACGATGCTGGCAGAGCGAGCGAAGGAATGGACCGAGCAGTGGTTCGCGGAAGGCCGCGAGTCGGGCCAGCGGGACATGGCAGTGCGGATGGCCGTGCGGATGGCACGGCTCAAGTTTGGTGAAAGGGCTGCGGAGCGGCTATCGCCCCTACTCGAACGCATTTCTGACCCGGCGGCGCTGGCAGAGGTTGGCGACGGGGTGATCCAGTGCCGCGACGGGGAGGAGCTGCTTGCCCGTGCGGAAGCCGCTGCGGGTTCCGGCAACGGCAGCCAGGACACTTAAAGCCCGCTTGGGAAGCAACCCCACGGCGTCAGCAGTTCGACCCAATGCACCGCTGGAGTTTGGCGTCCCCTAGGGGAGTCGAACCCCTGTTGCCAGGATGAAAACCTGGAGTCCTAGGCCTCTAGACGAAGGGGACTTCGCAGTGAGCGGCGCATTCTAGTGAGCAGGCGTTAAGGCGTCAATATGGATTGCCCATTTTGGCCGGGATTTTGGTGTTCAGCGTTAGCTACCGTTGACGTTCCCAGTGAGTTGGTGGGATCACAAAATGGATAGCATAATATCCAATAAAGATGAAATTAGAGTAAATCAGATATAATACTGCCCCAATTTAGAGACCATTGCGCCAGCCATGGATCACCTCTCCCTCCTCACCCCCACCGATTTGCAGCAGCGGCTAGCCACCGCCATCCGCCAAGGCCGGCGGGAGCGCAAGCTGTCCCGTGAGGCGCTGTCCCGCATCAGCACAGTGCCGGCCTCCACCATCAAGCGCTTCGAGACCACGGGGCAGATTTCCCTGCGCCAATTCCTCTTGCTCTGGCAGTGCGTGGACCGGCTCGACCGGCTGGCGGAGGTCTGCGAGCCACCGCCGCGCTTGCCCACCAGTATTGCCGAGGTGCTGGAATCGTGACTGGCTTCGTCCCGGCCAGACGGCTTGCCGTTTCCCGCCGCCTATCGTCCGGCACCCTCGTGCGAGTGGGTGAATTGGCACGCAATCGGCAAGGCGTGTTCGTTCAATACGATGAGGACTACCTCCGCGCGCATCCCAGCCTCTCGCCCTTCATGCTGCCGTTCAATCGATCGTTGCATCGGGCGCCGGCGCAGCCGCATCGGGGGTTGCACGGGGTGTTTGCGGACTCGGTACCCGACGGCTGGGGGCTGCGGCTGATGGACCGGGTGTTTCGTCGCCGGGGCGTCTCTCCGAGTGAACTGTCGGCCATGGACCGCCTCGCCTACGTCGGCAGTCGTGGGATCGGGGCATTGCAATATGGCCCGGTGTCGGACTTCGCTCCGGAGCCGAGTCCCGATGAAGGTGCGAGCTTGACTGAGTTGGGCGAACATGCGCGAGAGCTGTTCGAGGGCGACAGCGGGGACGTGCTGCCGAGCCTTGCGTTCGCGGGGAGTTCGGGCGGGATGCGTCCCAAGGCACAGGTTTATCTGCCGGCCGAGGGCGGTTCGGCTGCGGCGAGCATCCACGAAAGTCCGGGGATGGAGCCTTGGTTGGTGAAGCTCACGTCCGCATCGCTGCCCTTGGGGCATGAAGAGAGCTTGTGTGAGGCGGCTTATCTGCGCATGGCTGAGCAGGCTGGCATCGAAGTTCCGAAGTGGCGGCTGATTCCGGTGTCCAAACGCCATCGCCGCTCGTCGGCCGTTGCTTGGTTGGCCGTCAAGCGCTTCGATTGTTCGCCCGACGGCGGAAGATTCCACATGCACAGCCTATGCGGCCTGCTTGATGCAGACTTCCGGGCACCGTCCATGGATTATGAAGACCTAATCAAGGTCAGCCAGACGCTTTGCCGCAGTTCAGCCGTTGGCCAGAGCCAGTTTGTCCGGGCGATGTTCAATCTCTTTGCGCTCAATCAGGACGACCACACCAAGAACTGGGCGTTCCTTCAGGATGACACCGGAAACTGGCGGCCCTCGCCTTGCTATGACGTGACGTTCAGCCCAAGTCCCCAAGGTGAGCACAGCACAGCCTTCCTCGGCCACGGGTCCGCGCCGCCGTTGAAGGCTGTGCAGCAACTGGCGCGGCAGGCAAACTTCTCGAGTTGGGCGCCGGCAGTTGAGGCTTTGGGCCGAGTGGTGGAAGCGGTGGGTCAGTGGCAAGCCGTCGCTGCGGACCTAGGCGTCAGCAAAGACACCCAGCGGCTGGTTGGGCGCCGCCTTGGCGCGGCATACCGCGACAATAGGGCATTGCTTGGTGGCTGATGGTCGACGAAAAAGAGCCTGCGTTTCTGGGTCATCGGCGCACTCGCGCGACAGGGATGAGGCAGTTTTCGCCGGGTGAGGTTGACCGAATGGCGTCGGCAATGGCGGGAGATGCGGTGGCGCAGACTGCCGTCGCCCCCGCACGCAGGACGGCAGCGACCGCCCTAGGATCGACTTGGAAGTCGTGCAAGAACTCGTCTAAGGGAACACCATCCTCGATCCAGTCAAAGAGTTGTTGGACAGGAAGGCGCGTACCGCGGAAACAGGGCACACCGCTCATGCGTGCAGGATCCACCCAAACGGCTTCTTCAAGCGACATGGAACGGTCAAGACTTGTTTTGGCAAACGTCTTCATGGGCGTAGTTGTGCGCACACACTCGAACCAACAGCATCGAAGAGGATACGCTTGGGACGGAGGGGAGGCAACAAGCATTTCCTCGCGAGGCGTCCGTCACGCAAAGAAGCGGCGCTGTGCGCCTTTGATGGGATGCCCCGGTTTAGTTCGAGGGCAAGATGCCCTCGCTCCGGTCATCCCCATCAAGCAGCCGCCGCCCGACCCAGTCCCGGGCGAAGTGCTGCGCCGTTCTGCCGTTGCGCACGCCCCGGGCCAGTGCCCAGCGTAGCGCTTCGGCGCGGAGTTGGTCGTTCCATGGGGCGGTTGTGCCGTGTTGACGGGCGAGGGCGTCCAGCCAGTGGCGGACGACGGCTAGGTAGGCGTCCTGGCGGAAGGGGTGGAAGGCGAGCCAGAGGCCGAAGCGGTCGGAGAGCGAGATCTTCTCCTCCACCGCTTCGCCGTGGTGCAGTTCGCCGCCCTGGATGGTTGCGCCTTCGTTGTCCGCCATGGTTTCCGGCAGCAGGTGGCGGCGGTTCGAGGTGGCGTAGATGAGGATGTTGCCGGAGGATTTGAAAATGGAGCCTTCCAACGCGCTCTTCAGCACCTTGTAGGAGGCGTCGTCCGCTTCGAAGGAGAGGTCGTCGCAGAACAGCACGAAGCGGTAGGGTTCGTCGCGCAGGCGCCCTACGATGTCCGGCAGTGCCGCGAGCTGGCTCTTGTTGACTTCGACCAAGCGCAGGCCTTGGTCGCCGAAGGCATTCAGCAGCGCGTGTATGAGCGACGATTTGCCGGTGCCCCGGGCGCCCCAGAGCAGGGCGTTGTTGGCGGGGTGGCCGGCTAGGAACTGGCGGGTATTGGCGATGAGGCGCGCCTTCTGATCGTCGATCTGCAGCAGGTCGTCGAGCCGGATGTCATCCACGTCCGGGTGCAGCGCGAAGCCCCGATCCAATCCCTCGCCGTGCCAGATGGCAGCGCGGTGCGCCCGCCAGTCCACTGCGGCGCGGTCCGGCAGCAGGCGCAGCAGCCGCGCGGCCAGCGTTTCAGCGGACTTTAGGAGCGGGGCTAAGGACTTATCCATCGCTTTGGTGGCGGGGCGACCTAGGGGGCGCTACCGCGAGGTCTTCAGCGGGACCACGTTGTCGCTCTCCCGCCGATAGATGCGGGCCCGCAGCCCGGGGCCGTCGAGGCCGATCTTGCCGGGGCTGAAGTAGCGCAAATCAATGCGCTTGGGCGGGTCGTCGGAGTCCGGCGCCAACTTCAACTGGTTGCCGTTGAGGGACCACCGCCCCTGTTCCCTTCGGGCGCCCTCGACCAAACGGTATTGGCCGCCGTCCATGTCGCCCTCAAAGGTCAGGGCACCGGAGTCGGAGCGCCATAGTCCGGGCAAGTTCAGTTTTTTAAGCCAATTCAATCGATTGCGCTGGGTTCCGCGAAGCCAGATGAAGGCGATGACCGCGGCGGCGGCTACCAGCAGCAGGGAAGCCATGGCCTCAATTCGAGCGTCAGGATTCCTAACATAGCCACTCCCGTTCCGCGCCGATCAGTTGCGCGTCGATGGCTTGCTCGAGGCGGCGCTCCGCCTCGGTGAGGGTCTGGTCCACCACCACGGCGTCGGCGGCGATGGCGACGATGGACCACTGGGAACGCTGATGGGAGTCTTGGTAGGCGCTCTCGCAGACGGCGACATTGGCCACCTGGCCCAAGCGCGTGCCGATGCCCTTCAGGCGGCGGCGCTTTTCCTTCAGCGAACGGCAGCCGCCGAAGTGCAGGTCGATGCGCAGCAGGCAGGCTTTGGCCACAGGATCCGTCAGCTCGGGAAGTCGTCCCGCTCCATTTCGTAGAAGACGGTGTCCAAGCCGTGCCACTCGCAGCGGCGCAGGAACACCATGCCGAGGCGCTGCATGACGTTCACCGACTTCTGGTTGGGCGTGTCGGTGACCGCGATCACCCGATCGAAGCCGCAGTCGGCGAAGCCGTGGCGCAACACCTCGGTGGCGGCCTCGGTGACCAAGCCTTCGCCCCAGTACTCGGGGAGAATGCCGTAGAGCAGTTCGACGGTCTCGCCGTCCTCGAAGCGCCGGTGCCCGCAAAAGCCCATCAGGACGCCCGGCTGGTCCTTGAACTCGATGGCGAAGAAGCCTGAATTGGAGGCGTCGAAGAAAGCGGTGCTGGTGGCGACGATTTCCGCAACCCGCTCGATGGAGATGATTTCGTTGTCCCATAGGTAGCGGCGCACGTCCGGCTGGGTCCAGAACCGATGCAGCGCCGACAGGTCCGCGTCGGCAAGGGGCCGCAGCTTGAGCCGCTTGGTCTGCAGAACCGGCATCCCTCCAGATCCCTTCGGTTGGCAAAAGAACGAGTTTGCCATAGCCCGCCGCATAAGCGAACATTTCGGGCTCAGTCTTGATTGGGATGTCCCCATGCGATTCAGCTTCTGGCCCAACCCCACCCAGCCCTACGCTGATGTGCTGTCACTCGCCCAGCATGTCGAAGCTACGGGTTGGGATGGCATCTGGTACGCCGACCACTTCATGCACTCCACGGACACCAGCGCCCCGTGGACGGAGGCTTGGGTGACGCTTTCGGCCATCGGCGCCGCCGTGCCGCGGCTGCGTTTGGGCACGCTGGTGACCGGCAACACCTACCGCCATCCGGCGGTGCTGGCCAAGATGGCGGCGACATTGGACCACATCACCCAAGGCCGGGTGGTGCTCGGCCTCGGCAGCGGCTGGCAGGAGAACGAGCATCGCCAGTACGGCATCCCCTTCCACACGGTCAAGGGACGCCTGCAGCGGCTCGACGAGGCCTGCGCGATCATCAAGTCGCTGTTCACCGAGGCCAAGACCAACTTCGATGGGCGCTTCTACCAACTTGAGGACGCGAGCTTGGAGCCCAAGCCCGTACAACAGCCCCTGCCGCTGCTCATTGGCGGCGGCGGTGAGCAGCGCACCCTGCGCATCGCCGCGCAGTATGCGGACGAGTGGAACGTTTGGGGCGACGTGGACCGGCTGCGGCAAAAGATGGCCGTGCTCGACGGCCACTGCACTGCCGTGGGACGCTCGCCCAAGGCCATCAAGCGAACCGCCGTTGCGCTGCTGTTCATGAGCGAGGATGCCGATTGGCTTGATCAGGTGCGGCGCTCGAAGCCGGCCCCGGCCGCCATCATCGGCACCTTGGATGAAGTGCGCGAGACCGTGCAGGCTTTCGCGGACATCGGGGTGGATGAACTGATCGTGCCGGACTTCAACTTGGGCGACAAAGAGCGCAAGGTCGAGGTCCTGGACCGCTTCATCGAGGACGTCGCGGGCCGCTAGGGCTGCGGTCAGGCGCGGCTGACAAACAAGGAATCAACATGACGAAAAAGCAACCGGCGGTGCCGGTTCCGGCAGCCACGGTCGTCCTGCTGCGTCCCGGCGCGGCGGGCGGCATCGAGATCTTCATGGTGGTGCGCCATCACCAGATCGACTTTGCCTCAGGTGCGCTGGTTTTCCCCGGCGGCAAGGTGGATGAGCAGGACTTCGCCGACGAGTTGGTGCCCCATCTGGCGGGTGCGGATGCGGACCGCAACATGCGGGCCATGCAGGTGGCCTCCATTCGCGAGGCCTTCGAGGAGAGCGGGGTGCTGTTGGCGCGGCCCGCCGGGTCGGCCGACCTGGTGGATGCGGAGCGCCTTCGAGCACTGCAGCCTTACCGTGAGCGCCTGCACGGGGGTGATCTCACGCTGGCTGAATTCGCCGCCAACGAGCAACTGGTCCTCGCCTGCGACGAACTGGTGCATTTCGCCCACTGGATCACCCCGGAAATGATGCCCAAGCGCTTCGACACCCACTTCTTTCTCGCTCTGGCGCCAGAGGACCACCTAGCGGTTCACGATGGCCACGAATCCGTCGATTCGGTGTGGATCAACGCCGCCGAGGCCTTGGCGGCCGGCGAGTCTGGCCAATACACCATCATCTTTCCCACCGCCCGCAACATCGCCAAGATCGCCGAGTTTCCGAACCCGGAAGCCGCTTTGCAGCAAACGCGCGGTGCGGAAGTGGTGACGGTGCTGCCGTGGACGGAGCAGCGCAGCGACGGCAACTACCTGCGCATTCCCGAGGCGGCAGGCTACGACATCAGCGAAGAGCGCCTGCCTGGAGAGCCTTCAGCTGGGGAGCGCGAGGGGCGTGCCCCTCGCAAGAAATAGCCCCCTGACTGCCGCGTTTCCCCTCAATTTACTCAAAAGGACCCTCACATGACCAATGCCGCTGCACCCGAAGTGCTTTATGACGTGGCTGATTACATCGCCACCATCACGTTCAACCGCCCGGAGCGGCAAAACACCATCTCCGGCCCCATGCTCGAGGCCTTCACCGAACGGCTTATCGAAGCCAACGAGGACGATGAGGTTCGAGCGGTGGTGGTCACCGGCGCGGGCCGCTTCTTCTGCGCTGGCCTCGACCTGCGCGGCGGCGGCATTGCCTCGGGCTTGTCCGAACAGGAGGACTCCAAGCCGCGTCCGCCCGCCACCAATCTGGACCTGCGCAACACGCCGCCGACTGTGCTGCATGGGGTGGACAAGCCCACAATCTGTGCGCTGAACGGCTCCGCCGCCGGCTACGGCATGGATTTGGCGCTCGGCTGCGACATCCGCATCATGGCGGACGCCGCCAAGCTCTCGGCGGCCTTCACCGCCCGAGGCGTGCTGCCTGAGTCGGGCGGCACCTGGATTCTGCCGCGCCTGCTCGGCTGGTCGAAGGCGGCCGAACTGGTTTTCTCCGGCCGCACCCTGAGTGCGGAGGAGTGCCTATCGATGGGCCTGGTGTCCAAGGTGGTCCCGGCGGATGAAGTGGCTGGATCGGCCCGCAGCCTCGCCGAGGAAATCGCCGCCAACGCCCCGTTGGCCGTGCAGGCCGCCAAGCGCATGATGCGCATGGGCATGAACGAGAACTTCAACGACCACGTCCACCACGTCTTCCTGCAACTGCTGCCGCTGTTCAAGTCCGCGGACTTCCGCGAAGGCATGGCCGCCTTCATGGAGCGACGAGCCCCGGAGTTCAAAGGGCGGTAAGGCTCATGCGGAGGGACGGCGCTGCGCGCCGTGCGAGGGCAAGATGCCCTCGCTCCGAGCGTTTCCCCCGGAGCGAGCGCGGGATGATTGAGGTTACGACAGCTTGATCGTCATGTTTGGCCCGGCGGGGGCCACGTCGTCGAACCAGCGGGCGGTTACCGTCTTGGTCTCGGTGTAGAACTTCACCGCCTGCTTGCCATAGGCGTGCTGGTCGCCGAAGAACGACTGCCGCCAGCCGGTGAAGCTGAAGAACGGCAGGGGCACGGGGATGGGGATGTTGATGCCCACTTGGCCGACGTCGATCTCGTGCTGGAACTTGCGCGCCGCGCCGCCGGATGAGGTGAAAATCGAGGTGCCGTTGCCGTACGGGTTGTCGTTGATCAGGCCGATCGCCGAGTCGAGGTCTGGGGTCTCGGCGCACAGCAGCACCGGACCGAAGATCTCCTCCTGGTAGATGCTCATGTCCGTGGAGACGTTGCTGAACAGGGTCGGCCCCACCCAATTGCCGTCCGGGTAGCCTTCCACCGTGCAATCGGAGCCGTCGAGCAGGCAGTCGGCGCCTTCCTTCTTGCCGGCGGCGATGAAGCCCAGGATGCGCTCCTTCGCCTCGGGGGTGATTTGCGGCCCGTAGGCGGATTGCTCATCGTCCCAAGGGCCGGGGCTGACCGCGGCCATGGCCTCGCGCACTTCGGGAATCCAGCCGGCGGCCTCGCCGACGAAGACGGCCACGCTGATGGCCATGCAGCGCTGGCCGGCGGCGCCGCAGGAGGAGCCGACCAGGTTGTTGATGACCTGGTCCTTGTTGGCGTCCGGCATCACCACCATGTGGTTCTTGGCGCCGGCCATGGCCTGCACGCGCTTGAGGTGCTGGGTGCCGGTGCGGTAAACGTGCTGCGCCACCGGCACCGAGCCCACGAAGGAGATGGCGCGGATGTCCGGGTGGGTTAGCAGGGCGTTGACCTGGTCCTTGCCGCCGTGAATGACCTGCAGCACGCCCTCCGGGGCGCCGGCTTCGACGAACAGCTCCGTCAGCCGATTGGGCGTCATGGGGTCCTGTTCGGAGGGCTTGAGCACGAAGGTGTTGCCGCAGGCGATGGCCAAGGGAAACATCCACAGCGGGATCATCGCCGGGAAGTTGAAGGGCGTGATGCCGGCGCACACGCCGATGGGTTGGGTGTAGCTGTAGGAGTCGATGCGGCCCGCCACGTTCTCCACGGTCTCGCCCATCATCAGGCTGGCGATGTTGCAGGCATGCTCCACCACCTCGATGCCTCGCCAGACGTCGCCCTGGGCGTCGGCAAAGGTCTTGCCGGTCTCCTGGCTCAGCGTGCGGGCGATGTCGTTTTGGTGCTGCTTGAGCAGGTCCTGGTAGCGCAGCATCAGCCGCGCCCGCTCCGGGGTGGGGGTCTCACGCCAGGTGCTGAAAGTGTCCTTGGCGCTGGCCACGGCGCGATCGATTTCGGCCTGGGTGGCGAACGGCAGTTCGGTGAGCGTCTCCTGGGTGGCCGGATTGGTGACGGCCAGGGTCTCGTTGCTTTCGCTGTCGATGAATTTGCCGCCGATGAATAGGGGCAGTCGATCCGCCATGGGCTTGTCCTCCAAGGTGTGCCAAGTGAGGGAAGTTAAGTTGGTTGTTGGTCGGGACGGCAGGATTTGAACCTGCGACCACTTGACCCCCAGTCAAGTGCGCTACCAGACTGCGCTACGCCCCGGCGCAGGAGTATTGTAACCCGCCCGAGCCGAGTGGCGCATCACTTGATCGCTTGCAGCAGTTCCTCGAGTTCCGCGATGAATTGCCGGGCCAGCGCCTTCGACTGGGCTTGGTCCTGTTTGGCGTCGTCGCCGTCCAGGACCTTCCTGGCTCCGGCGATGGTGAGCCCCTGGTCCTTGAGCAACGAGTTGATGCGCGTGATCAGCAGGACGTCCCGCTGCTCGTAGCAGCGCCGGTTGCCGCGTCGCTTGATAGGGCCGAGTTGGGGGAATTCCTTCTCCCAGTAGCGCAGCACATGGGGGGCCACCTCAAAGTGCTTGCTGACTTCGCCGATGCTCAGATAGCGCTTGTTGGGAAGGGGAGGCGACTCAGGGCTTGGATTCGGGACCGACATGGGCGCCCACTCTGGCCTTCAGCTTTTGGCCGGGATGGAAGGTGACGACACGTCGTGCGGAAACCGGGATTTCCTCGCCGGATTTGGGGTTCCTGCCGGGCCGGGCGCGTTTGTCGCGCAGATCGAAATTGCCGAAACTGGACAGCTTGACCCGCTCATTGCGCTCAAGGCATTGGGCCAGCTCCTCAAAGAAGGTCTCGACAATCTCCTTTGCCTCGCGCTTGTTGAGCCCGAATTCCTCAAACAGCCTTTCGGCCATCTGCGCTTTTGTCAGCGCTCCCAAAGTGCCAAGCCTCCCTTCCATTAGCCAAGTGGAGACGGTCCCATGCCTGGCTGGTCCTCCCTTTGTCGTCAGCCCCCCCCGCCGCACTGGGGCGAGCTAAGGGCTTCCGACTAGGTGTTGCCATACTGCCGCACCCCTGCCGCCATCGCCCCGCCGCTAACGCAGTTGGGCGCCCAATTCGGATTGCAGGGCTTCGATGGCGCTGCTCATCCAGACGGCAATGTCCTGGTCGGTAAGAGTGGACGATGCGCCTTGGAAGGTCAACCCTACGGCCAGACTTTTTTTATTGGAATCAATGTTTTTGCTTCTATACACGTCAAAAAGGGTCAGTTCGCGCAAAGCTGTTCCGAGGGCGTTGGAGAGCGTTTCCCTGACGTTGTCGGCGGTCACGGACTCGTCCACGAGCAACGCTAGGTCGCGGCGCGCGCGCGGCGTGCTGGGGATTTCGGTGAATCGGCGCAAAGGATGCGCGAGCGCCGCGTCACCCTCGATTTCAAACACCAGCACGCCGGAGGCGAGTTCCAACTCGTTCTCGATGCGGGGGTGCAGGCGCCCGATGCGGCCGATGGGCTGGCCTTCGCTGTGGATGCCGGCCTGTTGTCCAGGGTGCAGCACGGGGTCGTCGGACGGCGCGAACTTCACGGCCTTGGCGCCGGCCCATTCGAGCAGGCGCTCAACCGCGCCCTTGAGATCGAAGAAGTCAGCCGCCACGGGTTTGCCGTGCCAGGACTCCGGTACCTGCTCCCCCCACATCAGCCCGCCAAGCAGCCGGACTTGGTCCACTGGCTGGCCGGGCTCTTCGGCAGCCCTGAAGCAAAGACCGAGTTCGAAGAGCTGGGCGCGTCGCTGCTGGCGGTTCTGGTTGAAGCGCAGGGATTCGACCAAGCCGGGCAGCAGATTGGTGCGCATTACCGATTGGTCGGCAGACATCGGGTTGGCGAGTGCCAGAGCCTGGGTGCCGGGGTCGAGCAGGGCTTGACGATCGGGATCGACGAAGCTGTAGGTGATGACCTCCTGAAAGCCGAGGGCGGCCAGTTCAGCCTTCAACTGCCGTTCGCCGCTTTGCTCCAAGGGTTTGGGCCGCGGGCGGAGCGCCGCGTTGGGCGTCTGGCTGGGGATGTTGTCGTAGCCGTGAATGCGGCACACCTCCTCCACCAGGTCCGCTTCAATGCCGATGTCGAAGCGGTGGCTGGGCGCTGCGATGGTCCAGACCACGCCGTCGTCGTCGGTCTCACGGCGGTCGCGCAACTGGAAGTCCAGCCGCGCCAGCGCGGCATCGACTTGGTCGGCGTCCATGGCCACGCCCGCCAACTGGTGCAGGCGCCGCTGCCGCAGGGAAACCACTGCAGTGTCGGGCAGGCGTTCGGCGACCAGGGCCTCCTCGGTCGGCCCGGCGCGTCCGCCGGCGATGGCGAGCAGCAGGGCCGTGGCCCGTTCCATGGCCTGCTGCTGCAGTTGGTGGTCCACCCCGCGTTCGTAGCGGTGCGAGGCGTCGGTGTGCAGACCGAAGCGGCGGGCCGTCTCCGCCACGGTGAGGGGGTCGAACCAAGCGCATTCGAGAAAGACGTCTTCGGTGGTCGCCTGCACGCCGCTGCGCTCGCCGCCCATGACGCCGGCGATGGCCACCGGCCCAGCTTCGTCGGCGATGACCAAATCCTGGGAACCGAGGCTGATGGGGCGCCCGTCGAGCATCTTCAGGGTTTCGCCGAGGTCGGCGCGGCGGACGATGATGCGCTTCGACAGGACGCTCAGGTCGAAGGCGTGCATGGGTTGGCCGAGTTCGAGCATGACGTAGTTGGTGACGTCCACCACGGCGTTGATGCTGCGCAGTCCGCACCGGCGCAGGCGCTCCTTCATCCACAACGGCGCTTGAGCATTGATGTCGATTCCTTCGATGACTCGGCCCAAGTACCGAGGGCAGCCCGCCGGGTCGGCTAGGGTGACGGGGAAGACGGCTTCGGATTGGGCGGCCGTGGGCGTGGCGTCCTGATGGCGCACCGGCAGGCCGTTCAGCACCCCGATCTCACGCGCCAAGCCGCGCAGGCTGAGGCAGTCGCCCCGATTGGGAGTGAGCTTGAATTCGATGCTGACGTCGTCGAGTGCGAGGACTTCGGCCAGAGCCGTTCCGCAGGTGCCGTCGTCCAGTTCCAGGATGCCAGCCGCATCGTCACCCAACCCCATCTCGGCGGCGCTGCACAGCATGCCCGCCGACGCGACGCCGCGAATTTGCGCGGCTTCGACGGTGATGCCGCCAGGCAGTTCCGAGCCGGGCAGGGCGAGGGCGGTGAGCACCCCGGCGCGGGCATTGGGCGCGCCGCAAACGACTTGGCGGTTGCCGGTCCCGTCGGCCACTTGGCAGATGGACAGGTGGCCGCCGTCCGAGTGGGGGTCGCAGGCTTCGATGCGCGCCACCACCACGTCCGGCAAGGGCGGCGCCACGGGCTCCACGATCTCAACTTCGAGGCCCGCCATGGTGAGTTGATCGAGCAGCGTCTGGCGGTCGATGTCCGGATCGACCCAGTCGCGCAGCCAGGCTTCGCTGAATTTCATCGGAACTGCTCGAGGAAGCGCAGGTCGTTCTCGAAGAACAGGCGGCAGTCGTTGACCTCATGCAGCAGCATGGTTAGCCGGTCGCCGCCCATGCCGAAGGCGAATCCCGACCACGCCTCCGGGTCGATGCCCGACATCTTGAGCGCGTTTGGATGCACGAGGCCGCAGCCCATGATCTCCAGCCAGCCGGTGTGGCTGCACACCCGGCAGCCCGCTCCCATGCAGTGAACGCACTGCACGTCCACCTCCGCGGAGGGTTCCGTGAAGGGGAAGTAAGACGGGCGGAAGCGCAGTTCAAGGTCGCGCTCGAAAAACTGCCGCGTGAATTCCGTCACCGTGCCTTTCAGGTGCGCGAAGCTGATGTCCCGATCGATCACCAATCCCTCGATCTGGTGGAACATCGGGGTATGGGACAGGTCGCTCTCCCGGCGGTACACCCGGCCGGGGCAGATGACGCGAATCGGCGGCGCCTGGCGCTCCATGACATGCACCTGGGCGGGCGAGGTGTGGGTGCGCAGCAAGGTGCCGTCGCCGAAATAGAAGGTATCGTGCATGGACCGTGCTGGGTGGTAGGGCGGGATGTTGAGCGCTTCGAAGTTGTGGTAGTCGTCCTCGACCTCCAAGCCTGCAACCACGTCGTAGCCGGCACCGGTGAAGATGTCCTCGACGCGGGCTAGGGTTTGGGTGACGGGGTGCAGCCCGCCGCTGCCTGAGCGGCGTCCGGGCAGGGTCACGTCAACGGCGTCCTCGGCCAAGGCCGCGGTCAACTCCGCGGCGGCGATCTCGTCCTTGCGCTCCGCGATCAGCGCCGTCAGGCGGCGCTTGGCGGCGTTGATGGCCGCGCCGGCTTGGGGGCGCTCTTCCGGTGCCAGCCTGCCGAGGCCCTTGAGCAGCGCGGTGACTTCGCCCTTGCGGCCGAGGTAGCGCACGCGCACCTGCTCCAAGCCCGCGTCGTCGCTGGCGCCCTGAACGGCCGCTTCGGCTTCCCCGAGCACCTCGTCAACGTTCATGGCGGACATGGCGCGGCGAGCACCGGGCGTTCAGGCCGCCTCGGCGTCTTTTGTCGAGGCGCCCTTGGCGTCTTCTGCCAAGGCGCCCTTGGCTTTTTCCACCAGCGCGCCGAAGGCTTCGGGCTCCTGCAGGGCGAGATCGGCGAGCACCCGGCGGTCCATGTCGATTTCCGCTTGCTTCAAACCGTCGATGAAGCGGCTGTAGGACAGCCCGTGCTGGCGGGTGGCGGCGTTGATGCGCATGATCCACAGCGAGCGAAACTGACGTTTGCGCTGGCGGCGATCGCGGTAGGCGTACTGGCCGGCGCGGATCACCGCCTGCTTGGCGACTTTGAACGAGCGGCTGCGGGCGCCGTAGTAGCCCTTGGCCTGCTTGAGTACCTTCTTGCGCCTCGCCCGGGAAGCGACGCTGCGTTTGGGTCTTGGCATGGAGATTTCTCCTGTTTTGCTGGGTCGGCGGGGCGATGCGCCCGCGGACCTTCGGTGCGGCGCGGTGAAGTGCCCTTAGCGGGCCTTCTTCGGCGTCATGCGCTTAAGGGCCGCGGTGTCAGCCTTTGCCACGGCCTCAAGGCCGCGCAACTGCCGCTTTCGCTTGGACGACTTCTTGGTCAGGATGTGGTTCCTGTTGGTGCGCCGATGCTTAAAGCCGGTGGCCGTGCGGCGAAAGCGCTTGGCGGCACCCCTATGGGTTTTCTGCTTGGGCATGATCCACTCCGTGATTTTTCCGTTTGAGTTGCGCTCCCGTTGTTTCGCTCGGGCGCCCACAGTGCGCCCTTCGGCGTGCCGAGACTGCTTATCCGGGCTTGGATAACGGCCCGGAGCCCCGGCTACGGGAGAGGCGCTAGTGTTTCCGGCGCTTCTTGGGCGCCAGGATCATCACGACTTGGCGGCCTTCGAACTTGGGTTCGGTCTCCATCGATCCGTATTCGGCCAGATCCTCTTCGATGCGGGACATCAGCTTCATGCCGATCTCCGGATGCACCATCTCGCGGCCGCGAAACCTGAGCGACACCTTGGCTTTGTCGCCGTCTTCGAGGAAGCGTATCAGGTTTCTGAGCTTGACTTGATAATCCCCTTCTTCCGTGCCGGGCCGGAACTTCATTTCCTTGACGTGAATCTGCTTTTGGTTCCGGCGTTGCGCCGCCCGGGTCTTCTTGGCCTCGAACAGGTGCTTGCCGTAGTCCATCACCTTCACGACCGGCGGATTGGCGTCCGGCGCAATCAGCACGAGGTCCATTTCCGAGCGCTTGGCCTCCATGAGGGCGTCGTCTCGGGAGACGATGCCCACCTGTTGTCCGTCCGCGGCGATCAACCTCAGCGTTCGGGCGGGAATCTCCTCGTTCAGAAGCGCGCGCTCGGCCCGCTTAGCGCCTTTTTTGATGAGTGCTCTCCATAAGTACCTTTGCGGTTTGTGTTGGGCGTTGCAATCTCCAACCGGCCAATGCCCCGCCCTTCGTGGGCCATCTGGCCAGCATCCACCGACGCGCCACCGAACTCGGTCCCCGCGGCGGCATCGATCCCAAGGGGGATAATATCAGCCTCTTTGGCGGCGTCTGCAACAGGGTGCAGACATGTCTGCAGGCGGGTCGCTTGGCGTCGCCAATCCCCTATTGTCCAGCGACCGTTTCCGGCGGCTGGCGGCGAAGCGCGGCATTCTACTGCCGAATTCGACCTCGCACAACAACAGAACGCACTTGCCCAAGTGGATCAGTTTGAATGCAACCTGTTGATTAACAAATTCTTTATTTCCAATCCGGGTGGGCTTTAGCGTTGTCCTGAGCGGTTCGAAGGAATCGGAAAGAGCAGCTTGGCCGTGGTAGGGTGGCGGCCACAACCTCGCGGGGAGAAGGAAATGCGGTTCGTTCGTATGTTGGCGGTGCTGTGGACAGCACTGCTCATTGTCAATGGCTGCGGTGAAGACAGTCGAAAAGAGGCGGGTGCCGAGGGCGAATCTCCTACAGCGGATGCGCTGGCCGCGGATTTGGACGAAGCCTCCGACCGCCTGGTGCGCTACACGGAGGAACGAGCGCCCTGCCGCGACTACACGCCGCTGCGCCAACCCCTGTTCGGCGACTTGCACGTGCATACCAGTTTTTCCTTCGACGCCGCCGCCAACAGCATTGGCGCCACGCCGGAGGATGCCCATCGCTTTGCCCGAGGCGAGGCCATCGACTTTTGGCCACTCGACGAGAACGGCAAGCCGGCGGGCGAGTTCGCCATCGACCGGCCGCTGGACTTCATGGCGGTGACGGACCACGGCGAGTTTCTTGGTGAACAGGCGTTGTGCCGCACGCCCGGATCACCGAGCTACGACACCGGGTTCTGCACCGATTTCCGGGCGGACGAACGCCAAGGGATGATGATGCTGGGCGAAGTCATCACCACCGAGACGCCGGCCCGGGTCGAGGAAGTGTGCGGTGCGGACGGCGGGCTCTGCCTAGCCGCCGCCGAGATCCCTTGGCAGCGGCTGATCGCGGCTGCGGAGGCGGCCTACGACCGCACTGAGGCATGCACCTACACCAGTTTCGTGGGCTATGAGTACACGGGCACGCCAGGGGTCTCGAACTATCACCGCAACGTCATCTTCCGCAACGCCGAAGTGCCGGACCTGCCGGTGTCATACGTTGACGCTCCCATCGACAGCAGCCTGTGGCGGCAGCTTGATGCGGCCTGCGGCGCCGAGGCGGGCTGCAGCTACCTGACCATTCCGCACAACACCAACTTGGCCAACGGGCGCATGGCGCCCTACATGGGCTTGGAGGCCACGGTGGCGAATCGGCGGGCCTACGCCGAGGTGCGTCTGGAGCGGGAGCCGATCATCGAGATCTTCCAGCACAAAGGCGGGTCGGAGTGCATCAACGGCCTGTCCGCGGTCATGGGCGCGCCGGACGAGCTGTGCGATGTGGAGGCGGTTCGCGTGCTGGGACGCGAGGAGGCCTTTACCGCCATGGCCATGGTGAAGGGCGAGTTGGTGACCACCGAGGAGGTTGTGAAGACCGTCGAGTGCGGCGATGGTGTCGGCGAAAACGGCATGGTCGGCGCCGGCTGCGTGGACGAGACCGATTTCGTGCGCTCGGCGCTGCTGGTCGGCCTCAAGGAGGAGCAGGCGATTGGCCTCAACCCGGTGAAGCTCGGCATCATCGCCTCCACAGACACCCATACAGCGACGCCAGGGGCGGTGGCCGAAGGGGAATATCGAGGCGCGGTCACCGGCGAAGCTACGCCTGCGGAGCGCCTGGAGCCCGGCCTTCTAACGAGCGGCAACGAGGGCAACCCGGGCGGTTTGGCCGGGGTCTGGGCGGTGGAGAACTCCCGTGACGCCATCTTTGAAGCCATGCAGCGGCGCGAGGTCTTCGGCACGTCCGGCCCGCGCATCACGCCCCGCTTCTTCGCCGGCTGGAGCTACTCGGAAGACCTGTGCGACAGCGACGCCCTGGTTGCCGAGGGCTATGCCGGCGGCGTGCCCATGGGCGGGGATCTTGAACACGCGCCCACGGAGGACGCCAAGCCGTCCTTCATCGCATTTGCGGCCCGGGACTCGGCAGAGGACGCAACGCCCCTGCGGGAACTGCAGCTTGTCAAAGGCTGGATCGACGGCCAGGGCACCCTCCGCTACGACGTGCGCTCCATTACCGGCACCGATGCGGGAGCCGACACGCTCTGCGCCGTGGTTCAGGACGAGACGTTCGACGTAGCGCAGTCCGCCTACTACTACTTGCGGGCCGTGGAAGCGCCTACGCCACGCTGGAGCGCCCACGACTGCCAGCGCATCGAGGAGGCAGCCCGCCCGGCGGCATGCAGCGACGGCTCCCTCCCCGAAACCACCGTCGAGATGGCTTGGACGTCCCCCATCTGGTACCGACCGGCGGAAAACCCCGGGAGCGAGGAAAATCCCCTGAGCGAGGAAAATCCCCGGAGCGAGGAAAACCCCCGGAGCGAGGGCATCTTGCCCTCGAACTGATTTGCTGGATCCCATCGAGGCGCAAACCTTCGGTTCGTAATGCCCTCGCTCCGAATTCCGCTCGACGTCAACTAAACAGCGTCGTTCCTTGCTTGTGCCGTATTGGTTATGATTGCCGCCTTCGTTCGGCGGGCTTGGTTTAGTTAGGCGCGTAGCTCAGTTGGTTAGAGCGCTACCTTGACATGGTAGAGGTCCCCGGTTCGAATCCGGGCGTGCCTACCAGACCGGCGAATCGAATGAGACTGCCGCACATCGACGCGATCCTTGAGCGCCACGGCTGGTCGGGCTCCGGGCATCGGACTACGGCGGGCGTCGGCGCGACCTACCCCACTTTTCTGCATGGCGACCTGGTCATCAAGCTGTTCGGTGGCCACGGCTCATGGCAGGCCAGCTTTCAGGCGGAGCGAGCCGCCTTGGCGGCATTGGCAGGTGTCCCCGGTGTGACCGCGCCTCGGTTGCTTGCCGAAGGGTGGCTGCATGAAGGCGCCGGTCCGTCTTGGCCCTATTTGGTCATGACCCGCATGCAGGGCGTGGCTTGGAGTCAAGCCGATTTGCCTCCCGGGAAGAAATTGCAGGTGGTGGCCGAACTCGGTGAACAGGCGCGTCTGTGGTGGTCCTTGCGGCCCGACGATGTCGCGGCGCTCGAACCGATGGCCGTGCGGGACTTGGTGGACGCCGCCGAGCGCAGTTCCCTTCCAGCTCATCTGGTCGCTCAAATTGGCGGCTTCCTTGCGAGCCTCAATTGCTCTCAGACCGCCTTCGTTCACAGCGACCTGATGCACCGCCACGTGTTCGTAGCGGGTGGCCACCTGGCCGGCATCATCGATTGGGGCGATGCCGCGCTTGCCAATACCCACTACGAATTGGCCAAGCTGCACCTGGATTTGTTTGACGGCGACAAGGCGCTGTTGCGCGCCTTCTTGGAAGCCAGCTGTTGGCAAGCCGACCCGGACTGGACACACAAGGCGCTGGCGCTGGCCCTGCATCGCCAAGCCCAAGGCCTGATCCAGCACCGGACGATGGATGTGTTCCACAAACTTCCCCGATTGCTGCCGTCAAGCGGCGTAGCGACCCTCGACGAACTCGCCAACCGGCTGTTCGCGTTTTAGGCGTCCTGTTCGAGTGCCTTGAGGTGGGCCAAGTGGTCGATGGGACCGAACAGCCGGTTGAGGGATTCAGCCAGTGGCCGGTCGGGGTGAAAGCGGCGCGCCAAGTGGATGAAGCGCAAGGTACGCAGGCCGTCAAACCACTGGTGGGTGGCCTTGCGCAGCGTTTCGGGGCGGCGGTGTTGGCGTTGGGCTTGGCTGCGGAAGCGGGGGTAGCCCAGCTCCTCGAGCAGCGCGGCCGACTCTTCGGAGAGCGGCGCTCCACGTTCGATGTGCGCGATCACTTCCGCTAGGCGATTGAACGACTCGGGCGCATAGCTTAAGGCGTGATCGTCTGCCGTCATGCGGCCCAGGGCGGGGCCGGTGCCGAACGGCACCCGCGTGGACAGGCGTGCCTTGAGGCGGATTTCGGGGCGGCTCAAGCGGTGAATGGGCGCCACCTTGGCGGCCTTGTTGAGCAGGTGGAAGTCCTCGCCGGCGTTGCGCTTGGGCACCCCGCGCACCTTGGCGTAGGTGTCCGCATGGATGGCGATCGTGCTGCCGATGGTGTGGAAGGCGTAGGGCGAACCCGCCCAGCCTAGGCGATTGACGTAGTAGCGCAGCTGCAGTTCGTAGCGCCGCATGGCGGGCGCAAGCTCGGAAGGCGCCTCATGGCGGAAGGGATAAAGAGCGCAGCCGGGGCCGGTCGGCATTGGCGCGAAGTAGTCGGCCGGCAGTTCCGCATCGGCGTCGGTCATGTGGATCCAAGGGCTGTGGATGCGCCCCGCGGCGATCAACCCACAGGCCATGTCGGCGGCGATCTTGCGGGCGAGGCCGACCCCTTGGCGGCGCGGGATGAGCCGGCTTGGCGCCGCCCGGTTGACCGCCAGGACATCGATCCGGCGGCGCCATGGGCTGGTGTGGAATGGCTCGTCTTCCGCGCCGCCGAGCGCGCGCCAAAACGCTTCGGTGCGGCGGCGGGCCTCGGCGTCGGCATCGCTTGGGGCGTTGATGACCAAGATCACCAGCGCGGAGGCGTCCAAGCGGCCCAGAACCGTGTCGACGCACTCCGGCGGCTCGTCGTAGCAGGGAATAGTCAGAACGTTCTCATAACGGGCAGCCAGTAGCGGAACCTGGCGCGCCTCCGGTTCACCGTAGCGGTCCAGGTAGCGTTCGATGGCTTGGCGCGAGGTCAATGCAGGCGGGGCAGCAGGGGCAGGGCGGCGATGATGTCCGCTTCGATGCGCACCAGGCCATCGATGTGCGGCCCTACCGCCTCTGCGTCGCAGTGTTGCCGCGCCAAATCCAGGAAGAGTTCGCCATGCCGGCGTTCGCTCTCGTTGAGGGCGGCAAAAAAGCGTTGTTCCGCACCCTCCGGCAGCGCATCCGCGATCAGCCCGAAGCGCTCGCAGCCGCGCATCTCCACCACTGCCGCGATCAACAGCCGGTCGAGGAGGAAGAAATCGGGCCCGCGCCGCACTTGACGGTTCATGGTGGCGATGTAGGGATCCTTGGCGTCGGGGGCGGGTGCGATGCCGCGCCGGGTGAGCAGGCGGATGACCTCCCGGTAGTGGGACATCTCCTCCACGGAGAGGTCCGCCATTGCGTTCAGCAGCAGTGGCTTGTCGGGGTAGTGGGAGGCCATCTTCAACGCCATGCCCGCCGCCTTTTTCTCGCACGAGGCGTGGTCCTGCAGAAAACGGTCGAAGTCGCCGAGCACGGCGTCGATCCAACCTGGCGGGGTCGGCGCGAGTTGCGGCATCATTTGTTTCCCGGAGCGAGGGCGTCCCGCCCTCGAATTGTGTTCCCCGGAACGAGGGCGTCCCGCCCTCGAATTGTGGAGTGCGCAAGGCGGCTTCTTGCCCTCAACCATAGACCCGGTTCAGCCAGTCGCTGACGTGGGTGATCTCCTCCGGGCAGACTTGGTGGCCCATGCCGTACTGGCGCCACTCGATCTGGTAGTTGAGGCCCAACAAGGCTTCCCGGCAGGTCACCGCCCGGGTGAGGGGGATCATCGGATCCATCAGGCCGTGGGCCATGAAGATGGGCGTGTCGATGTTGGCGAGGCCGATGCGGTCCGCCAAGTGCTCGTGGTCGTGAACGTAGGTGGACAGGGCCATGATGCCCGCCAAGCGCTGCTCGTAGGCCAGGCCCAGCTCAAAGGCGATGACGCCGCCTTGGCTGAAGCCCGCCAGCACGATGCGGTTGGCCGGGGTGCCAGCGGCGACTTCACCTTCCAGGATTTCGGTGATCTGGGCGGCGGAGGCTTTGATGTCGGCCTGTCCCGACAAGGGCGCGCCCGGATCGATGTCGTACCAGGCGCGCATCTCGGCGCCGCCGTTGATGGTCACCGGACGCACGGGCGCGTTCGGGAACACGAAGCGTAGCGGGGCATCCAGGTTCAGCATGGGAATGATCGGCTCGAAGTCGTGGGCGTCGGCGCCTAAGCCGTGCATCCAGATGACGCTGCCGACGGGCGCATCGCCCGATTCCACGGTAACGCATTCCAAGCTCATGGGATTTCGCCTCCTGATCTATGCCGGCGGGGCGAGATTAACAGGTTTGGGTGATAATGCGTCCATGGACGACGGCTACAATCGACAGGCCTCGCGGGAACTGACCAAGCTGCTGCCGGCGCTGAAGTTCCTGCGCCCCTACCTCAAGCAGGTGACTGTCGCGGGCTTGGCCTTGGTGGTGACCGCCACCATCACGCTATCCATCGGCCAAGGCTTGCGCTTGGTGATCGACCAAGGCCTCTCCGGCCAATCCGATGCCTTGCTGGAGCGCAGCATCCTGATCTTCGCCGTGCTTGTGGTCGGCCTCACCGTCGGCACCTTCGTGCGCTTCTACTTCGTCTCCTGGATCGGCGAGCGGGTCAGCGCCGACATCCGCTTGGCGGTCTTCAACCATCTCATCCGCCTGCATCCGGCGTTCTTCGAGGAAAACCGCCCGACGGAGATCCAAAGCCGCATCACCACCGACACCACCCTGCTGCAGACGGTGATTGGCTCCTCGGTCTCCATCGCGCTGCGCAACGTGCTGATGTTCTTCGGCGGCATCGTGCTGCTGGTGCTGGCCAACCCGAAGCTGTCGCTGATCGTGGTGGTCTGCGCCCCCTTCGTCATTGCGCCCATTCTGCTGATCGGCCGCCGGGTGCGGCGCCTGTCGCGCAGCAGCCAGGACCGGCTGGCCGACGTGGGCACCCATGCGGGGGAATCCCTGCGCCACGTCAAGATCGTGCAGTCGTTCAACCACGAAGCCCGGGACGAGGCGGAGTTTTCCGACCGGGTGGGGGAGGCGTTCGGCGTCGCCGTCAGCCGCATTCGCCAACGCGCCCTGCTGATCGCCTTGGTGATGCTGCTGGTGATGGCCGCCATCGCCATCATGCTGTGGGTGGGCGGCCAGGACGTGGTGTCCGGCCGCGCCACGCCAGGCGACTTGGCTGCCTTCATCTTCTACGCCTTCATCGTCGCCGGCGCGGTGGCGGCGATCAGCGAGGTGTTCAGCGACCTGCAGCGGGCGGCCGGCGCCACCGAGCGCCTCGTGGAATTGCTCAACGCCGCCGATGGGCTGCCGGAGCCCGAACAGCCTGCGGTGCTGCCGGTGGGCGAGGAACTGACGCTTAAGGCCCAGGGCCTCGGCTTCGCCTATCCCGCCCGCCCTGAGGTCCAGGTGTTGGGCAATATCGATTTCGCCGTGCAACCGGGGGAAATGGTGGCCTTGGTCGGTCCGTCCGGGGCCGGCAAGAGCACCCTGTTTGACCTCCTGCAACGCTTCTACGACCCGAGTGAGGGGCGCATCCTGCTCAACGGCCAGGACCTGCGCCAACTGCGCCGCACCGACGTGCGCGAGCGCATCGGCTTCGTGCCCCAGGATCCGGTGCTGTTCGCCGGCTCGCTGCGCGCCAACGTCCTCTACGGCAAGCCCGACGCCAGCGCCGCTGAAATCGAGGAAGCCCTGCGGCTGGCCCATGCCTCTGCCTTCGTAGCGCAACTCCCCGGCGGTTTGGATGCCATGGTGGGCGAGGGCGGGGTGGGCCTCTCCGGCGGGCAGAAGCAACGCCTTGCCATCGCCCGGGCGCTGCTCACCAAGCCGGCCATCCTGCTCCTCGACGAGGCCACCAGCGCCCTCGACGCGGAGAGCGAGCACGCCATCCGCCTCAGCATCGAGGAGTTAAAGGGACGCTGCAGCATCCTGGTGATCGCCCACCGCCTCTCGACAGTCCGCCAAGCCGACCGAATACTGGTGCTGGAGGACGGCGCCCTCATCGCCGAAGGCGGCCACGACGCGCTGGTGCAGGGCAACGACCTCTACGCCCGCTTCGCCCGCCTGCAACTCGACGGGGAGCGGCTGCCGGCGGCTTGAAGTTCAGCAGCGATTCTCATTTTTGGCTTTTTCGCATGTCGAGCGAAACACCCCGGAGCGAGGGCGTCCCGCCCTCGATAGATGTTCTTTCATAGGACTTCGTAGGCGGGGACTTTGGCGGCCAGCTTCTGTAGCTGGGTGGCGGTTCGAATCAGTTTGGGAGATCGGCTTTCATCGGCGAACACCTTGAGTCGATCAAGATTCAGCACATCGTAATCCAGGCGCAGTTCTTTCAGGTAGGCCGGGTTGTCGCCGTCCGGAACGAAATAGACCAAGTCGAGCAGCGCTTTCTCCGGTTCCGCTAGAAGGGCATGTTGATTGTCGCCGAGCGCAACCCGGCGGTAGCCGAAACGCCGGTCCGCCTTCAAGTGGCGAAAGCTGAATCTTCCCAGCGGCGTGTGATAAAGGCGTGGCCGCCCACCGGCGCAGCTGGTGATTTCGGGAACGAACTCCGGGATGGCTTGAAAGTGCGCCAGTGCCGAGTGGCGGCTGACGTAGGAGCCGGGCGCGAGCCGGTTGGCCACCAAGAAGGGATGCGGCCTGCGCTTTTGCCAAGGGGGCGCGAGCGCATACAGCCCTCGCCGAAACTGGATCAGCCGTCCGTTGCGCGTCCAGCGCGAAAGCTGACGCCGAAGATTGATCGCATCAACGTCGCCGGCAAGCAGCAAACCCGTCTCGAAGACGGGTTCGTCAGCGACCAAATGGACTAAATCAGAAAATTTCATCGCAAAAACTTACCATTAATGGCATATAATTGCGATAGTTTAAGGGTTCGACCAGCCGTTCTCATTTGGCTTTTTCGTCAAAGCCGGAGCGGGTTCCGCTGTTCGGGGCGAGACCGCGGACCTTTGGTTTGCTTGATCCAGGCGAGATCCCCCGGATCGAGGGCGTCCCGCCCCCGCACGGCGGGCAGCGCCGTCCATCCGCCTCTCAACCGGGCGCCAAGCCGACCGAATCTTATTATCGCTTAAACTACAAATCCGGTATTTCTCGATATTAAAGTCAATAAAAACAATAAGTTGTTTATTTCACGTTATTTCATCAAGTGAGCAAAATCGCTGGGCGCGGCAAATCGGCCAGCGATGCGAGATCGGCGGCGGTCAAATGTGATCGCCGTAGTCGAGGCTCTGCTTGACCCGGCCCAGTTCGGCGACGACCTCATGGCTTTTTCGGTTGCGCATCCCTGCCTTCAGGCGGTCTATGGGGCGGGGCGCGGCGTCGCCGGGATAGACCACAGTGGCCAGGAAGTCCCAAGCGCCTTTGTGGTCTGTATATAGCTGCCCCTCGGATGACTCCTCCGTAAACAGAGCGAGGACTTGAGGAACGCCAGCGACGACATCGCCGTGCTCGAACTGTTCCTCCGGGATTCGAAGGGCGTTGGTGAATGTGCGGAAACCGATCACCTCGTTCTTTTCGATCTTCCTAGTGACTGTCGACTTGGCGACGCCCAGCAGGTCCGCAGCGTGCGCTGCGGACAAAAGGGATCCTTCGGATGCACCGGGGGGTGTAAACGCGGGCAACGGCATCACATCTTGCTCGTGAAGCGCTGCCAGATTCTGGCCCTCAAGGGGTGGTTCCTGACCGATGCTAACGGAGACGCTCCCGGAGCCATCCTCGATGAGGTCGATGCTCACGGGTGCGAGTGCCGCTTCTCCCACATCGTAGGTCGGCGAAGCGCCAAGGGCTGTCAGCGAGGACTTTGGGACACCAACCGCATCGGACAGTTCCGACCAGAATCCCCCGGCCTCCTTGCCCGGGGTCATTGCGCACTCCGCCACTGTTGAGAGCGCGTTGCCATTCGCTTTGAGCAGGCGGACCCGGCCAACCTTAGGGGCAAGGAGAGCCACCACAGCGAATTGCCGCTTGGACGGTTCGAGCTTGTTCAGTTCAGTGAAATAGGCCTTAAGCGATGAGAGCGGTTCGTCTAGTCCGGATTGGAACTCGGTCATCGGTGACCTCCTCCGTGTCGATGCCGCCATTTGTAGCCCATTGTTGCATTCGTTGCAAGTGTTTCATATGGTGCAATTGGTTTGAGCGCCATGCCTCCCACGAACACCGAGGCGGTGAAGCCGAGGGACCGCCATAGCACAGCCTGTGGCCTGTGCGGGTTAGCGGCTTTCCGCAATTGCGAGCTTCGCATGTGTTCATCGTAAAGGCATTAAGCGACCGACGCCCGCCCAAGCCGAATGGGTATCAGCCTAGGCACACTCGCTTGGTAGTCCTTGTAGCTCGGGTACTTGCCGCTCGAAATGGTTTCCGCCAGATTCGTGGAACCGTGGAAGAGCAGGGTCAGCAGAATGAACCCCCAGCCGGTCCAGTGCAGCCATTCGCCGGAGGCCGTGACGGCGAAGAAGTAGAGCGTCCACCACATGCCGAGTTCGCAGAAGTAGTTGGGGTGGCGGCTGTAGCGGTACAGGCCGGTGCGCAGGAAGGGCTCGGCTTCCTCGCCGTTTTGCAGCTTGCGTTGCTTGTCCTGCTGGAAGGTCCACATCTGTTCGTCGGCAACGGTCTCGCCGATGAGAAAGGCCAGGAACAGCGCCCCTAGGGCCGCGTCAATCCAGGTGAAGGGCGCATCCAGCCACAGCCAGGCGGTGTGGATGGGGGCGGTGAACCACCAGATCAGGACCATCTGCCCCGGCGCGATGAAGGTGGCGTTGAGCACTTGAAAGCCCACCGGCCCCGTGCGCTCCTTGACCGTCTCCCAGCGGTAGTCCTCGCCGCCCTTCCAGTAGCCGCCCTTGCGGACGAAGTTGAAGGTCAGGCGGGCGCCCCAGAGGGTGACGAGCGCGGCCATCAGGTTCAGCCGGGCGGAGTCGAAGTCCGCCGCCCAGGCCACCCAGATGCAGTAGATGGGTGGGCAGATGGACCAAATGCGGTCCACCCAGGAGTACTCGCGGGTCAGCACCGAGAAAAGCCAGCACAGCGCCGCCAGCACGAGGGCGAGAATCAGCATGTCGCCGAACGGCGTTCCGCCTAGGGGGTTGAGATCAGCCATGGTTCATTCGCATTGGTCGATGGGAGTCCGATATTGAACGAAATCAACCGTCCAGTCCAAGCCCGGTGTGGTCGTGCGTGGCGGCGGCGTTGGGCATTCGGTCACGGAGCCGCGGCATCCTGCATCGCCACCATGCGCCTCACCATCTCGTCCAGATAGCAATCCGGCATCTCGTGCCCGGCGCCCTCCATCGTCATCAGCTCCGCGCCGGGAATGGTCTCGGCCAAGGCCACGCCGTGGGGATAGGCGAGGATGGGGTCTTCGGTGCCGTGTACGACCAGGCTGGGGATGTCGAGCTTGGCTAGCAGCGGGCGCCGGTCCCTGGGGCTTGAGGCCATGATGGCGGGGGTGTGGTTGTTCATCGCCTCGAAGTTTGGGGCGCGGTCCACTTCCCGGGTGGCGATGTCTCTTTGCCGTTGCTCGTTGAACGGCTCGATGGAGCCGGCCATTTGCCGAAAGGTGTCGATGCGCAGTTGTATCCGCTGTTCTCGGGTCTCGGCCGGGGAGGCGATGATGGCGAATGTCTTGGCCAGCCAATTGGGGTCCGGCGGCGGCAGGTCGGCGCTGCCCATGCCCGGCTCCTCGGGATTGCTGGCCAGCGGCGTGGACATGATGACGGTCGCCGACTTGAGCCGGGGCCGATGCTGGATGGCCAGCTGCTGCACAATCATGCCGCCCATGGAGGCGCCCGCCACATGGGCCGACTCCAGCCCGTAGCCGTCCAGCACGCCGACCGCGTCCTCGGTCATGTCGTCCAAGGTGTAGGGGTTTTCGGCGAAGTCGAAGCAGGTGGACTGCCCGGTGTCGCGGTTGTCGTAGCGGATGACGAGGCGGCCCTGGTCCACCAGCCGCCGCACGAGGCCGTCGGGCCAGTAGAGGCCTTGGGCGCTTGCGCCCATTATCAGCAGCAACGGCACGCCGTTGGGGTCGCCGAAGCTCTCCGTCCACAGGGTGATGCCGTTGGCCTTCAGAATGCGTTCGCTCATAGGGTGCTCCCGATGCGGCGTGGGTTAGTCCACTGGGTGTTCCGGATGGAATCGTGAGGAATGCTTGTACACCACCACGGTCTTGGCGAGCTTGTCGTGCCAGCCCTGCTTGCGCCGGTCGAACGCCACCCAGAGCACCCCTAGCCCGAGGGGAATAAAGGCGATGATGTACGCCAAGTAACGCCCGACCCATTGCCCGATGCTGGGTCGCCCGCCGGTGCGGGCGTCCACGATCACGGCGGAAATCGCCATCTTGCCGGGGGTTGCGGACTTGTACGTCCAGAACAGGATCACCGCTGCGACGGGAAACACCCAGGACAGCAGGAAGTCCCACCCGCCTTGAATCAAGTCCCCGGAATTCCAATAGCCCGCCCCGTAGACTGAGTACAGCAGGGGCGCCGTTACGATGGCGATTAAGATGGAGTCGATGAGCGCGGCAAGCACCCGGGCCCAAAAGCCAACGTATTCAAGCGGTTCGTCCATGGCAGTCTCCTGGCGGGTTGACCTTTGGTGCAGGCTTAAACGCTTCCATCAATCCTCAAGCCGCCGATAGATCAACCACTCGGCGGCGAGGGCGGGAGCCAAATCATCGTCCTCGATTTCAATTGAGGCGTCCAAGTAGACCAAAACCCCGTGATGCCCCTTGGCCTCGACTTTGCGCAACTCAAACCGTCCCCGCACCCGGCTGCCGACGGCCACTGGCTGGACGATGCGCAGCCGGTCGAAGCCGTAGCTGGTGCGGTAGGCCACGCCGTCGGTGGGCAGGTTGGTGGCTTGGGCCATGTCGGTCAGCAGCGACATTAGCAGGAAGTTCTGCGCGATGGTGCAGCCGAAGGGGGTTTCCTTGGCGGCTCGGGCCGGGTCGGTGTGGATCCAGGCATCGTCGCCGGTGTTGCGGGCATGGGCGTCGATGCGATCCTGGTCGATGCGCACCCAGGGCGACACGCCGATCTCGCGCCCGACGAAGGGCGTCAGCAGCTCGATGTGGTCCTTGATGCGCTGCGCGTTCATGGGTGGTCGTGGGGCCGCTCCACCCCGGCGGGCACCCGGATGGAAGCGATGAGCGTCTTGACCGGTGCTGGCACCGCGGGTGCGAAGCGGCTGACGATTAAGGCGGTTGCGAAGTTCAGGGCGGCGCCCAGCGCACCGATGCCCTCGGGAGAGATGCCGAACCACCAGTGGTCGGCGTTGTTGTGGCCCGGTTCGACGAACTTGAAGTAGGCGATGTAGGCAAAGGTGAAGACCAAGCCCGCCAGCATGCCGGCGATAGCCCCTTCCCTGGTGGCGCGCTGGGAGAAGATGCCGAGCAGGATGGCCGGAAACAGCGAGGCCGCAGCCAAGCCGAAGGCGAAGGCCACCACCTGGGCGACGAAGGCCGGTGGATTGATGCCGAGATAGCCCGCAATGACGATGGCGGTGGCGGCGGCAATGCGGGCGTAACGCAGCTCCTGCCGGTCGCTGATGCCACGGGCCAAGGTCTTCTTCATTAGGTCGTGGGAGACCGAGGTGGAGATCACCAGCAGCAGCCCGGCAGCGGTGGAGAGCGCCGCCGCCAAGCCGCCCGCTGCGACCAGCGCGATCACCCAACCCGGCAGGGCGGCGATTTCCGGGTTGGCCAGCACCATGATGTCGCGGTCCACATAAACCTCGTTGGCGCTTGCGCTAGGCAAGTTGGCCAGCGTCCGCTGACCCTGTTCGCCGCGCTCGCCGGTGAACACGGGCGGGCCGTCGAAGGGCACGCCGGGCGCGTACTGAATGGCCCCGTCGGCGTTCTTGTCCTGCCAGCCCACTAGGCCGATGTCCTCCCAGCGCTTAAACCAGTCGGCCACTTCGGCATAGGGCGCATCCTGCACCGTGTCGATGAAGTTCAGGCGGGCGAAAGCACCCACGGCCGGCGCGGTGGTGTAGAGCAGGGCGATGAACAGCAGGGCGTAGCCGGCCGAGCGCCGCGCATCGGACACCTTGGGCACCGTGAAGAAGCGCACGATCACGTGGGGCAGTCCGGCGGTGCCGATCATCAGCGCCAAGGTGATGGCGAAGACGTCGATCATCGCCTTGCTGCCGTCGGTGTAGGTGCCAAAGCCCAGATCCACCAAGGTGCGGTCGAGCTTCTCCAGCACCATCAGCCCGCTGCCGTCGTTGACTGAGGCGCCGAGGCCGATCTGCGGGATGGGAATGCCGGTGATCAGCAACGAGATGAAGATGGCGGGCACGAGGTAGGCGAAGATCAGGACGCAGTATTGGGCGACCTGGGTGTAAGTGATGCCTTTCATGCCGCCGAGCACCGCGTAGAAAAACACCACCGCCATGCCGATCACCACGCCCCAGATGATGTCCACGTTTAGGAAATGGCTGAAGACGATGCCGACGCCGCGCATCTGTCCGGCGACGTAGGTGAAGGACACCACGATCAGGCAGACCACCGCCACCACCCGGGCGGCGTTGGAGTAGTAGCGGGCGCCGATGAAGTCCGGCACCGTGAATTCGCCGAACTTGCGCAGATAAGGGGCCAGCAGCAGGGCGAGCAGCACGTAGCCTCCCGTCCAGCCCATCAGGTAAACGGTGCCGTCGTAGCCCATGAAGGCGATGATGCCAGCCATGGAGATGAACGAGGCCGCACTCATCCAGTCGGCGGCGGTGGCCATGCCGTTGGCCACCGGATGCACGCCGCCCTCGGCGACGTAGAACTCCCCGGTTGAAGCCGCCCGCGACCAGACGGCGATGCCGATGTAGAGGGCGAAGCTGCCAATGACGAACAGATAAGTCAGTGCCTGCACGTCCATGGGGTCAGTCGGCCCCCGGTTGGTCGCCGTCACCGGCATCGTCGGTGGCGCTGTCGCTGACGCCGTGCTTACGGTCGATGCGCCGCATGGCGGCGGCGTAGATGAAGATCAGCACCACGAAGACGTAGATGCTGCCCTGCTGGGCCCACCAAAAGCCGAACTTGAAGCCGAAGAACTCAATTTGGTTGAGGGGTTCGGCCAACAGGATGCCGAAGCCGAAGGAGACGATGAACCAGACCGCCAGCAGGACGCCCATCAGCTTGAGGTTGGCGCGCCAGTAGCGTTGGTGGTTGGCGTCGGACGGGGGCTGCTGGCTCATGATTCCATCTCGCGTCGGCTAGCCCGCAGCTTGCGTCGTGGCGCCGACTTCGGCGCGAAGGGCCCCATGCAGTTCGCCCAGCTTGTCGATCATCGCATCGACGCTGCGAAAGCCTGCCTGAAAGATGGCCGTGGCGTTGAGCGAAATCCACTCGAAGCCCATTTCAGCGACCGCGTTTGCTCGCTGCACCACCCGGCTGGCGTCGCCGTAGATGTCTTTGCCAGCGTCGTCCCGGGGCGGCATGCCCAGCATCATCTGCCTGCCGATGCGGTCCGGGTCGCGGCCCGCCGCCTCGGCGTGCCGACGGATGGTGTCGATCATGCGCGCCACCTGCTCGGGCGCCTCCATTGCGGGGGCTAGCCAGCCGTCGGCCCGTTCGCCAACGCGCTTGAGTGCCTGAGGTGCGCCGCCCCCAACCCAGATGGGCAGGTTGCCGCCTTGGGGCGGCTTGGGCTCCATGGCCATGGCGTCGGCCTGATAGAACTGGCCTTGGAAATCGACCTGCCCTTGGCTCCAGTAGGCGCGGATTAGGTCGATGGCCTCGTCCATGCGCCGTCCCCGGTTGCTGAAGTCCTCGCCCAAGGCGTGATATTCCGAAGCCTGCCAGCCGACCCCGACACCCAAGCGGGCGCGGCCACCGGACAGCGTGTCCAGGGTGCTGAGCTGCTTCGCCACCAGCACGGGCTCCCGCTGCGGCAGCACCAGCACTTCCGTGCCGAGGCCGATGCGCTCGGTGACCGCGGCGGCGTAAGCGAGCGTCATCAACGCCTCCATGATCGGCATCTTGGGCGGATAGATGGGTGCGTCGCGGCCTTCTGTTGGGTAGCCCATCACCACGTGGTCAAAGATGTCGAGCTGATCGAAGCCAATCTCCTCGATGGCCTGCGCCAGCCGGACCACCGCCGCCGGTCCTTCCCGGTAGGCGACGCTCGGAAACTCAACCGATAGCTTCATGGATTCACTGCTTCCAAAAAAAAGCCACTCTAGCCGCGCAATTCCGATTGCGCCAGTGCCCGGGCGCGGCGGGCTTGGCGCCGGGCGAAGGCGCTGCGCAGGCTCACCAGCCGCTCGGCGGAGAGCGGGTAGCGCCAGATCACGAACACAGCCGAGCCATAGAGAATCATGGGCACCACGGTGATGTTCAGTGACAGCGCCAGCAGTTCGCTGGGACCGTTCTCGCCCTTGGGGTCGAATCCGGACAGGGCCAGCACCGGCAGCGCGGCGCCGATGGCGATGGCCTGGAACAGCTTGGTGCCCAACGACCAGACGGCCATGTACGAGCCGGCCACGTGATTGCCGGTGCGCATGGCCGCCACGTCGATGACGTCCGCCTTCATGGACAGCGATATGGCCGCGAAGTTGCCGCCGGCCACGCCGTACAGGGCCAGCACAATGCACAGCTCAACCACGTCTCCGGAGCCGAGCAGCATGTAGCCGGGGCTGGCGAGGCAGTAGGTGGCAGCACCCAGCAGCCAGGTCTCCTTCTTGCCGATGCGGTAGGACACCTGCAGCCAAATCGGCAGTGACAGCAGTTGAATGATGTAAAACCCCAGCAGGATCGCCTGGATGCCGCTCTCCACGTTGACCACGAAGGTGGCCAGCATCATGAACATCGACGAGGCCCAGGTGGTGCCCATGGAGAGCATGAGAAAGCCGGTGAACAGCAGCATGAAGGAGCCGTTGGAGAACATCTGCCCGCTGCTCTTGAGCAGGCTGGCCTCGGTGGTGCGGTGCTTGGTGGGTTCGGGCACCCGCCACAGCGCCAGCGCCATGAGCGATGGCAGGAGAATCAGGGCCATGAAGCCGACGATGGTCAGTCCCTCCTTGGGCAGCGAGCCGTAGCCGAACAGCTCGCCTGACAGGGTGGGCACCAGCAGCACGCTGACGTTGCCGAGATAGCCGAAGAACTGCCGCCAACCGGTGATGCGGGTGCGCTCGTTGTAGTCCTCGGAGAGCTCAGCGCCCCAAGCGAAGTAGGGGATGTTGATCATGGTCCAGCCCAGCCACAGCAGCACCGACCAGATCAGCAGATGCCAGTTGTCCACCGCGCCGCTTGGGGCGAACAGCTGCCAAGCGGAGAACATCATTACCACGGTGCCCGCGGCCAGCCAGGGCTTGCGCTTGCCGAAGCGGGTTCGGGTGCGGTCGCTGAGGTAACCGATCAAGGGGTCGGTGACCACGTCGCTGAGCCGGGCCAGCATCAGGATCAAGCCGATGTCGGTGAGCTCCAGCCCCAAGTCGCGGGAGTACACGAAGGGCAGGTAGAGCGACACGGGAATGGCCGCCAGGTACACGGCGTAGTCCGGCAGGCCGAAGTACAGCAAGGTCGATCGTTTCAGCCGTCCGGCCGGTTGTTTGCCATCACTCAAGTAGCATCCCCCTCCTGAACCGCCCATAATCTCCTATTTGGAGCGATTGATGCGCGGCTTTATCTACGCGGGGATTCTAGCGTTCTTCTCGGGGACCGTTGCGGCCGCGGTGGTCACCACCGAGCAGGGTCAGGTTGGCGGCACTCAGGCGGATTGGGGTTGGACGTTCCTGGGAATGCCCTACGCCCGTCCGCCGCTGGGGGATCTGCGCTGGCGGCCGCCGCAGCCGGCGCCGGCCCACGAGGGCGTCAGGGCGGCATCGGCCTATGGCCCCGCGTGCCCCCAGCCGCGGGCCGGGCAGCGAGGCCTTGCCGCCACCAGCGAGGACTGCCTCACCCTGAACGTCTGGACGCCGGGGCTTGATGACGGCAAGCGACCGGTGATGGTCTGGATCCACGGCGGCGGATTTCGCGCCGGCTCGGGGCGGATCGCGGGCGAAGCCTTCGCCGCTCGGGGCGTCGTCACCGTCTCCTTCAACTATCGCCTCGGCCCGCTCGGCTTCTTCAGCCACGAGGCGCTGGATTCCCGCGAAGCGAACTACGGCCTGCTGGATATGGTATTGGCCCTGCAATGGGTGCGGGCCAACATCGGCCAGTTTGGCGGCGACCCCGGAAACGTGACGATCTTCGGCGTTTCCGCCGGTGGCATGGCGGTGAGCCTGTTGATGGTCAGTCCCCGAGCCGAAGGGCTCTTCCACCGCGCCATTGCCCAGAGCGGCTACGGCACTTGGGCGCTGCCCCGCACCCGCCATGCTCCCCAAGCGCAGATGCGGAGCATGGCCATGGCGCCGCCGCCTTCAGCAGAGAGCATCGCCCAAGGCTTGGTGGCCAAGGTCACCGACCAACCAGCCACCCCAAGCAGCCTTCGGGCGCTGGACGGCGCGGCACTGGCCGAAGCGGTGGAAGGGTTTCACTTGCCCGTGGTCGATGGGGTGACGTTGCCGGAGGAGCCGGGCTTGCTGTTTGTTCAAGGGCGCCAGCACAACGTGCCGCTGATCACTGGCGGCAACAGCAACGAAGGGTCGGTGATGCCTGCGTCCGGCGTATCAACGGCTCAATTCGCCGGTTACTATCAATCCGACCAAGCGGCGGTCGAGCGCCTGTACGCCGAAGACTACCGGCTGGGCCGTGAACAGGGTGTGGCGCGCATGTTCGGCGACAACCGCTACTTGCTCGCCGCCCGGGTGGCGGGTGCCGGCATGGGCCATGTGGGGAGCCCGGCGTGGCTCTACTACCTCGATTTCGTGCCCGCCGAGCGGCGCGGCCAGTGGCTGGGCACCCCCCACGGCTACGACGCTGCAATCCTCTTTGCCGGTGGGAGCGCCGAAGACCCAGCGGAACGGGCGTTGGCGGCGCGCATGCAGGGGTTCTGGGTGCAGTTTGCCCGCACTGGCGACCCCAATGGCGAAGGCGAGCCGGCCTGGCCGCGCCATGACCGGCGGACGGACCACTGGATGGTGTTCTCCAACGAAGATCGTGCCGAGACGGGGGTCATCGCCGCCAAGCTGGATTTGCTGGAGTCCCACTACCGGCGGCGGGTGGGCCTTGAATAGCCCGCTGCCCGCACCGGCTTCGGGCAAGGTGCAGCCGATACGCCCGGCGGCGACGGTCATCCTGCTGCGGGAGGCGGTGCGCGGACGCGCGGATGCGCGCGGATTCGAGATCTTCATGCTCAAGCGCACCAGCCGGGCCTCCTTCGCTGGCGGGATGTTCGTGTTTCCCGGCGGACGGGTGGACAGCGACGACCACCTGCACAAGTACGACGCCGTACGCGCGGGACCCGACGAGCGTCAAGCCGCGCAGGCCGAAGCCTTGGGCGCGGAGTGGCGCGGCTATTGGATAGCCGGCATCCGCGAGAGTTTTGAGGAGGCGGGCCTGCTGCTCGCCTATCGGGACGGTGAACTGCTGTCCTACGCCAACGCCGAGGAGCGCCGCCGTTTCGCCGCCTATCGCCAGCCCTTGCATGGCCGCACCCTGCGGCTGTTCGACATCTGCCAGCGGGAAGGGCTTAGGCTGGCGGTGGACCACATCCACTTCCACAGCCGCTTCGTCACCCCCTTGGGCCGCCCGCGGCGATTCGACACCCGCTTCTTCATCGCCGCCGCCCCGGAAGGGCAGGCGGGCCGCCACGATGAGCACGAAACCGTGGACAGCGTCTGGGTGGCCCCGGACGAGGCCTTGAGCCGCCATCGAGAGGGAACCTTTGGCCTGATGAACGTGACCCGATTTCAGTTGGAGGGGCTGGTCCGCCATCGCTCCGCACAGGCCGCGATCGATGCGGCGGCGGCCAATCGCCACTTCCCGGTGCACCGGCCCGTTTTGCCGCCAGGTCATTGACAGCGTAGTGGGCGGATTGCAGGCTGGGGCGATGGAAATCAGACCATTCGAACGTCAACGGGATCTCAAGGCCATTCAGCGCATCTGGCGGGAAATCGGCTGGATAGACAACGAGGCCGGCGAGACCGCGGTGGCCGACATGCTCGCCACGGGCCGCTGCCTGACGGCGGCGCTCGACGGTCAGGCGGAGTGCATGGCGCATACCTCCCTAGGCTCGATGCGCTATCAGAATGCCGCCAGAAATCAGAGCGTTGTCCCCAATCTTGCGCCGGGCGTGAGTGAGGACCTGTCCATGTGCGCGGTCACCGCGGTCATGACCAGCCGCATCGCCCGCAAACTCGGCTTGGCGCTGCGCATCACGGCTCGCCAACTGGCCGCCGGGGCCGCGGACGGCGCGGCGCTGGCCGTGTTGGGGGTCTTCGACCAAGGCTTTTATGACCGGCTTGGCTTCGGCACTGGCAGCTACGAGCACACCTTCCGCTTCGACCCAGCGACTTTACGGGTGGATGCCGCCTTTCGTCCGCCGAAGCGCTTGACGAAGGACGACTGGCAGGCCGTGCATGGCGCCATGATGAACCGCCGCCGGGGCCACGGTGGCTGCCTGCTCCCTGAAGCGGGGTTGATGAAGGCCGAACTCGGCTTTCGCCCCAACGGCTTCGGCTTCGGCTACGAGCGCGACGGAGCGCTCACCCACTGCGTTTGGCTCACCGCCGAGCAGATGGAACACGGTCCCTATCAGATCCAGATGCTCGCCTACCAGGATGGGCCGCAGTTGCTGGAACTGCTCGCGTTGCTGAAGTCCTTGGGCGATCAGGTTTCCTTGATCGAAATGCACGAGCCCCCGGGCATCCAGTTGCAAACCCTGCTCAAGGAGCCGTTCCGGCATCGGCGCAACACCCGTAATTCGGACTACGCCGCCTATCACCGCACCGCCGCGTGGTGGCAACTGCGCATGCTTGACGTGGACGCTTGCGTGGCGGCACGGCATTGGCCGGGCGAGAAGGTGCAGTTCAATTTGAAGCTGACCGATCCGGTGGCCGAGTTTCTGTCTGCCGGTTCTTGGCGGGGTTGCGCGGGGGACTATTGGATTTCGGTGGGCCCGACCTCCTACGCCAACCCCGGTCATCGCGACGATCTTCCCACCCTGCGAGCCTCCGTGAACGCCTTCAGCCGCCTCTGGTTTGGGGTGGCGCCGTCCACTGGCTTGGCGGTGACGGACGGATTGACGGTGGAAGCGGCCGCGGACGACAGTGACTTCATGGCGTCCCCCGCCCCCCTGCTGGACCGTTTGGACGAGGCCCTGTGCCTGGCGCCGCCGCGAACGGGTTGGGATTTTTGAGCGCCCGGAACCGCTTGACTGCCCTCGGTTGGGGGCCTTTCTTTGCCCATCAGATGCGTGCCGGGGACGGTGCACCGGGGCGCATTATGGCCACGGAGCGCACCGGCGTGCGCATCGCGCTCGGCGACGAGGAGCGAACCGCGCCCTTGGGCGGACGTTGGTACCGGCTGACCCCGGAACACCGACCCACTGTCGGCGACTGGGTGGCTTTTGATCGGGCCGCCGGGCGCATTGAGCGTTTGTTGGAGCGCCGGAGCGTGCTCAAGCGCATCGGTGCGGGAACCCGGGGCGAAATCCAGTTGATGGGCGCCAACATCGACACGCTCTTTATCGTTGCGGCCTGCCATGAAACACTCAATCTCGCACGTATCGAGCGTTATCTCAATCTCGCGGAGCAGGGCGGTATCGAGGCCGTACTGGTGCTGACCAAGCGGGATCTGGCCGCAGCGCCGGATGAGCAGGTCCGAAAGGCTGGCGGTCTGCGCCCGGCCTTGAGCATTGCCTGCGTGGATGCGCGCTGCGCCGAGTCAGTCGAGGCATTGGAGCCATGGCGGCGACCGGGCGCGACGATCGCGCTCGCCGGTCCGAGCGGCGTGGGCAAGTCCACCTTGGTCAACACCCTAAGCGGTGCGGTGGTTCAGGCCACGGGAACCATCCGCCAGGGGGACGGCAAGGGCCGCCACACCACCACCCGGCGCTCCCTGCATCCGCTGCCTGATGGCAGCCTATTACTCGACGCGCCCGGACTGCGGGAGCTAAAGATTCCCGCCGCCGAAGCGAGGGACGTTGCGGAGGTGCTGGCGACCATCGAAGCTTTGGCCAAAAGCTGCCGCTTCGCCAACTGCCGACACGGCACCGAGCCCGATTGCGCCGTACGGGCGGCCATCGCCGCCGGCGAACTCGACCCGCACCGGCTGGACCGCTACCGAGAGCTCAAAGGCGAAGTGACCCGGCGCTGAAAGCCTTCGATTGGGGTCAGTATGGGCCGCGGCGGGCTGTTTCTGCTATTGCGGCGGGGGCTTGGGCGGCTTCCGCGACTCCGGAGCGAGGGCGTCCCGCCCTCGAACTAGCCGTCCGAAACCACGTTGGACTCAGTGGATTGTAATTTTCACATGGCACTTCGTGTCTAACTAAGGACCAATGCCCAATTCCGCTGAGTCATCGAGTTCAACCAATCTCGCTGATAGCTCAACCAAATGAATGTTGTCGTAGAGGCTCCTGACTGCCGCTGGAGGCAAATATCTTGGCATGGTGCTGCGCTGCTTTGCCTGCAGAATGACTTCTTTCAGGGAACCGAAGGCATTGAGCAAGTCCAGCGCACGTTTCTTTCCAATGTTTGGACAACCTGGAACATTGTCAATGGCATCCCCCATTAAGGCCAGTAGGTCCGTCACATTCCGTGGAGCCACACCTTCTTGTTCCTCGTTCCCGCCGCCTTGCGAACCACGCTAACGTCCTTGAACAGGAATTCAACTCACTTGTTGGCCGCATTTTACGCTGTGAGTCTACGCCCGCACAGATGAGTCCGATCGTCGCCCTAGTTCGAAATCGCCATGCTATCGGCGCTCTTTCGAGCGCCGTTCCGAGGGCGGGACGCCCTCGCTCCGGGGGATCTTGCCCTCGCCCTAAATCCCTTTAGTGGCGTTAAGAGGGTTGGCGGCCAGCTGGTTCTGCTATTGCGGCGAGGGCTTGAGCCGCTTCCGTCACCCCGGCGGCATCCACGTCGAGGTGGGTGACCGCCCGCATTCGGCTTTCGCTGATGGCGCCGATGCGCACACCGCGCTCGAGGAGGCGATCGGCGATTTGGGGGGCGCTTAGTCCGGTGCCGGACACGTCGAAGTAGATCATGTTGGTCTCGATGGCGTCCGCATTCACGCCGATGCCGGCGATGGGGGCGATCAAGCGGGCGAAGCGCTGGGCGTTGGCGTGGTCCTCGGCTAGGCGGTCGACGTTGTGCTGGAGCGCGTAGATGCCAGCCGCGGCGATGATCCCCGCTTGGCGCATGGCGCCGCCGAACTGGTGCTTGAAGCGCAGGGCCTCGGCGATGAAAGTCCGGCTGCCCGCCAACACGCCGCCCACGGGGGCGCCGAGCCCCTTGCTCAGGTCGATCCAGGCCGAATCGTAGCCGCGCGCGAAGGCGGCGGCAGGCTGGCCGGACGCCACCACCGCGTTCATCAACCGGGCGCCGTCCATGTGCGTGGCCAGCCCATGTTCGTGGGCCAGGTTAGCCACCGCGTCGAGCGCGTCGATGGGCCAAACGGCACCGCCGCCGATGTTGGTTGTGTTTTCCACGGAGACAAGACGCGAACGTTGGGTGTGGGGCGCACCGTCGCGCAGCGCTGAGCGCACCTGTGCCGCCGTGAAGATGCCGCGCTCGCCGGACAGGGTGCGCAGCGTCACGCCGGCTAGGGCGGCCGGCCCGCCCGCTTCGTAGTGCACGGCGTGGCTCGTCTCGTGCAGGATGATCTCGTCGCCGGGCTGGGTATGGGCGCGGTAGGCCACCTCGTTGCACATGGTGCCGGAGGGCAGGAACAGGGCGTCCTGCTTGCCGAGCAGGTTCGCCACCATGGCGCAGAGCGCCCGCACGGTGGGATCCTCGCCGAGCTGCTCGTCGCCCACTTCGGCATTGGCCATCGCCTCCCGCATGGGCTGTGACGGCCGGGTCTGGGTGTCGCTGAAGAGATCGATGCGCGGCCGTGTGCTCATGTCCGGCGTTCAGGCTCGCGCGGCGCCGTTGGTGTATTCCCCCATGTGCGCTGCTTCCAAGGCCAGCTTCTTAGCGTGCTCCAGGTCGTAGTGCAGGCGTGAGACGATGCGTTGGGCGTAGAGGCCGCCGCCGGCCTGCAGATTGGTCACCGCGTACCAACCGCCCAGGGCGTCGGCAGTGTAGTCGCGGATGGCGTGGAACAGCTTCGAGCGGTAGATGCCGTCCACCGACTGCATGGTGCCCATGTACTTGCGTACCAAGTGGCCGGTCTGCTCGTTGTCCAGGTCCGCCATGCCCGGTGCAGTGAGGATGCTGCCGCCGGCGATGTCGTGCAGGTGGCGCACCATGAGCGCGTAGTTGGCCGCGCCGTGGTACTTGCCGACATTGGTGTAAAGCTCGCTCGGAAAGGCGGCGCCGTCGGAGGTGATGCTGCAGTTCTCGATGGCGGCTTCGAGGCTGGCCCGAATCAATGTGGCGTTGATCATCATGTCGCTGATCTTTTCCTTGATGTGGCCCACCCGTTCCAGGCCGTTGGCTTCGGCAATGAGCTGGGCGAAGCCCACCAGCCGGTCGTAGCCGGTGACAAAGGCGGCCAAGCCCCCGAGGCGCTCCCAAAGCCCGAGGGAGTGGGCGAAGACGGCAGCGAATTCCGGGTGCTCGCCCGCTAGGAAGACCCGCTCGTTCGGCACGAACACATCGTCGAAGATGACGAAACCCTCCGGGGTGTGGTGGTTTCCGGACATCGGGAAGTCCCGAGTGTCCGCGTGGCGCGGCGCATAGGTGGTGTTGATGATCTTCACCCCCGGCGCACCCACCGGCACCATGCAGGCTACCGCGTATTGATCCTCCCCAGGCTTCATGCTCTTGGTGGGGATGGTCATCAGTTCGTGGCCCATGGAGGCGGCAGAGATGTGCAGCTTGGCGCCGCGAATGACGATGCCGTCGGAGCGCCGTTCAATGACCCGCACGTAGGCGTCCGGGTCGTCCTGGTTGCCGGGCCGACGGCTGCGGTCGCCCTTGGCGTCGGTGATGCACTGGGTGATGCGCACATCCCGCTGCTGGGCGTCCTTGACCCAGGCCCGAATGCGCTGCGCCTCGTCGGGCAGCTTCGCTTCGATGCGGTCGGCGGCGGTCAGCAGCGTCATGATGGAGGCGTAGGTGACGTGGGTGAGCAGGTCCACGGACTCGTGCAGTTCCACCTGCTCGCGCAATTCCTTGGCCGAACCCGGCACTGCCATGAAGGCGCCCACAGCGCCTAGGGCGGGGTCGTAGAAGCGGTCGTAGCCGGCTGCGGCGGAGTCCACGGTGATGCCGAGGATGGGGTGGCCGGGCAAGTCGAAGATCTGCTTGCCCTCAAAGTAGGTGGCCCGCCCGTCGTCCAGGGAGGCGCGGTACTCATCGCCAGTCATCATGGCCCATTCTCCTTGCCGCTGCTTTGGATGGCTGTTGTAAACAGTACGGCGCCCCGGCCACCGAGGACGGCGGGGCGCTGCGGGCGCGTCCTAGTCGGGCTGGGGAACGATGCGCAGGTAGGGCTTGGGCGCCTTCCAGCCGTTGGGAAACTTCGCCTTGGCCTCTTCGTCGGACACGGCGGGCACGATTATGACGTCCTCGCCCTGCTTCCAGTTCACCGGCGTCGCCACCTTGTGCTTGGCGGTGAGTTGGCAGGAGTCGAGCAGGCGCAGCACCTCGTCGAAGTTGCGCCCGGTGCTCATCGGGTAGGTCAGCATCGCCTTGATGCCCTTGTCCGGGCCGATCACGAACACCGAGCGCACCGTGGCGTTGTCGGCCGCCGTGCGGCCCTCGGCGGCGTCGCCGGCTTCGGCGGGCAGCATGTCGTAAAGCTTGGCCACATTCAGCTCCGGGTCGCCGATCAGGGGATAGGTGACCTTGTGGCCTTGGGTCTCCTCAATGTCCTTGGACCACGCGGCGTGGTTGTCCACTGGATCCACGGAGAGGCCGATGATCTTGCAGTTGCGCTTGGCGAACTCCGGCTGCAGACCGGCCATGTAACCGAGTTCGGTGGTGCAGACGGGGGTGAAGTCCTTGGGATGGGAGAACAGCACCGCCCAGCCGTCGCCGACCCATTCGTGGAAGTCGATGCGGCCTTGGGTGGTCTCGGCGGTGAAATTAGGTGCTTGGGCGTTAATGCGTAGGGTCATGGGGGCTCCGTTTTGGTTGGCTGCGCTGAAAAGAGGAATTTACCACTATCGGGGGTGGAAATGGGATGACGGGGCAGGCTACGACAGCTTGTCGATGATGAAGACGCCCACCATGCCCGCCATGCCCATCGCAATGGAGAGGGTCAGCGTAAACAGGCGCGAGGTTTCAGCCCGCAACTCCGTGCGCAGGGCTTCAAACTGCTTGTTCATGTCTGACCTTAGATCATTGAAACGAGCGTTGGTGTCCGACCCTTGGTCCTCGAATCGGGCGTTGGTGTCCGACCTTTGATCCTCGAATCGGGCGTTGATGTCCGACCGGTGATCCTCGAACCGGGCATTGATGACAGCGTTCTGGTCGTCGAACCGAGCGTTCATTGCCGCGGTCTGCTCCCGGAATAGGGCAGCCATCTCCGACCGGTGTTCGTCGAATGCCTCGCGCAGCCTGTCGGGCGTCACCGCAAACTTCTCGATGGAGTTGGCGATGGCCCGCACGGCCGCATCCGCCTGGCGCCGCTCAAGACCCGATGCCTCAAGGCTCTTGGTCATCACCCCGATTTCTTCGACTGCTTGCTGCATGAGTATATGCCCCCTGGGGCAGGTTTGGAAAAACGCCATCCAAGCCCGAGCGACTGAGGTTGTCTGTAGGCTAACTCCGCACTCCTTGTGGGAGATTGACGCTTGGTGCCCGCTAATTCGTTGAGGGCGGTTCAGAATGGCTATCTCCGGTTCCACCGCCTTCGTTCGCGGGTTGGGAGCGCTATACTGATGCTCCGTTTCGCCGTCTTGAGCGCACCTCCATGCTTGATGCCCCAATCGCTTTGAAGGGAGCGCCCGGCTCCCCATACACCCGCAAAATGCTGGCGCTGATGCGCTACCGGCGCATTCCCTATCGCTTTCTGCAAAGTGCGGTGGACGGAAGGGAGCCGGATGCCGGTCTGCCTCAGCCGAAGGTGGGCCTGATGCCCACCTTTTACTTGCCCGCCGACGATGGCGAGCTCGAGGCGGTGGTGGACTCCTCGCCCATCATCCGCCGCCTGGAGCAGGAGGTTCTGGGACGCTCGGTCATAGCGTCCGATCCGGCCTTGGCGTTCATCGACTTCCTGCTTGAGGACTACGGCGATGAATGGCTGACCAAGGCAATGTTCCACTATCGCTGGCACTATGCGGCGGACATTGAGCGCGGCGGCGAGATCCTGCCCCGGTGGCGAAACCTGGCCGCCAGCGACTCTGAAATCGCGCCCATGTCGGCGTTCATCCGCGAGCGGCAGATCAGCCGCCTGCACGTGGTGGGCAGCAATGAGACCACCGCCCCGATCATCGAGGCGAGCTACAAGCGCTTCCTGGGCTTGTTCGACGCCCACATCCGCAACGGTCCCTTCGTGCTTGGGCAGCGTCCAGGCGCCGCTGACTTCGCCATCTTTGGCCAGCTCACCCAGTTGACCGGGTTCGATCCGACGCCGATGCAAATCGCCTTGGAAAGTGCCCCCCACGTCTTTGCCTGGGTGGGCGTCATGGAGGATCTGTCCGGCTTGGAGCCTGCCGAGGACCACTGGTTCGACCGCGATGCGCTGCCGGACACCCTGCGCGGACTGCTGGAGGAAGTGGGTCGGGTGTACGCTCCCGCGTTGTTGGCCAACGCCGCGGCGGTCAATCAGGGTGCGGATGAGGTGCGCACCGAGATCGATGGGCGGCTATGGACCCAAAAGCCCTTCCCGTATCAGGCCAAATGCCTGCAATGGCTGCGCAGCGAACGGGCGCGGCTCGATAGGGAGGACCGCGCCTGCGTGGATGAACTGCTGGCTGGAACCGGCTGCGAGGCGCTGTTTCAGGCGCCCTAGGCTAGGGGGTGTAAGCTGCGTGACGGCCGCCGAACGGCGAGTACTCTAGGCCGACGGGTTCGGATACGGTATCGAAGTCCTTCGCTTGCCACCCCCAGGCGCTGGTGATGGCCAGCGTCTGCCAGCGCCATTGGCCGTCCGTTCCGGGCCGCATGACCCCTTCGTAGCGCCCACCCTGCACCCCGTTGGCAGTGTTGGTCATGAAGTACGCGGTGACTTCGGCGGAGTTGAGGTCCGGTGCCACGTTGATGGCGATGTTGGCCGAATGGTGGCCGCCGCGGATGCCCTTCGGGCCGTTGGCGTAGGGGGCGTAGAGGGGCGCGATCTCCGCCCGGCCCTCGAAGTGCAGGTCATCGCCGCCGGCGCCGGGAAAGTTCGGTACGTCGAGCACGGCGTCCTCGGTGTAGCAGTCCACGATTTCGTCGCCGTAGCCGGTGTCCAGGCTGTACAGATAGCGGTTGAAGGCGCTGAGCACGGCCTCCTTGGCCTCCAGGCGGGCGATGCGGGCCTTCAGGGCTTGCAGTTCGTCACTCATGTCATGGCTCCTGTTGCTTCAGGTGGTCCGCACCATCATCTTGCCGGTGTTGGCGCCCTCGAAGAGCTGAATCAAGGCGTTTGGCAGTTCCTTGAAGCCGTCGATGACGGTGGTTTGCTGCTTGAGCTGCCCGGCGTCGATCCAGCGGCGCATCTCGGCCTCGGCTTCCGGGTAGCGGTCTTCGTAGTCGATGACGATGAAGCCCTCCATGCGGGCACGGCGGAAGACCAGGTTGAAGTAGTTCTTGGGTCCCGGCGGCTGTTCGGTGAAATTGTAGCGGGAGATGCCGCCGCAGATCACGATGCGGGCGTTCATGGCGATGCGGTCGAGGCAGATGTCGAGTATCTCGCCGCCCACGTTGTCGAAGAACAGGTTGATGCCGTTGGGGCAGAGGCGATCCACCTCCGCCGCCACGTCGGCGGTCTTGTAGTTGAAGGCGCCGTCGAAGCCGAGCTCATCGGTCAGCCAGGCGCACTTCTCGTCGCTGCCCGCCATGCCGAACACCGTGCAGCCCTTGATCTTGGCGATCTGTCCGGCGACGCTGCCGGTGGCTCCGGCGGCGCCGCTGATCACCACCACGTCCCCCGCCTTGGGCTGGCCGACATGGAGCAGCCCGAAGTAGGCGGTCATGCCGGTGCCGCCGAGCACGCCCAGGGCCACCTTGGGATCGATGCCGGCCTCGAAGGTCCGCAGCGGCAGCTTCGTGCCGTCCGACAGGGCGTAGTCCTGCATGCCGAAGGTGCCGGTCACCTGGGTGCCTTCGGGATAGTCTGGGTGGTTGGAGGCCACCACCGTGCCGACGCCCCGCGCTCGCATGACGCTGCCGAGCGATAGGGGTGCGACGTAGTCGGCTCGATTCTCCATTTGCCCACGCATGGAGGGATCCAGCGAGATGTAGTTGGATTTGATGAGCGCCTCGCCCGGTCCCGGCGTCGGCACAGCGACCTCCCGGTACTCGAAATCGGAGGCCTTGACCATCCCGTGAGGGCGCGCGGCGAGCAGGAATTGACGGTTGACGGCTTCGGGCATGGGCGGTTCCTGTCTAGGCGAAACCGAAATTATGCGTTCTGCCTGCCCGGAAGGGAACACTCCGCCTGTGGATGGTGCGGTCGGTTTTAACAGCTTCTAAGGCCGGGCGATCCACTCATCGATCAGCATATGCAGGTGCCGGGGCTTGGTTTCGTTGTAGTCGGCGAACTGCACGTACTCCTTGGCGGTGGCGTGCAGGCCGTCCTGGACGTGGGGCAGGTTGCGCACGTCCTGGTTGAAGACCTTGGCCAACATGCCGAGTTCCGGAGCGTCGGTCCAGTCGTCGTCCGGCCCCAGCCAGTGGATCTGGCGGACCGGTTCGTACTCGCCGTGCTCCGGGATCGGGGCTAGGAACATGCACTCCATGATGCACTCATCGGGGTTGCGGCCCTTGGGGCGGAAGCGGTAGTTGATGCTGTTGAACGACCCCCACGGGTGGAAGTTGGGGAACACCGTGAAGAACACCGACGAGAACTCGATGTCGGCGATTTGGTCGGCGATGGAGGGGACCACGGGCTTGAGCATTTCGCGCTGCATCTGCGCGTAGGCGACGCGGGGATGCGTCGGCTGGGACTTGTCGTTCTTGGCGTTGCGTTCCGCCATGGCCCGCTCCAGCTCCGATTGGGGCAGCTGCCGGCCACCCACCCAGTTGCACAGGTGCGGATTGACGTCTCCCAACTCACCCTCCACCGGCTCAGCGTTGGCGGTGAACAGGCCGGTCTTGCCCTTGGGGGTGGTGACGCGCACCAAGTTCTCGCCAGCGGCCTCATAGACCCAGCCGTTGAGCGGGTGGCGCAGCCGCCGCTTGCCGTCGTCGGGGAGCGGGTCCCACTCCGGCTGTCCTTGGCTCTCCAAGGCTCCACAGCGGATCGCCCGGGAGTAGTTGCCGAACACGTCGTACTTGGTGTCCACGTCGTGGACGCCCCCGAGCAGGATTTGCGGGTGGGTGGCGATGACGTGGTAAGACTCCATGAAGGCTTCCGAGGCCACCTTCCAGTTGCAGCGAATGGTCTTGGCCACATGGGCGGCCTTGTAGCGCCGCTCGTAGGGCAGCAGCTCGAAGTGGCTGGATAGATCGCCCAGAAAGTTCTCAAGGGGCTCGCAGTTGGGGTCGGGGTTGATGAAGATGAAGCGTCCCCAACGGCCGGTCCGGACCTCCGGCAGCGACTGCTCGCTGGCCTTTAGGCCGGGGTAGTCCCATTGGCAGGGCACTTGGCGCAGGCTGCCGTCGATGTTCCAAGTCCAGCCGTGGAAAGGGCAACGGAACTCGGTGGCCCGCCCGCCGCGGTTTTCGCGCAGCTTCCGTCCCCGGTGCAGGCAGGCGTTGTAGTAGGCCTTGAACTCATCGGCGCCGGTGCGGACCACCAGGAAGGACATCCCGGCGATGTCGTAGGGCACGTAATCGCCCACGTTGGGCAAGTCGTCCTCGTGGCAAGCCATTTGCCAAGCGCGCTTCCATATCTTCTCCACTTCCAGATCAAAGAAGGCTTGGGAGGTGTAGCGCGCCACCGGCACGCGGGTCGGTCCCGGTGCGATCGGGTTGTCGCGCCGGTAGGAGGCCGGAACTGGGCGAGTTTCCTCGTCCAGCAGCCGGTGGTAGGCGTCGTCGATGGTGCGTACCGGGATGAGAGCGGGTTCGGCCATTGCTTCCTCCTCTGGATGGATGTGGAGAGTGGTCTGTGGGTTTACCTGCGGGTGATCCGGACGGGCAGTTCCAGGATGCCGCGAATGAAGTTGTTGGCCGCGTGCACCGGTTCGCCGACCACCTCGATGCGCTCGAACCGTTCCAGAATCTCCTCCCAGAGCACCTGCAGCTGCATTTCCGCCAAGCGGTTGCCCATGCAGCGGTGAATGCCGTAGCCGAAGGCGACGTGCTGGCGGGCGTTGGGACGGTCGATGACCAGCCGCTCGGCGTCGTCAAACACCGCCTCGTCGCGGTTGCCGGAGAGATACCACATGATGACCTTGTCGCCGGCCCTTATGCGTTTGCCCGCCAACTCGGTGTCTTCGGTGGCGGTGCGCCGCATGTGGATCACCGGCGTTTGCCAGCGGATCATCTCGCTGGCGGCGTTGGGGACGAGGCTCCGGTCGCCTTGCAGTTTGCGGAATTCGCCGGGATAGCGGTGGAACGCCAGCGCGCCGCCACTGATCGAGTTGCGTGTGGTGTCGTTGCCGCCGACGATTAGCAGCATCAGGTTGCCTAGGAATTCGACGGGCCGTTGCAGCATGTCCTTGGTGTCTTCGCCGTGGGCCAGCATGGAGATCAGGTCGTTGCCCGGCTCGCGTCCTGCGCGCTCGTGCCACAACTCGGCGAAGGTGTTCGCGCACTCCGTCAATTCCTTGAGCCGGTACTCGCCGGGCAGGCCCGCATCGCCCATGAGTTGCGGCGTGGCCGTGGCGAGGTCGGACCAGTGAACGAGCTTGCGGCGGTCCGCGTAAGGGAAGTCGAAGAGCGTGGCGAGCATGCGCGCCGTCAGCTCAATGGAAACCTGGTCGACCCAATTGAAGGTCTCGCCAATCGGCAGGTTGTCCAAGATGTCGATGACCCGTTCGCGAATGATGGGCGCCAGGTTGCGCAGGTTGGCCGGTGCCACCGAAGGTGCCACGGTCTTGCGCTGCGCGGTGTGCTTGGGCGGGTCCATGGCGATGAAGTTCTCGAGCTGGACGTGCTCCTCGAGCTCCAGCTCGGCGATGCTGATGCCGCCGAGTTCGGAGGAGAACTGATGATGGTGGGTATCGACGTGCTTGATGTCCTCAAAGCGGGTGACCGACCAGTAGGGGCCGCTGGCGCTCTCGGCGCAGTAGTGCACCGGGGCGTCGCGGCGCAACCGAGCGAAGTAGGGATGAACGGTGTCGCTGGAGTAAAGCGACGCGTCGCTCACGTCGATGTCCGCTAGGGGCATCGTCCAAGGATCGTTGACCGGCAGTTCCAAGGCTTCGCTCATGTTTGGATGCTCCGAGGGAAAAGCAAAATCCTATCACGAGGGACCTGCTTTGTTTCGAATTCGAAGCAACCCTTGCGGCATGGGCCCACACCATGCAATCTTGCCCGCATCTTTCTACGGCGGCGCGGGCGCGAACATGCAAGTGACCAGACTCCACACGGGCGATGATGGGCGGTCCCATTTCGAGGACATCGAGTTGGAACTGGAGGATTTTGGTGGCAGTGGCCGCATGTCCGAGCCTTGGCCAGCCCGTTCGGTGGTGTTTCGGGAAGTCTCCGGGGACTACGGCTGGAGCTTTCACAATGCGCCCCGGCGGCAGTTCATCGTCAACTTGACCGGCAGCGTCGAAATTGAGCTCGGCGACGGAACCAAGCGGCGGTTCGGCCCCGGCTCGACTGTGCTGGCGGAGGACACCACCGGCCAGGGACACATTTCCCGTGCGGTGGGGGGCGAACCGCGCACCTGCTTGGTCATTCCCCTTGAGGACGATTGATGTCCCTTTGGGGAGAATTGATGAAACCCGTTGCCCTAACGCGAAGCGCACTGGCCTGCGGAGCCTTCCTAGGGGTTATGGCTTGGGCGGCGCCCGCCATGGCCGTCCAGGCCGGAGATCCGGCGCCCGGCTTCACGTTGCCTGCCATGGACGCCGACGCCGAGCCCATAACGCTGGCCGACTATCGCGGCAAGGTTCTCTATTTGGAGTTCTGGTCGAGCTGGTGCGCCCCCTGCCGGCGGTCGATGCCTAAGCTCGACGCCCTGCGGAAAGATTGGCCGCAAGAAAAGTTTGAAGTCGTCGGCCTAAATCTGGATACTAGCCGCCCCGATGCGGTTCGCTTCCTTGAACGGGTTTCCATCGGTTATCCTAATGCCTTGGACCTCGGTGGCGGCACGGCTCGCCGGTACGGCGTGTCCGCGTTGCCGGCAGCGTTCATCATCAACGCCGAAGGCGTGGTGGAACGCGTGCTGAAGGGTGCGCAGACCGAGGACTTCACGCTCATCCGCAGCGTTGTGGAGAGCTTGCAAGAAAATTAGTTGAGGAAGCTGCATAGATGGCATTTGCTGTTGCACTGATCATTTTGATCGTTGGCTCGGTCCTTTTTCACATTCTGAGCCCTTGGTACCTGACCCCCTTGGCCTCCAACTGGGGCCTGATCGACTTCACGATCGACGTTACCTTCTGGGTGACGGGCATTGTCTTCGTCGCCGTCAACGGCTTCATGGCGTATTGCGTCATCAAGTTCCGCTACAACAAGGAGAAGCGGTCCGAGTACGAGCCGGAGAACCCCAAGCTTGAGTTCTGGCTGACCGCCATCACCGCGGTCGGCGTCGCCGCCATGCTGGCGCCCGGCCTGATCGTCTGGGCGGAATTCGTCACCGTGCCGGAGGACGCCGACGAAATCGAGGCCATCGGCCAGCAGTGGCATTGGAGCTACCGGCTGCCGGGCGATGACGGCAAGTTCGGCAACGTGGACGCCAAGCGCATCACCGACGACAACCCCTTCGGCATGGATCCCGACGATCCCCACGGCCAGGACGATCGGCTGATCGAGAGCAACGTGGTGCATCTGCCGATCGGCCGCGACGTCAAGATCAACCTGCGCTCCAAGGACGTGCTGCACAACTTCACGGTCGCCCAGTTCCGGGTCAAGATGGATTTGGTGCCGGGCCTGGTCTCCTACCTGTGGCTTAAGCCCACCAAGGTGGGCGAATTCGAGGTGCTGTGCGAGGAGCTTTGCGGCATCGGCCATTTCGCCATGCGCGGCAAGGTGGTGGTCGATGAGGCGGCGGACTACGAGGCTTGGTACGCCGCGCAGCCCACCTACGCCGACATCCTCGCCCGCCCGCAGGGCGATCCGGTGGCCGGGCAAGCGCAGTACGCCGTGTGCGTGGCCTGCCACGGCCCGGAGGGCAAGGGCATGCAGATCATGAACTCACCCAAGATCGCTGGCCAGGAGGACTGGTACCTGCGCCGCCAGCTCAACTACTACAAGGCCGGCGTTCGCGGCGCCCACCCGCAGGACACCTTCGGCCAGCAGATGGCGCCCATGGTCATGACGCTGGTGAACGAGCAGGCCATGGAGGACGTCATCGCCTACATCGGCACCCTGCCGGATGAGCCCGCCGAGGTCACCATCACCGGCGACGCCGAGCGCGGCGAGGATATCTGGGTCACCTGCGGCGCCTGCCATGGCTACGACGCCGAGGGCATCAAGGCGCTGAATGCGCCGCGCATGGCGGGCATGACCGATTGGTACCTGGCCCGGCAGTTGGAGAACTTCAAGGCCGACATTCGGGGGCGCCATGCGGACGACCTGTACGGCTGGCAAATGGCCGAAATGGCTCGCATACTCAAGTACGACGGCGCCGTGAACGATGTCGTTGCCTACATCAACACCTTAGGTGAAACTCAAGTCGCCGACGCTTCAGCCCAAGCTGGCGCGGCCTACCCAGGAGCGGAGGAATAGCATGGCTCAAGTCGCCCACGATGCAGTCACCGATGCGGACCTGCGGCCGTTCGAGGTCGCCGAGGAGCCGCTGTACCACCCCAAGACGTTCATCGGCAAGTACATCTGGAGCCAGGACGCCAAGATCATTGCCATCCAATACGGCATCACCGCCATCGGCATCGGTTTGGTGGCGCTGGTGCTGTCCATCCTCATGCGCCTGCAGCTCGGCTTCCCGGAGTCCTTCGCCCTGATCGATCCGGCCAACTACCTGCAGTTCGTGACCATGCACGGCATGATCATGGTCATCTACCTGCTGACGGCGCTCTTTTTGGGCGGCTTCGGCAACTACCTCATCCCGCTCATGTGCGGCGCCCGGGACATGGTGTTTCCCTACGTCAACATGATCAGCTACTGGGTCTATTTGGCGGCGGTGCTGATTCTGGTGGCCAGCTTCTTCGTTCCCGGCGGGCCCACCGGGGCGGGCTGGACGCTGTACCCGCCGCAGGCAGTGATTGGCGGCACCCCGGGCACGGGGGCGGGCATCATCCTGATGCTGATCTCGCTGTGCGTGTTCATCATCGGCTTCACCATGGGCGGGCTCAACTATGTGGTGACCGTGCTGCAGGCGCGCACGCGGGGCATGACGCTGATGCGCATGCCGCTGACGGTCTGGGGCATCTTCATGGCCACGGTGCTGGCGCTGCTGGCCTTTCCGGCGCTGTTCGTGAGCTGCATCATGATGATTCTCGACCGGCTGATCGGCACCAGCTTCTTCATGCCAGCTATGATTGCGGAGGGTGCGCAGACCGCCTATGACGGCGGCAGCCCGATCCTCTTCCAACACCTGTTCTGGTTCTTTGGGCATCCGGAGGTTTACATCGTCGCCCTGCCGGCATTCGGCATCGTCTCCGACGTGCTCGCCACCCATGCCCGCAAGAACATCTTCGGCTACCGGATGATGGTTTGGGCCATCGTCGCCATCGGCGCGCTGAGCTTCATCGTCTGGGCGCACCACATGTACGTCAGCGGCATGAACCCCTACTTCGGCTTCTTCTTCGCCACCACCACGTTGATCATCGCGGTGCCGACGGCCATCAAGGTGTACAACTGGGTGCTGACCCTGTGGCGGGGCAACATTCAGCTGACCGTGCCCATGCTGTTTGCCATCGGCTTCATCTTCACCTTCATCAACGGCGGGCTGACTGGGCTGTTCCTAGGCAACGTCACCGTCGATCTGCCACTGTCGGACACCTACTTCGTGGTGGCCCACTTCCACATGGTGATGGCGGTTTCGCCGGTGCTGGTGGTGTTCGGCGCGATCTACCACTGGTATCCGAAGATAACCGGCAGGATGTTCGACGAGACCCTGGGCAAGATCCACTTCTGGATTACCTTCCTTGGCACCTACGCCATTTACTACCCGATGCACTACTTGGGCTTTGAAGGCGTGCCCCGGCGCTATTACGCCTACGGCGAAACCGCCTTCATGTCGGAGTCGGCGCAGGACTTGAACGTGGCCATATCCGTTGCGGCCATCGTCGTCGCCTTGGCCCAGGTGATCTTCATCTACAACGTCATCAAGAGCCTGTTCAGCGGCGAGAAGGCTGGCCACAACCCGTGGAACGCCACCACCTTGGAGTGGCAGACCCCGCATACGCCGCCGCGGCACGGCAACTTCGATGAGGACCAACTGCCGTCGGTTTACCGGTGGGCCTACGACTACGGGGTGCCGGGGGCGGAGCAGGACTTCATCCCGCAAAACGTGCCGTCCGAGGAAATGGCTGCCGCCCGCGCCCAGGGCGAGGCCCGCGCCCAAGGCGAGACCAAGACGGACGGCTGATCCATGACTGCGACGCTCGTATTTCTGGCCCTTCTCATGGGGGCGGTGGTTTGGTGGCTGGTGCGCCAGACCATCAACGTCAAGCCTTGGGTGGCCAGCGCGCCCTCGGGAGCGCAGGAGGGGGTGGGGTTCCCGGCGCCGCCAAAAGTGGCGTTGGGCGTGCTGCTGGCCGTCATCACATCGCTGTTCGCGCTGTTCGTCAGCGCCTACTCCATCCGCATGGAGCTGTCGGATTGGCGTCCTCTGCCGGAGCCGGACCTGCTGTGGGTCAACACCGCCATCTTGTTTGCCGGCAGCTTGGGGCTGCAGTGGGCTTGGCGGGGCGCGGCCCGGGAGCAATGGCTGGCCATCCGTTGGGGCCTTGTGGTTGGCGGCGGCTGCGCGTTGGCCTTCATGGCTGGACAGTTCATGGCTTGGCAGGGCCTTGCCGCTTCCGGCTATCTGGTGGCCAGCAACCCGGCCAATTCGTTTTTCTACGTGCTCACCGGGCTGCATGTCCTGCATCTGCTCGGTGGGCTGGTGGCGTTGGCCCGAACCGCGGGCCATGCTTGGGCGGGGGCGCTGGCGAAGACGCGGCTGGGCGTGGAGCTTTGCGCTGTTTACTGGCACTTTTTGTTCGTGGTCTGGCTCATCCTGTTTGGCTTGATGCTCTCGACCTGAGCCGACATCGGACGGCTGGAACTTAAGCACATTATCTGCGCACCCACATTTAGACGGTTAGAACTTAGCTCATCAACCACTCACTCACATCATAGAAGGAAAGCAATTACGTGGCTGAATCAGTAGCCCTGGCGCCGGGAATCAAGGGCATTGTTGACGATTGGTCCTCTGACCAGCGGGCGTTCAAGAACGTGCCCTGGGGCAAGGCCATGATGTGGATCTTCCTGCTGAGCGACACCTTCATCTTTTCCTGCTTCCTGGTGTCCTACATGACCGTGCGCATGTCCACCACGACGCCCTGGCCCAACCCCAGCGAGGTGTTTGGCTTGGAGTTCATGGGCACGCCGGTTCCATTGCTGCTGATCGCTATCATGACCTTCGTGCTCATCACCAGCAGCGGCACCATGGCCATGGCGGTGAAGTTTGGCTACGAGAAGCGCAAGGTGCCGACCTTCTGGCTGCTGATGACAACCGCCGTGCTCGGCGCCACCTTCGTGGGCATGCAGGCCTTCGAGTGGACCAAGCTGATCGTCGATGAGGGGGTGCGGCCCTGGAGCAACCCGATGGGCGCGCCGCAGTTCGGCGCCGCCTTCTTCATGATCACCGGCTTCCACGGCACCCACGTGTCGTTCGGCGTGCTGTTCCTGTTCATCACCGCCTTCAAGGTGCGGCGCGGCGATTTGGACAAGGAGACGCCCGGCTTCATGACCGGGCGCAAGAACCGCTACGAGATCGTCGAGACGATGGGCCTCTACTGGCACTTCGTTGACCTCGTGTGGGTCTTTATTTTCGCTTTCTTCTACCTTTGGTAGTCCATACGACCAGCAGGGATTTCAACCGATGTCAGACCAAGGCCAACAACATCCAATTTCCATCTACTTCTGGGTTTGGGGCTTGCTGTTCGTGCTCAGCGCCGCCTCCTACATGGTGGACTACGTGGCGTTCCAGGGCTATGTGCGCTGGACCCTCATCATCATCTTCATGATGCTCAAGGCGGGCCTGATTGTCGCCATCTTCATGCACATGATGTGGGAGCGGATGGCGCTGATCTACGCCATCCTCGTGCCTACCCTGGTGCTGATCGTGCTGGTGGGCCTAATGGCCGGCGAGGCCGACTACACCTGGCTCACGCGCGAGGAGTTCTTCACGCCCTTTAGCTGGGGCGATTGACCCGGCGGGCATCACCGCTTGGGCGCTGCGCCCGCCGGAGCGGTTGATTAGGCAGGAATCGCCACCCAGACATTGCACCAGCCCTTGGCGGCAACCAGCTTGCCGGGGAAGATGGCGCAGGTACCCCAGCCCTCGCTGGTGGCCTTGTACTGAACGCAATTGTCGCAGAACTGGCCGTCCGCATACTTGGGGTACTTGGCGGTATCCACGTCGTCCACGGAATGCTTGTAACCCAAGGCCATCGCCATGGGGTCGTCTTCGGTGATCTCCACCTCGCCAGCGGCCCAAGCGCTTGAGCCCGCCAACAGGTTGGCGACGGGTATGGCGCCTAAGGTGAGGGCGCTTTTCTTCAAAAATGAACGGCGTTGCAGCATCGGTATCCTCATGACTTGCTTGGATTGAAGTTCCGGAAGGGCCAGCGATTGCTGGCGAGCGGCATTATACTGGCGGTTCCATGGGATTCAAACTGACTAAGCGGGACGGGGTCTTTGCCCATTTTGGCGGAGCGAGGGCATCTTGCCCTCGAATTGAACCGCGGAATTCCATCGAGGGCGGGACACCCTCGCTCCGGGGTGCTTTGCTCGACATAGTGAAAAGCCAAACTGGGAACTGGTGGCGGGGCGGCGTCTTTGCCCATTTTGTCCTAAGCGCCTGCCTAGCCCTCTTGCCGATCGGGACCGCTGCCGATTTCCGGCCCATCGATCCTCAGGATTGGGGCGAGGCCGAGGCGCGCCACCTTCTTGAGCGGGCTGGCTTCGGCGGCACGCCCGCCGAGGTGGCCGCGTTGGCGGCTCTGACGCCCAAGGCCGCGGTGCGCCGGCTGGTGTACTTCGAGGGGGTGGCGGAGGCGAAGCTGCCGGATTTCGAGCCGTCGGGGATCTTTGACGAAGGGCTGGACCCCTTTCCCCCCAGTCGTCCGGCCACCACCGCCTTAGCCCGCCAGCAGGGCGGGGCACTCGGCATCCAAGCCAAGCCGTCTGGCAACCGGCCCCTGCAGCCCGTGGTCAACGCCTTCTTCTACTGGCTGCGCGCCAGCCGGTTGGAAACCGATCGGGTCGCCTACTGGTGGGCCAACCGTATGCTGTTGAGTCCCCGTCCGCTCCAGGAGCGCATGGCACTGTTCTGGCACGGGCACTTCGCCACCAACGAGGACAAGGTGCGCGACTACCGCAAGATGCTCAAGCAGCTGCGCCTCTTTCAGCGGCTGGGCCTCGGCGACTTTCGCACCCTGTTGATCGGCGTGGCCCAGGATCCAGCGATGCTGGCGTTCCTGGATGCGGGCGTCAACGTCAAGGGCTCGCCGAACGAGAACTTCGCCCGGGAAATCATGGAACTGTTCACCATGGGCGTGGGCCACTACGGCGAAGCCGACGTGCGCGAAGCCGCCCGCGCATTCACCGGCTGGAACTACAGGGGGCTCGACTTCGATTTCAACGCCGATGCTCACGACAGCGGCAGCAAACGCTTCCTGGGCCGGGAGGGACGCTTCAACGGCGTGGAAGTCATCGACATCATCCTGGCTCAGGACGCCGCTGCCGAATTCATCGCCGGTAAGCTCCACCGGCACTTCGTGGGCGAGGCGCTGGACGCCGGCGGCCGACGGGAACTCGGCGCTTGGCTGAAGGCGGCGGATTACGACATCGCCGCCTTTCTGGAGCGGCTTTTTCTGTCGCGGCACTTCTACGCGCCCGACGTGTTGGGCACCCGCATCAAGGGTCCGGTTGAATTCGTCATCTCCACCTACCGCAAGCTGGGCCTTGAAGCCGTGCCGGGCGCGCCGGATTTCAACACCGTCACCGAGTCGCTGGGCCAGCGGTTGATGCATCCACCCACGGTGGCGGGCTGGAGCGAGGGCCGCACTTGGATCACGCCGAGCCTGCTTTTCGAGCGGGGCAACTTCGTGCTTGACTTGGCGTTTCCCGACATCGCCTTCGTGCCCCCGGACCGCTATCCGAGCTACGGTGCGGAAATACTGAGCGTCCATGAGCGCCTGCGCGCCGGCATGGACATCAGCCGGGCGACTCGGCCCGCCGCCCTAGCGGGCGACGGCATGGCTTCCGAAGGGATGGGGGAGATGGCGGCATCCAACCTGCTTGCCGACCGCGACGAGGCCTTCAACACCCGCTACGGCAGCTACCGGGGCTGGCAGATGGCCATTGAGCGGGTCAGGCCCATCCCCCGCCATACTGCGCGCCTCGACTTGACTGGCATGGTGCTTCGGGAAGGCCTCGAAACCCCACGGGAAGTGGTCGGCTACTTGGTGGAGCGGTTCTTCTCAGTGGCGCCGGACCCAGCGACGCAAAGCGCGTTGGCGGACTACTTGGAGGCGGAGCTGGGCACCGGGGACATTCGCGCTGCGGCCTCCTATCTGGAGGAGCCGCTGCGGCTTTTGCTGCACGCGCTGCTCAGCCGCCCGGAGTATCAGTTGGGCTGAAGCGCGGAAGCGGGACCAAAAGCAGTGGAGGGAGGAATGATCAATCGCCGAAGTCTGTTGAGGGGCGGGGTCGCCGCAACGGCGGCGCTGGCCACGGCGCCCGTCTTCGACCGCCGTGCCTGGGCGGCGCCGCGTCGGGATGAGGCGGACCGAATCTTAGTGGTGGTTGAACTCTCCGGTGGCAATGACGGCTTGAACACCGTGGTGCCATACGGCGATGACGCCTACTACCGGCAGCGTCCCACCATTGGCATCAAGGCGGATGAGCTGCTCAAGCTGGACGGCGATTTCGGCTTCAACCCCGGCATGCTGGGCTTTGAGCGGCTCTGGCGCAGCGGCGACCTCGCCATCGTCCACGGCTGCGGCTACGAGCAGCCGTCATACTCCCACTTCACCTCCATGGCCTATTGGCATACAGGCATGCCTGGCGGAGGCGATGAGTTCGGCTGGCTGGGCCGACTGGCGGACGCAATCGGCGAAAACGGGGGCGCTGGAGCGGAACTGCTCATCAACATCGCGTCGGCGCAGTCCTTGGCGGTTAAGAGCCGACTGCACACGCCGGTGGTCTTCGACGATCCGGAGCGCTTTCAACGTCGCGCCTTCCGCTCGCAGCAAGCGTTGATGGCACGCATCGACCAAGACGACGGCAACGCATCGCGCGCCTACCTCAACGACGTGGCCCGGAGCGCCCTCGGCGCTTCAGCGCGTATTCGCCAAGCCTGGTCGGACTACCGCTCGCCGGTGGACTACGGCATCGCGCCGATGGACCTGCCCAAGGTGGCGGCCTGCATCGGGGCGGGATTGCCGGCGCGCATCTACCATGTCGCGTTCCGCAACAACGCCTTTGACACCCATGTGCAGCAGGGCGACCTGCACCGAAGGCTCCTAAGCTATGCCTGCGACGGCATTCACGGCTTCATTCGCGACTTGGAACGCCTGGGGCAGGCCGATAGGGTGGTGATGCTGGTGCATTCGGAATTCGGCCGCCGGGTGCCGGAGAACACCAACCTCGGCACCGACCACGGCACCGCCAACCTGATGTTCCTGGCCGGCAAGCCGATCCAAGGTGGGCACTACGGCAAGCCGCCCAGCCTGACGGAACTGACTGATGGCGAAAACCTGGTCCACACGGTGGACTTCCGCCGCGTGTACGCCACAGCTATTGACGGCTGGATGCAGCCGAGGGCTGCGTCAACGGTGCTGAAAGGGCCGTTCGAGACCCTGCCGGTGTTTGGTTGAGCCGGTCGCTGCGGCGCTAAAGCCGCTGATTGAACTCCACCATGTTGCCGCTCGGATCGTGGGTGAACGCCTGACGGCAGACGCCGGCGATTTCGAAGGGCTTTGAGCACTTCAACCCGGCACCTTCCAAGGTGGCCTTCACGCGGTCCACGTCCGCCACCTTGAAGGCGAAGTGCTGCTCCTTGAGCGGTGGCCCGGAATCGATGCCGATTAGGTGAACCTCCTGCGCACCGCTGCGCAGCCACGCGCCGGGGAAGCCGAAATCCGGCCGGTCAAGCTTCTCCATGCCGAGCAGATCGGCGTAGAAGCCCAACGCCTCATCGACGTCCTTGACGTTGATCGACACATGATGAATGCCTTCAAGCTGCATGCTGTTCTCCGCATTGCAATGCCAAACAACTTAGCGCACTATGCGCGCCGTGTTCAACGGAAAGCGAGGAGGTGATCGTGCATTTATCTGTTGTTGAGGGATTCAGTCCCTGACCATCCCTCATGCGCTGGGCCCCGCCCCGCCTTCGGCGCGGGGCTCCAGCAATTCCTCCATCCGCATCGCAGTTTGCTCCATGTTGGTGAGCACCATGCCGGACTTGTTCAGGTTGTAGCCGGTGACGTTGACCGCCCGGATCAGGTAGCGGTTTGCGGTTCCATTCTCGTTCCGATCGACGTCGATGATGTTGATGCAGGCGTTGTCCTGCTCGATGCTGACCCGGCCTTGCCAAGGCAGGTTCAGCACGTGGTTGAGAATGGAGCGGTTGACCGCGCCGTGCAGCACCAGCAGCAAGTGGGTCCAATCATCAGCGGCCACGAGGGCATCGAAGGCCGGGTGGACCCGCGCATCGAAGTCGGCGAAGCGCTCCCCGCCGAGGAAGCGCCCCTCGGGGGTTTCCCCGGCCGCCCAAGGGTTTGCCATGTCGGCCAGCCAAGCCTGTGGATCGGCGGGCGGTTCAAGGGTGCGCCGGGGACGAACCTCTTCCAGTTCGGGGACCGTCTCGAGCGGCGGCGCCTCCCGTCCGGCCAGCACTAGGGTTGCCGTTTCCAGGGTTCGCGGCAGGCCGGAGCAGACGGCCCGATCGAAGGGAACGCTGGCCAAGAGGCCCGCCTGCTTGCGGGCTTGGATGCGGCCCAAGGGGGTGAGGGCCACCTGTCTTTCGTTGTCGGTCACCGAGCCATCTTCCTGAACGTAGGCGGCCTCGGCGTGGCGCATGAGGTAGATGCGCCGTCGTCTCGGCGGATTGAGCATGGGCGCTCCTTAGGGGCGTAAGGCCAAGCACAGTGACGCAGGGGGGCGGGTCCGTCAAGCTCGCCAGCCAGCCGACGGTTGTCAACGCTTCCATGCCTCCCTATGATCGGCAACTCGTTCATTCGAGCACGCTCATTCGAGCGCGTTAACTTGAGGGGGAATCTTCGATGACTGGAAAACACACTGGGCCTTTGCCCCGGCTGGGCTGGCGGGCTGCCGTCGGCGGATTCATCGCGGGGTTGGCGCTGCTGGCAATGCCCTTTGCAGGCGCTGCGGCTGACGATGCCAGGCACTGGGCCGCGACTTGGGCAACGGCCTCCAAGACCATTACGCCCTTCGATGCGCCCTTGCCGGCCATCAACGACACGACCATCCGTCAAGTCGTTCGCATCAGCATGGGCGGCTCCCAGTTCCGGGTTTGGTTGACCAACGAATTCGGCACGGCGCCGCTGAACGTGGGGGAGGCGCGCCTCGCTCGGCGGGACGCCGATTCGGCGGTCCGTGCCGGCACCGACCGGCAACTGACCTTCGGGGGCCAAGCCTCGGTGGCCATACCGCCGGGCGCACGGGTGGTCAGCGATCCGGTTGAGCTCTTTGCGCCGCACCTGTCGGATTTGGTCGTCAGCCTGCATCTGCCGGATGACATCTCCATGTCCGAATCACCCGTGAGCTATCACGTCCGCGCGCTGCAGACCAACTACCTGGCGGACGGCAACCAGGCTGCGGCGATGGACCTCGAGATGCCGACCACGGTGCCGTCCTGGTTCTATCTTTCGGCCATTGACGTCGGCCGGGATCGCCCCGTGGCGGTTATTGCGGCGTTCGGTGACTCCATCACCGACGGCGACCAGACCCAGCCCGAGCCGGTGGACCAAAACGCCCGCTACACCAACTTTCTGGCCGAGTACATCCTGCGTTCCAACGACTTGCATCCCAACGGCTACAGGTACGCCACCGTGGTGAACCTGGGCATCTCCGGCAATCAGGTGGGGAGCGACTTTTTGGGCGAGAGCGCCCAGGCACGGCTGAACCGGGATGTGCTCACCCAGACCGGCGTCACCCACGTGATCGTGCTCGAAGGCATCAACGACATTGGATTGCCGGTCCTGCTCGGCGCCCCGGCCGGCGCGTCGGCAGCGCAGTTGATCGCCGCCCATCAACAGATTGCCGCCCGCGCCCATGTGGCGGGGTTGACCACCATTGGCTTGACCTTGCCGCCGTCTGGCGCCTCGTTTCTGCCGGGCTACGGAATGGGCGCGGTTGAGGAGGCTCGCCAGGGATTGAACGCTTGGATGCGTAGCAGCGATGCTTATGACATCGTGGTGGACATCGACGCCGTCCTTAGGGATCGGGACGACGCGACGCTCATGCGTGGGGCCTTGAGCGCTGACGGGCTGCATCCCAATGCGGCCGGCTATCGGGAGATGGCGAAGGCGATTTACGTCGCCCTTTCGGACCGGCCCAACCGATCCCGCTGACCGCAAGAGACAAATTGGCACAAGCCGGGCCTTGATGCGTTGTCGGGGCCGCGGCCCGCCGTGAATTCGGAGAAAGCACCCATGGCAATGAACGTTAGGCCCGTTCCCACCCTCGATGCGGAGGTCAACGACATCCGGTTGACCACGGCCGAAATCGTCAACGACGACATCCTGCCGGCGGAGGACAAGCTGTGGGGCTGGATGGCGGAGGGTGCGAGAGCGCCCAAGGCGGTGGTTGACGAGGCTAGGGAACTCCGTCACGGCATCCAGAACAAGGTGAAGGATGCGGGGCTCTGGGCGCCGCACCTGCCCGAGGAGTTTGGCGGCATGGGCCTTTCGTTCATGCAGCACGCCTTCATGAACGAGGTGCTCGCCTACAGCCCCGGCGCCGCTTCGCTGTTTGGCGTGGTGGCGCCCAATTCGGGCAATCAGAAGATCCTCGTCAAGTACGGCACGCCGGAACAGCATGAGAAGTGGCTCAAGCCGCTTACCGAAGGGCGCATGCAGTCGGCCTTCTCCATGACCGAGCCCCACAATCCGGGCTCCGACCCGCGCTCCCTCACCACCCGTGCCGAACTCGACGGCGATGAATGGGTGATCAACGGCCACAAGTGGTTCACCTCCAACGGCCATGCCGCAGACTTCTACATCGTCATGTGCCGCACGTCCGAGCCCGACGAGTCCGGCGGGCGCAACGAGAAGATGACCCAGATCATCGTGCCCAAGGACACGCCGGGGGTGAATATCGTGCGCGGCGTCCCGGTTTGGGGGCGCGGCTCCAGCCACTGCGAGATCGTCTATGACAACGTGCGGGTGCCTCGGGAGAATCAACTCGGGCGCACCGGCACCGGCCATGCCGCTGCCCAGGACCGCTTGGGGGCGGGGCGGGTGTATCACTGCATGAACTCCATCGGTGCCATGTGGCGGGCCTTCGACCTGATGGTTGAGCGCATCATGAGCCGCGAGGTGCATGGCGGCGAAAAGCTCGAGGAGAAGCAGTTCATGCAGGGCTTCATCGCCGACAGCTACATGGACATCCAGAGCGCTCGGCTCATGACCATTCACTGTGCCGAGAAGATGGAAAGCGGCGCCGATCCGCGCACCGACATCTCCGCCATCAAGGTGTTCGTGCCGCAGGCATACCACCGGGTGGTGGACCGCGCCATTCAGGTCTGGGGCGCGGCGGGCGTCTCAGGCGACCTGCCCTTGGCGGGCATGTACCAAGGCGCCCGCACCCTGCGCATCGCCGACGGCCCGGACGAGGTGCATCGCATCCTCATCGCCAAGAACGTGCTGCGCCGCTACCACGCCGGCGAGTCCTGGGACTTCGGGAACTAGGGGGTTGCGGCGTGCCGAAGCTGACCGCAACGGAAACCGATCAGTTCCTGGCTGAACCCGGTGTGCTGATGCGGGTGGCCGTGGTGCGTGAGGATGGCAGCCCCTTGGTCACGCCGATTTGGTTCCTGCACGAGGACGGAGCTATCTACTTCACGCCGCGTAAGCGCTCCGAATGGTTTGCCTGCCTGCGCCGGGATGCGCGGGTGGCGCTGTGCATCGACGAGCAGGCGCTGCCGTACCGCAAGGTGCTTGCCGAAGGGGATGCGGAACTGCTTTACGACGTCGGCCAGGATGACGTCTGGCGCGATCTATATCGACGCATTGCCGAGCGTTACGTGCCGCCGGAAGGGGCGGACGCCTACATTCGCAACACCATCAATCAGCCCCGGGGGCTGTATCGCCTGCGCCTTGACGGGGCGCGCATCACCACTTGGCGGATGCCCATGGACGGCGAGGCGGGGGAAGGCATCTGGCACCACCGCTACTACGAGGAAGGGGCGGCGTTCAAAAACCAAGTTTGAGTGAGGGTTATCCGCCGATGCGCTCCGCCCGTAGCTGCTTGCGGCGCAATTTGCCCGCATCGTCGCGCAGGGGTTGGTTGGTGAATTCGACGCTGCGGGGGATTTTGTAGCGCACCAGCCGTTCGGCGAGATGGGCCAGCAAAGCCTCTTCGTCAATGCCGCCGTTCGGCGCATCCACGATGGCATGCACCATGTTGCCCATATCGGCGTCCGGCAGGCCGATGACGGCGCATGAGCGCACCCCCGGGAAGGACTCGACCGCACCCTCCACTTCCGCCGGATAGATGTTGGCGCCGCCGGATAGGATCATGTCCGTTTGCCGATCGGTGAGGTAGAGGTAGCCGTCCTCATCCATGTAGCCTAGGTCGCCAAGGCTTTCCCAGCCGCCTTCGATGGCCTTGGGGTCGGCGCCGATGTAGTGGTAGGTGCTGCCTTGGCCGGTGTCCGGCAGGATGAATATCTCGCCGATTTCGCCGGTGGGAAGTTCCTCGCCCGCCTCGTTGACAATCTTCATCCGGCAGCCGGGGTTCGGCTTGCCGACGCTGCCCCGGTGCTCGAGCCATTCCGGACCGGTGATGACGGTGCCGCCCTGGCCCTCCGTGCCGCCGTAGAGCTCCCAGATCACGTCCGCGCCGAGCCAGTCCATGAAGGCCTCCTTGAGCCAAGGCGGGCAGGGCGCGGCTAGGTGCCAGAGCACCTTGAGGGATCCGAGGGCGTAGCGGCGGCGCACCGCTTCGGGCAGGTTCCAGATGCGCTGCATCATGGTGGGCACCAAGTACAGCAACTCGACCTGCTGCTCCTCGATGAGGCGCAGGGTGCTCTCGGCGTCGAAGCGCGTGGTGATGGTCACTCGGTTGCCCTTGAACAGGGCGATCATGGCCCACATGAACGGCCCGTTGTGGTAGAGCGGACCGGGAACCAGCACCGACCCGCCCATCGGCATCTGCAGGAAGTCCTGATCGGGGCTCCAGACGGCGGGCGTTGCCGAGACGATGAGCTTGGGCCGACCGGTGCTGCCGCCGGAAGTCATCGCCTTGAAGGACGCGGCGGGCGTTGCCGTGAGCGGTTCGCTCGACTCGGCGTCGGCGCTGAATCCCCCCGCCACGCACGCGAAGCCGGGATGCTCGTCCTGGCCCACGCCGACCACTAGGCTCGGCTGGGCAAGGTCAATGATCTGGTCGCGTTCGAATTTCGGCAGCTTGGCGGATACCGGCTGCGGCGTGGCACCGGCCTTCCAGACGGCGAAGCTGGCGATGAAGAACTCGATGCCGTTCGGCAGGGCGATGGTCACGTAGTCGTTCTCCCGCACGCCGAGCCTGCGGTAGGCGCGGGCCAGCCGGTTCGAGGCGGCGTCCAGTTCCGCCCAGGTCAGGTGCTCATCGTCGTGCACCAAGGCGATGGCCTCGCCGCCGAGGATCTCAGCCCAATGGGCGGGAAGCCGGGCTATTGGAATCTCGCTCATCAGCACTTCACCATGCCGCCATCGACCATCAGGGATTGGCCGGTGATGTTCTTGGCCGCCTCCGATGCCAGGAACACCGCCGCGTTGCCGATGTCCTCCACGGTCTGTTCGCGCTGTAGGGGCGTACGGTCAAAGATCTCCGGGTAGTCGCCGCGGGCGATGCCTTCGAACCACTGGCGCGGATCCTGCCCCTTGAATTCCGGCATGTGGCCGACGGCGCGCCGAGCATTGCCGGCCCAGGCGTCGGTATAGACGATCCCCGGACAGATGGCGTTGACATTGATGTTGTGCGGGCCGAGCTGCTCGGCGAGGGTTTGCGTGTAGTTGACCACTGCCGCCTTCATGGCGCTGTATGAGGGATGCACGAAGTGGTTAAGCATTTTCGCGGACAGCGAAGCGCGCCCGGCGATGGAGGACAGGTTGACGATCTTGCCGCCGCCTTGGCGCTTGAGGTGGGGAATCAAGGCCTCGCACATCAGCACCACGGGCTTGAGGTTCTGGGCGTAGAGGGCATCCCAGATGGCCGCTGGCCCAGACAGGGGGCCGGCATCCGGCTCGATGGCCGACTTCGGCGCAGCGCCGACGTTGTTGACCAGGATGTCGATGCCCCCGAAGCGCTTTAAGCCCGCATCGACGCAGTCGATGATGACCGCCGCATCCGTTATGTCGCCGGGAAAGGCCAGCGCCTCCCGGCCCAGCCCCCGCACGGTCTCGGCGGTATCCGCCGTCGTCTCCTCGGCATAGGAATTGACGACTAGGTTGGCCCCGGCCTCAGCCAGCGCCAAGGCGATGCCGCGCCCGATCCCCCGTCCCGCCGCCGAAACGAGGGCGGTTTTTCCTTCAAGCTGCATGGTTGTTTCCCGTTTGCTACCGGGCGCAATTCAATCGCTTTGCGGGCGCGAGGTCCAGTCCGCTTGCTTCAATGCCATGTCGGCATCCACCACACGCACCCGGAGATTATTGGACCCTCCATCCATTAGACTGTGCTCTTTTGTGGGGTCCAGAGTTAGTACATTTGGCACTGTGGAGGTGGCATGCAAGCAGCGGATTGGATCGACTTGAGTGGCAAGGTGGCCCATGTGACGGGCGCCGGGCACGGCATTGGCGCTGCCATTGCGCGTGCGCTAGCCGCAGCGGGGGCGAAGGTGGCGGTGAGTGACATTGACGCGGCCAGCGCGGACGAGGTCGCCGAAGCGGTGGGCGGCGTCGGCATGGCGCTCGACGTCAGCGACCGGGAGGCGGTGGATGCAGCATTGACCGCCACGGTGGATCGGTTGGGCGGCTTGGACATCCTGGTCAACAACGCGGGCGTTTACCAAGATTTGGGCGGGCCGGTGCGGGACATCACCGACGAGATGTGGCGTAAGCTCTGGTCAGTCAACGTCGATGGCGTGTTCTACTGTTGCCGGGCGGCGGCACGAATCATGATCGAGGCGGGCCGCGGTGGGCGCATCATCAACGTGGGATCCACCCAGGCGGTGACGCCAGGGGTGGGGGTCACCTACGACGGCTCCAAGGCGGCGGTGGCGCAGATCACCAAGGCGCTGGCGTTGGAATTGGCGTCCCATCGCATCAACGTCAACACTTTGGCGCCGGGGCCGACGTGGATACACGGCGGCGAGCCGCCGCCCGTTGACGGCCATCCGCCACCGCCGACCGGCGATCCCTTGGCGGACACCGTGGCCGACCGCATCGCTCGGCTGCCGGCCGGCCATTGGGGGGATCCCATGGAGCAGGGCAAGGCGGCAGTGTTTCTGGCCTCGGCCATGAGTGATTTCGTCACCGGTGCCTATCTGCCGGTCGACGGCGGCTGGCTGGTGCTATGAGGCTTGGTGCGCTCCTGGGGCCGGTGACCGGCGACTCGGCCCCGAATCGGCTGGCCGAGCAGGCCCGCACCTACGCTGGCGAGGGGTTTTCAAGCCTGTGGTCGGCGCATGCCTTGGGCCGCGGCTTCATGCTGACCGAGCCCTTCGTGGCGCTCAGCGTTGCGGCCACGGCGGCGGAGGAGGTGGAGCTCGGCACTGCCGTGCTGCAGGCGCCGCTCTACCATCCGGTGGACTTGGCGCTGCGCATCTTCTCCCTGCACCAGGTTTGCGGCGACCGTCTCGTGATCGGCCTCGGCGCCGGCTCGTCGCAGGCGGACTTCGACGCCTTGGATCGGCCCTTCCCAACCCGGTTTGCCGACCTGCCGCTGATGATCGACGTTCTGCAGGGGATTCTCCGCACCGGCAAGCACCGGGGTGTGGACGTGACGCCTTGGCCCACCGTCCGCGGTGGGCCGCCGCTCTATCTCGGCACTTGGGGAAAGGGGGTCGAACGGGCGGCGACCGAGTTCGACGGCTGGATCGCCTCCGCCCACTATCGGAGCGCCGATCAGGTCATTGCCGCCTTGGGCCGTTATCGACAAGCTGGCGGCGGCCGAGCTGTGGTGTCCACCATTCAGTTGCCGCGGGACACCGACCTCGGCGAACTCAAGGCCAAGCTTGACCGCTTTGCCGAGGCGGGATTTGATGATGCCGTGGTGCTGATCCTGCCGGGCGGCCCCAGCCCCGAGTCGGTGCGTCAGCTCGTGGATTGAAGGCCGCCCGGAAACTCATCCGCAGCGGCCTTGAGCGTCTTGATGTGTTCGCTGGGCGCAAGGCCGCCGCCGAGGGTGCGCAAGCACAGGTGGGTCAGGCCCATTTCCCGCCAGCCCGCCACGCGGTCCTGCCATTCGGCTTGGCGCGGCCCCACCACCGCCACCCCGGCCTCGGTGCCGATGGTGCCGGGATTTCGCCCTGCGCCTTCCGCGACGGCGTCAATGGCACCTTTGACGGCGGGGAAGTCCTCCGGCGAGCAGAGCACGAACCAGCCGTTGGCGTGGGTGCCAATGCGGCGCGTGACTGCCGGCCCCGGCGTTCCCCGGCCGCCGATCCAAACCGGAATGGGGCGTTGCACGGGCAGCGGATTGAGCCCCGCACCGCTGATGCGGTCCCAGCGCCCCTGAAAGTCCACTGTTTTCTCGCTCCACAGCCGCTTGAGCAGTTCAAGCTGCTCATCGCATCGCCGCCCTCGGTTGCTGAAGTCCTGGCCTAGAGCCTCGTACTCATCGGCGCTGCCGCCGACGCCGATGCCGAGCCGCAGGCGTCCGCCGGAGAGCCGGTCGAGCTCCGCGGCCTGCTTGGCGAACAGCGCCGTCTGCCGTGAAGGCAGGACGATGACGGAGGGCACCAACTCGATCGCCTCAGTGGCGGCGGCAACCCAGGCGAGCAGCATCATGGGTTCATGCAGATGCTTGTTGCCTTGGCGCAGCACCTGATCCGGGACGCGCAGGTGGGTGTAGCCGAGCGCTTCGGCGGTTTGCGCGAAGTCCTTGATTGCGCCGAGGTCGTCCTCGAGCTCGCGCACGGGGAGGGATACGCCGATTCTCATTCAGGTGTTCCTCAAAACAGTGAGTCGAAGCCGATTGGTTCGTTGCTGGTGCGGGCTTCGCGGATGCAGCGGGCGAGGATGGGCACGCCCTCGTCGATCTGCGCTTCAGTGAGGTGGCCAAAGGCCAGCCGTAGGTAGGGGGCGTCGGCTCCCTGATAATGAAAGGCTGCTCCGGGCAGATAAGCAAGGCCGCGGCTGTGGGCCAGCTGGCCCAGCCGCGCCCGGTCCACGTCGTCGGGCAGCCGTACCCAGATGAACAGCCCGCCCACCGGCCTTGACCAGATGCAGAGGTCCGCTGCGGTCTCCTCCAGCCGTTGGCAGGTGAGGTCGCGCTTGCGCCGCAGCGGCGGGGTGGTGACCGCGGCGTGGCCGGCGATGCCGTTGCGGTAGAACTCGGCCACCACCGCCGCTGCAAAGCTGTTGCCGCCGGCGTCGTGGCGGCGGGCCAGAATCCGTTCCAGCATCGGTGGCCTGGCGTAGATGTAGCCGAGGCGCAAACCGGGGGCGAGAATCTTCGACAGCGAGCAGAGATAGATTTGGTCGGCGCCGTCGTCCAAGGCGTACATCGCCGGCTCGACGGGGCCCTCGTAGTGAACGTCTCCGTAGCAGTTGTCCTCGATGACCGGCACGCCGAAGCGACAGGCGAGTTGGATCAGTTCCAAGCGGCGCTGCTTGGGCATGACGAAACCGGTTGGGTTCTGGTAGGTGGAGATGGCGTAGATGAATTTCGCGGTCCGGCCAGCTGCTTGCAGGCGGGTCAGGGCGGCCTCCACCGCGTCTAGGCGCATGCCGCCTTCGTCCAGGGGAATGCCCACCAGCTCCAGCTTTAGCGAGCGATATGCGGACAGCGTGCCGGGGTAGGAGTATTCCTCGAGCAACACGGCGTCGCCGGGCTCGGTGAGCGCTTCGGCGGTCAGCGTCACCGCCTGCATTGAGCCGTTGGTGATCACGAGGTGATCCGGATCGACCGCCACGCCCTCGCGCCGAGCCTCGCGGGCCGCCATTGCTTGGCGGAAGCCGGGGTGGCCGAGCTTGCCGGGATAGTCGCTGAATGACTCACCCTCCCGTTCGATGACCTGCAGTGCCGCCGCCTTGAGGGCTTCGGTGGGGAAGGTGGCCGGGTCGGATCGGCCCGTGCCAAAGTCGTAGGGAACGCTGGACATGCGCTGGCTGGTCCTTCGAAGGCGGCGCAATGCTATCACGGGGTTCAGGTGAAGCGGCCAGATTGCTGCCGTCACGGCCCTCGTGCTGCACGGACGATTCGGTTACTCTTTCCCGAAACTTCCGGCCGCACTGCACCTGAGGGGGATTCCGATGCGCAGCACTGTTTCGATGGCCTTGTTGTCCGCCAGCCTGACGTTTGCAACGTCCCATGCCCTAGCCCATGACGCGATGACGCTCGATGAGTTGATGGGCGCCTTCGGCTGGGACTTCGATAGCGCCGAGATCACGGCGGAGCACCACGGCGAGGGTCTCTACGTCCTGTTCGGCCTAGGCGGCAACATCGCCGTCAGCATCGGCGAAGATGGCGTGCTGATCGTCGATGATCAGTTTCCGCAGCTCGTGCCCAAGATTGAAGCCAAGATTTCCGAGCTTGGCGGCGGCGCGGTGGATTTCGTCATCAACACCCATTGGCACTTCGACCATGCGGAGGGCAACCTGGCCCTAGGTCCGCAGGGCAGTTGGCTGGTGGCCCAAGCCAACTCGCGGCGGATGATGGCGGACGCCCACATCATCAATCTGGTGGCGATGCAGTATGAGCAGCAGGCCTATCCGGAGGACGCCCGGCCGGCGATCACCTTCGATGAGACGATGCAGTTCCACTTCAACGGCGAGCAGATCGACTTGGCCCACTTCGGTCCGGCGCACACCACCGGCGATGCGGCGGTGATCTTCCGCGGCCGCAATGCCGTCCACATGGGCGACGTGTTCAACAACGCGGGCTATCCATTCATCGACGCAGACAACGGCGGCGACCTCGACGGCATGATCCACTTCTGCGAATCGGTGCTCGCCGAAATTGACGAGGACACCACGGTCATCCCGGGCCACGGCCCGGTGACCGACCATCAAGCGCTGGTGGACTACATCGACATGCTCAAGACCGTTCGGGCCGCCATCATGGACCTCATGGCGGAAGGTGCCGACCTTGAAGCGGTCCTGGAGGCCAAGCCCACGGCGCCGTTCGACGAGGCCTTCGGCGATCCGTTCGGCTTCGTCAACCGTGCTTACACCAGCTTGCAAAGGGCTGGCGGCTAACGATGTTGCGCCTCACCTTTCTGCTGCGCAAGCAGCCGAAACTCAGCCACGATGAGTTTTACCAGTACTGGCTGGAGGAGCATGGCCCGTTGGTGGCCAGCCACGCCCACCGATTGGGCATGCTGCGCTATGTGCAGGTTCACACGCTGCGTGATGAGGCGGCGCTCACCGCCGCGGCCGGCATGGCCCGGGCGCGGGGCGGCATGGAGCCCATCTACGACGGCGTGGCGGAGGCTTGGTTCGAGAGCCGGGCGGCGCTGATGGAGGCTTCATCCGCCCCCGCTGGCCGCGCCGCTGCCAAGGCCTTGGTGGCGGACGAGGCCAAGTTCATCGACCTGCCCAACTCGCCGCTCTGGCTGTGCCACGAGTTTCCGCAGGTCAATCCGACGCCGGAGAACCTAGTCGCCACGCCGCGCAGCGGCTTGGTGAAGCTCTACTTTCCGCTGCGCATGCAAGCCGCTCTCCCGCTCAGCGAGGCCCACGAGCACTGGTATGCCAACCACGGCCCGCTCATCCGCCGCCAAGCGGCGGGGTCCGGCATTTTGCGCTATCTGCAAGTGCATCGGGTGCGCGATGAGGCGCTTGACGGGGCCTTTGCCAGCGCCCGGGGCACCGAGGTTGAGGCCTATGACGGCCACGCGGAACTCTGGTTCGAGCGCGCCGCCCTCATGGGTTCAACGCCGGAGCAGGTTGCGGCCGGACGGCGGGCGGTGGCGGATGAGGCCCACTTCATCGACTTCAAGCGCTCCACCATGTGGCTCGCCAAGGAGCACGTCTTCGTCGATCACCGATAGCTGGGCCTGTGCACCGCCGAAGGCGATGCGTGGCCTTGCGAAGGCACGATCCAATCTGGAAACTACGCTAATCGAAAGGAGAAACCGATGACTGCACCGACTGTTGATTGGTACTACCACCGCGGCGGCTGAACGAGCTGCACACGAGCCTCCAAGTTTTTGGAGGCCAGAGGCATCGAAGTGGCCGAGACCGTTCCCGCCAGCCGCAAGCTGCAGCGCGGCGACGCGTTGGAACTGTTGAAGAAGGCCGACCGGGCAGCGGTTGCCAAGGGCCGAAAACTGAGCGAGTTCAGCGGCGCTGACATCACCTCTGATGCCGCGGTGACGGCCATGCTAGGTACCACGGGCAATCTGCGCGCGCCGACGATGGTGGTGGGGGACACGCTTCTCGTGGGGTTCAACGAAGCCCTGTTCACCGAGATTTTCGGCTAACGAATCGATGACCGGGGATCGCTTGAGGGATTGTGTCGCCATCGTTACCGGCGGCAGCACCGGGATTGGCTACGGCTGCGCCGCGGCGCTGGGCGGCGCCGGTGTGCGGGTGGTTATTACCGCCCGCACCGAGACTGATGGCCGGCAGGCCGAAGCGGATTTCGCGGGATTGGGCCTTGAAGTGATCTACACGCCCCAGGACGTTGGCTCGGAGGCCGATTGGCAACGGGTCACCGGGGAGACCCTCAAGCGCTTCGGACGCCTCGACTTTCTGGTCAACAACGCGGGCATCTCCCATCTGAGCCCCATCGAGGAAACCCCTGCCGAGACCCTGATGTCGCTGGTGCGGGTCAATCTGATCGGCGCCTACTACGGGCTCAAGCACTGCGTGCCGATCATTGCGGAGTCCCACAGTGCGCGCGGCTTCCCTGGCATGGCGGTCAATGTCTCTTCGGTACTGAGCCGCACGGGCCAGGATGGCGCGAGCGCCTACTGCGCGACTAAGGGGGGCATGGCCGGCCTCAACCAGGCCTATGAGCGGATGCTCGCCGGACAGGCGCACCGGGTGCAGGTCAAGAGCCTGCTGCCGGGGTACACCATGACGCCGCAAGTGGACAAGGCCATTGGCCGCGATTCGCCGCTGGTCAATCAGCTCGCCGAGACCATCCCGCTGCGGCGCTGGGCGGAACCGGAGGAGATCGGCGAAACACTGCTGCTGATGCTCGATCCTGCCATTCGACTCGAAGATCAGGAGGTGCTGGCCGATGGCGGATTTCTCGCTAGCTGACGCCCTTCGCGGTCGCACGGTGGTCTTGGCGGGCGAGGCCGAGCCGCTCCGGGATCAGGCGGCGGCCTGCCTGGCAGCCTTGGGCGCGCAGGCCATCGAAGTGGGCTCGGATTGTGCAGTGCGCCTCGAAATCGCTGAGCTCAAGGAGGAGGCGCGGGTCGGTACGGCGCTGGACCGGGTGGCGGCTGCCATTGACGGCGCCGACGCCCTCGTCTTCGTCGGACGCGACCTGCGGGATGGCGAGGCGATGGCTGATTTCATTGAGGAGAGCATCGCCAGCTACCACTTCCACCTAAAGCTGGCCAAACGCCAGCGCGTCAAGGCGGCGACTGACGTGGTGGCGCTGACGGGAGAGTCGGCGGCTGGCGAGGAGGCCGCTCTCGCCGCCGACATCCGCAACGGGGCGCTGCGGCAGATGAGCTTGGTGGCGGCGTCGGAAGGTGGGCCGCTCAAGCCACCCCTGCTCGCCAACGCGCTGATCGTTTCCGGCCAACCAAGCGGGGAACCGTCGGCTAGCCTGACCGCTCTGCTGGGGCGCCTGCTGGTCCGCCCCCAAGGCTATGTTACGGGCACTTCGCTGACGATTGGACTTTGAGCTCCATGCCCGAAGTTGCGCGCAACTTCGGGCACCGAGCGTACCGGTGAGTTAGGCCATCCGCGCTTGGGCGAACTCCGTGAATGCTGCCAGGGCCTCGCGGTATTCGTTGTTCGGCAGGGCGCCCAGGCATTGCATCGCCCGTTGGCTGTGCCTTACAGCGGCGGCGCGGGTGTAGTCGAGCGCCCCGCTGGCCTTGACCACGCTGAGCACATCACCAAGGCGGGCGGCTGAGCGGCTGATTAGGCTTTCGCGCACCAGATCGACCTGGGCGCCTGCGCCGTTGGCGAGTGTAAAAATGAGGGGCAGCGTGAGCTTGCCTTCGGCGAGGTCATCGCCGGCGTTTTTGCCCATGGACTTAGCGTCACCGGCATAGTCGAGCCAGTCGTCCACAAGTTGATAGGCCATGCCGAACTCCAGGCCGAAGTTGCGCAGCGCTGCCACCTGCTCCGGGTTGCCTCCGCCCAGCACGGCGCCGCTTTGCGCGGCTGCCTGAAAGAGCAGGGCGGATTTGCAGCGGATGACCTCCATGTAGCGCTCCTCAGTGATGCCGAGATTGCCGACATCGGAGAACTGCATGACCTCGCCTTGGGCGATCAGATTGGTTGCGTCGGCGAGAATGGACAGCACGGCCTGGTTGTCCAGTTCAACCATGAGTTGAAAGGCGCGCGAATACAGGAAGTCGCCCACCAGAACCGAGGGTGCGTTGCCCCACAGCGAATTGGCTGTCAGCCGCCCGCGGCGCAGCTTGGAGCGGTCAACCACGTCATCGTGGAGGAGGGTGGCCGTGTGCAGGTACTCGATGATGGTGGCCAAGGCGATGTGGCGCTTGCCGTTGTACTCGCAGCAGCGGGCGGCGAGCAGCACCAGCGCTGGCCGCAGCCGCTTGCCGCCGGACTCGATGAGGTAGTGGCCGATTTCCTCGACCAAGGCGGCTCTAGAGGTCAATTGGTTGGCGATCAGGCAGTTAACCGCCGCGAAGTCATCCTCGATCAAGGCCAACACCGGCGTCAGCGCATTGACGCCTGTTGGTGGCCGCGCAGGGAAGTCGTTCATCGGCGCCGCTGTCGCAGAACCACCTAGCGCCATCGCCGCCGCGCCTCCCCGTCTCGTTGTAATTCCATGTCTTCGCCTCTAGAATACGCGGCCTTTCGGGCCATGGGCGTGCCGGCGCCAATTGGGCTATTTTACACGAGCGCTGACACGAGCGGAGTAGGAAAATGTTTGCGGTATTTGTAAGCGGCGGCAAGCAGCACCGGGTTACCGAGGGCGAAAGGCTTCGGCTTGAGCGTCTCGACGCCGGGCTGGGCGATGAAGTGGTTTTCGATCAGGTGCTGATGGTTGGCGGCGACAGCGGCGTTCAAGTCGGCCAGCCACTGTTGGCGGGTGGCCGGGTGACCGCCGAGGTGGTCGCCCAGGGCCGCGGCAAGAAAATCCGCGTCATCAAGTTCAAGCGGCGCAAGGGCTACATGCGCCGGCAAGGCCATCGCCAAGCCTACACCGAGGTCCGAGTCACGGGCATCGAAGCGGCCTCGGCCGCTTGATCGGGTTTGGCGCACACTAGGGCACGCACTAGGGATAGGAGGCACAGTCATGGCGCACAAGAAGGCAGGGGGCAGCACCCGCAACGGCCGGGACTCGGAGTCAAAGCGCCTAGGGGTGAAGCGTTTCGGCGGACAGTTCGTGCGCGCCGGCAACATCATCGTGCGCCAACGAGGCAGTCACTTTCGCGCTGGGGAGAACGTGGGCTGCGGCCGCGACTACACGTTGTTCGCCACCGCTGACGGACAGGTGAAGTTCGTCGAGAAGGGCCAGCAAAAGCGCAAGTTCGTCACCGTTGTGCCGAGTCCTTGATGGCGCTATATGCAATTCATCGACCAGGCCACGGTTTACGTGCGTGCCGGCAAGGGGGGCGGCGGCTGCCTTAGCTTTCGTCGCGAGAAGTACATTCCCCGAGGTGGCCCGGACGGCGGTGATGGCGGCGCAGGCGGCGATGTGGTGCTGGTCGCCGACGAGGCTCTCAACACGTTGATTGACTTCCGTTTCCAACCCCGCTACCACGCTGGCAATGGCGAGCCGGGCAGCGGGCGCAACCGAACCGGCGCCCGTGGCGAGGACCGCCTCATCAAGGTTCCCTTGGGCACCACCGTGACGGATGCTTCCCTCGGCGAAGTGCTCGGCGATCTGAGCGAACCCGGCCAACGCCTGCGGGTGGCTAAGGGCGGACGTTGCGGGCTCGGCAACGCCCGCTTCAAGTCGAGCGTCAATCGCGCCCCGCGCCGCACTACCCCCGGGGAGGTGGGCGAAGAGCGTGAATTGGCCCTGCAGCTTCGCTTGCTGGCGGACGTGGGATTGCTCGGCCTGCCCAACGCGGGCAAATCGACGCTGCTGGCGCGGACCACTGCCGCGCAACCCAAGATCGCGGACTATCCCTTCACGACGCTCAAACCGAGCTTGGGGGTGGTGCGGGTGGCGACGGACGCAAGCTTCGTGATGGCTGATGTTCCCGGCTTGATTGCCGGAGCCGCCCAAGGCGCCGGGCTGGGCATCCAGTTTTTGCGGCATCTCTCACGCACGCGGATTCTCCTCCACCTTATTGACGCGGCCCCTGCTGACGGTTCCGACCCGGTAGCCAACGCCATGGCCATCGAATCCGAGGTCGCCGCCTACAGTCGTGCTTTGGCGGAGCGGCCCATCTGGCTGGTGCTGACCAAGATTGATCTGCTCGATGCGGAGCGGCTCGATGCGTTGATGAGCACCATGAACGCCGCCTTCGCGGAAAGGCGCCTGTTCTACGTCTCTGCCCTCTCCGGTGCCGGCCTTCCGTCCCTGACCGGAGCGGTTATGGCGGCGCTGTCCGAATGGAGCGTCCTAGTCGCCAGCGATGCCGCAGTCCGCGCGCGGGAGGACGCTTTGGCGCAGCGGATTCTGCAAGACGCCACGGCCAGTGCCTTGGCGGAGCGTCGCTGCCGATCCCCCAAAAGCGCTGAGACCGACGCGCCCGAAGCGGCGGCGGTGGATGGCTTGAAGTCCTGAACATGGCCAATTCGCACGAGAAACAAGCAGCCGCCGAGCGTGCGGCACGGGACAAGGTCGCCTCCGCGGGCCTTGTGGTGATCAAGATCGGCAGTTCGCTGCTGACGGATCCCGATGCCGGCACTGCGCACGGGAACATCCGTCATTGGTGTGGCGAAATCGTTGCCGAGTTGAACCAAGGCCGGAGGATACTGCTGGTCTCCTCCGGTGCCGTAGCGGAGGGCGTGGCCCGGCTGGATTGGCGCCGCCCGCCATCGGATCTGCCCAATCTGCAGGCGGCCGCTGCGGTGGGGCAAATGGGCTTGGTGGGCGCCTACGAGAGCGCCTTTGCGGAACACGGCCGGCACACTGCCCTCGTGCTCCTGACCCATGAGGACTTGGCCGACCGCCGCCGCTACCTCAATGCGCGAACCACATTGAACCGCCTGCTCGACCTGGGCGTCGTGCCGGTGGTCAATGAGAATGACACCGTGGCCACCGACGAGATCCGTTTCGGCGACAACGACACCTTGGCGGCATTGGTGGCGAGCCTGTTGGCGGCGGACGCCTTAATCGTGCTCACCGACGTGGATGGCGTCCACAAGGCGGATCCGCGCATCGATCCACAGGCGGCGCGCATTGCCTATGCCGAGGCCGGCGATCCGAGCCTGGATGCGGGGGCGGGTTCGGGCGGGGAACTCGGCCGCGGGGGCATGGTGACCAAGATCGAGGCGGCCCGAATAGCGGCACGCTCCGGCGCCCATACCCTAGTCACCGATGGCCGCCGCTCCGGCGTGCTCAGTGACGTTTTTGGCGGCCGCTCCGTGGGCACCCTGCTGGCGGCGGGAGTGGAACCTCTGGTCGCCCGCAAACGCTGGATTGCCGGACAGCAGCGGCCCAAGGGGGAGTTGGTGCTTGACGCCGGTGCCGCCATGGCGCTGCGCGACCGGGGCGTGAGCCTTCTGCCGGTGGGGGTGGCGGATGTTCGCGGCGAGTTTAGCCGCGGCGCCTTGGTTCGCTGCGTCAACGCCACCGGCGAGCTCATCGCCCAGGGATTGGTCAACTACTCCAGTGCCGAGACCCTCAAAATTCGCGGCGCTGCCAGCAGCGACATCCGTTCACGGCTGGGCTACGTCCTGGAGCCGGAACTGATGCATCGGGACAACTTGGTCTTGGTTTGACCGGCGTTGCGGCTCAGTCCGAATTCTGATTCCGCGCGATGTTCCTGATGCCGGCGCTCAGCCGGGACTTGTGGCGGGCGGCTTGGTTCGGGTGCATGATGCCGCGGTTGGCCATGCGGTCGATAACGGGCACCGCCGCATCGAGCGCCTCAGCGGCGGCTTTGGCGTCGCCGTCGGCGATGGCGCCGCGCACCTTCTTGATGGTGGTGCGCACCATGGACCGTTGGCTGGCGTTGCGCCGACGGCGGGTTTCCGCTTGGCGGGCGCGCTTTCGGGACTGCGGACTGTTGGCCAATGGACGCTCCTAAAGGGTGCGGCTTTGGAAGGCGCGGTAATATGCCGATGAGGATGGGCCATGTCAACCGATAGCAACGCCCGCGCAGCGGCCGAGACGGTCAGCGTCACCGCCCAAGGTGCCGTGGTGAGCGGCATGACGCTGCTGTCGCGCATCTCCGGCTTTGCCCGTGACCTGCTGTTGTCCCATTTCCTAGGGGCCAGCGGCGCCGCCGACGCCTTTCTGGTCGCCTTCCGCATTCCCAACTTTTTCCGTCGCCTGTTTGCGGAAGGGGCTTTCAGCCAAGCCTTCGTCCCGGTTCTGGCGCGCTACCGCGCCCGCGGGCTGGACGAGCTCAAGGGCTTCGTTGCCGTGATCGGCGGCAACCTCGGATTGGCGCTGGCACTCGTTGTCATCCTCGGTGTTTTGGTTGCCGAAGGCTTGACGCTCATCTTTGCGCCCGGATTTTGGCGCAACCCAGCCCAGTTGGACCTGACGGCGGAGTTGGTGCGCGTGACCTTTCCCTATTTGGGATTCATTTCCCTGACCGCCTTCGCCGCTGCCATCCTCAACGCCCACGGGCGCTACGCGGCACCGGCCTTCACCCCGGTGCTGCTCAACCTGTGCCTGATGCTGGCCATGATTCAAGCGGCCCGCACCGGCGCTGCCATGGCCCCGGCGCTCGCTTGGGGCGTGTTGGCAGCGGGCGTCGTTCAATTCGCTTTTTTGGCGCCGAACGTTGCCCGTCTCGGGGTTGCTGCGGCGCCTCGGGTGAGCGTTCGGGACGAGGGTGCCCGGGAAGTGGGCCGATTGCTGGTTCCGGCCCTGTTGGCGTCCTCGGCGGGGCAGTTGAACGCCCTGATCGATACCATTCTCGCGTCTATGCTGCTCACCGGCAGCATCGCCTGGCTGTACTACGCGGATCGCCTGCTGGAGCTGCCCATTGGCTTGGTGGCGGTGGCCTTGGGCACTGTGCTGCTGCCGAGCCTGTCGAGACTGGCTGGCGAGGAGCAGCGGGCTGCGTTCAGCCGAACGTTGGATTGGGGGCTGCGCATGGGAATCCTGCTGGGCTTGCCGGCGTCGATGGCCTTGGCGTTGTTGGCGGAACCGCTGATCGCCACCATCTTCCTGCACGGCGAGATGACCGTCATTGACGCCACCATGGCCTCGCTGGCCCTGCGCGCCTTCGCCTGCGGCGCGCTGCCGCTGGTGCTAGTCAAGATACTCGCCCCAGCCTTCTTCGCGGACAGGGACACCCGCACGCCATTGCGATTCGCGCTGACCGCGATCGGCGTCAATGTGGCGCTCAATCTCTCCCTCTTCTGGTGGTTCGGCCATGTGGGGCTAGCCCTAGCGACGGCCGCGGCCGGCTGGGTGCACTTCTGGCTGCTGTGGCGCGGCGTTCACGCGGCGGACTACTATCAAGCGACACCAGCCTTGGCCCGCACGGGCGCACGTGCGCTGGCCGCCACCCTGGTTATGGGCGGGGTTTTGGCGGCGCTGTCGCCGAGCGCCGAGTTTTGGTTCGCTGTGCCCGCTTGGCATCGAGTCCCGTGGCTGGCGGGTCTGGTGGCAGCGGGCGGCCTCACCTACGCTGGTGCCCTGTGGGTCAGCGGCTTGCGCTTGGCACAATTGCAACATCGCATTTGATGGTTCCTTCCAGCCTGCGAACTGGAAGCGTTGCCCGACAGGGATTGAGCTATGATTGCGTAATGGAAGTCGTCATCGGCCTGCACAATCTCAAGCCCCGCCACCGGGGCGGCGTCGTCACGATCGGCAGCTTCGACGGCGTTCACCAGGCGCATCAGATGCTGCTTTCCCACGTCTGCGCCAAGGCCCGGGAACTCGGCGTGGCCAGCACCTTGGTGACCTTCGAGCCGACGCCGAGGGAGTTCTTCAAGGCGGCGGTGCCCGCTCGCCTAACCCGCTTTCGGGAGAAAATCACCCTGCTCAGGCGCACCGGGCTCGACCGGGTTCTCTGTTTGCCGTTCAACGCCCGCACCAGCAGCACGCCCGCCGAATGGGTGGTGGACGACTTCCTGCATGGCTTGCTGGGCGCCGCCTATGTGGTGGTGGGTGACGACTTCCGCTTTGGCAAGGGCCGCACCGGCGACTACACCTTGCTCAAGGAGGCCGGCGACCGGTTCGGCTATGAAGTCGGCCTCCTCGGCACCCTCACCTTGGGGCACGACCGGGTCTCCAGCAGCAGGGTGCGCCAAGCGCTGTCGGAGGGTGATTTGCGCTTGGCGGAGAAGCTGCTCGGCCACCCTTACTTCATCATGGGCCGGGTGGTGTACGGCCGCCAACTTGGCCGTCAACTGGGGGTGCGGACCGCCAACATCCGCCTGCAGCGCTACCGTGCGGCCTTGGAGGGGGTCTTCGCCGTCACCGTGGACGCTGGCCTCGACCGTCCCTATCAGGGCATCGCCAACATCGGCATTCGCCCCACCGTGGACGGCAAGGAGCCGTTGCTGGAAGTACATGTCTTCGATTTCGACGAGGACATCTACGGACGGCTGCTAACGGTGACCTTCAAGCACAAGATCCGCGATGAGCGGGCCTTTGAGTCCATCGAGGCGCTCAAGGCGCAAATCGGCTACGACATCGAGGCGGCCCGTGCTTGGTTCCGCTACGACCGCGCGGGCAACCACTGAGGTGACTGCGGCGTCCAGATCGGCGAGCAAGCCATGAACGCCTTCAAGTGGATGGCCGTCGCGGGGTTGGTGATGGCGCTCGACCAAGCCACGAAATGGTTGGCGAGCGCCGCGCTCGCGCTTGGCGAGCGGGTTGCCGTGCTGCCCTTCTTCAGTTGGGTGCTTTGGCACAACGACGGTGCCGCCTTTTCGATCATGTCCGGGCTGGGCGGTTGGCAGCGTTGGTTCTTCGTCGCCTTGGCTGGCGGCTTCTCGATCTTCATCGTCTATGAACTGCGGCGGCTGAGAGTGGGCGACTGGCCTCAAGGCCTCGCCTACGGACTGATCCTAGGTGGCGCGCTGGGCAACATGATCGACCGCCTGACCAACGGCTACGTCGTGGACTTCGTTCTGTTCCACTACGGCTCCTGGTACTTCCCGGCCTTCAATCTGGCCGATGCCGCGCTGACCTGCGGCGCTGCGCTGTGGATTCTGTGCATGATCCGCGACGCCCGCGCTTCGCCTTCGGCACAGGACGGCAAATGACCGATGCGAACCGGTTGAACTTGGGTGGCCGTCCCGGAGCGGTGGCCAGCCGACGCTTGCTAGCGTGAATGAGGATGCCCATAATAGGCGGAGAGGGTGTTAGTCTCTTCTCCTCATTCCTCCGGTAGGGCTTTCGGGTCTATCCCCCGATGCCCTGCCGGGGGCCACGCTTCAAGAGCGCTCGAGTCCGCGAATAGCGGCGATCAACACACCTCATCCGCTAGTAAGTTCAGTTTAATGTCTCCTGTATGCCCGCTCGTGCCCGTTCGTCGGCTGGTTGGTGCCGTTCGTCGGAAACCGGCTGATCTCGACTGAATCTTGGCCTAGGGTAGGGCGCGTCTTTGGAGGAGGTGCGCCTGATGCGCCGGTTCCGCGGGTTGACGCTCATCGAAGTCCTGGTGGCCGTGGTGATCCTGGCCGTGCTGGCTGGATTGGGCCTGCCAGCGCTTAAAGCCTATTCAGACCGAGCCTACCGCAGTGAGGCCCAAGGGGACTTGGTGGCCTGCGCACTCGCCTTGGAGCGTTGGGCGGGCGTTCGCTTCACCTACCAGGGCGCCGCCGACACCGATGCGGATGGGGTGGGGGACGGGGACGCCGGCCCCATCGCAGCCGAGGTCTGCGCGCCCCGCTCGGCTGCCGAAGGCCGCTATCGCATCAGCATTTCCGCCGGCGCCGAGGGCTTTGCACTTGCCGCCCATCCCGAAGCCGGGAGCGTGATGGTTGGGGATGGCTTCATGACCTTGGACGAGGCGGGCAACCGGGCATGGGACCGCAACGACGACGGTGAACTGGTTGCGGAAGAAGATGGCTGGGAATATTGAGGCCAGACGCCGGGACGCCCGCCAAGGGGGCTTTTCGATGCTCGAACTGTTGGTGGCCCTGTTGGTCACCAGTGTTGGCGTGTTGGGTGTTGCCGGCTTGACCACCCTGAATGCGCAGCAACGCCGGTCCGCCGCCGCCCATGCCGAGGCGGTCAGGCTGGCCGAAGACATGATCGAGCGCATTCGCGCCAACCCGGCTGGCCAGCAAACGGGAAGCTATGCGGCAAGCGGAGACGCCCTTGGCGGACCGGATTGCCACGCCGGCTGGTGCGCCGCCGCGGAAATGGCGGCCTTCGACATGGCGCAGTGGGGCTGTGCCTTGGGCGCATCCACGACGGACCCAGGTTGCCGCGGGCCACTCAATGCCACCGGAACCGTCGACGCGGACGCCGCCGCCGGTTCCGCGCGCATCACCATTGAATGGCAGGACGCAGGAGAAAGCCGGACGTTGACCATTGACAGTGGGGTTTGAACCGCGATGTTCCGCCCGCCTTTCGCTCAAGGCCTGTCGTTGGTCGAATTGCTTCTGGCCTTGGCGTTGGGGTTGGTCGTGACCTTGGGGCTAACGCAGCAGTACGTGGGAGGCCGAGCTTCGGCGTCCAGCCTCATGGACCAAGCCGATGCCCAGGACAGCGGACGCTACGCCTTGGCCTTTCTGCGCCAGTCGGCGGCTGCGGCGGGCAATCTCGGCTGCAATGGCCGGGCCGTCCGCCTGATGAGTGCCCTGAACGGCGATTGGGACGATCTGTTCGAATTCAATCTTCCCCGGCCGGTGCAGGGGTTTGACTATCAGGGCGACGGCGCCTCCACCGCCTTGGATGACTGGAGGCCCAGCTTGGCACCCTTGCCCCGGCAAGCCAGTGGCGGCACGGTCAACGCCTTGGCCAGGGGTACGGGCATCCGCCCTGGACGTCTGGCGCCGGGGGCTGACATCGTCGTGTTTCGCCGCCTGCAGCAGCCGGCCTTTGCCTTGGCGGCGGAGTTGGCGCCCGACGGGGAACCGGTGGTGCAAAACTCGGCGGATGGCCTCCTTCGCGCGGGCGACGTGGCGGTGGTCAGCGACTGCGAGCAGGCAGCGATGTTCCGCATCACCCGGGTGTCCGCGGCGAGCCCAGGTCAGTCCGTTTTGCGGCGTGCTTCGGGCAGCGGACCGTACGACAACGACGGTGGCCGCAGCCTCTCGGAGTCCGGCCAGGGATACGGCGGCGGCGTCCACGGCGAGGGTGCGCAGGTCGCTCGTGCGGTCACCGAAATCTACTTTGTCGGCCACGGTGCGCGGAGCCGGGAAATGGGCCTTTGGCGGCGCTCCGGCGCTTCGCGGCCCGTGGAGTTGGTGGCGGGCATCGTTGACTTGCAGGTCTGGGCGGGCGTCGATGGGGATCGCCACGACGGTCTCGATGGCCCCAATCGATACCTGCCCTTCAGTGCCCTGGCTGACGATCAGACGATTCGGTCGATTTCCGTGGCGGTGACCGCCGCCAGTGGGGAGGCCACCCGGCGCTTCGTGCAGACCCTGAGCTTGAGAAATGCGTGGTAGCACATCGGGCGATGGGCAGCGCGGCATCGCCCTGTTCCTCAGCTTGGTCATACTGATGTTGCTGACCATCGCCGGCGTGGCGGCGGTGCAGACCACGCAGCTGCAGGCCCGCATGGCCCGCAACGCCCATGACAACCTGATCGCCTTGCAGGCGGCGGAGCGGGCGTTGCGGGAGGGCGAGCGCTTCTTGATGACATCAAGCCCGGATGCGTCCCGCTACACTGCGGCGGGCGCCGATGGCCTGTGGCGCCCGGCGGACTTCGGCGCCGTCCCGGTGTGGCGGGCTGAGCGCGTTTGGGTGGACGGCGGAAGCGGCAGCCGCCGGGCCGCACCGGTCGCCGGCGCGAGCGCCGCGCCGCAGTACCTGATCGAGTGGCTGACGACCCTGACCGGGCCGGACAATCCCCACCTGCTTGAGCAGTCAACCGTTGCCAGCGTGCCGCGAACGGCCATATTTCGAATCACCGCCCGGGGTTTTGGTGCCACGCGCCACGCCCGGGCGCAGCTGCAAAGCACCTTCGCGGTGCGGTTGCCTCCGGAGAACGACCCTTGAATCGACTGGCCAGCGTCTTGATTGGGATGGGTCTTTCCGTGGCTGCCGCTCTGGACGAGGCGTGCGCTTCCGAGGCGCTGGCGGGGCTCGCCTTCGGTCCCCGTGCATCTGGCGAGGGTGGCATCGAATATCGGACGTTCCACGACTTGGATGCGGCAACCGGCGATCTTCATGCCGTGCGCTTCGATGAGGACGGTTTGCGTGTGCTGTGGCGAGCCGCGCGACGGCTCGAACGCGCCGCGCCGGACGAGCGGATCATCATCACCCAGGACCGTGCCGCTTGGGCGGGCCTGCCGTTCACGCACGGACGGCTCAATGCCAGCCAGAGAGCCGTCTTGGATGAAGACGAGGTCAACTGGCAGCGCGGCGAGGGCAACACCCGGCGGCTGGGGCCGATTGTCGGCTCGGAGCCGGTGATTGTCGGGGCGCCCCAGGCCGTGCGCCGCGATCGCGCACCCTATCCCGTCGCTCGCGGCGAAGCCTACTCCGAGTTCGCGGCCGCTTGGGCCGGCCGCACGGGGGTGGTGTACGCCAACTCCAACAATGGACTGCTGCATGCCTTTGACGCCGCCAACGGCGATGAAGTTTTTGCCTACGTGCCGAACAAGTTGATTGACGGCGACCAACGATTCGCCACGCGGCTTGACGCCCGCGCCTCGAGTTCGGGGCGCCATCTTTCCGTGCTGCTTCCCACGCCCACCGTGGAGGACGCGTTTGTGATGTTGGCGTCCGCCGATGCGCGCAAGGCTTGGCGGACGCTGCTGATCGGTGGGCTGGGCGAAGGCGGCAAGGGTTACTTCGCCCTCGACGTCACGGATCCCGAAACAAGCGCCGACTCCGCCGAGGCGGCCGCGCAGATGGTGCTTTGGGAGTTCACGGATGCCGATGACGTTCCCCCGGTCGATGACGACGGTCAGCCGACCACCGATTTGGACGAAGACGGGGCGCCGATCAAGGATCTCGGCTACGCCACCAGCCAGGCCCGTCTCGCCATGAGCAACGTGCGCGACGCACGGGGTGGCCGAAAGTGGGTGGCGGCTCTCGGCAACGGCGGCGGCAGCACCGCAGGCCGGGCTGTCCTGTTCGTGTTGTTTGTCGATGAAGGGCTTGACGGCTGGGCGGCGGGCGACTTCGTCAAGCTGCCGGCCGACGGCGCCTCTGGGTTGGGCGAGCCGGCCTTGGTGGACTTGGATCTGAACGGCACGGTGGACCGGGCCTATGCCGGAGACCTGGAGGGCAACTTGCACCGGTTCGATATGTCGAGCCCAGAGCCCGCGAGCTGGAGCGCCACACGCCTGTTCCAAGCGCGGTACGGCAACGGGCGGGGCGTTCCCCAACCCATCACCGCTCGACCCCTGGTCTTCAAACACCCCAGCCAACGTGGCTTCATGGTTGTATTCGCCACCGGCGTTCCCCTGCGTCCCGGCCAATCGGGGGAGGCGGCCGTTCAGTCCTTGTACGGCATCTGGGATGCGGGCGGGGTCGTGGACGACGTGGTGGACCTCGATTCGCTGGTAGCGCAGAGAATGAGCAACATCCAGACCACTGGCAACGGTTCGGTGCGCCTCCACCGGGTCGTTGCCGACCAGCCGGTGGACTATCAACTTCCGGGCGCCTCCCGGTCGGGCGCCTCCCGGTCGGGCGTGCGCGGTTGGCGCATCGACTTCGATGCCCCTCGCGCCGGAAGCGCAACCGGCACCGCCCAACACCCCGGCGAGCGCTCCCATCCGCGCCTGACGGCTTGGGGCGACCTCCTGATCGTGACCACCCAGATTCCAGATGGGGCGGATGGTGGCGCAATCGGTGCCGTCGTGCCGATCAAGTGGGCCACTGGCGGCAGTCCCCGCCGTCCGGTTCTTGACCTAAACACCGACGGCCTTTTGGATGAAAGCGACCTGCTGCCCACGGACACCGGGGATCGCGCCCCCGCCATGGCCTTTGATGAGCGCGACTTTAGCGGCTCGTTGGCCGCGCCTCAGGTGTTGCCGGGCTTCGGCGGCGGGCAGTTGGTTCTGGCTGGCGGCATAAGCCGCCGGTCCCAAGCCATCGGCCCGCCCATTCACCGGTTGGCGGGGCGGCTGTCCTGGCGTGAACTCTCGGTGTTCTGATTCAGCAGCTCAGCGGCTCTCCCGCCGCGTTCTCGCGAATGCCGTCACCGTCGGTGTCGATGGCCCGCCGCGCGCGGCCTTGGGCATTTAGAATGATCTGCCGGGCGAATCGGGCGTCGCCGTCCGCAGGGCAGTATTGGAAGTTGCCGCTCTGCCAGTCCGTCAAGCCGGACCCGTGAATGAGCAGATAGCTGCGGTTGCGGAACGAACGCCACTGGATGCGTTCGCCCTCTTCCATGGGGGGCAGCCGGAGACCCACGAACTCGCCTTCATCAATGCGCCGGTCCCGATCGTGGTCCAGAAACACCACGGCTCCCTCATGCCAACGGTTCGCACGTAGGCATCGTGGCCCCTGGCCGGGGCACAGGGTGGCGGGGGCGTTGTGGGCGATGGCCAGATGACGGGTGGCGCGCACCGCGCCGAGCATGGCGTTGATCCGCGCCGCGGCGCGGTGGTCGGCACCGAGTTCAACAAAGGCGGGCAGGGCGGTGCCCATCAGCACGCCGGCAACGGCTAGGGTGACGAGCAGTTCCAGCAACGACGCCCCGCGGCAGCCGGAATGCGGTGCCGATTGAGGCCGGTTGGCCGGGCGGTGTTGTTGCTGGATTTTCATGCTGAGGAGACTACGCCGATCCCCAGCCGGCAACCAAGAGCGAATCTCCCAAAGCGCTGTAGGAAGTCGGCCCGACGAAACCGCAATTTGACACTGCCTGCGGCATCCTCTAAAAGGGATGGGCCTTCAGCTTGCCCCATCGCGGCATACCACTGTGGGCAGCCGCCATTTGTTGTATCGAGGAGGGGAAATCCACATGAGAGTCGCTTCAATCATGAGTTTTGCCATTGGGAGAGTTGGCTTGGCGGGCGCCTTGGCGCTGCTGGCCTTCGGCTTCACCCTGGCCGTGCAGGCGCCCTCCGGGGTGGCCGCGGAGCAGGATGCGTCCGGCCTAATCGAGGAGATCGTGGTCACCTCCCGGCGCCGCTTGGAATCGCAGCAGGACGTGCCGTTGTCGGTGACCGCATTCGGTGCGGAGCAGATCGAGCAGATCAAGCCGCAAACCCTGCGGGACTTCGACGGATTCATTCCGAACATGTACATCGGCATGAACACCGCCGGTCCGGGCGCCAGCGCCCTGTACATCCGTGGTGTGGGCTACGCCGACATCGAAAAAACCCAGAGCCCGCAGGTCGGCGTCATCGTCGATGGCATTCAGATGGGCTCCAGCACCGGCCAGTTGATCGACACCTTCGATGTGGAGAGCATCGAGGTCAACCGGGGTCCCCAGGGTGTGCTGTTCGGCAAGAACACCATCGGCGGCAACGTGGTCGTCAACCGGGTGCGGCCACAGTTCAACGAGATGGGGGTGCGGCTGTCCGCTGAAGTCGGCAACTTCGACTCGCGAATCATCAAGGGCCGGGTCAACATCCCGTTGATCGACGACACCCTGGCGCTCAAGGTGGGTGCCATATCCCGGGAGCGCGATGGCTTCTACCACAACGTCACGCTCGACGATTCCGCGGGTGACATCGACTTCGCCTCTTATACCGCGGCGTTGCGCTGGGCACCCAACGACAGCTTCGATGCCATCCTCACCTACGACCGCATCCGCGACCGGGGCCAGATACCGCCCCAGGATCCGCGCTTCAACGGCGACGATCCCTTTGAGAACTTGGCCGACAAGAAGGAGCCAGTCAGGTACGACGTGGACCAAGTGGGGCTTCGGGCCGAGTGGGAACTCGGCAACGGCTACGTCGTCAACTCGATCACCGGCTACCATTCCGGCGACGACAAGGTCAATCAGGACTTCGACGGCGCCGCCATCGACGGTGCGGCGATCCCCTTCGCCCAACTGCATACCCTACGCGACCAAAAGTACGACGTCTTCACCCAGGAAGTACGGTTGTCCGGGGATTTCACGGACTCCGTGGACTTCATGGCGGGCGTTTACTATTTCGATTCGGAACTCGAGTTCCAGCAGAACACCAACAACGTGCTGCAATTGCCGCCGGTGGCGCTCGGCCTGCCGCCGGGCGTGCCCTGTGGTGTGCTGACGCCCATTCTCGGGCTGCGGGCCAATCCGGGACTTGGCGATGTGCTCTGTCAGTTCCCCAACGCCCGCAGCATTCAGCGGGCAGGGGAGGACGTGCAGTCGGTGGCGGTGTTCGGGGCCATCAACTGGCGTCCGGTGGAGGATTTGGAGCTCAGCTTTGGCGCCCGCTACATTGATGAGGAGAAGGACGCCTTCAATTCCTACTTCGACTACTCGACCGGAACCTTTGATACCGGCCCAGTCAGTCAGGAACATAACTTCGCCGGGCTGCCGGAGCGGGTTGGAAACGCCTACGAAGGCAGCGACTCCTGGGATGACGTCATCCTGCTGGCTTCCGCCACCTGGGCCATCACCGATGTCAACACGGCCTACATCAGCTATTCGGAAGGCTTCCGCAGCGGCGGCTTCAGCATTCGCTCGGCACGGGATCCCAACGAGGCACCCTTTGATCCGGAGGATGCGTTTCAGATTGAAGTGGGTTTGAAGAACGAGTTCTTCGACCGTCGGCTGCGCCTCAACCTGGCTTACTTCCATTTGGAGCGGAACGCCAGCCAGTTCAGCTCCATCATCTCTTTGCCGCCGGGCTCCATTCCCGGCACCACCACCATCATCAACAATGGTGGCACTTCGGAGTTCTCCGGCGTCGAGTTGGAGTCGCAGTGGCTCATCAATGAGGACTTCACCTTGGTGGTCAACGGCGGGTTCCTGGACGTCAAGAACCAGGAGTTCACCATCGACTGCTTCCGTTTGGATGGCTGTACCGCTGGCGGCGTCATCGGGGCAGACCCACCGGGCACCTTGCGCACCTTGGGCGGCAACTCGGATTCCCGGCAACCCGAATGGAACGTCAGCGTCACGCTGGCCTTTGCCCGGCAGATGGGCCCCGGCGTGTTCGCGGCCAATGTGGGTTGGAAGAAGGTGGGCGATTTCCTGCTGGTCAACACCGGCGGTGGCGCCGACCAGCGCCTCTATGAAGGCGGCTACTTCGGTCTTGATGCCCGAGTGGCCTACGAGTGGACGCTGGACAACGGCAATATCCTCTCCCTGTCGGCGTTCGGCAAGAACCTGACCGACGAGGAATGGCGCGAACAGGCCCTGTTCCTTGGCGGCCCGAACACCGGCTTCCAAGGTTGGGGCGCGCCGCAGACCTACGCGGTTGAGCTATCGTACTCAATGTAGGTTGGGGCAGCGCCCCTTCGGCAAGCCTTTTAAGTTCGCGCCGTTGACGATGCGCGCGGGCTAGCGGCTTGGTGAGCGAATCCATCGGCAGCCGCGCCGAAGCGGCTTGGCCGAGCCGCACCTATGCTTGGCTGGTGGTGGGCGTGCTGGTGGTGGCGGCACTGGTGGCCTTCATCGACCGCCAGGTGGTGGCCATCGTGGTCGATCCCATGAAGGCGGACTTGGGCGTCAATGACGCCGAGATCGGTTGGCTGTACGGCGTCTTTGCGGTGTTCTACGCGGTTGCCGCGCTGCCCATCGCCTGGTTGGCGGATCGCCGAAGCCGTAAGCTCATCATCGCGGCAGGCATTTTCTTCTGGTCGCTGATGACCATGGCCTGCGGCGTCTCGCGCACCTTCTGGCAGGTTCTGTTGGCGCGCATCGGCGTGGGCGTCGGCGAGGCGACCCTCAGCCCGGCCACCACCTCCTTGGTGGGCGACTTCTTTCCCCGCGAACAGGTGCCGGTGGCGATGTCGGTGTATCAGGCCGGCCCCATCATGGGCTCGGGGGTTGCCTTCATCATCGGCGGCTACGTGCTCGGCTTGGTGCAGGATGCGCCGCCCCTGGTGCTGCCGGTGTTTGGCGAACTGGCCCCTTGGCAGCAGACGTTCGTGTACGTTGGCGCACCGGGCCTGCTCCTGGCCCTGCTCTTCCTTTTCTTGCGTGAGCCGGCGCGCCGGGGGGTGGGCCAAGGCGGTGGCGGCACTTTGAGCGAACTGGCGGCCTTTTACCAGCAGAACTTCAAGGCCTTGGCGCTGCATCACGTGGGCTTCCTGTCCCTGGTGCTGGCGGGCTACGCCTTCGTCTTTTGGAGCGTGTCGTTTTTCGTGCGCGTCCACGGGCTCGAAGCCCCGGAGGCGTCGCTGACCTTTGGCTGGATCTTCCTCATCGCCGGGCCGCTCGGGCCGGTGGTAGTGGCGGTGTTGGCGCGCCGCCTAAGCGCCCGAGGCGCCAAGGACGCCAACATCGTTGCCGGCATGATTGGCGGCTTTCTGGCCATTGTCAACATCGTCGTCATTCAATTTGCGCCAAGCGCCTTCTGGGCATTCGTGCTCTACGTCCCGGCCATGCTGTTGATCAACTCGCCGTTCGGCATCGCGGCCGGCGCCTTGCCGGTGATCACGCCGCCCAACCTGCGTGCCCAGGTCGCGGCGGTGTACCTGTTCGTTTCGGCGTTGGGCATGATGCTGGGGCCGCCGATCGCCGGCGCCTTCAACGAATACGTCTTTCCCGATGCCGATGGGGTGCGTTACTCCTTGGTCACGGTGTCCAGCGTCTTCGGGCTGTTGGGCGTTGTCCTGCTGCAATTCGCCCGCAAGCCCTACGCCGCCAGCCTCGAAGCCGCGGACCGGCGTGATGGATGAAGGACTCATCTGAAAAACTGACCGCAGCGCAGCGGATTGGATACGGAGTGGGCGACTTCGGGATCAATCTGTTCTTTATTTCGACGCTGACCTACCTGCTTTACTTCTACACCGACGTATTCGGCCTGTCGGCCGCTGCTGCCGCGGGCGTGATGCTGGTGGCGCGGGTGGTCGATGCGGTCACCGATCCGCTGATGGGCGCCATCGCGGAGCGCACCCGCAGCCGGTGGGGGCGCCTGCGGCCCTACATTCTGTTTGGCGCGTTGCCGCTGGGCGCATCAGCGGTGCTGACGTTCGCCAGTCCAGCGTTCAGCGATTCAGGCAAGCTCTGGTGGGCGTACCTCACCTACATCGCCTTCAGCATCGCCTTCACGGTGGTCTCGATCCCCTATTCGGCCCTGACCGCCTCGCTGACCGCGGACTACCATGAGCGCACCGTGCTTTCGACCATACGCATGGCCTGTGCGTTTGGCGGCGGCTTGGCGATATCCGTTGGCATGCCGATCCTGGTGGGCACGTTCGACACCGAAGCCGAAGGCTACCTTTGGTCGATGCTGATCTTCGCCGCGTTGGCGACGCCATTGCTCGCGCTGGCGTTCGCGCAAACCGAGGAGCGCATTCAACCGCCCGCGGCGCAGCGGCTGGCGATCCGCGACAGCCTTAAGGCGGTGTTCCTCAATCCGCCGCTGCTGGTGGTCATGGTGATGTTCTCCTGCGGCATGCTGTCGTTCACGGTGCGCCAGGCCGTTGCCATCTACTACTTCAAGTACAACCTAGGACGTCCCGACCTGATCGAAACCTGGTTTGCGGCGACCCTATCGATCATGTTTGTAGGGCTTGTCTTCACGCCGAGGCTGGCTGATCGGTACAGCAAGCCGGGCGGCATCCTCATCGGTGCCGCGGTGACCATTGCCGCGGCATTGGGCCTGTACTTCACCCCCTACGACCAGATCGAGCTGATCTTCCTATGGGGCTGCCTGCTGGCCTTGGGCGGCACGCCCATCGCCGTTCTCGGCTGGGCGATGATTCCGGATACGGTGGACTATGCCCAAGCGCGCTTCGGTGTGCGCGCCGACGGCTCGGTGTTCGCGATGTCGAGCTTCTTCCAGAAACTGGCCAAGGCACTGGGTGGGGCCGGTGTCGCCGCCGTCCTGGCGCTGGCGGGCTACGTGGCCAATGCCGAACAGACCCCGGCATCCTTGGATGCCATTCGCAGCCTCATGACGCTGGCGCCCGCTGCCATCATGGTGGTCATGATCGCCGCCGCGCTGGCCTATCCCCTAAGCCGCCAAGCCCACGCGGAACTGGTCGCAGAACTCAAGTCTTGATCCCCTGCTCCGACCCTTGTTCCAAGTTATTCCCCGGAGCGAGGGCGTCCCGCCCTCGAACTGAACGCCCGAACCCGCGTTGGACTCAGCGGGTGTTGCGTAGCTGCCAGTCTTCGTTAGGTTGCCGTACGAAGGCGGGCACCTCGCCCTTCAGGCGCGCGATGAGGCCGGTTGTCATGTTCGCCAAGGCCACTTCCAAGGCGCGGCCGACTTCCTCTTCATCCAAACTGGCATCGGCCGTCATGCGGCCCGACCAACGGATGGTGCAGCCACCCCTATCGGCGGGGGTCACGGTGGCCACGACCACATAGTCCTGCATGCCGATGGGCTTGCCGTCCGTGAGCTCGTAGGACAGCATCCGCCGCTCGTCGTCGAGGATCAGCAGCCGATGGCCCACCGGGCCTTGAGTGGCCAGTTGCAATTCACGAACGGCGCCGACCCCCTCGCCCTGGACGGTGATCGTGCTTTGGTCCCCGCCGGGAATCCAGTTCAGCACGCGGTCGAAGTGCCGCAACTCGTCCCACACGGCGTCCGCGGAAAGGTCCGTGTCGCGCCGATGTTCGATTTCGATCATGCCCTTTGCTCCAGTGTGCTGCCCCGCTCAAGCGATTTGGGATGCGAACGCAAAGGCCCCCATTTCGTCGAGCGCGCTCATGGCGTTGCCGAGCAGGGTGCGGCCGAGGGCTTGGCCGCGCTCGTTGCCCAAATCGAGCGTACCGGCGATGACGACGGCGTAACAGAGCAGGTAGAGCGAGGTGACGACGAAGCGCTCGCGGCAGCGTTCGATGGGGTAGTCGATGCCCCTGCCAGTGAGCGCTGCGTGATAGCGGGCCAGCCAGTTCTCTTCGGCGCGCACCTTGGGCGGGATGCTCTGGGTGACGAAATAGGCGAGATCCTGCTCCGGGGCGGAGACGCACACCGACTGCCAATCGACCAGCGCGATTTCATCCTCGCCGAAGAAGATGTTGTCCAAGCGCACGTCTGCGTGCGCAAGACAGGTGGGTTGCGCGCACATGCGTTCCAGGAGCGGGGCGACCAGCGACGGCATCCGCTCGCCGACCGGCAGAGCCGCCTCCGGTATGAGGTCGCTAAAGTGCTTGAGCACCACTGGCCAGCCGGCCTGAAAGCCGGCGATCATGCCGTCCCTCTGCATGGGGTTGTTGTGGGAGATGACATCGGGTGCGGCGGCGCCCCAGCCGCTGCTGTGCAGTTCTGCGATGGCGTCGATCACCGCCAACGCCTGCTGGCGGGTGCAGCCTGCCACCTGATCGCCGATCTGGTAGCCCTTGAGGTCTTCAATGAGCAGAATGAAGTCGTGGCTCCCGGGGTCGAATTGGGCGTGGTGGCAAGCCGGTGTGCGCAGTTTGATCTCCTGCGCGATGTCCTGGTAGAAGCGCACCTCCCGCCCGTACATGTCGTAAAGCTCGGCCACGGCGCGGTTGTCTGCCGCCGGGGAGGGGAACTTGGCGATCAGGGAATCGGGTCCGCGGTCGGACTCAAGATGCAGGCGGGTCACTAAGCCGATTACGCCCGCGCCCTCGCTGAAGTGGCTGACCCGGAAGCCATGCACCGGGTAGCCGAGCGCCTCGGAAAGCCAATCGGTGGTGAGCGCGTCTGGAGAAGTTGGAAATGCTGCCATGAGATGTTCCGCCATGGGAGGCGAGCGCCAAACTATGGATGATGCGCCCGCCGAAGTCTATGCTGGAACACTCGGGTAGTGAGTAAGGAGGAAGCATCGATGATCGTAGGCATCCATCATGTGGCGATCGGCGTGCCGGACTTCGAGCGGGGGCTTCGGTTCTACCGGGATCTGCTCGGATTCGAAGTGGTTCAGGAAGGCGATTGGGACCGCGACAATCCCCTCGCCGATCAGGCGATCGGCTTGACCGGGACGGCCGCCCGAATGGCCATGCTGAAGGCGCCGAACGCCTTCGTGGAGCTATGGGAGTACAGCAGTCCCGAGCCAGCAGACCGCCGCCAGCGCCCCTGCGACTACGGCTATCCCCACTTCGCCCTGCAGGTGGATGGCATCGAGGCCGAGTACGACCGCCTCAGCGCCGCTGGGATGGAGTTTGCCGGGCCGCCGGTCAACTTCGGCGACACCTCAGCCATCTACGGCAAGGATCCGTTCGGCAACATCATAGAGCTCTACGAGATCCGCGACTCGGATACTGCCCAGTTGGCGCGCTGAGCGCGCTTGCTCAGTGCGGGCGCCGCGAACGGAAGTCGTCGCTGGATGGTCCCGGACGGGATCGAACTGGCCGTTGCGGCGCAGGCCGCTCGGCGCGGCGTTCGGTGCGTGCGGGACGGACGGGTGCAGCGGGCCTTTCTGCCCGAGCGGGCGTTTGCCGATTGAAGCTTGGTTGGCGTACTTGCTGTGGCGCTTGCCGAGCGGCTGGCGCAGGCCGCTGCACCCGAGAGAGTGCGCCGTGGTTGAGATTCGGTTGTGGGCGCACTTGTCGAACGGGCTGGCGAGCGGTTGGCCGTTCGGCTGGCCGGTTCGCCGCTATGGGCCTTTGCGTCCTGGGCGGCGGTGCGCGATTGACGCGCTGAGGGGCGCGGTCGGCGCGTTGGGAGGCGCGGTTGGGAAGCGCTCTCGGTGATTGCGGCCGCACGGGCGTTTGGGGTGCCACGCCCGCTGGACGTTGGGCTTGCCGTGTTGGCTGTGCCCGGTTGGGCCGTTGCACTGGGCGCACTGCCGTCGGCGCCGCAATCTGCGAGCGGGACTGCGGCAAGCGGGCATTCTCCCGGCGACGTTCAGCGCGCCCCCGCTGTGCGGGTTGCGGCCCCGCACGCTGTCGGAGGGAGGGATCCGCCGCCGGTGCCCCCGCCTGCGCTCCGCGAATGCCCGTTCGGTTCACAGTGGGTTGCGGCGGCACTTCACCCAAGGGCGTGACTCGAGTTGGCCGGTGTATCGGGGCGTTGGCGCCGGTCTTCAGTGTTTGCGCAATCGATTCGCCATGCTCCGGATGCAGGGGCCGCTGCCGGTTCTCAGGACGCCGCTCGTTCCCACGGCGTTCACCGCGCGGGCGGTCACCTCGGGCAACCCACGGCTGCTGGCCGTTCCCATGGCTTTCGCCGCGCCGGCCTTCGTCTGGGGTGGCCCTTCGATGCTGATCGTACCCACGGTCCTTGCCGCGCCGCCCATCGTTCCGGGCGGTCCACCGCCGGTGGTCGCGCTTGGAGCGTTCGGAACGCCAGTCGTTGCCCCGGTGGTGGCGATCCGAACGATGTCGATGGCGGTGCCGGCGGTCCCGGTCATAGACGTTCAGAACCAAATGCGGCCGCCGGTAGTAGAACGGGTCGTAGTAGCGGTAGCTGTAGTAGGGGTGGTCGAGGAAGCCGTAGTGGTGCAGATGCAGGTTGCGCGTATGCCAGCCGATGCTGAAGGCTGAGGTGACGCCCCAGAACGGGCCGTGGGCGAAGCTGTAGCCTTGGTGGTAGGGGTAGTAGTACACCGGATAGGAACGGGGATAGTAGTGGTAAACCCGCACCGGCTGGCGCACCACCACCTCTTCGGGTTCATAGTAGGGCACATAGATTTCTTCGGGAACGGCGGGCTTGATCTCAATGGCGCCGGCGTCGTTCACCACCACGTCCTGCTTGCCGTCGCTTTCCAGGTTGCCCGCATCCTTGGCCTGCTCCCGGAAGGCGCTGATGGCGGCAATGACGTCCTGCTCCTGAACGATCACCGCCTCGCCGAGCCGGCGGGTCCAATCCAGGTTGTTGTCCATCAACGCCACCACCTCGGGGTAATTCAGCAGCGCCACGACCGCGTCGTCCCACTCCTCGCTCGGCTGCGCCGCATCCCCATCGGCGTTTTGCTGTTCGTCTTCAAGGAAGCGCGCCGCCAGCACGACTTGCAGCGGGTAGGTGGAGGCGGGGAGCACCACGGCGAGCAGATCATCGGGATAGAGCGCCACGGGTGCCACCAACATCTCCAGCGCCTCGGCATCCAGCAATTCAATCGGTTCGACTTCGACGGCCGGTTGGTTTTCCGCCCAAGCGCCTGCCGTGAACAGCCCCACCAACGCCGCTAGGGAAAACGCCACCGAGATCTTGGTTCCGCGCCAGAGTTTCATGGTTCGATGCCCCTTCGTCTGTCGAGACTCTATCAGAATAGCGAGGGGAACCTGAACGGAGGTTGAACGCGAAACCCGAGTCACCAAATGGTGTTTCCGCGCAACAAACCTGATTCAGTGCGAGGGAGGGACGCCTTATATTCGGGAAAACTATGAACGAAGGTCGGCTCGAGGGCATCTTGCCCTCGCTCCGATCCACGGAAACTCCATTTGGAGCCCCTTAGCCTTGCAATGTAGGGGCTGGATGGCTTCCTGCCTTCAAACGGCAAACTTAGACTAACTAATTTATTTTCAAATAGTTATATGAATATTTTCAAGTAGTGTATCCCTCTAAAATCAGAGCTTGGTGGCTGCTTGCAGTAGAGTAGGTAAACCTATCTCTTGGCGGCTGCTCCGACCCGACGCAGGGCTAGGACTTGACACCCGACCCCGTTTCTTCTCTACTCCCATCCTAGACCAAATCCATCGGCACCCGCCTGTCGGGTCAGCCGCTGAATGACATAGCCGTTGACTATCCACGGGGTAGCTCCCCGACGGGTCGGCAAATAGGTGGCACGCTTCATCTTCCGATGGATTGGTCTAATGGCCCGGCACCATTGTGTCCCGGGGATGCCAACATTAGGGGTTTAATCCATGCGTTCACTCTACTCACTAGTAGCAATCTTGCTGACGTTGCCCAGCTTCGCCCAAGCGGCCAAACCAGTAGTTGCCATAGACCAGATCGCCGCTGCCGCCCAGAACATATCGTGCAAAGGCTGGGATCGGGCTTCTTACGACTGTAATGCCGATCTGTCGGAAGGATTCCGCGTCATGCTGGAAACCGCCATCACCAAGACCGGGAAAATGGATGTGATGGAGCGAGGGCGCTTGGAAGTCGTGCTCCAGGAACAAGGATTGGCTGGCGCTGGCATCACCGATGCCGGCGGTGGCATCGGGGGCTTGACTGGGGTTGACTACCTCGTTTACGGCACCATCACCCGATTTGGTTCGGTGGAAAGCGGAGTAACCGTGTCGGGCAATAGCGGCATAGGGGGCCGCTTTCGACGGGCCGCCGGCGGGTTGAACACCTCCAAAGTCTCAGTGTCAATGGGAGTGGATCTCAAGGTCACCGATGTTTCCACCGGCAGAATTGTCATAGCGGACGAAGTATCGGGCACAGTCCAGGCTGGTTCGTCGTTCTCCGTGGGCGGGGTGTCCCAATCCGATGCAAGCGCCGGTCCCTTTGCGGACGTGCAACGGGTGGTGTCGTCGCGAATAGCTGAGGCAATCGTGACCGCCCGAACGCCCGTTAAGATCATTGCCGTTCAGGGCAACGGCACCTTGGTGCTGAACTACGGTAATGTGTTTTTCAAGGCGGGCGACCAATTGGCGGCTTTCACTGTGGGTGAAGTGTTTGTTGACCCGGATACCGGGGAAGTCCTAGGAGCTGAGGAAACGCCCATCGGTACGGTGCAAATCACGTCGTCGGATGCCAAATTGTCTCGAGCATCCATACTGGATGGAGACCCTGTCACTTTTCAGGCTGGCACGACGCTAAAGCGTGTGGTCGTTGCCGACTCCGGCAAAGGCAAGGGGGAACGGAAAAGATCAGGGGCTGAGTGGTAACAATAGTACGTCACCGTACAGCCGTTAAGCTCTGGCCTTAAGGGGATACACAGCCAAGATGAAGGACTTCCACCTCCGCTTCTGCCTCAGCACACAGGACTGGTACACGCGTCTCTTCGACCTGCTGGCTGACGACTACGATGACGATCCGCCGACAAGCTCTGGCGGCGCGTATGTGCTGGGAACATCGGATGGCACCATGCTGACCTACCCATGGGGCAGTTCCCCGATATTCTACATAGGCAAAGCGAATGACTTGAGTCAGCGTTTGTTTACCCACAGGAACCACATACTCGGCGCAGTCGAGGACCACGACGAGCGCTATTGGTGGCCTCGCTACCAGTACGGCGCTGCCTTCGGGGCTACCTGTGCGTACTATTCACGCAACGGGCCTCAGAACGTGCAGAACATAGAAGCGGGTCTCATCAGGAGCTTTTACGAAGCGTTCGGGTCCATCCCGACTGCCAATTCACACTGGCCGAAAGAGATCAGACCAAGCCAGAATTGACTGGAAACAAGGTGCTTTGGCTTAGGGGTCAAGAATACAGTTCTCCAAATCTATGAGTGGCCCCGACCTGTCATCCGCACGGATGAACCGATCAAGGAGTTGAAGACGGATTGCTTCTCTTCGGTATTCCTGTTGTGAGTACACCGTAGGCGCCTAGCCGACCCGCTCCATTGCCGACCTAAACTCACCCGCACACTCTTGGACGTGCTTAATCGTCTTTTCCGTGCGCACCGCTAAGCTGCCATTTTCGCGGTTTTCGTCTTGGGCTGTGCAGATGCGCTTTGCATCAACCGTCATCGGCTTCACGCTGGTGTTACGCCGGCAAGCTGAACCCAGCGGTGTGCCGCAGAGCGCGGTCGAATGTGTAGGTGGTCGCAGCGCCTGCTCTCGCGGCAGTGGCGCCGATGAGGTAGTCCGAGAAGTCCGCGCTGCCGTCCCCGTATGCGATTAGGGCTTCGGCGACGGCACCGCGATTGAAGAATGCGAACTCGTCCGCTTCAAGCAAATGCCGTAACGTCTCGATGATCTGCACCTTCGGCACCTTGTAAACGGAACTCAGCACCCATTCCACCTCGCATAGGACGATATCCGGCAACAGCACCTTGTCGGACCTGGACTGCGTCTGCTCAAGCAGGGCATGCGCCTTCCTCGCCTGCGTTGCGTCGTCGTCCAGCAGCAGGCGCAGCAGGACATTGGTGTCGAAGGCGATCAACGGACGGCGTACTTAGCCGCCGCTCGCTCGCGGAGCGCCGTGCGAATCCGCTCCTCATCCACCCTTGGGCCCTTGCCGTAGTCCGAGAGCAGCCCTCTTAGAAAGCGCTTTTCGTCTCGGATGGGACTGACATGGAGGTCTCCGTTCTCGTCGAGATCGAAGGCCAAGCGGTCGCCGGTCTCGATTGCCATCAGGTTGCGAACTCGCTTCGGAATCGTGACCTGACCCTTGCTCGTCACCCTTGCTGTGTCCACCGCGCGCCTTACTAGATAGATGAATTTGAGAAAAAGTAATGGAATGTTATCTGCTCGTCAAGCGATGTCTTGACCACCGGCCATGCCTAGGCGGCCCGCTCCATCGCACATCTGAATTCACGCGCACACTCTTGGACGTGCCTAGCCGTCTTTTCCGTGCGCGTTGCAACGCTGCCCTTCTCGCGGTTTTCGTCTTGGGCTGCGCAGATGCGCCTTGCGTCCGCGAAGGCGTCAGGCAGCCGGGCGGCAACGTCGGCGACCACGTCCAGTGTCTGGGCTGCGTCCAAGCCGCAGGATCGGGCGTGCTCCCGCCACGAACCTGGCCTGATCTTGGCAGGTTGCTGCTGCCCGCCAATTTCCAGCACCAGTTCATTGGAGTAGGGCGTGCCTACGGCGCTTGAGACGTCGTAGGCGGGGGCGATGCTAACGCGTTTCGGCCCCTCACCGGGGGCGGACACACGGAAGCCGAGGTTGCCGCGGTGCAGGTCGCCGTGGCCGAGCATCCAAGTTGCCGCCAGGAAGCGAGTCAGTGCGTCGCACTCCGCATCCGCGTCCTCTGCGCCTTGGCGCAAGACCTGATACGCCTGGGCCCACCCTCTTTTCTCGCTGCTGTCATACGCCGCTGGATACTTCTCCGGGCCAAAGTCGCCGGCTTGGCGGAAGTCCTCTTGGTGGATGGGAAGGACTCGTCCGTTGGTGACGACCCGATCGGACCGTTCGCTGATGACGCACTGCAACCCTGCAATGACTTGTGACTGCGTGGGCGCGGCGCGCAGGCCGAGCTGCAACAGGGTTTGTTGGCAGAGGCTCTCGATCCCGGCCTCTCCGGGGTTTCGCCGGCTGTCCTCAACCTTGACGATGGCGGTGTTCAGATGGCCCTGGGGCGCTAAGCGCCAGATACCATTGTCCAGCGTGGCGGCTGTTTTGGGCCGCATGCCGGATAGGGAGGCCACTGGCCAGCGCCGCGAAGGCCTAGCGCGGCCACTTGCGCCGCCGGAAGCCGCGATCGCATCCTGCAGAAGGCTCTCCATATCGGCGGAGCCGAGGCGTTCATAGTCTTGAAGCGGCATCTGGGGGTTGGGTGGGCTGGCCGCATCGCCGACTGACACCGACATGGCGCCCGGGTATTCACTGTCGGGATGTGCCCACAACACGGTTTCAGGGAGCCGGACCTGCCCAAAGCCACCCAATCGGCGCAGGGCGGCGAGTGCTTCCCCTACCCATTGCTCGAGCACGCCGTTTTCCGGTAGGCAGCACAAGAGCCAGAGCTGCGCGGTGACCTTGTCCTCGTCGCCGGACCATGTTGACGAGAGCCAGGGCATCGCGTCTCCGCTTTCCAAGCTGGCGGGCCGGTCGGGGTTAGCTTCCATGCTGAGCGCGAGTTGGCCGTGTATGTGCACGTTCAGGCGCAGGCTTTGCTGGTTTGTGGACATGCTTGGGGAGAGATCTCCACGGTTTGTTGAACCAACGCGAATGGGTGTAGGATACGCGCCCGCCGCACCCGTGGCCAAATTGGATAAGGCACCAGTCTACGAAACTGGGGATTGCTGGTTCGAATCCAGCCGGGTGCGCCAGGTTTTCCGCCTCGGCTCCGTTACTGGCAGCCAAGGCGTAGAACGGCAGTTGGAGAAGAGAAGTGCAAGGCGATCTGCTGGCTGAAGGTGTGGCGTTGATGCTGGTTGGCATGGGCTCCGTGTTCGCCTTCCTGTTGATTCTGGTTTTCGCCACCATGGCCCTCGGTGCCGTGACGCAGCGGTTCACCGTGCGCTGGCAAGCGGTGGCAGACGTTGGGAAGGGTCCCTCCTTGGAGGAAGCCGCCGCCATCGCCGCCGCCCTGCATCAGCACCGGCGCTGACCCAACCCCCCTCACGCCCATGAACGCCGCCCCGCTGGGTCTGACCGAATTGGCGCTGCGCGATGCGCACCAAAGCCTGTTGGCCACGCGCATGCGCATCGAGGACATGCTGCCCATCGCCGGCAAGCTCGACCAGGTGGGCTTTTGGTCCATGGAGTCCTGGGGCGGGGCCACTTTCGATGCCTGCATTCGCTATCTGGGAGAGGATCCCTGGGAGCGGCTGCGCAAGCTCAAGGCGGCCATGCCCAAAACGCCCCAACAGATGCTGCTGCGCGGGCAAAACCTGCTTGGCTACCGGCACTATGCGGACGACGTGGTGGATCGCTTCGTGGAGCGCGCCGCGGCCAACGGGGTGGACGTGTTCCGCATCTTCGATGCCATGAACGACATGCGCAACCTGGAGCGGGCCATCGGCGCGGTGCGCAAGGTGGGACGGCATGCCCAGGGCACCATGGCCTACACCCTGAGCTCGGTGCACACCATCGCGCTTTGGGTGCAGCGCGGCCAGCGCATTGAGGACATGGGGGCCGATTCCCTATGCATCAAGGACATGGCCGGCCTGCTCACCCCCTACGCGGCCTTCGAACTGGTCAGCCGCCTGAAGGAGGCGGTCGCCATTCCCATTCACCTGCACTGCCACGCCACCACCGGATTGTCCACCGCCACCTATCTCAAGGCGGTGGAGGCGGGCATCGACAACCTCGACGGCGCCATTTCGTCGATGAGCATGACCTATGGCCATTCCGCCACGGAGTCCTTGGTCGCCATGTTGGCGGACAGCGAGCGCCCCACCGGCTTGGACCTGGCGCTGCTGGAGGAAATCGCAGCCTACTTCCGAACGGTGCGCCGCAAGTACGCCCGCTTTGAGGGCAGCCTCAAGGGGGTGGACTCGCGAATCCTCGTCGCCCAGGTGCCCGGCGGCATGCTGACCAACTTGGAAAATCAACTGCGCGAGCAGAATGCGCTCGACCGCTTGGACGAGGTGCTCGAGGAAATTCCCAAGGTGCGCGAGGACTTGGGCATGATCCCGCTGGTTACCCCCACCTCGCAGATCGTCGGCACCCAGGCTGTGCTCAACGTGCTGACGGGGGAGCGCTACAAGTCCATCACCAAGGAGTCGGCGGGGGTGCTCAAGGGCGAGTACGGCGCCACCGCGGCACCGGTGGACACCGCCTTGCAGGCTGGCGTTCTCAACGGCGCCGAGCCGCTGACGGAGCGCCCGGCCGACCGCTTGGCGGCGGAGATGGAGACCCTGACCGCGGAGTTGAAGCAGGCGGCCGGGCAGCGGCAAATCGCCTTGGCCGACGATCCCATTGACGACGTGCTCACCTACGCGCTGTTCCCCCAAGTGGGCCTGCGCTTTCTTGAGCATCGCGGCGATCCAAGCGCCTTTGAGCCCCCGGTGGAGGAAGCGGCGGAACCCTCTGCGCAGCCCACCGCAGCCGAAGAAGCTGCCGTCTATTCGGTGCGGGTGAACGGCAAGGCCTTTCAGGTGGAGGTGGCCGCCAATGGCGCCGTCCAGGACATCGCCCCGGCGGCACCGGCCAAGGCAGATCAAGCGGGCGCCATCACCGCCGCCTTGGCGGGCACTGTTTTCAAGGTTCTGGTCAAGCCCGGCGATGTGGTCAGCGCCGGTGAGCCGGTCGCCGTGCTGGAAGCCATGAAGATGGAGAACGAGGTCACGGCGCCGCAAGCGGGCACCGTCGACGCGGTGTTTGTGCGCGAGGGGGATGCGGTCGAGATGGGCGATGCGCTGCTGTCGGTGGTTTGACCCTTCGGCCGGCCTGACTAGCCGGTGGATCTAGTTCTAGAAATCTGGCGCGCTTCCGGCTTCCATCAGGCCACTTGGGGGCAGCTGGCGATGATCAGCGTCGGCGGCCTGCTGCTCTACTTGGCCATCGTGCGCCGGTTCGAGCCCCTGCTGCTGGTGCCCATCGGCTTCGGCGGGATTCTCGCCAACATTCCCGGCGCCGGGATCGCCACTGGCGATGGCCTGCTGAGCCTGATCTACGGGGTCGGCATTGAAACCGGCGCGTTTCCGTTGATCATCTTCATGGGGGTCGGCGCGCTCACCGATTTCCGTCCCCTGTTGGCCAATCCCAAGACCCTGCTGCTGGGTGCTGCGGCGCAGTTTGGCATCTTCGGGACCCTGCTTGCCGTCCTCGGCTTAAGCGCCGGTGGACTGATGGACTTCGATGTGCGGGAGGCCGCCGCCATCGCCATCATCGGCGGGGCGGACGGTCCCACCGCCATCTATGTGGCGGGCAAGCTGGCACCGCACTTGCTGGGCGCCATCGCCATCGCCGCATACTCCTACATGGCGCTGGTGCCGCTGATTCAACCGCCCATCGTGCGCGCCCTGACCAGCGAGCGGGAGCGGGCCATTGAGATGCCGCAGTTGCGGGAAGTGGGCAAGGCCGAAGCCATGCTCTTCCCGATGCTGCTGTTGTTGCTCATCGCCCTGCTGCTGCCCGCCGCGGCGCCGCTGCTTGGCATGTTCTGCTTCGGCAACCTGATGCGCGAGTGCGGAGTGGTTGAGCGGTTGGCCGACACGACGCGGAACGCCCTGATCAATGCTGTCACCATCTTCCTAGGGTTGGCGGTGGGCGCCAAGCTGCAGGCGGAATTGTTTCTGCGGCCGAGCACCTTGGGCATTCTGCTGCTCGGCCTCGCGGCCTTCGCGGTCGGCACCGCCAGCGGGGTGCTCATGGCCAAGCTGATGAACCGCCTGGCGCGAACGCCGGTCAATCCGGTGATTGGCGCCGCTGGGGTCTCGGCGGTGCCCATGGCGGCTCGGGTGGCCAACCGCATCGGCCTGGCCGCCAACCGCCAAAACCATCTGCTGATGCACGCCATGGGACCGAACGTGGCGGGCGTCATCGGCTCCGCCGCCGCCGCAGGCATATTAATCCTGTTTGCGAAATAGATTATATAACCTACTAAATTTAATGTAATAAAATCCGGTTTGTGCATCGCTCCGAGTGACGGTCTTCTATGCTGCTAAAATGACGGCCATGATGGCTGCAACCCGGATACTGACCTGTTGCCTTGGATTGGCGCTTGCCTTCGTGACGTCGGCTGCCGAAGCGCGGTTTTGGATTGTGCTGGGCAGCTACCAAAGTCCTGGCAATGCGGAAGCTGCCAGGCAGGCGCCCAGCATGGACGTCATGGCGCCGTTGCAGGTGAGGGCCTTTGACACGTCCGGGGGCCGCTGGCATCGGCTGCTGCTCGGCCCTTTCGAGGCGCGCAATCAGGCGGCCGGGATGCTTGCTGTGGCCCGTGGCAGCGGCCATGCTGATGCTTGGCTGCTGGCTGGCGACGGGGGGGAGGCGCTGCCCAGCCCCGGCGCCTCGGATTCGGGGGACGACCTTGCCCTTTTCGCGGACGCCGGCAACAGCGATGAGTTTGAGGATTGGGAGGCCTTCGACCCCTACGGCGACCTCGGTGACCTAGAGGACTTGCCGCCGCTGCCCGAGGCGGATGTGCATTTGCTGAGTGAGCAGCACAAGCGCCCGGTCAGCGAGCCGCCTCCTGGCTACCAATTGCACAAACTGAGGCGTGGCGGCAGCGAACTCTGACTCCCAAGCGCAAGCCCCGGTGGCACAACTGGATAGCGCGGCCCCCTCCTAAGGGGTAGGTTGAAGGTTCGAATCCTTCCCGGGGCGCCATAGCGTTCGATCAAGGGCGTCCCTGCTGACTATTGCGCCTGCAGCAGGTTGGCCGGCGCATACTGATCCGTCAGCACCCGGGTATTCGCGGCCCAGTCGATTTCGCTCTTCAGGCGCCGGGGGTAGTCGCGGATCCTGATGCCGTAGGGGGCTAGGGACCTGGCCAACTCCGCTGCCCGTGCGTTGAGGGTCATCAGGCTCGGCAACCGCCCTTTGGTGGCCAAAATGACACGATTGCCGCTGCTGGGCAGCTTCAGGTTGAAGAAGGGTCCGAAAACGTCGAAGTAGGTCGCGGATTCGTGGTCGTAAAGCTGGCTGATGGCAAAGGTGTTAGCGGCTAGAGCGCCGTCGTCGGTCAGCAGCGCGCGGGTTTCGGCGAGGTATTCGCGGGTCATGAGGTGCTCGGGAATGTAGTCGGCCCCGAAGGCATCGAGCAGGATGAGGTCATAAGTTCGGCCAGCGGCCACCGCCCGCCGGGTGAACACCCGGGCGTCCTCGACGTGGACTTTCAGCCGCTCGCTTTCGGCAAAGCCGAAGTGGCGTTTGGCCACCTTGACCACTGCCGGGTCGATTTCCACCGCATCCATCTGGGCTTCGGGATAGATCGCCGTCAGCGCCATCGGCAGTGTGCCACCGCCGACGCCGACCACTAGGATCCGTTGCGGCGCGGGTCCGAACAGCAGCGCCGCCATCATCATCCGGGTGTAGGCCAGCACCATGCGCTCAGGACGGCGCTCATCGAGGCAGGACTGGTTGCGCTGCGCCCGCCGCAAGCTGAATTGCAGGCACAGGGTGCGGCCCTGCTTGACCACCAAAATCGTTTGATAGAGCGACCGCTCCCGATGCACCACCTCCGCGGAGGCCAACGGTGCCAGCAGCGCGATGCCTAACAGCGCCAGGGCAATCGAGCAGCGAGTAATCGCATAGCACCTACCCGAATCCGGTCGAGGGCGGGACGCCCTCGCTCCGGGGAACAGCCTCGAACGAAGGTTGGAGCGAGGGCGTCCCGCCCTCGAAGCGGCGCTCGGTCGAGCGCCGCTGGCCGCGCTCATCGGCGCAGCCTCGCAACGACCAGCGCGGTTGTGCCTGCAAGCACCAGGGTCGCGGTCAGCAAGGTCAGAATGGTGTTGATCTCCCACCACAGCACGAAGTAGAAGCTGGTGCCCAGGGTGCCGAGGGCGCTGCCGGCGGTGGACACGAAGTACAGGCGCCCCGCCACGTTGCCGGACTCCTCGGTGGTGCGCACCAGCAGGCGCACGGAGTAGGGCGATATCATGCCGAGCATCACGGTGGGCAGAACGAACAGCGCCATCGAGGCCGTAAGCGACCCGTAGCGTGGGTCTTCAATGGCATGGAAGATCCACTCCATGGCCGGTTCGCTGAAGTAAACCAAGGGGTACAGCAGGACCGCGCCAATCAGCAGCAGCCCGGCGAACTTGGGTAGGGACGGGGAGCGCAGAGACCACCGGCCACCGGCTAGGTAGCCTAGGGCGAGGCTCGCCATGAACACCGTGATGATGCTGCCCCAAACATGGATGCTGCTGCCGAAGTAGGGGGCGAGCACCCGCCCGCCGAGCAGCTCCAAGGACATGATGACGAAGCCGCCGACGAAGGCGAGGCAATAGATGAGTGCGGACAAGTGGGCAATCCACCCAGCGCGAGGCTAACCAGTGTACATAGGTGCTGTCGTACTAGCGTCCCTTCCAATTCGGTGGCCGCTTTTCGGCGAAGGCTTTGGGGCCCTCGATGAAGTCCTCGCTTTTGGCCATTGCCCGCACGGACTCGTAGGAGGCGCGGATGGACTCCTCCAGGGACGCGGTGCTCAGGCTTCGGTACACCACATCTTTGCTGGCGCGGATCGACAGCGGGGCGCACTGGCAGATTTGGTTGGCCCAGTCCCGGGCTTCCTCCATGAGCTTGTCGTGGGACACCACGGCGTTGACGAAGCCGAGTTCCTTGCCCTCCTCGGCGCCAACGTGGCGGCCGGTGAGAATCATGCCCAGCGCCCGCTTGGAGCCGATCTGCCGGGGCAGGCGGTTGAGGCCGCCGGCCAGGGCCGCCAAGCCGACCTTGGGTTCCGGCAGCGCGAACAGGGCCTTATCCGAGGCGATGATGAGGTCGCAGGCCAGCGCGATTTCAAAGCCGCCGCCCATGGAGACGCCGTTGACGGCGGCTATCACCGGCTTCAACAGGTCGAAGCGGGAGGTCAGGCCAGCGAAGCCCCTGGGCATCGGCAGCCGTTCGCCGCCTTCGGCTTGGTAGCGCAGGTCGTTGCCGGCGGAGAAACCGCGGCCGGCGCCGGTGATGATGGCCACCCACATGTCGTCGTCGTCGGCAAAGTCGTCGAAAACCTCGCCGAGTTCGACGTTGGCCGGCGGGTGCAGCGCGTTCAGGCGGTCCGGCCGGTTCAGGGTGACGGTCATGATATGGTCGGATTTGTCGACGGTGCAGTATTCGGGCATGGATCCTCTCTCGCTGGATGGATGGATAACGGGTTGGGTGCGGCATTTTGTCACAACGGCCGCCTCATTTCTGGCTGTGGCGGCGCTCAGCGGCTGTGGTCAAGGGTCGGCTTACCATCACTACCGTGGCGAAGCCATGGGCACTCAACTGGCGCTGACCCATGCGGGTTGCGACGGCGATGTGGAAGCCGCGGTGGTTCACGAACTCCAGCAGGTGGACGCGCAGCTTTCCACTTGGCGGCCAGACTCCGAGGTGGCGCGCTTCAACGCCAGCGCGGCGGGGGAGTGGTTTCCCGTCTCAGCGCCGGTGGCAGCAGTCACCGTCGAGGCCCTGGCCCTCTCGCGCCGCTCCGGGGGCGCGTTTGACCTGACGGTTGCGCCCTTGGTGCAGCTCTGGGGATTTGGCCCCCAAGCGCCTGTGGGCGAGTCGGTGCCGGGTGTCGAAGCCATTGCAGTGGCCATGCAACGGGTAGGTTGGCAGCAGCTTGAAGCGCGCCTCGATCCGCCAGCGTTGCGCAAGCGCTTCGATGGGTTGTCCCTTGATTTCTCCGCCATCGGCAAAGGCCATGGCGTTGACCGGGTGGCCATGCGCCTTGACGGCCTGGGCTGCCACAGCTACTTGGTCGATATCGGCGGCGAAGTGCGCACCCGTGGCGGTAACTCCACGGGCCAGCCTTGGCGCATCGGCGTGGAGCAGCCGGACGGTGGCCCGCCGCAGTGGGTTCTGCGGCTTTCGGGGCAGTCGGCGGCCACTTCTGGGGACTACCGCAACTTCCGCCTGCTGGACGGACGGCGCCTGAGCCACACCATCGATCCTCGCGCCGGCGAGCCGGTCAGCCATGCCTTGGCCTCGGTGACGGTGGTGGCGGCCAGCGCCGCTGAAGCGGATGGCTTGGCGACGGCCATCCAAGTGCTCGGCCCCGATGCGGGCTGGCGCTTCGTCCACCGTGAAGGCGTGGCCGCCTTGTTGCTGGTGCGCAGCGAAAGTGGCTTCGAGCGCCGCTATACTGAATCCATGAGCCAGTTTCTCCAGCCGTGACGCCCGAGTTCCGGAAAGCCAATTCAAGACTGGCTGCGGAACTTGGCGTGCGCTATGCCTTCTCGCGTCGCGGCTCCGGTGCGCTGATCGGTTGGGTGGCGATCGCCGGATTGGCGCTCAGCGTCGCCGTGCTGGTGGTGGTGCTGTCGGTGGTCAACGGCTTTGAGCGGGAGTTGCGCGAACGGGTGTTCGGCGTCCTGCCCCACGCCGGGCTCTGGGGTGACCAACCTTTCGTTCCGAGCACCCTGGAGACGTCGAAGTTGACCGCTGTTCCCGGCGTGTTGGCTGCGGTGCCGATCGTGCAGGGATCGGCTCTGGCGGTCGCCGGTGATGCGGTGCAAGGTGTGCTCTTGACTGGCGCTGAGCCGGCGGCCTATCGGCACGTTTCCGGCATGGAGTCCTTTCTCGGCCCGACCGGCGCAACGACACTCGACGCCCTGCGCCCCGGTGGCTTTGGCGTGATTCTGGGCGCGCGCCTGGCGGCGCGTTTGGGGGTCGGCGTCGGCGATTCGGTGCGGTTGATGTTGCCCTTGGGATCTCTGACCTTGGCGGGGATGCTGCCTCGGCAGAAGCGCTTCCAAGTGGTGGCCTTGCTCCGCTCCGGCTCCGAATTGGATGCCCGGGCGGCGTTCATCCACTTGGTGGATGCCCAACGGCTGTTTCGACTGGGCGGCCAGGTGCATGGCTATCAGTTGCGCCTCGCCGACCTTGACGCCGCCAACGCGCTGGCCGGCCAAGCGGTGCGGCGCTTGGGCGAGGATCGCTTCTTTGCCCGCACCTGGCAGCACTCCCACGGCAACCTGCATCGGGCGATTGGTGCCCAGAAGGCGACCCTGTTCGTGCTGCTTGCCTTTCTCGTGGGCGTTGCCGCGTTCAACTTGGTCTCCACCTTGATCATGACGGTCGAACAGCGCGGAGCGGACATCGCCATACTCAAGACGATGGGCGCCGCCAGCGCGCCGCTGATCGGCTGTTTCGTGCTGCTCGGCGCCTTGATCGGCGTCGTCGGCATCCTGAGCGGCATCGCCTTCGGCACGGCGGTGGCCACTGGCCTGCCTGCGGTCTTTGCCTGGATCAATGAGGGCTTGAACCTTGACCTGATGAGCCAGTATTTCATCAGCTACCTGCCCGTGGACATCTGGCCGTCCGACCTCGCCCGCATCGCCACGGTGTCCTTCACCCTATGCGTGGCCTGCACCCTGTATCCGGCTTGGCGCGCTGCTCGCCTGCTGCCCAGCCGCGTGCTCGCCCATGAGTGAGCCGGTGCTCCTGGCCACAGGCCTGCACAAGTCGTTCAAGCAGGGCAGCGAGCGCATCGACGTGCTGCGCGGCCTGAGCCTCGAAGTGCGGTCCGGCGAACGATGCGCCATTGTCGGGCGTTCCGGATCGGGGAAGAGCACCTTGCTGCACATTTTGGCCGGGCTGGACGATTTGGATGCCGGGCAGGTGCAACTTTGCGGGACGGCCATCAGCGCCGCATCGGTGGGCGAGCGGGCCCGGCTGCGCAACCGTCACGTCGGATTCGTGTACCAGCTCCATCACCTGTTGCCGGAGTTCTCCGCCTTGGAGAATGTGCTCATGCCGTTGCGCTTAGGGGGCGTCTCCCGCCGCGAAGCCGAGGTCCAGGCAGCGGCCATGCTGGATGCGGTGGGCTTGCAGTCCCGCTCGGCCCATCGTCCGAACGCCCTTTCCGGGGGCGAACGCCAGCGCGTTGCCGTGGCCCGGGCCTTAGTTGGCCATCCGGACCTGCTGCTGGCCGATGAGCCCACCGGCAATCTCGACCGGGAAAACGCACGCCAAGTGTTTGACCTGATGCGCGCCTTGAGCCGGGATTTTGGCGTTGCCCTTGTGGTGGTGACCCACGATGAGGCGGCAACCGGGGGCATGGACCGGGCGCTGCTGCTTGATGGCGGCGTTTTGGAACCCTTGGCATGAGGCTGGTGCTTTGGATTGCCTTGCGCCATCTGTGGCGGGGCCGCAACCGCTATGCGCGGCTGATCAACTGGATGACGTTGACGGGCCTTGGCGCGGGCGTCCTGGTGCTGACCGTGGTGGTCAGCGTCATGAACGGCTTCGATGCGGAGTTGCGCAGCCGCATTCTCGGCACCGTCCCCCACGCGCTGTTGCCCCACTCCGAGGGCATGGGCGCCGAGGCCGTCGAGCAGTTGGCGGGCGTTGTCGCCGCCTATCCCTTCTTTGAGGCGTCCGGCATGGTGGTTGGCGCGGGCGGCGTGGCCCCGGTGACTGTTTACGGGATTGATGCCGCCGATGCGCCGCAATTGACCACCATCGATGCCAACATGCTGGGCCGGAGGTTGGGGGAGGCGGTGGCCGCGCCCACCGGCTTGGTGATGGGCCGGCCCTTGGCTCGCCGCTTGGGCCTGTTGGAGGGCGATGCCCTGCGCCTCGCGCTCCCCTTAGCTGAAGGGGGTACGGTGCAGCCGCGTTTCAAGGCCCTCCGGCTTGCGGGGCTGTTCGAGATCGGCGCGGAATTCGACTACGGGTTGGTGATCGTGTCCCGCGCTGGCTTCGATGGCGCGGAACTCGACCGCCTTGGCGCCGACCGCGTCCGCGTGGTGCTTGACGATCCCTTGTCAGCCGGCGATTTTGCCCGGATGGCTGCCGAAGCCGGGGGCCGAGCCGGAGTCGCGGCGGGGATTGAAACCTGGATGCAGAGCTATGGCGAACTCTTTCTTGCGGTGCGCATTGAAAAGGCGCTGATGTTCCTGATCCTGCTGCTGATCGTCGCAGTGGCCGGATTCAACATCGTCTCCAGCCAAACCATGGTCATCGACAGCAAGCGGGCGGACATCGCCGTGCTGCGCTCCCTGGGCGCGACCGGCACCTTGGTTCAGCGCGTGTTCCTGGTGCAGGGCGTGATGGTGGCAACCTTGGGCATCGCGTCGGGCCTGATGTTGGGCGTTGCCGCCGCCAGCCGCATCGGTCCGATCTTTGCGGGGCTTGAAGCCTGGCTGGGCCTTGCGCTTTTGGAAGGCTCCTACTTTGAAACCGTGCCGTCGCGGGTGCTGCCCGCCGACCTGGTCCTCATCGGTGGCCTGTCCTGGCTGCTGTGCCTGCTGTCGGCTTGGATCCCGGCGCGCCGCGCCGCGCAGCAGAACCCGGTTGAGGGATTGCACTCCTAGCCCGCCAACTCCGTCGCTGTCGCCAGCGCTGGATGATGTGCAGGCGCCATAGCAGCCGAGCCAGCACGAAGCCGGTCACACCGGCGATCCAGCCGCATAGGAGGCTGCCGAAGATCAGCGGATAGCCGATGCGGGTCAGGTTGGCGAAGATCCAACTGAAGCTGATTTCCACGGCCTCCACCTCGATGCGCATGTCCAGCAGCCAAGCGCCTAAGCGGTAAGTGAAGTAGAACATCGGCGCTATGGTGAGGGGATTCGATATCCAGACCAAGGCGATGGCGATGGGCAGATTGCAGCGGAAAACTACGACCAGGGCACCTGCCACCAGCATTTGAAAGGGAATTGGCAAGAAGGCGCAGAACAGCCCGATGAAGGTGGCGCCCGCCACCGCACGCCGGTTGAGGCGCCAAATGTCGGTGTTGTGTAGGAGCAATCCCAACGGCCGAAGGGCGGGATTCGCACGAATCTTGTCGGCATCCGGCAGATACCGGCGCAGGATTTCTTTTGGCATAACTGGTTTTCTTGATCGCGAAAACAGATTGTCAATCGCCTCGTTGAATTATGCCTGCTATCCGATGGCTGATGTGGTTGCTGTTGATCGGCTGCGCCGCGGCGTCCCTGCTGGAGATGGCGCGGTCGGGCCTGTCCGCCCGGGTGCCCCATTGCTCTGCAGAAGCACCGCGCAAGCTGGTCATTGCCATACTGGAGGCGACGTCATTCCCGGCCCAGGACCGATTGGGCCTTGAAGTGGCGGTACGGCGCGACCTAAGCCCCGAATGCGTGGACCTGAGCGGTCGCCGCTTGCGCCTCAACTGGTATTTCCCACCGCCGGTCGAGGCCGGCGAGGCTTGGCAGGTGGAAGCCAAGGTGCGGGCCCCTTGGGGATACCAGAATCCGGGCGGCTTTGACTATGAACGTTGGCTGTTCGGCAACGGCATCAACGGCACGGGCTACATCCGATCAGGCGAGCGCCTGCTGCCGCCTGCCGTTGATCGGCGCCAGCGCATTCGGGACTTGGTTGCCGAACGGCTGGCCGACCGTCGCCACGGCGCCCATCTGCGGGCCTTGGCCACCGGCGACGGCAGTGCCTTGACCGACGCTGACTGGGCGTTGCTGCGGCGCACAGGCACGGTGCATCTGCTGGTCGTTTCCGGGCTGCATGTTGGATTGGTGGCGTTGCTGGGCTATGCCGTGGGGGCCGGCGCTGCCCGCTTGGTGCCGGGTGGCTTGGCTTGGCTGCCTGCCGGCTGGACCGCCGCGGGGTTCTCCTTGGTCGCCATGACTGGCTTCGTTTGGCTCTGCGGTGCCGAGCCGCCGGCCTTTCGGGCTGGCGTGATGAGTGGATTCGCCGCTCTGGCCTTTGCCGGCGGCCGTCGGGCACCGGTGGCAAGTTGGCTGGCGCTGGCTGCGGTGATGGTGCTCGGCGTGGATCCGGGTGCCGTGCTCACCCAAGGCTTTTGGCTCTCATTCGGTGCGGTCGCCGTGCTCGTCGCCGGATTTGCCAACCGTGCGCCAGCCCTCGGCTGGGCGGCTGGCTTGGTTCGGGCGCAGATGCTCATGGTGTTGGCCATGACCGTGATGACCGCCACGGTGGTGGGCGAAGTCGCGCCCGCCGCTGGCCTCGCCAACCTGATCGCGGTGCCTTGGATATCGTTGGTGGCCGTGCCTTTAGTGATGTTCTCGCTGGTTGCCACCCTGGCGGGCGCGCCGTTCGACACGTTCGGCTGGCTGCTGGCGGACCTGTCGGTGTCGGCCTTGCTGGGCGGCTTGGAAGTGCTTGGGGGCGGTCAGTCCCACCCGCTTTCGATCCCGCTTGGGCAAGGCCTCGCCGCGTTGGCTGCGCTCGCCTGCGCCCTGGCGGCGCCGAGTTGGCGCCTGCGGCTTGCCTGCCTACCCTTGTGGGCGGCCGGGCTGATGGTTTTTCAAGATCGGCCGGCGCAGGGGCATTTCCGAGTTCTGGCGTTGGACGTGGGGCAGGGCAGCGCAGCGCTGATCGACACGCGCAATCACCGCTTGCTGTTCGATGCGGGGCCGCGATTCCCTTCTGGCTTTGACTTGGGCGAAGCGGTCGTGGTGCCGGCAATTGCCGCCACCGGAAAACGCGGCTTGGACCGTCTGATCGTCAGCCATGACGATCTGGATCACGCCGGAGGCGCTGCCGCCGTGCTGCGCGGGGTGCCCACAGCCTCCGTCTGGGGCGATGCGTCCGGCCTGAACGCTGAGCCCTGCCGCCGCGGCCAACGCTGGACTTGGGATGGGGTGGCCTTTGCGATGCTGCATCCCCCTGCTGGATTCGCCGGGGACGACAATAACGCCTCCTGCGTTCTCGAGGTTCGCGCTGGAGACCAGCGCGTCCTGTTGACAGGCGACATCACACGCCATGTGGAGGCCGCCTTGGTGGTTGACGGCGTCGCTCCCGCCACCGTGCTGTTTGCGCCCCATCACGGCAGCGGCAGCTCCTCCTCCAAACGCTTCATCGAGGCGGTCAACCCACGCTTGGTCTTCATCAGCGCGGGCTGGCGCAACCCGTACGGCCACCCCCAACCACGGGTGGTGCGGCGCTATCGGCTGTTGGGTTCCGAAGTGTGGATGACCGGCATCGAAGGGGCCCTGCACTGGTCCTCGGCGGTGCCGGAGCGGGTGGTCGCCCAGCGCCGGGAACGCAACGCCGGTTGGGCTTGGTGGGTGAATCGACCGCCGGCGAATGCCTTGGACAGCCGTTGAAAAGCGCAAGTCTGGACGCATTGTAGGGATTGTTGGCAGGAAGTCGGCGCGGGCCTCCGGTCAACGAGCAGTGCAACCCGATTGAGGAGCAATGACGATGCGCATGGATCGAATGACCAACCGCCTGCAAGGGGCCTTGGCCGATGCCCGGTCCCTGGCGGCGGGCAAGGACCATGCCGCCCTGGAGCCGATTCATCTGTTGGCGGCCTTGCTGGAGCCGGGCCCGGCCACCCTGATGCCGCTGCTGGTGCGCGCTGGCGGCCAAGCGGGCAAGATTGCCGACGGCCTGGCTGGTGCGCTTGACCAGGTGGCCACCCTGAAGACCCCGACTGGCGACATTCAACCTTCCCAAGCCTTCATTCGCGCCCTGACGTTGGCGGATGGACTGGCTCAGAAGGCGGGCGACAGCTACCTGTCCAGCGAGCAGGCGCTGCGGGCCTTGGGGCAGGATCCCACGGTCAAGCGGGTGCTCAGCAGCGCGGGCGTCGATGCCAAGCAGCTAGAGGCAGTCATTGAGGCGGCTCGGGCAGGGGATTCGGTGCAGGACGCCGATGCGGAGGAGCACCGGGAGGCGCTCGCCAAGTACTGCATCGATCTTACCGAACGGGCGGAGCAGGGCAAGCTCGACCCGGTGATCGGGCGTGACGACGAGATTCGCCGCACCATTCAGGTGCTGCAGCGGCGCACCAAGAACAATCCGGTGTTGATCGGTGAACCCGGGGTCGGCAAGACCGCCATCGTCGAGGGCTTGGCGCAGCGGATTCTCAATGGCGAGGTGCCGGAGGGGCTGAAGAGCAAGCGCATTCTGGCCCTCGACATGGGCGCGCTGATCGCCGGCGCCAAGTTTCGCGGCGAATTCGAGGAGCGGTTGAAGGCCGTGCTGAATGAGCTCTCCAAGCAGGAGGGCAGCATCATCCTCTTTGTCGATGAGTTGCACACCATGGTCGGGGCCGGCAAGGCAGAGGGCTCCATGGACGCCGGCAACATGCTCAAGCCCGCCTTGGCCCGAGGTGAGCTGCACTGCGTCGGTGCGACTACCTTGGATGAGTATCGCCAGCATGTCGAAAAGGATGCCGCCCTGGAGCGCCGTTTCCAGAAGGTGCTGGTGGATGAGCCGGGGGTGGAGGACACCATCGCCATCCTCAGGGGCTTGAAGGAACGCTATGAGCTGCACCACGCCGTGGACATCACGGACCCGGCCATCGTCGCCGCCGCGCGGCTGTCGCATCGCTACATCACCGACCGGCAGCTGCCGGACAAGGCCATTGACCTGATTGATGAGGCGGCCAGCCGCATTCGCATGGAGATCGACTCCAAGCCGGAGGCCATGGACCGGCTGGAGCGGCGTCTCATCCAGCAGAAGATGGAGGTGGAGGCGCTCAAGAAGGAGAGCGACGACGCCAGCAAGCGCCGCCTTGAAGACCTGCTGCGCAGTGTGGAGTCCCTGGAGGCCGAGTACGCCAGCCTGGAGGATGTCTGGAAGGCCGAGAAGGCCAGCCTGCGCGGTGCCCAGGACATCAAGGAGGAACTGGAGGCGGCCCGCTCCGAGTTTGAAGCCGCTCGGCGCAGCAGTGATCTGGGGCGCATGTCGGAGCTGCAATACGGCCGCATTCCCGAGTTGGAGCGGCAGTTGGCCGGGGCCACAGAACCGGTGCAGCACGAACTGCTGCGCAACAACGTCACCGAGGAGGAGATCGGCGAAGTGGTCTCCAAGTGGACCGGCATTCCGGTGGCGAAGCTGCTGGAAGGCGAGAAGGAGAAGCTGCTCCAGCTTGAAGCGGAACTGCACAAGCGGGTGGTCGGTCAGGAAGAGGCAGTCACCATCGTCGCCGAAGCGGTGCGCCGTTCCCGGGCCGGGCTGTCCGATCCCAAGCGCCCCAACGGCTCGTTCATGTTTTTGGGCCCCACGGGCGTCGGCAAAACGGAGCTGTGCAAGGCGTTGGCGGAAGTGCTGTTCGACAGCGAGGACGCCCTGCTGCGGGTGGACATGTCGGAGTTCATGGAAAAGCATTCGGTGGCCCGGTTGATCGGGGCGCCGCCGGGCTACGTGGGTTACGAGGAGGGCGGCTACCTCACCGAGCAAGTGCGCCGCCGCCCCTATTCTCTGATCCTGCTCGACGAGATCGAAAAGGCGCATCCCGACGTCTTCAACATCCTGCTGCAAGTGCTTGACGATGGCCGGCTCACCGACGGCCACGGGCGCACCGTGGACTTCCGCAACTGCGTTCTGGTGATGACTTCGAACCTCGGCTCCGAGGCCATTCAAGCCATGGCCGGGGAGGGCGACTTTGAGCGCCTGAAGGAGACGGTGCTCAGCATTGTCAGCCAGCACTTCCGTCCGGAGTTCATCAATCGGGTCGATGACTTGGTGGTGTTCCACGCCTTGGACCGGGAGCAGGTGGCGCAAATTGCCGAACTGCAGTTCGACATCCTGCGCGCTCGGCTCAAGGAACAGGACATTGGCATCCGCTTGGCCGATGCGGCCCGCGAGGCCTTGGTGGAGGAAGGCTACGACCCGGTATACGGCGCGCGCCCCTTGAAGCGGGCGATTCAAAAGCGCGTCGAGAACCCGTTGGCCGCCAAGCTCCTGGCCGGCGATGTGGTTCCGGGCGGTGAGGTGCAAGTGCAATTCCAGGACGGCACCTTTCAATTTGAATCGAAGCAGGTCTCCCAGACCTAAGGTGCCACTAACGCTCCTGATCGTCTAACATCGGCTTCATCACAGAGACTGCAAGAGCCTTCAGCCGGGGAGCGCGAGGGGCTTGCCCCTCGCATGAGTTTGCAGTGATGAGGAGCCCGATGCATCCATGATCAAGAAGTGCTTGTTTCCGGTGGCGGGCTACGGCACCCGATTTCTGCCCGCCACCAAGTCGATGCCCAAGGAGATGCTGCCCATTCTCAACAAGCCCTTGGTGCAGTATGGGGTGGAGGAGGCGCTCGAGGCGGGCTTGACGGACATCGGCTTCGTGACTGGCCGCGGCAAGCGGGCGATCGAGGACCATTTTGACCTCAGCTATGAGCTGGAGCACCAGATTCAAGGCACCGGCAAGGAGGTGCTGCTTTCCGGCATCCGCGAACTCATCGAGCGCTGCACCTTCTCCTACAGCCGGCAGGTCACCATGCGCGGCTTGGGCCACGCGATTCGAAGCGGGCGGACCCTGATCGGCGATGAGCCCTTTGGGGTGGTTCTGGCTGACGACCTGTGCCTCGGGGAGGGGCAAGGGGTGCTGGCGCAGATGGTGGCCATCTTTCGGCAATTCCGGTGCAGCATCGTCGCCATCGAGGAAGTGGCCGATGAGGACATCGGCAAGTACGGCGTGATTGCCGGCGAGGCGATCACCGAACGCATCTTCCGGGTCACCGACATGGTCGAGAAGCCGCCGCCGGGAACGGCGCCGAGCAATCTGGCCATCATCGGCCGCTACATCCTGACCCCGGACATCTTTGACATTCTTGATACCACGGTAGCGGGTCTGGGCGGCGAGGTGCAGATCACCGATGCCCTGCTCACCCAGGCTCAGCAGGGCGCCGTCATCGGCTACAAGTTTGACGGCAGGCGGTTTGACTGCGGCTCCATCGACGGCTTCGTGGAAGCCACCAACCATTGCTACGCCCGCCATGATCAGGACTGAAACGCTTAGGCGAGGTCGAGCGGCGCCCTAGGGCGCCTCCCGGAGCGAGATCGATGTTGGGTGTCATGCAATCCGGCGGCTGGCTCATGGTGCCCATCCTGCTATGCAGCGTCGCCGCCTTGGCGATCGGCATTGAACGGGGCTGGACCCTGCACAGCGCCCGAGTGATACCCAAGGGTCTGCTTGACGACGCCCGGCGATGGGCGCGGGATGGCGCGGGTGGGGCACGGCCTGGCGAATTGGCGGCCGACAGCCCGTTGGGGCAAGTGTTGGCGGCGGGGATTGCCAACGCACGGCGGGGCCGCAGCTTGATGAAGGAGGCCATGACCGAGGCCATCGCCGCTGTCAGCCACGATCTGGAGCGCTATCTGACCTCTCTGGGCATTATCGCTTCGATATCGCCCCTGTTGGGATTGCTCGGCACGGTGGTTGGCATGATCCGCGTGTTTTCCGCCCTGATGCTCGATGGCACCGGGCATCCCGAGTCGCTGGCCGGGGGCATTTCTGAAGCCCTGATCACCACCGCCGCCGGCCTGGCGGTGGCCATACCGTCGCTCATGCTGCACCGCTTCTTTCTGCGCCGGGTCGATGACTTGGTGGTGGACCTGGAGCGGCACGCGGCGCATTTGGTGGACGCCGCGCACAGCGACGTTCCGCCATCGGCGTCGGGGCAGTTGGACGAATCATGAACCGTCGCCGAGGGCGCTTGGCAGCGACCGTCGAGCTGGCGCCGTTGATCGACATCGTCTTTCTGCTGCTTATTTTCTTCATGGTTTCCACCACGTTCATCCGCCGTAGCGAGCTGCAAATCGACCTGCCGGAAGCTCGGGAAGGATGGCCGCAAGCGAGCGCCCCCGTGACGATCACGGTGCGCCGCGACGGCGGCTATGTGGTCAACGGACAGCCCACCGCCAAATCCGAGCTTGCCCGGGCTCTGACCTCGGTCCGCGGCGAAGACGAGGCGCCCCGCGCCGTCATTGCGGCGGATGCGCTGGCCCCGCACCAAGCGGTGGTCGGTGCCATGGATGCGGCAAGCCAGTCCGGCATGACGCGGATCAGCATTCTCACCCGTTCTGTTCCATCCACGCGTCCCCCCGCGGACGGCCCGTGAGGTTTGGCGTGGCGCGCGAGCGAGGCGGGGACTGGGCCACCTACAAGCGCCTGCTTGGCTATGTGCGCCCCTATTGGGCCTTGTTCGCCATTGCGGTACTGGGCTTCTTGGTGGGCAGCGGCGCCGAGGCCTACTTCGTCAACCTATTCGGCGCCTTGGTCGATGACTGGGATGCCGGCGCTGCCCGCGCCGCCTTGTTCATTCCATTGGCCATGCTGGGCGCGGCGGTGGTGCGCGGCTTGGGCGAGGTGGTCGGCGAGATGCTGCTCTCCCAGGTTTCCTTCACCGTGGTCCACAACCTGCGCATGGCGCTGTTTGAGCAATTGTTGCACATGCCGAGCCGCTACTTCGACGCCAGCAGCCAAGGACGCCTGGTCTCGCGGATCACCTTCAACGTGGCGCAATTGCGCGACACCGGCACCGATGCGCTGAAGACGATTATTCAGGATGGCGGCAAGGTGATCGTCTTCCTAGGCTGCATGCTGTACCTCAACTGGGCGCTGACGCTGATCTTCGTTGCCGCGGTGCCGGTGGTGGCTGTCGTCGTCCTCTATGCCAGCCGGCGCTTTCGCGGCATCGCCAAGCGCATTCAGAACGCCATGGGGGATGTCACCCATGTCGCCTCGGAGGCCATTGCCGGCTACCGGGTGGTGCGCGTCTTCGGCGGCGAGGACAGCGAACGGCGGCGCTTCGATCGGGCCAGCCGCGCCAATCGCCGCCGCAATCTCAAAATGGTCGTCACCAAGGCGGCCAGCACCCAGGTCGTGCAAATCCTGGTGGTCGCCGCCGTGGCCCTATTGATCGCGACCCTGGCGCGGCCCGATGTGGCCCATGGGCTGTCCACTGGAGACCTGGTGGTCTTTCTGGGCTTGGCCGGCATGCTGGCGCGGCCCATTCGCAAGCTCACCGAGGTCAATGCCCGCTTGCAGAAGGGTTTGGCCGCCGCGGAGGACGTCTTTTCCCAACTCGACGCCCCGGTGGAGCGCGACCAGGGCACGCTGCCCATCGGCCGGGCGGAAGGTCGGATCGAGTTTCGCGGCGTCAGCTTCTCTTACAGCGATGACCAAGGACCGGCTCTGAGCGACATCAACCTGGTTGTCGAGCCCGGCCAGACGGTGGCGTTGGTGGGCCGTTCGGGCAGCGGCAAATCGACCCTCGCCAACCTGATCCCGCGCTTCTACGAGGCGGGCAGCGGCGAGGTGCGCCTCGATGGCCGCGCCGTTCAGGAATACGACCAAGCCAGCCTGCGCCGGCAGATCGCGCTGGTCACCCAGCAGGTGAATCTGTTCAACGACACCGTGGCGGCCAACATCGCCTACGGCGCCTTGGCCGGTGCCGACCCCGCTGCACTGGAGGACGCGGTGCGCCGCGCCCATGCCCAGGACTTCATCGCCGCCTTGCCCAAGGGCATGAACACCTTGGTGGGCGATGATGGCGTGCTGCTGTCCGGTGGCCAGCGGCAGCGCATCGCCATCGCTCGGGCGCTGTTGAAGGATGCGCCCATCCTGATTCTCGACGAGGCCACGTCGGCGCTCGACAGCGAGGCGGAGCGCCACATCCACGCTGCGCTGGAGGAAGCCATGCGTGGCCGCACGACCCTCATCATTGCCCACCGGCTGTCCACCGTGGAAAACGCCGACCTGATCTACGTACTGGATGACGGGCGCATCGTTGAGCAAGGTCGCCACGATGCCCTGATGGCCATGGGGGGGCTCTATGCGCAGCTCTACGATGCCCATGCGGACAGCGGTGGCGACGGCGTGCCGTCTCCGGTTCCGGTGCCGCCGAGCCGCAAGCAGGGTGCCGATGGCGGCGGCGCTCTGGCCTTGGCCAAAGGCTGGTACGAAGGTGCATGGTGGACCGGCTTGGTGGCACCGCTGGCCTGGCTCTGGCGCCGAGCGGCCGAGCGCCGGCGGGGAGCCGTCTTGAGCGGTCGTTCCGGCGCTTGGCGGGCGCCGGTGCCGGTGATCGTCGTGGGCAACATCACCGTCGGGGGAACAGGCAAGACGCCGCTGGTGATTTGGCTGGTCCGCTGGTTGCAGCAACGGGGCCTGCGGCCTGGCGTGGTCTCCCGGGGCTACGGAGGCAAGGGCAGTCGCAGCCCGCTGGTCGTGCCTTCCGGAGGGGCTGATCCTTCACGCTGCGGGGATGAGCCGGTGCTGATCGCCGCCCGAACCGACTGTCCGGTGGTGGTTTGCCGCAACCGGGTCAAGGCCGTTCAGGCCTTGCTTAGGACCGGTGATGTCGATGTGGTCGTGGCCGACGATGGCCTGCAGCACTATGCCTTGGCCCGGGATGTTGAGATTGCCGTTGTCGATGGCCACCGGGGCTTGGGCAATGGTCGTCTGTTGCCCGCCGGGCCGCTGCGGGAACCGGCGGAGCGGCTTAAGCAGGTCGATTGGGTGGTGACCAATGGCCGCGCCTGTTCGGCGGCGCCGGAGGCGAGCCTGATGCGGATGCAGCCGGTCGCCTTCATCAATTTTGGTACTGGGGAAGCCCTGTCGCCGACGGATTTTGTGGCATGCCATGAACGGGTGCATGCGGTGGCCGGCATCGGCAACCCGGAGCGCTTTGCGCGCCTGCTGGATGAGTTGGGCGTGCGCGCCGAGTTGCATGCCTTCGCGGACCACCATCGCTTCACCGGTGTGGAAATCGCGTACGAAGACGGCGCCCCGGTGGTTTGCACCGACAAGGACGCCGTTAAGCTGAGCCGTCTTGCGGTGCCGTTGGGACATTGCTGGCGCTTGCAGGTGGCCGCGGAAATCGACGCCTCTGGGGAGGAGCGCCTGCACTCGGTCCTGACCCGCCGGGGCATCCTGAAGTGAGCGCCTTCAACGTGGTTATTCCTGCCCGCTACGGATCCACCCGTCTGCCGGGCAAGCCCCTGCTGCCGATTGGCGGCACCGCGATGGTCGTGCGGGTTGCGGAGCAGGCTCGCCTCGCTGGCGCGGACGAAGTGATCGTCGCCACCGATGACGAGCGCGTGGCGCAGGCGGTGACCGTTGCTGGCCACGATGCGGTGATGACCGATCCGAACCATGGTTCGGGCACCGATCGGGTTTGGGAGGTTGCTCGTCAGCGGACGACTTGGGAGGAGGAAGCCGTCGTTATCAACGTGCAGGGCGACGAACCCCTGATCGCGCCGGAGATCATTGCGCAGCTCGCGGCGGCGGTTTCCGAGGCTGGCGATGCCGGGATGGCCACGCTGTGCGAGCCCATCGCCAGCCAGGACGACCTCCTCGATCCCAATGTGGTCAAGGTGGTGCGCGATGCGGGCAACTTCGCGCTCTATTTCTCACGCTCGCCGATCCCCCATGCCCGCGACGGTTACCCGGACGCAACGGCCGGGCTCTGGCGGCGGCATATTGGCATCTATGGCTACCGGGTTCAGGCGCTGCGCCGATTCGTGTCCCTGCCGCCGAGCGCCCTGGAGGACGCTGAACGGCTGGAGCAGTTGCGCGCCTTGGAGCACGGCATGCGGATCCTGACGCTGGACGCCTGCTGCCCGTCACCGGGAGGCGTCGATACGCCCGCTGATCTTGAACGGGTGCGTCAAGTGGTGGAAAGCGCTACTTCGCCGCCATCCTGATGCCGGCGTCCAGCCGAATGGTCTCGCCGTTCAAATAGGGGTTTTCGATGATCTGGCGGGCCAGCAGCGCGTACTCCGGCGCATTGCCGAGCCGCTTCGGGAACTGAACCATCTCGATCAACGGATCCCGCACCCGGTCCGGCGCCCCGGCCATCATTGGCGTCTCGAAAATGCCGGGCGCGATGGTGCACACGCGAATGCCGGAGCGGGACAGATCCCGGGCGATGGGCAGCGTCATGCCGGCCACGCCGGCCTTGCTGGCCGAATAGCCGGCTTGGCCGATCTGGCCGTCGAAGGCGGCGACCGAAGCGGTGTTGATGACCACGCCGCGCTCGCCATCCTCGTCTTCCGGATCGTTTTTCTGCATCTCCCAAGCGCATAGGCGCAACGTGTTGAACGTGCCGACCAAATTGACCTGCACGATGCCGTTAAAGTACTTGAGCGGCATCGGCTCCTCGCGGCCGAGCGTTCTGGCCGCCGCACCGATGCCCGCGCAGTTGACGTTGATGTGGATGGCGCCGAAATCGGTCATCACCGCGGCCACCGCCGTCTTGACCGAGTCTTCGTCGGCCACGTTGACTGAGTACGCGCGGGTGCCTGCGCCTAGAGCCTCGGCGGTCTGCGCGCCGAGCTTCTCATTGAGATCAAAAATGGCGATTTTCCCACCCTGCTTGATCAGGGCCTCGGCGGTCGCCCGCCCGAGGCCGGAAGCGCCGCCGGTGATGACGGCGATCTTGTCTTTCGGATTCATGGGTTTTCCTGTTGCTGGCCGATTGGCCCATTGTCCCATAGGAAACAAGGGAATGGCGTCTCCGCCGCACGGCCGCCGAACTTACGGCCCGCCAGCCGCCCGAGCCCGACATCATCCGCCTCCACAGCGCCTGCGCCCAAGCATGCAGTGCCTCCCGGAAGCCCTCGTCGGACGCCTCCGGGAACTCCCGCAAGCCCTCCACGAGGCCCACCAGCAGCTCGTCCATGTCGCGCACCCGAAGCAGCCGCACCCAGCACGACACCCGGTTGCCACGAGGCCAATCCTCCAACTCCCCCGCCCCCGCGGACAGCACACTCCAAGCCCCAACTCCTTGGCTGGAGCGCCGCCGCGAACTGCGTCTCGCCACCGACCGTAAAGGCTCGCGGCAAGTTGAAGTTCGATTCCATTGGCAGCTAGCTGTCCCTCCTCGGGTCCCATTCGGGCCGTCAGCGCACGCCTACGCTACTCATTGTCTGTAGACATATAGTGTTCATAGCCCGCAACCTCGCTCCTATGAACACGGGCGAACTCAATCAACAAGCAGCCTTTGGCGCAGCCGTGCGGACCCTACGCTTGCGGCATCAACTCTCACAAGAGCAATTGGCAACCTTGGCCGGTCTCCATCGCACGTACATCGGAAGCGTCGAAAGGGGTGAACGCAATGTCAGCCTCCACAACATCCACGCTATTGCCAACGCGCTTCAAACCGATGCAGCACGTCTCCTTGCAAGCGCCGACGCCTTCGCGCGAGAACGGGGTCAGTAGCAGGGACGCTCACGATGCCGCTCACATTCTGTTTGAAGCCAATCCACTCTCGGTCCAAGTACTCGGGTCCGAGACTGCATCGCTGCTTTCGGCCCGATGGCCATCCCGGTCGCTGCAGTGAGTTCCCGTACCTAGACCACCTTGGCCAAGTCGCGCCGCGGGTGCGGAACAAGATCAAGCGCGACTCTACGATGACGACCGGGGCATCCTGGAAGAGCGACGCGGCTGGGCCCAATCGAATTAGTCGATGGGCGATGCTGCTACCCGACGCACAACTCAAGAAGCAGTTCGGCATCGACATGTCCTCGCTCAAGCCTCAAGTTGTATCCAAGCTTCGCGAGAAGGCTGCAACCTACGACGACTGTATGGAAGTCGCCAAAATGCTCACGTTTCTTGTGTACTGCATGCAGGATGCACCGGAAGCCCCCCCGGAGATCGCCGACTACCTCGAGGCGCTCATTGGCCCGATCGTTCCGAACTCGACCCTTTGTTTGATCTGCCTGAAACCGCTGTCCTTCGACCTCTTTCGGAAGGCGCGGCGCGGTAAGGCTGAGATAGAAACAGCGCACTCGAATCCTCGAAGCCACTCCGCCGCGAACGTCGGTTTCGCCCATCGGTTGTGCAACATCGCTCAAGGGCCGCTCACTCTCGACGAGTTCTACGATTGGATGCAAGACGTCCTCAGCAGAGTGCGTCCGTGATCAGCTGAGCGCTTGTCTACTCTTGCGGCTAAAGGTCCACATCTCGGCCGGTCCAGTTCAAAGTCGTCAGCAAACGATCACGTTCCAGCAAGACGCTACGAAAATGGTCCACTTGCCCCTTCCACGGCCCGTCTGGACCCAGCACGGGAATCGTGAGCTCCAGGAGCCGGTTCCCAAGCGTACCTAGCGTCGATTGAACGAACACGAGGCTACGTATTCTCAGCTTTACGAATCGCAGGTTGAGAGCGAACAAGATCGCATAGGGGTCGACAATCTCCGTGCGCAGTATCTTGATGATCCTGATGTGGCTTTGGACCACGCACCGGTGGTTGTTCTCAGTGAGTACCGCTGTCGTGCCGATACGATAACGTCCGTCCACCACCATGAGTACGTCGCCAGCGCGCAAGTTCTGCTGCATACGATACTTCTCGTAGACCTCGCGGCTGATCGACCGGGTCGGGTCGGACCGGATCTCGAAATTGGCGAGGTCGCTGGTGCGCACAAAAGGGACGTCGCCTGTCCCGTACGCCGGACCACCGACTTCGTGCCCCTTCTTCATCTCGAGCACCCCCTTCTCGACCAAGTCGCCGAGAGTGAGCAATGGAGCCCCTTTGACCAGTTCCCGCTCCGATCTAGACGCCGGAACCTCACGTACATGGTATCTGGGAACCAGATAGTCGCCTGTTTCCAAGTCCGCATCGGTCCAATCGGAACTCGAGTCGTCCGCAGCGTGGTAGACCCGCGACAGCCGGGCAAAGTCGTTCGCGTAGGCTGTTCCATCCGGCGCGTGGGTCCGTCCGCGGCGATCGTGACCGCAAGTCAACGCCACACCGATGCGAGTCCGGGCTTTTCGACGGCTGGCACAGTCGCCAGCTTTGCGAAAGACTAGGACGTTCGTCTTAGTGTCGGTTCCCGGCTGAAACGTAGTACGCGGGCAGTCAAGAAGCGCCACGATGTCGCCTTGGCTCCTGATCCAGTCCCAAATGAAGCTCTGGGTCCTGTTGCCGAACAGTCCTTCCGGCAGCACTATCCCGAGGCGTCCGCCCGGTCTCAACAGTCGGACGCAAAGCTCAAGAAACAGAACTTGGGGATCCTGAGACGCCGATACTCCTTCGGTCTCGTGCCACATCCCCCTTGAGTCGCGCATCCATTGACGGCCGAACGCGTACTCGGCAAGGATGCTCTGGTCCTTGATGCCGATTTTCGATCCAAAGGGTGGATTCGTAAGCACTACGTCGTACGTCTCCCACCTCGACTCCCAGTGCGCGACCTCCAACGAGTTCGCGTTCTCGATCTTCGCCCTATCCTGAGTAGCGACGCGCAGCAGCGTCGACGCCAAGCGCGCGAGATCCGCGTCCTTGTCGACGCCTGTCAGGGGACCAAGCGGGTTTTCAGTCGACGCTCTTCGTGATTGATACACGTGGGCTTCAGTCAAGAACCCCCCTGTTCCGCAGGCAGGGTCGATGATCGCTTCACCGGGCTGAGGGTCGAGTATCTCCACCATGGCGGCCACTAGGGATTGAGGTGTGAAGAATTGACCTCTTTCTCCTCGCAACTGCGGCCCGATCAAAGCCTGAAAAGCTTCGCCAAGCACGTGTGCGGGTGACTTTGACAGACTCACGTGCGCTAGGTCTCCAAGCGCGCCGCGAATCTCCTGGTCTGCGAGATGGAATCGATGCTGCGGCCGAACCAGCTCGGGGAACCGTGTCCGGAGGTAGGGCAAGACGGACTTTCGGGCGGGAGCTGTGCCCGAAAGAAACGCGTTGAGACAATCATCGTCACGCTCATCTTCGGTCGCCAGCTTGAGTAGGAGAACCAGCGACAGGTCGTCGACAATGCGTTCAGCGCGGCTGGCGCTACTATTCGAGTAGAGGTGGTAGTAGAGTCGCCGGAATGCCTCGGAGAGGTTCTTGACGCCACCTACGTGTGCAGGGGCGTGCAAAGCCAAGTGAGCTTGGTCAGTGGGCAACTTTTTGCTTGTGGCTCGAAACGACACTGTGACCACTATGAATCTCCCCGCACGATGTGTCAACCGAAGAGTCAGGCGCCCGAAAACTGCATCGCCACAGGTGCCGTTTGCAGCTTCCCGGTTTTCTGACGGGTACCCCGACCAGACGGGTAGTTTTCACCATTTCTGATATGTGAAGTGATGACCATGTAGGGGCGCTCAATTTTCCCGCTTTGCGGGGTGGCTTCGAGCACCACGTAGCCGCCCGGCTGCAGGAGGTCCGCCTCCACCGGAGGCAGCGTGAACAGGGCCTTGCTGAGGGCGTCGTGATTCATGGTGCCCAATGATGGCGGGCCGGGGGGCGCGCGTCTGTAGGCCATGACGTTTTTTGCGACTGGCCTTTCATTCGAATGGCCGAGACCCCAACCCCATGATTGCGTTGGGTTTTCCGGATGCGGTCGATGTCGGCGCCAGCACCGACCCGCCCTGCTGTGTCGCAGAGGGGGCGATGTCTCACACCGGCCGGGGCAATGTCTGCTGGCGGAGCCGGTCGGGCAGGTCTGTGCGGGCGGCTTGGTGCCAACGCGCTCGCCCCGAAGCACGGGGGGCGTCTAGGCCAAGGGAGTGGTTTCGAACAGGGTGCGTGGAAAAGGCGGGGGGCTGCATCTAGTATGGAGGGCCTGATGGCGTCTGCTTTTCCTTGCTTTTCACCCGGGCCTGTGCCGAACACCTTGGGGGTGTCCTGCACCGCGGACCAGTTGTGCGTGGCGGGTTCGGAGGGCCGGTTGATCGAGGCGTTGCGCGAGGCGGGCGAGGGGGCGCTGGTGCTTGGCCAAGGCAGCAACGTGGTTTTGCCGGAGCGCTTGGATCAGCCGGTGGTACTTGCTGCCTGGCGTGGCCTAAGGCTTCGCGTAAGCGGCGATGACGCGTTGCTGACCTGTGCGGCCGGGGAGAACTGGCATGGCGTGGTTCGCTACAGCCTCGGTCAGGGGTGGGCCGGACTGGAGAACTTGGCTTTGATTCCGGGCAGCGCCGGTGCCGCGCCGATTCAGAACATAGGCGCCTATGGCGTTGAACTGTCCGAGCGGGTGGCCGAAGTGAGGGTGTTTGACCGGGCCGAGAACCGGGTGCGCGCCTTGACTGCAGAGGCCTGTGGATTTGGCTACCGGGACAGCCTATTCAAGGCCGACCCGGCCCGCTACGCGGTGCTCTCCCTGACCTTGCGGCTGGCCCGCCGCCTGCCGATGCGCCTCGACTATCCCGACATCGATCTGGAGTTGCGGCGCCAAGGCGTCACTCAGCCGAGGCCGCGACAAGTAGCCGAAGCGGTCATTCGCGTTCGTCGGCGCAAGCTGCCCGATCCACGCCAATGGGGGAACGCGGGCAGCTTCTTCAAGAACCCAATTGTTGACCCCGGCCAAGCCGAGCGCCTTGGGCGAACTGAACCCGGTCTAGCGACCTATCCGGTAGCGGGCGGGGTGAAGCTGGCTGCGGCCCAGCTGATCGACCGATGCGGATGGAAAGGGCGGCGAAGGGACGGCGTCGGCGTCTGGCATCGGCAGCCGCTGGTGCTGATCAACTTCGGCACCGGAAGCGGGCCGGACTTTCTCGCACTCGGCGAGGAAGTCCGGCGTTCCGTGCGCGAGCGTTTCGGCGTTGATCTTGAAATGGAGCCGAGCGCGATGTGCCCTCCCGGCTAGCCGGAGCCGGAGGCCTTCAGCGCTTCTTCCCGTTGTTGTCGGCGCATGACCCGAGGGTCGTTCAATGCCCGGGATGGAGCGGGCGCGGGCGCCGCCTCGTTTGCAGCCCCCTCATTTGAGGCCCCCTCTCCTGAGACCCCCTCTCCTGAGGGGCCGCCGCTTGCCGGCTCGGGCTCAGCGACCTTGGCCGCAGGTGCCTCTGCCGAAGCGGGGCCAGGTGCCTCTGCCGAGGCAGGGCTTGGCTCCGACGTCTGGTCCGCACTAGGGGGTTCCGGCGGTGGCGGTGCGGCCTCGGGCGCGCTCGCCGCTTGAGCGGGTGCCTTGGCTTCGTCGGCAGCCGGTTCGCTCCGTTTTTGGCCGCCTTCGCCTTGGCGGGCCTCCTCGGCGATCTTGCCCCGGTTTCGACGTGGCCGACGCTTGCTCTGGGCCAGCGCCTCCTCATCCGGGGCCCGAGCCGCATTCTCCTCGCCCGGGGCGGCAACGGATTGACCGTCTTCCTTCTTCCGTTGACCTTGGCGGCCTTGACCCTTGCGCTCATCGTTCTTGCTGGCCGCTGCTCGCCGGCCCTCGGGCTCGCTACCCGTGGCGTCCTGCTCGCGACGGCGGCGCCCGGGCTGCCGCTCGCCGTTCTTGCGCGTCGCCTTGCGTTCGCCTCGGCGGTCCTCACCCTTGGGCTTGGCATCCTTGGCGCTGGTCTTGCCACCCTTGCCGCCGCGCTTTGAGCCGCTGCCCTTGGTCTTCTTCCCCTCGCCGTCCTTGGCCTGCTTGCGGTCTTTGCGCTTGGGGGCCGGCTTGGATTTTGATGCGCTCGGCTCCTGGGCCGCTTCCGTGTTGGCGGATTCGCCGCCGTCCGAGAACAGGCTGGACACCAGTTTGCTGATCAGCCCGGTTTTGGGGGTGCTGGCCTTTTCCGGTGCTGGCGCTCTTGCTGCCGGGGCCTTGGCCGCCGGGGCCCTGGCCGCAGGCGCCGGCGGACGCACCGCCTGCACCGCCGGTTGCTCCGGTGTGTTGGGGGCCTCGCGGGCCGTCGGCTCGTCCGCCGACCCAATGGTCGAATCCGTCAGTTCGTAGCTCGGCACGTTGAGGTCGTCCACTTCGTGATCGTCGCGGATGCGCTGCACCTCGTATTGCGGGGTTTCCATGTTCACATTGGGGACGATGACGATATGGGTTTGGCTGCGCCGCTCGATGTCAGCCACCTCGGTACGCTTCTCATTGAGCAGGAACGCCGCGACGTTCAGCGGCACCAGCGCCCGGATCTTGGAGCTGCGCTCCTTCAGGGACTCCTCCTCGACGATGCGCAGCACGGCGAGCGCCAGCGACTTGACGTCCTGTATGCGGCCTTGGCCGCTGCATCGCGGACAGACTTCGGTGGTCAGTTCCTCCAAGGAGGGGCGCAGCCGCTGGCGTGACATCTGCATCAAGCCGAATTGGGAGATGCGGCCGATCTGCACCCGGGCGCGGTCGGGCTGCAGCGCGTTGCGCATGGTGTTCTCGACCATTTTTTGGTTTTCGGTGCTCGACATGTCGATGAAGTCAATGACGATCAAGCCGCCGACATCGCGCAAGCGCAGTTGCCGGGCCACTTCCTCCGCCGCCTCGAGATTGGTGGTCAGGGCCGTCTCCTCGATATCCGCGCCCTTGGTGGCTCGCGCTGAGTTGATGTCAATCGCCATCAGCGCCTCGGTGGGGTCGAAGACCACCGAACCCCCGGAGGGCAGCTTGACCGTTCGGTTGAAGGCGCTGGCGATCTGACTTTCGATTTGGTACCGAGTGAAGAGTGGAATGGCCTCATCGTAGAACTTCACCCGCTGGCGATAGTTCGGCATGACCTGATCAACGAAGCTGCAGGCTTCGTCGTAGGCGGCCTGGTTGTCGATGGTCAGTTCGCCAATGTCCTTGCCGAGATAGTCCCGAATGGCGCGCAGAATGAGGTTGTTCTCCGCATAGAGCAGCTTGGGTGCGCTGGCGGTTTCGCTGGCATCAAGAATGGCCTTCCACAGATTCAGCAGGTAGTCGAGGTCCCATTGCAGTTCCTCCGCGCTTCGGCCGACGCCAGCGGTGCGTATGATGACGCCCATGCCGGAAGGGATGTCGAGTTCCGCCAAGGTCTCGCGCAGATCGCTGCGGTCCCGGAGGGAAACTCTTCGCGAGACGCCCCCGGCCCGGGGGTCGGTGGGCATCAGCACCATGTAGCGTCCCGCCAGGCTGACAAAGGTGGTGACCGCTGCCCCCTTGGTGCCACGCTCCTCCTTTTCCACCTGGACGATGAGTTCCTGCCCTTCCTTGAGCAGGTCCTGGATTTGCTTGCGGCCGCCCTCCGTGCTGGGCTTCGAGGCGTCGAAGTTCTGTGGGGCGATGTCCTTCAGCGGCAGAAAGCCGCGCTTTTCCGGGCCGAAGTCGACGAATGCCGCCTCTAGGCTCGGTTCAATGCGGATGACCTTGGCTTTGTAAACATTGCCCTGCTTGCGTTCCCGGCGGCGGTTTTCGATGTCGAGATCGTAGAGTTTCTGGCCATCGACCAGAGCCACCCGCAGCTCTTCGGCTTGGGTGGCGTTGATGAGCATGCGCTTCATATCTTCTTCCTAGGCTGGAAGCGCCGGAAGCGGTCAGGCGGGAACGGAGGCGAATTGACTTAAGCTGCGGCCCGAACGGCCGAGGTTCAGCAGAAGGCGGACGCAGGGCGAGTTGTCAGCGGACTGGCCGCGCCCGGTCTAAGGGGCGGCGTCTCGGAACAAGTGGTGCTGGTTTGCATCCCTAAGCCCAATGGCTTTGCTCGTTGCTGGTTGGCATTGCGTTTCGCGTTGGGGCGGGGCACCTTCGCGCCGCGCCTCGGATTTTTCCGTTCCAGGTCTTGCATTGACCGCAAGGCGCTGGTTTCAATTCAGTGTTTGCGTTTGTAGATTTGTTAATCGTCGGTTGGTTAGGTCTGTCGTCGGCTCCATGGCCGAGTCTGACATTGGGTGGATATCCGTGAATTCAACTTCGTTCCTGCCACGTCCCCGTCCACCCTGCTTCGGGGCGCGCACCGTTCATTGCACGACTTTGAGTGCGGCGCATCATAGCAGCAAGGAACGTGCCGCGCAACGGACTGCGCCGTGAACGTTTCAGTGAACCATGTGAAGATCGATGCCGGCGAAGCGGGTCAGCGCATCGACAACTTTCTTCTCCGTCGGCTGAAGGGCGTTCCGAAAACTCGCATCTACCGCATGCTGCGGCGGGGCGAAGTGCGCGTCAACGGCGCCCGAACCGGCCCCCACCGCCGGCTTGCGGCAGGTGATGACGTCCGTATTCCGCCCGTGCGAACCGCGCGCGCGCCCACGCCCGCAGCGCCCGCCGGACCCGCCGGGTCCGGGCCGGCGATGATGGCCCGGCTTGACCGGCGCATTCTCTTCGAGGACGAAGGCCTGCTGGTCATTGACAAGCCCTCCGGCTTGGCGGTGCACGGCGGCAGCGGCGTCCAGCTCGGCCTGATAGAGGCGTTGCGCGCGGGGCGCAGCGAACGGTTCCTGGAACTCGCCCACCGGCTTGACCGGGACACGTCGGGCTGCCTGATGATCGCCAAGTCCCGTACGGCGCTCTCCGAACTGCATCGGCTGCTGCGGGCGCAGCAGGTGCGCAAGTCCTATCAACTGCTCGTCTGCGGTCGCTGGCCGCGCCGCCGGACCGTTGTGGAACTGCCTTTGCACCGCTTTGTCTCCGCCGCCGGCGAACGGCGGGTGCGAGTGGATGCGCAGGGCAAGCCGGCGCGGACCACCTTCAATGTGACGCGGGCCTGCGCTGCCGCCTCTTGGCTGAGCGCCCGGTTGCACAGCGGGCGCACCCATCAGATTCGCGTCCATGCGGCCGCCAGTGGGCATCCGGTGCTGGGCGAGGACAAGTACGAGACCGCCGCTTCCGAGCAGTGCTCGAAGGCTGCGGGCGTCAATCGCCTTTGCCTGCACGCGGTGCGCCTCAGCTTCGAGTGGGATGGCGCCAACAGACGCATCGAGGCGCCGTTGCCGCCCCTGTTCGCCGAGGCTTGGGGACGCCTGTCGGATGAGGTGCTTTAGGCTAGCGGGTCGAAGCCGGCATGGCGCAGCATTTCGCACAGGCGGATCAGCGGCAGGCCGATCAGGGCGTTCGGGTCGTTGCCGTCGATGCGTTTGAACAGGGCGATGCCGAGCCCCTCGGAGCGGAAGGCGCCCGCGCAGTCGAAAGGCGCGTCGCGATCCACGTAGTGGGCGATTTCCCGGTCGCCCAGCTTTCGGAAGTGCACTTCGGTGGTCTCGGCCTCGAGTTGTTGGCTGCCGTTCGGTTGGCGCACGCACAGGCTCGTAAGGAAACGCGCCCGGTGCCCGGACAGGCGGGTCAGCTGGGCGATGGCGCCCGCACGGTCGCCGGGTTTGCCGAGAATGGCGCCGCCTGGGGGGCCGTCGGCCACCGCCACTTGATCTGAGGCAACGACCACGGCGTGGGGACGGGCCTCGGCAATCTTGGCCGCTTTGGCGGCTGCCAAGCGCAGCACCAGCGCTTCGGCGGCTTCGCCCGGATGGGGTGTTTCGTCGATGTCGGGGCTCAGTGCCTCGAACGGCAACCCTAGGCGTTCCAGCAGATTGCGGCGGTAGGGTGAGGAAGAGGCCAGAATTAGCTCGGTCATGGCGTGCGCCGAAAAGTACGTGTTGAAAGGCGAGCAGAATACCTTTACAGCCTGTGCACCGGTACCTATGATGCGCGCCCATGTCCATCCGCCGGGTTGGAGGTGGGCCCTGAACCCGTCGCAGGAACGCTTCCGACTTTCCGAATTGGCCGGGCGGAAGGCGCAGATCAGCCGCAGCGTCGATGCGGCCGCCTTGGAGCGGTTCAGCGCGTTGTGCGATTGCCCGGATGCGGTTCGGGCGCGGCTTGCATTTCGCTTCGACCGGCATGGCGTTGTGCGGATGGACGGCGAACTGGCAGGTCGCGTGGCCGTCGAATGCCATCGGTGCTTGGAGCCGATGGCCGTTGACCTCAAGTCCGACTTTTCGGTGGTTATCGCCGACAACGAGGCGGAGGCCACCCGCCTGGGCGTGGAGCAGGATGTGCTGTGCGTCGAAGGCGACGAAGCGCGTATTGCGGAACTGATCGAGGACGAATTGATTCTAGCATTGCCGGAGCGGCCTTGCTCGGCGGCGGACTGCCCCCGGGCGCCGACGCTGGCCAGTCCCGCGGGCAGCATTGACGAAGGCACGCTGGAAACGAAGAAGCCCTTCGCGGCCCTTGGCGCATTGAAGGCACCCGACAAATAGGAGGGACAGATGGCAGTTCAGCAAAACAAGGTATCCCGAGCGCGGCGGGGCAAGCGTCGGTCCCATGACCGGCTGAAGACTCCGGCGCTCTCCACCGATCCCACCAGCGGGGAGACCCATCTGCGCCACCAGGTGACTGCGGAGGGGTTCTATCGTGGCAAGCAGGTGGTCAACCTGGACGACTATGAAGACGATGAGGACTAGGGCCTCAGCCCAATCGGCCCGATGAGCCTCGGCTTCGTATTCCCCGGCCAGGGGTCTCAATTCGTCGGCATGCTCAGCGACGTGGCCGCCGCCCACGGGTCAGTGCGGGAGCGATTCGCCGAGGCGGGGGACGCCATCGGCATCGATCTCTGGCGCATCGTCACCGATGGTCCGGACACTGAACTGGCCGCCACGGCCGTGACCCAGCCGGCGCTGCTGACCGCCAGCGTGGCGCTCTGGGACGTTTGGTTGGCCGAAGGCGGTCCGCAACCCGCCCTGATGGCAGGCCATAGCCTCGGTGAATACTCGGCACTCACCTGCGCCGGCGCCCTGGCCTTCACCGATGCCGTTCGCCTCGTGCGGCGGCGGGGCGAATTGATGCAGGAGGCAGTGCCCCAGGGCGAGGGTGCCATGGCGGCAATCTTGAGCCTTGACGATGAGGCCATCGATGCGGCCTGCGCCGCCGCCGACGGATTGGTGTCGCCGGCCAACTACAATGCGCCTGGGCAAACAGTCATTGCCGGGACCACCCAAGCCGTCGAGCAGGCGGTTGCCAGCTGCCGGGAACGAGGGGCTCGCAAGGCGGTGATGCTGGACGTAAGCGGCCCTTTCCACTGCGCCCTCATGGCCCCCGCACGGGAGCGGCTCGCGGAAGCCTTGGACGGTGTGCCCCTCAGCCCGCCAAGAATTCCGGTGGTGCATAACGTGGACGCCGAGATTGCCGCCACCGTGGAGGGCATTGAGCGGCGGCTGCTGGCGCAGCTCAGCGAACCCGTGCGCTGGATCGAGTGCGTGCAGCGGCTGGCCGCAGGCGGCGTCAGCCACCTAGTGGAGTGCGGACCGGGCAAGGTGCTCAGCGGGCTCACGCGCCGCATCGACCGCGCCTTGACGGCGGGCACCCTGAGCACCCTCGACGGTCTCGCCGATCAATTGGAAGCAGCGGCCGCCTGAAGGACCATGGCCGAGCCGCCGAAAGTCGCCCTCGTGACCGGTGCCTCCAGGGGCATTGGCGCCCGCATCGCGGAGCGCTTGGCCGCCGACGGCCTGTTCGTGGTCGGCACGGCGACCACCGACGCCGGTGCCGCTGCCATAGCCGAACGCTTGGGGGACGGCGGCCTAGGGGCCCAGCTCGACATCGCTGACGAGCAAAGCGTCGAGGCCCTCGTCGAACAGCTCGCCGATTCGCCAGGCATGCCTTCGGTGTTGGTCAACAATGCGGGCGTCACCCGGGACAACCTGCTGTTGCGCATGTCGGCGGCGGATTGGCAGGCGGTGGTCGATACCAACCTGACCGGGCTGTACCGCATCACTCGGCCCTTGTTGCGGAGCATGATTCGAGCCCGCTGGGGCCGCATCATCAGCTTGAGTTCGGTGGTCGCCCGCATGGGCAACCCCGGACAAGCCAACTACGTGGCCTCCAAGGCGGCTGTGGAAGGCTTCACCCGCGCCGTGGCGCTGGAGGTGGGGTCGCGCGGGGTGACCGCCAACGCTATCGCCCCAGGCTTCATCGAATCCGACATGACGGCTGCCCTCAATGAGCAGCAGACAACCCGCATGCTGGAACGCATCCCCTTGGGTCGCGTCGGCAGTGGCCAGGAGGTGGCTGATGCGGTGGCGTTTCTAGCCAGCGACCAGGCCGGATACATCACCGGTGAAACGCTGCACGTGAACGGTGGGCTTTACTTGGGTTGATGGCCGCGGTGGGAATTGACGCCCACGCAGCGCAACCCCGCACCACATGCAGACCCTGAATGAATCCGTTCGCTACGAGGCTGACGACCGTCCGCCGTTGTTTTTGACCGCCGGATTGGGCCTTCAATACACCATCCTGTCCTTGGCCAGCGTGGTCTTGGCACCGGTGGTGCTCATCACGGTGGTGGGTGAAAGCGAAGCCTATCTGTCTTGGGCGTTGTTTGCTGCTCTGATCGTAAGCGGGGTCGCCACCACGGTCCAGTCCATCCGCATTGGCCGCGTTGGAGCGGGGTACATCTTGGTGATGGGCAGCACCAGCGCCTTTCTGCCGGTCAGCGTGACCGCGCTTGAGCAGGGCGGGCCCGGCCTGATGGCCACGTTGATCGTCTGCTCCTCCCTGATCCAGTTCCTGCTCGGCGCCAAGATGGCGATGCTGCGCCGGGTGTTCACGCCCACCGTGGCGGGCACGGTGCTGATGTTGATACCCATCAGCGTGGCGCCCATCATCTTGAGGAAGGTGCAGGATGTGCCTGGCGGGGTTTCCGAACTGGCCGCCCCGGTGGCCCTCATCGCGACCTTTGCCACCATCGTCTTGGTCGCCCTGCGGTTCTCCAATGCCTGGCGGATTTGGTCGCCTGCCATCGGCATTCTGGTCGGTTGCGGGTTGGGATTTGCCTTCGGCATCTACGATGTTCAGCGGGTCGTGGATGCCCCTTGGATCGGGCTGCCCGACTTCAGCGCCCACCCGGGTTTGGATTTGCAATTCGATGCCGTGTTTTGGGGGCTGCTGCCGGGCTTTCTCATCATCACTTTGGTCGGCGCGATGGACACCTTGGGCGATTCGATCGCCATCCAGCGGGCCTCCTGGCGCAAGCCCCGGGCGATCGACTTCCGCTCGATTCAGGGTGCCATCAATGCCGACGGGCTCGGCAACCTGTTGTCCGGCCTTGGCGGCACCGTGCCCAACACCACCTATGGCAACAGCATTGCCATCGCTGAACTGACCGGGGTCGCCGCCCGCTCCGTCGGCGTCTGCGTTGGAGTCCTGTTTGTCGCTCTGGCCTTCCTGCCCAAGCTGGTTGCCGTGGCCGTTGCCATTCCCGGTCCGGTCGTCGCTGCCTACTTCGTGGTCCTGATGGCATTGCTGTTCATTTTCGGGGTCAAGATCCTGGTCAACGACGGGCTCGACTACCAGAAGAGCCTGATTGTTGGTTCCGGATTCTGCGTGGGCCTCGCATGTCAGTTTGATTTGGTCTTCCCGGAGTTGCTTGACGGGCCGTGGGGGCGGATGCTTAGCCACGGCATGACCGCCGGCGGCTTAACGGTGATCCTGCTGCATGGCATTCTGGACCTCACGAGCGCTAGGCCCCGGCGGTTGCGAACGGACTTGAGCACAGCGAAACTCAGTGAAATCGATCGTTTTTTATGCGATGTCGCCAGCCGAATGAAGTGCGATGAGTCGATGACCCATCGCTTGCGGGCCGTTGCTGAGGAAACGGTCCATACATTGCTCGGCAACGGTGCCGACGATCCGGTGCGGCGGCTGCTCATCGTGGCTCGGGCCGATGGGCGGGCAGTCAGCGTGGAGTTCATGGCCAGCGGCGGCGACCTTAACTTGGAAGATCAGCTCGCCATGCTGGGCAGCGCCGAAAAGGACTGGCCCAGCGAGGCGGAAACCCCGTTGCGCCTGCTGCGGCACTACGCAACCACCGTGGGCCACCAGCAGTTCCACGACACCGACATCGTGACCACCCGCTTGGAGCCGGAAGGCTCGGCTGTAGGAAAATCCACATGAACCGCTATCGGAAAGGTCTTCGACGATTCTTGGCAATGCTGCTAGCCGTTGGCCCAGCGCTGCCTTGTCTGGGCGAAACCGTGGTCGACGTGCCGCTGGTGAGGGCGGCGTCCCATCCGACGCAGGAGAGTTTCGTTCGCATCTCGTCCCTGGGCGACGAAGGGACCGTGGAGATCCACGCCTATGACGATAGGGGGATGTACCGGTCTTCGTCGGTGGAGTTGGCAGCTGACGCCACCATCGGGCTCAATTCCAACGATCTTGAGCAGGGCAACCAGAGCAAGGGGCTCGCTCCCGGCATCGGCACGGGCACCGGGGATTGGGTGTTGCAGCTGAGGAGCGAGATTGACTTCAAGGCCGGTTCCTACATGCGAACCTCCGATGGATTTGTGACTTCCATGGGCAGTGCCCTGCTGCCCTTCAATGCAGCGGCGGTGGGTTTGAGTGGTGACGGCTGCGCCTTTGAAGTGAACATCTTCAACCCCGCCAGAAACTTCAATCAGCGAAGCTGGCTGCGCTTGATCAACTACGACCTAGGGGCGGCATCGGTCGAAGTGACGGGCATCGACGACAACGGTGAGCGGCGCGGTCCGGTGACGATCGCGGTTCCGCCTGGGGAAGCGCGTTCCGTGACATCCGTGCAGTTGGAGAGGGGCGGCGCGGGTCTGACCGGATCGCTTGGCGCTGGCAAGGGGAAATGGCGGCTGACGCTGTTCTCCGTCAGCCCGTTGACGGTGATGAACCTGCTGGAAACGCCGACGGGACACTTAACGAACTTGGGACCGATCGCCATGCCGGGCGCCAGCGACGCCGTTCAATCCTTGGGTGATGCTTGGTGCGACTCGGCGCCCACCTTCATCATTTCGCGAGATCGCTAACATGCGCAGCCGGATTGCAGCCCTGACTTCATCGCTTGCCGCTGCACTGCTGAGCGCGTGCGCATACGCCCAAGCCGACCTCCCGCCGCAGGTCGTGCTGGCCAACGGCGGCCAAGGCCAGGTGGCGGTCATGCCCCGGCTGGCCGTGCCCTCGGCGCATACGCAGGCCATTGAAGGTTTGCTGGTTGAGGTTGGCGTCGAGAGCGGGCTTTTGGTCCACCGGGCCCGCTACCGAGGGCGGACCCACACAGCCTACGCCCAACTTGAGGGCCCCGAGCGGCATTTGGCGTTCAATCCCCAGCGCCACCGATTTGAGGAAGTGTCTTCCAGCCTTCTGGTTCGCTTGGCTGCGGACCACCACCTTCAAAAGGTCATTGAGGCAGCGGGCGCGGTCGGCGGCAAGGCCTATCCGGCGTTGGGCTGGGCGTTGCTGCAACTGCGGCCCGAGGCCAATCCGGCGGCAGTGGCCCAATTACTGGAATCGAATCCGTTGGTCGAAGGTGCCAGACTCATCCTGCAGGGCGATGTTGTCGTTCCCCAGCGAATTCCCGCGCCACCCGGATTGGCCGCTTCAGGACCGCCCCCCGGTGGCCAGCCGCTCGACGCCAAGCGCAACGTGGCACCGGATCTATTCGGCATCTTCGGCGACGCCGTGATTGACGCAACGGAATTGACCATAGACGCCCAGGTTTACAACTTGGGTGGGATCAGCTCCACCGCAACGGACTTGGTGATCGCGATCAACGACCAGCCCCACTGGAGCGACACCGTGCTCTGGCGGGGCGAGGACGAAGTGCCGCCCTTGGATCCGGGGACCGGCCTAGCCTACACCTTCACAGTGGCCCTCGGCGACTTTGCGCCCGGGCAGGACTACTACTTGATTCTATCGGTGGAGGAGACGCCCGAAGAGCACCCCGGCCGTCGCTACACCAATCAGGACTTCATCGGGTTTTCCTTGGACGGTTCGGGTGCCGTGGGGCTTCGTTGCCGGAGTCCGGTTTCGGGAAACGCCACTGCTGGCGTGGAAGATCCGTTGGTCAAGGAGCAATGGCACTTGGTCAACTCTGGCCAAGCCGCCTTCGCGGCGCAACCGGGGGTTCCCGGCGAGGACCTGGCCATGCGAGGCGCCCTTCAGGACGGACCGACCGGTCGCGGCGTGCGGGTGGCCGTGGTCGATACCGGCTTGGAGATCTGCCACCCGGACCTGGCCGCCAACATTGAAGCCGGGGCATCGCACAACTTCAACGTCGGTCCTTGGACGGGTGCCTCGAACCGCGATCCGTATCAGCCCTCATCCATGGGCGACCATGGCACGTCGGTTGCCGGCGTGATTGCCGCTGCGGCCAACAACGGAATCGGCGGCCGGGGGGTGGCGCCAAACGCCATGCTGCGCGGCTACAACCTGCTTTCGGCCAACGATTGGACCGGTGCTCGAGTCGATTCCTTGGGTGGCAGCTCCGTGAGCCCGAACTCGGGGGAGGTGGACATTTTCAACATGAGCTTCGGCAGTCTCGGTTACGAGGGCAACCCGGACCCGGATACCGACGTGGCCTTGTACCGCAACGGCGTCACAAACCTGCGCGACGGCTTGGGCGCGATCTACGTCAAAGCAGCGGGCAACTTCTTTCGAAGCTGCCGGTCGCTTCCACGCGCCGTCAATGCCCAGATCGGCTGCGTCTCGGCCAACGCCGACCCCACCAACAACCTGCCCTATCTGATCGTGGTCGGCGGCTACAACGCTGCCGGCAAGCGGGCAAGCTATTCCTCAGCAGGCGCGAATTTGTGGATTAGCACACCGTCCGGGGAGTTCGGCGCCAGCTTCCCAGCCATCATAACAACCGATCAAGTGGGGCTGAATCGCGGCTACGACACGCTCGGTGCCCGGGGTCTTGCCCTGGATGGGCAACTCAATCCCTATGGCCATTACATCAGCAACTTCAACGGCACCTCCGCTGCCGCTCCCAACGCGTCAGGCGCCATCGCCCTGTTGCTGGAAGCGCATCCTGACCTGACTTGGCGCGACGTCAAGCACGTCCTGGCCAAGAGCGCTCGCCGGATTGATCCGGACATATCGGCGGTGCGCTACGGATTCGGCGGCGCCGCCCACCTGCTGCAGCAGCCTTGGGCGGACCCCTCTCCCGAGGAGCGGGCGCGGAACTGGTATGGCTTTGGCCCGGCGCCCTATGTGCTGCAGTTGCCCTGGGTTGTCAACGCGGCGGGCTACCACTTCCACAACTGGTACGGCTTTGGCGCCTTGGCGTTGGACGATGCCTTGGCCTACGCGGCGTCCCACCAAGCCGACGGTCTCGGGGCACTGGTCGAAACCTCCCCCTTTGCCGTGGCCGAAGGGGCAACGATACCCGACTACAGCAGCAGCGGCTTGACCCAGGAGGTGGACGTCAGCGGCTTGCCGGCCGACTCCAACATCGAAGCGGTGACGCTCGCCATCGATGTCACCCATCCGTTCACCAACGACCTCGGAATCCACCTGATCTCGCCATCCGGTACGCAGAGCGTTCTGAACCCGGTGTTCAACGACATTCTTGCCAACGACCAAGACCTCGATTGGCAATTGCTGAGCAACGCGTTTTACGGGGAAAGGCCGAATGGACGCTGGACGCTCAAGGTGGTCGATGCGGCGCCGGGAGACGCTGGGCGCCTCAATGGATGGAGCTTGCGCTTTGCGTTGGGCACCCATCAGGGTAGTGGCTCAGATTGAATTGCATCAGCCTGTGCATTCAGCTTGATGCGATTCAAACTGAGCCGCTACCCGCATCCGCCTTGAATTGGTCTAGGGGCCGCTTTAGAATCCGCCTGCCCCGCATCGCGGAACCTCATTGGGAGACACCTCAAGCATGAGCAGCGTTGAAGAACGAGTCAAAAAGCTTATTTGCGAACAGCTTGGCGTCAAGGAGGAGGACGTCAAGGATGAAGCCTCCTTCGTCGAAGATCTAGGCGCCGATTCCTTGGATACCGTTGAGTTGGTCATGGCGCTCGAAGAGGAGTTTGAGACCGAGATTCCCGACGAAGAGGCGGAGAAGATCACGACGGTCAAGGAAGCCATCGACTACATCGTCCATAACCAGTAGTTCATGCAACCCCTCCGCTCGCCCCAGTGCCGCAAAGGGGTCAGGGCATGACTGGCCGCAGAGTCGCCATCACGGGCTTGGGGCTTGTCTCCCCCCTAGGCAATACCGTAGCCGACGCTTGGAGCAACGCCGTCGCCGGCAAAAGCGGCATCACGCCGATCCACACCTTCGACACCACGGGCTTCGCCGTCACTTTTGCCGGACAAGTGCGGGATTTCGATGCCGAGCTCTACATGGAGCGCAAGGAGGCCCGGCGTTGCGACGAGTTCATCCAGTACGGCATTGCCGCCGGCGTTCAAGCCATTGCCGATGCGGGCCTGCCAAGCCACCCGGAGGACGCGCACCGCTACGGATTCGCGGTCGGCTCCGGCATCGGCGGCATCAACAACATCGAGCAGACTCGATCGACCTTGGAAAAGAGCGGGCCGCGCCGGGTGTCGCCCTTTTTCGTGCCGGGCAGCGTCGTCAACATGATCGGTGGCCATCTGTCCATCATGTACGGCTACCGGGGCCCCAACATCGCCGTGGTCACGGCCTGCACCACGGGCACCCACAACATTGGCATGGCGGCGCGGATGATTCAGCACGGCGAAGCCGATGTCATGGTCGTGGGCGGCGCCGAGTTCGGCACCTCGCCCACTTCCATAGCCGGATTTTCCAACATGAAGGCGCTGTCCACCCGCAACGACGCGCCGGAGGCCGCCAGCCGCCCGTGGGACAAGGACCGGGACGGCTTTGTACTCGGCGACGGCGCGGGTGTTTTGGTTTTGGAGGAGTACCAACGGGCTGAGCAAAGGGGCGCACCCATTTATGCGGAGTTTCTCGGCTTCGGCATGAGTGCGGACGCTTACCACATCACCAGCCCTCGGGAAGACGGCACGGGCGGCATCGCCTGCATGGAGAACGCCATTGCCGACGCGGGCCTCGGCCCCGGCGACATCGACTACGTCAATGCCCACGGCACTTCAACGCCCTTGGGCGACGTGGCCGAAACCAAGATGATCAAGCACGTCTTTGGCGACGATGCGCGCCTAGCGGTCAGTTCCACCAAGTCCATGACCGGCCACCTGCTCGGCGCGGCGGGTTCCGTGGAGGCAATCTTCACCATCCTGGCGCTGCGCGACCAGATCTGCCCGCCGACCATCAACCTCGACTGCCCTGGCGACGGGTGCGATCTTGACTATGTGCCGCACCGTGCCCGCTCGGCGCGCCTGCGCATCGGCCTGAGCAATTCCTTCGGTTTTGGCGGCACCAACGGCACGGTGATCTTCGGAGCCGTGTGAATGCCCGAGGGGTGCCGGGCAGCGCCATGAAACTTCGCTTTGGGCTTTCCCGAGCCGCTACGGTGATAGGTGGATTGCTTGTTGCCTTGGCGTTTGCCGCCGCCGCCGTTTGGTGGATCGACCGCTGGTGGACAGCGCCCTTGGCCGTGAAAGCACCCGCCGTGCTGGTTTTGGAGTCGGGGGAGACGGTCGTGGATCTGGCCTCCAAAATGGAAGCCGCCGGGTGGCTGGAGCATGCTCGCTTGCTGCCTTGGATCATGCGGCTCAGGGGCGATGCGGAGCGGCTCCAAGCCGGCGAGTACCGGGTAACGGCAGGGGAGACCTTGGCTGGGCTGCTCGCCCGCCTGCTGACCGGGGACATCGTTGTACACTCCTTCCGCATCGCCGAAGGCAGCCGCATCGCCGATGTGCTTGGCGCCTTGGGCGCGGACCGGCGGTTTGCACACACGCTGGGCGCGGCCCGCCCGGAAACCCTGTTGGCGGACCTCGGCCTGGAGATGGCGGCGGAGTTTGGCCCGCATGGCGAGGGCTGGTTCTTTCCCGACACCTACTCGTTCACTGCAGGCGATGAAGACCGTTCCTTGTTGCTTCGCGCCCACGCCAAGATGCGCAGGGAACTCGATGCCGCCTGGGCGGACCGTTCGCCGGACCTGCCCTATGGCAATCCTTATGAAGCGCTGACCGCGGCCTCCTTGGTCGAGAAGGAGACCAGCCGGGACGAAGACCGCGCCCATGTCAGCCAGGTGTTCGCGGCGCGCCTGATGCGGAAAATGCGCCTGCAGGCCGACCCGACGGTCATCTATGGGCTTGGCGAGGAATTCGACGGCGATCTGACTCGAGCCCATCTGCGCCAGCCCACGCCCTACAACACCTATGTGCACAAAGGTCTGCCGCCGACGCCCATTGCCTTGCCGGGAGGGGCCGCCTTGGCGGCCGCGCTGCACCCGAGCGGTGCCGAGTACCTCTACTTTGTCGCCCGCGGCGACGGCTCAAGCGAGTTTTCAGCCACCTTGGATGCGCACAATCGGGCGGTTCGAAAGTTCCAATTGAACCGCGGCCGGTAGCCGGTTGCACCGGATTCCTGAGCGCCATGCCTGATCTTTGTTAACCTAGCGTCGTTTACAGGACACTAGAGAAACGGCGCGCGACCAGTGGAAGGCAAGTTCATCACCCTGGAAGGCATTGACGGGGTGGGCAAGAGCACGCAGATGGCTTGCATCGGGTGCTTGCTCAAGGAAGCGGGCATCGACTACATCGCCACGCGGGAGCCAGGCGGCACGCCGCTGGCGGAGGAGATCAGGCGCTTGTTGCTCGAAGTCCGGGATGAGCCGGTGGCCGGCCTTGCCGAATTGCTGTTGGTCTTCGCCGCCCGCAGCCAGCATCTCGAGGAGCGGATTCGTCCGGCCCTCGACGCGGGCGTTTGGGTGGTCAGCGAGCGCTTCACCGACGCCACCTACGCCTACCAGGGCGGAGCGCGGGGTTTGAGTGAGCGCACCATTGGACGATTGGAGTCCTTGGTGCAAGGCGCTTTGCAGCCGCACCTGACCCTCTATCTCGACGCCCCGTTGGCCACCGCAGCGCAGCGCATGGGTGACCGCGCCGGCGACCGCTTTGAGCGGGAAGGGGCCGAGTTCTTCCATCGGGTCCGGGAGGGCTACTTGTCGCGAGCCAAGCGCCATGAACGCATTGTGGTGGTCGATGCCGCGCGTCCAGTGGGGGAGGTCAGTGCTGCCGTCGCCGCCGCCTTGGGCCCATTGATCTCGGCTCGTTTGTCCAAGCCCTCCCTAGCTCGGGAGAGCTCGTGAACCTGCCGTGGCACGAGGCTGAAAAGGCGAGCTTGAGCGCCGCAATCGAGGCCGGACGCCTACCCCACGCGCTGCTGGTGAGCGCCTATCCGGGATGGGGCGCAGCAGCGCTCGGCGAATGGCTGGCGCTCAAGGTGCTGGTCGTTCCTGGTGCGCCTGAAGCACGACGGCTGGCGCACCCGGACTTTCGCTGGCTGGCCCCGGAAAAAGGGGTGATTCCAGTGGATGCCATCCGCCGCTTGCGTGACTTCAGCGTCGGCGCCCCGCAGATGGCTCCGGCCAAGGCGGTAGTGATTGAGGATGCGGACCGCATGAACGTTAACGCCGCCAATGCGCTGCTGAAGACCTTGGAGGAGCCCGCCGCGAACACCTACCTCATCCTCACCAGCCAGCGCGCCGGAACCTTGCCGCCGACCATTCGCAGTCGCTGCCAGAAGGTCGCCATTGCCCGAGATGCCCAAGCGGCCACAACTTGGCTGACCGCTGCCAAGGCGCGACGGTTGCTGGACGACTACGATGGCGCGCCGCTGCTGGCCTTGACCGGAGCCGAGGAAGGGGAGCGCCCGATGGCGGAAATGCTCAGCGAACTGAGCCAGGGCGGGCCGGAGCGGACGGCGGCGCTGGTCGAGGAAATGCTGGCCTTGGACCCGGCGCGGCTGAGCGCCCGCTGGGCACGTTGCTTGGTCAACGCCATGGGCGGGACCACGCCAGACCTCGGCCGCGCCGCCACGCAGTGGCGTGCGGCCGCCAACCGGCGCACCTTCGCCTTCATCGACGAGCTGCAGTGGTTCCATCTGCAGGTGGTTGTATCGACCAGCGCCAACGTGCGGCTCCTGCTGGAGCGGCTCTGCCACCGCTGGAGCCAGTTAGCGGCGGGTTAGCGTCGTGCCCCGATTGGCCGCCGTTGGCGAATGCATGCTGGAGTTGCGGAACTCCGAGGGAGGCGGCCTTGCGCTAGGCTACGGGGGCGATGTCTTCAACACGGCCCTGTACGCTGCAAGGCTGGGCCTTGACGTCTCCTTTTTCAGCGCGGTCGGCGATGACTTCTACAGCCGTTGGCTGGTCGAGCGGTGGCAGGCGGATGGTGTCGATTGCGCGCACGTGCGCGAGATCGCTAAGGCGACGCCCGCGTTGTACATCATCCGCACCGATGCCGAGGGTGAGCGGTCGTTCACCTATTGGCGCAGTGCCTCGCCCTTTCGCCAGTGGCTGGACCGAGGGGACTATGTTGACGCGCTCGCGGGTGTTTTGGCCGAATTCGATGCCATCTACTTCTCTGGAATCACCTTGGCCATGTTGGATGACGTCGCCAAGCAAAGATGGCTCGACACGGTCGACGCCTTCCGCGGCGACGGCGGCCTAGTTGCCTTCGACCCGAACTACCGGCCCGTGCTGTGGGCGAGCCCGGGGGAGGCGAGTCTGTGGATCGATCAAGCTTATGCTCGCGCCGATCTGATTCTTCCGTCCATTGAGGACGAGTCCAACCTGCGCGGCCAGCATGAGTCTGAGGCCCTGCTGGCCGCGTTGGTCGCCCTGCCAGCGGACGAAGTTGTGATCAAACGCGGCACATCGACCTGCGTGGTGCTGCACAACGAGGAGCGCATCGACATTGCCATAGAGAAAGCACCCAGTGCCATCGACACCACCGCCGCCGGTGATTCATTCAACGCCGGATATCTCCATGCCAGGCTGAGCGGCCTGTCCCCAGGCGAGGCAGCCCAGCAGGGCGCAAGCCTAGCGGCCAGGGTGGTCCAGCACCCTGGAGCCATCATCCCAGTCGAGGCCATGCCGTGACTTCCGCCCTGGCCATCCTGCAACGGGCCCGCGTGATGCCCGTCGTTACCATCAACCGGATTGAAGAGGCGAAGCCCCTGGCTGATGCACTCGCGCAAGGCGGCATCGATGTTATGGAAGTGACCCTGCGCACCGATGCGGGCCTAGCGGCCATCGAGGAGCTTGCCAAGGCCGGGGACCCGATCCGGACCCTCGGTGCCGGCACCGTTCTCTGCGAGGGACAGGCGCGGGCGGCGGTGGAGGCTGGGGCGGAGTTTCTGGTGAGCCCGGGAATGGTCGCGGAGGTGCAGGCGTACTGCCGGCGGCACGGCGTGCCCTACCTGCCCGGCATTGCCACCGTCACCGAGGCCATAGGCGCAACAGCCCTAGGCTACGATGCCGTCAAGGTGTTTCCGGCTGGAAGTGTTGGCGGCCCGGGTTTCCTGGAGGCGCTTGCCTCGGTGCTGCCGGGTTTGGCGGTTTGTCCAACCGGTGGGATCAATGCGGGCAATTTGGCCGAGTACGCGCGCCTCGCCAATGTGGTCTGCGTGGGCGGTAGCTGGCTGGTGCCGCAACTCGCCATTCGCCAAGGCAACTTCCGAACGATCGAGGATTTGGCCAGCCAAGCCTTAAACATCGTTCGGGAGTCTCAACAGCGAACCCCTCCATGAGAAAAAGCGCCTTGACGGAGCGCTAGCTCGGACCACCAGCCGTTCATCGATGATGCGGCAATTTCCTACAGGTCTTTGGGAAATCGCCACTGGACAGGGCTCGGCGGGTTGCCAACATAGGCCCATTGGCAATCGGAGACACATGACATGAAGGAATTCCATCAGGCCGGCAACGGCATCCTGTCCCTGGCCATCCACGACAAGGCGGTGCTGCAAGCGGCCCACATGCCGTTCATTCGCAATGGCGGATTGTTCGTTCCCACGACGGACGCCTACGAGTTGGGCGACGAGGTGTTTGTCCTGCTGACCCTGCCGGGGGATGCTAACCGCATCCCCTTGGCGGGCAAGGTGGTTTGGATCACGCCGCCGGACTGCGAGGGGCAGCGGGTGGCGGGCATCGGCATTCAGTTCAACGAGCCGGAGCACCCGCTCAAGGCGGTTGTCGAGGACTGGCTGGGCGATGCGTCCCAAGCCGAGCGGGAGACGCACACGCTCTAGCGTGCGAGGCTGCGTTCAAACTCCTCTTCGAAGAGATCGTAGTGGGTGGGTGTCATGCCGAGGCTTCGGTAGGTGGCTTGGGCGGCGGCGTTGTTCTTTTCGACGTAGAGCCGAAGGCCGCAGCATTGACTGTCAGCTTGGGCAGCGCGGCGCACCCAGTCATGCAGGCGGCTGTAAATGCCCAGACGGCGGTACTCGGCTGCGACGAAGACGCTTTGGATCCACCAGAAGCGGCCATTGCGCCAGTCGCTCCACTCGGTGGTGACCATCAGGGAGCCGGCGGGCCGTCCGTCCGCTTCGGCCATGAGGTAGAAGCCGTTGGCGGGTTCGGCCAGCACGGCCGCCACCCCCGATCGAAGCACGTCGGCATCGAGCCCCTTGTCCTCGCTCTCCCGGGCCATGGCCAGATTGAACTCGACGATCCGGTCGATGTCCGCCGCATCCGCTCGGCGAATCTCTATTCGCATAGATGCCTCTCGAAGAAGTCCAGGATCAAGGTGAAGCGGTGGATGGCGACTGCCTTCTGCTGCATGGAGTGCTTGGCGCCGGGATAGGCCATGAGCTCGAAGGGGATGTTGGCCTTCTGCAGCGTCGTCATCAAGCGCATGGAGTGGGTGAAGACCACGTTGTCGTCGGATAGGCCGTGCATCAGCAGCAGGTTGCCTTGGATGCCGTCAATGTGGGCGAGGGCCGAACTGGCCTCATAGCCCTCGGCGTTGTCCTTGGGATGGCCGAGGTAGCGTTCCGTGTAGTGGGTGTCGTACAGCCGCCAGTCGGTGACCGGGGCGAGTGCCACGCCGGCACGGAACCGCTCTGGCGCTTGCGCCAAGCACATCAGCGCCATGTAGCCGCCATAGCTGTGGCCAAACACGCCGATGCGCCGGGCGTCCACCCAAGGCAGGGCGGCGGCGAATTCGGCACCCAGCGCTTGGTCGCGCACCTCGACTTGGCCGAGGCGCCGATGAATCGGTGCCTCGAAGCGGCGGCCGCGGTTAGCGCTGCCCCGGTTGTCGAGCTCCAGCACGCCGAAGCCGCGCTGGACAAAGAGCTGCAGCAGCAGGGGCGGCCACTCGTTGCGCACCCGTTGCACCCCGGGTCCTCCGTAGACGTGCACGATCAAGGGAACCGGCTCGGTGGGCCGTCGAGGACGAGTGAGGCTGTAGTGCAGCGTCTGGCCGTCTTCGGCGGTGAGAATGCCGAGCTCGGGCGTGATGTGTTCATCGACGAAGGGGTGGTAGGGGTGTTGGCGGTTGATCTCGGTCTTGGCCAACGGCTGCCATTCGCCATCGCCTCGGCCAAACTGAGTGTGGCCGGGGCTTTGCAGGGTGGATGCGCGGTCGAAGAGCCATGTGCCGCCTTGGCTGGTGGTCAGTTCGTGCCAGCCGGGGCCGGTGAGGCGGGAGTGCCTGCCGTCGGCCAATTCGATGCGGTAGAGGTGTTGCTCCGTGGGCGTCTCCAGCCATCCGCAGACCAACGCCCGTTCGCTGTTGGCGGCCAGGATGCGCGTGATGTGCCCTTGTCCTTGGCTGACCGGCTCACAGCCGTCGTTGCGGTAGCGGTAGATCTGGCTGGTGCCGCTGTGCTCCGAGGTCCAGAGGTAGTCGTCCTTGCCGATGGGCGTGAAGTTGTCGTGCAGGTTGATCCAGGTGGCGGAGGATTCCTCGATGAGCGTGCGCCGGTCCAGGCCATCGAGATCGAATAACTTGAGGCGCAGGCGATTCTGGGTGCGGTTTTGCACCTGCACGGCCAATTCGCCCTCGGTGAAGGCCACCCTTGACAAGTAGTCCTCCGGTCCGTCGGCATAGTCGATCCAGCGCGTGGCAGCGGTGGCCACATCGTAGAGGCCCAAGCCGACGGAGGGGTTGGCTTCCCCCGCGAAGGGGTAACGCTGCTCGATTACTTGCGGCCCTTGGTCGTTGGCCTCGAAACGGTGGCTCGGCTGCACCGGCGAAACATCCACCGAGGTGAAGGCGATCATGCTTTCGTCGTCGCACCACCAATGGCCATCGTAGCGGTCCATTTCCTCTTGGGCGAGAAAGTCGGCGATGCCGAAGCTGAGGTTGGGGTCGTCGCTGGCGGCCACGGCACGCTCGCTGCCGTCCGCTAGATTCCCGATGTACAGGTTGCCGTCGCCGACGTAGCTCAGATGCCGGCCTTGGGGCGAGAGCTTGATGTCGGTGTAGCGCTGACCCTCGGGCGTGACTTGACGGATTTGGTCCGTTGCTGCGTCGAGCAGGTAGCCGCCGCCCTCGGCGATCAGCAACAGGGCCTGTCCGTCGGGATGCCATTGGTAGTTGGTGATGCCGTGAACAAAGGCTCTGCGGCGCTCCTTTTCGGCCAGCTCCGCTTCCGTTGCCGGGAGGCTTGCCGCGAGGTCGGTGCCCGAGACCCAGCATTCGGCCTCGCCCGTTGCCGGGTCGGCCCGCCAGAGATCCAGCCGCTCCCGATCGTCTGGCGCGGCTTGCAAGTAGGTGATGCAGCCGTCCCCGGGGGCCATCTGCAGTTTGCGTGGCGCATCGGCAAACAGGGGCGGGTCGCTGAAGAGCCGCTCGACGGATAGCTTGGGCATTGTCTAAGGGGAATCCAACGCGGCGAAGGCTTCGCGGGTGAGGTTGCGTGCGCCGTGCTCGGTAACCAGAACGTTGTCTTCGATCCGCACGCCGCCGCATGGCGTCATGGCTTCGACCTTGGGCCAGTTGACTTCACCAGCGCTCGCCTCCTGGCGCAAGCGGTTCAGGAGCATGGGAATGAAGTACAGGCCGGGTTCTATGGTGAGGACCATGCCGGCTTCGATGGTCCGTGTCAGGCGCAGGGTGGCGTGGTCTTCCGGTGGCGGTGACTCGCCGCCTTCGGGTGCGCTCTGCCAGCCGCCGACGTCGTGGGTTTGCAGGCCGAGCAGGTGTCCCAAGCCGTGCGGCATGAAGGTGCGCGACAGGCCCAGTTCGTCGGCGGCCTCGGCACTGCACCGCACCAGTTCAAAGCGATTGAGGAGTTCGGCGATGCGGCGGTGCATGGCCAGATGCAGGTCCAGGTAGCTTAGGCCGGGGCGGATGGTGTCGATTAAGGCGCGCTGCTGTTCATCAAGGGCGTCGATCAACTCGGCGAAGTTGGATGCGTTCGTGCCAGGCCAAGTGCGGCTGATGTCCGAACCGTAGCCTAGGTGGGCGGCGCCGGCATCGATCAGGAAGCCGTGGTCCTCCGCTGGCGGGGTGCGGTCGTAGTGCTGGTAGTGCAGCACCGCGGCGTGCTCGTTGCGCCCGACGATGCAGGGGTAGGGCAGGTCGGCCTCGGTTTGACCGGAGCCGGCCAAAAAGGCGCGTAGTATTTCGAATTCGCTGCCGTTGGCGTGGTACGCCTCCCGGGCGGCCATGTGGCCCTGCACGCCGTTCTCCGTTGCCTGCTCCAGGCAGGCCACTTCAAAGGTCGTCTTCCGGGCCCGCTGGTAGTGCAGCCGGTGGATCAGCGGTGCGGGATTGGCTTCGACAGCCCAGCGCTCCGGCGGGTTCTCACCGATGAATGCGACGTGGCGATGGGCGTGCAACGACTTGGCAACGGCGGCTTCCAAGGCCTCGGCTTCCGCAAAGCTGCGCAGTTCAAAGCGCTCCGCCGCCCAATCCGGCGCTCGCGCGGGCGCGTGCCAGTAGTCTGCGGGCGAGTGGAAGTACAGCGCTGGGGGGCTGCCGGGAGCGAACATTAGGATTGCGCCCTCGCACTGCTTGTCCGGGAACCAAAGCGCAAAGTGGGGATTGGGGCGGAAGAAGGGCGCGAGGTCGTCGAATGGGTAGAGCCTAGGGTGGCCGGCCGCAACGACCACTGCATCGAAACCGCTGGCCTCCAAGGCATCGGCCCACTGTGAAGCCACCAAGCGCAGGTGTTCTGGGTGCCGTTGCCTGCAATGCGCATCCATCGCCGCCATTGTAGCGGAAAGTGGGGTCGGCGGACTCCGTGGGGGTGGGTTTGGTGTAGAGTAGGCGCCTTTCCGTACCACTCCCCGGGTTGTCCGCCGAGGCGGCCCGGCCAATTCACTAGGAGCCAGATCATGAAACTTGTCACCTTTTCCACTTCCGACAATGACACGCAGCGTCTGGGCATCGTTCAAGATGGGGACCTGATCGATCTGACCGGCGCGCCGGGTGTGCCAAGCACAATGCGGGAGTTGCTCGCCGGTGGCGATGCCGCTCTGGAGGCGGTGCGCCGAGCCGGGGAGTCGGGCGGGGCGGCGCTATCCCTTGAGGCCATTCAACTGTGCGCCCCGGTTCCCAACCCAGGCAAGATTCTCGGCATCGGCCTGAACTACGCGGATCACGTTGAGGAGACCGGCATGAGCAAGCCGGAGGTTCAGATGTGGTTCAACAAGCAGGTGACCTGCGCGAACGGCCCCTACGACGGCATCAACTTGCCCGCCGTCTCCTCGGCTCTGGACTACGAAGCGGAGCTCTGCGTGATCATTGGCAAGCGCTGCAAGCATGTGCCTAAGGAGCGCGCCGCCGAGGTGATAGGCGGCTTTTGCTGCGGCAACGACGTGAGCGTTCGGGACTGGCAGCGGGCGGCCATGACCATGCAAATCGGTAAGTCGTTCGACACCCACGGCCCGATGGGGCCTTGGTTGGTGACGCCTGATGAAGTGGGTGACCCGCATAACCTCGACATCCGTTGCACGGTCAATGGTGAGGAGCGGCAGAACTCCAACACCCGCCACCTGATCTTCGACTGCTATGACGGCATCGCCCATCTATCCAAGGCGTTCACCTTGGAGGTGGGCGACGTGCTGTTCATGGGCACCCCGGCCGGCGTCGGCGCGGCGATGAAGCCGCCGAGCTTCATGAAGGCGGGCGATGTGGTCCGGGTGGAGATCGAAAAGCTTGGTTACTTGGAAAACCGGGTGGTGGCCGAAGACGCGGAGTGCGTCATTGGCTGACGGAGGTGCCATGCGGCTTGTGCGGGCTGCCAACGGCCCATGGCGCATGGTCTTTCAGCGCCGCTACGGGATGTCCCCCGAGAGCGTTTGGCAGGCGATCACCGATCCAAACGGCGGTTTCTGGCGACCGGACCGAATGCACATCGATCCCCGGGTCGGCGGCGAAGTGGCCATCGATTTCGGCGACTGCGATGGCGAAGACGGCTGGGCCGTCGCCCAAATCACGGCCTACGAACCGCCGCGGCTGTTTGCCTACCGAGCCACTCCCGACGCGCCCGAAGCCCGCTGGTTGCTGCAGCCCGACGGCCACCAAACCTTGCTGACCTTCCGTCCCGCCGAAGCCCCCTTGCTGGTCATCGTCACCGGCTGGCACGCCACCCTCGACAACTTGGCCCGCGCCCTCGCTGGACAGCCGCTCCTGTCCAACGCCGAGTTCGCGGCCCGTGAGGAGGTGGTGGCGCAGCGCTATCGCGGAATGCTCGGTGACTGATTCCCAACCATGCAGGAGCGCGTTTACCCGTGGGCGGCATTCCAGCCCTCAATGATCGCTTTCATGTCGTTGGGTTCGAAGAACACCTCCGGCTGCTTGGGTTCGCCCCATACCGACCACGAGACGGCCGGGTCCCAATCCTCCCGAATCTGCCATGCCTCGTCATCGACGATCTGGTCCATGTCGGCGAAGAACTCGAAGAAGTTGCCGGAGGGGTCGAGCATGTACCAGAAAATGTTGCCGCCGATCGGGTGCCGGCCGGGTCCGGCAATCTGGTGGTCGTCGCCGTGGGTTTGCAGATAGATGGTGGCTGCGCGCATCACCGAATCGAAGTCGTCGTGCTCCAGCGCGTAGTGGTTGAGGTAGGGCACGGGTCCCGGGGTCACCAGCAGGTTGTGGTGGTCCCAGGAGCAGCGCATGAAGGTCACCGCGCCGTTGAAGACGACGTCCGACACCCGAAATCCCAGCGCTTGGCAGAGCGCTGAGGTCTTTAACGGATCGGGCGTGCCGACCACCACGTGGCCCAAGCGGCGCGGGGGGCGGGGGGTGGCCTCGACCAGGACCTCGGCCCGCTGGCCGCGCCGATTGCGCTCGCCGGGGTAGTTCATCACTCGTTTGGGCTGCGGGGAGATGTCGGCCACGGGCGCCGGTTCGATGATGTACTCCCATTGGTTCACCGGATCCTTGACCTTCAGGCCGCCGTTGACCCGTTGGTGCGGCACTCCAAGCTGGTCGAGCCGTTCGGCGGCTGCGGCGAGGTCCGCTTCGTCTTCGCAGGCGATGTGCAGGGCCCGCAGTTGGCGGTAGGACGCTTCGCCGACCTGAATCTGTCCAGGCCGGTCGGCGCCGCCCCAGCTCCCATCGCCGCCGGTGAAGCCGATTTCTTGGTAGAAGGCGTCGAGCACGCTTGGGTCCGGCACGGCCACGGTCATTCGCGCAAGTCTGTGTAGAGCCATGATTGGTTACTCCTGTCTAGATCAGTCCATCTTGGGAACGGCCATCGTCGATGAGTTGTTGGGCCATCTTCGTCATGCGGTCACGGACGAGGGCCCGCACTGCCTCCTTGGCGTCGCCCTCCACCTCGTTGACCAGGAAGGCGAAGGCCTCGAACGCCACCCATCCGAGTTGGGATATCATCAGAAAGGCGAAGTCCGCCTCCAACTCCAGTGCCTCGGCGGGTGCCAAATCGGGGCGCATCAGGGCGTCACGGACTTGGCGCGGCACGGATTTGCCTTCCTCCAGCTCCACCGCGGCGAGTTCCAAGTCGCCCTCCAGCACCGCGTGGCAGGTGGCCCGCCAATAGCGAGCGTCCTCCGCCAAAGCCAAGGCGGGCGGGAAGATGCCGCCGCTGGCTTCGATGCGGGCGCGGGTGTTGCGCCAGTGCTCGTCGGCGAGCCGGGCCATGGCCGCCTTGAGCAGGCCCCGCTTGCCGCCGAAGTAGTGGTGAATTTGGCCGTGGTTGACCCCGGCCCGCTCCGCCAGCCGACGCACCGATAGGGACTTCGGTCCCACCTCGGCGAGCATGTCGCAAGCGGCTTCGAGCAACGCGGTGCGCACCGCGCCTTCCCCTCGGACAGCTTCCTTTGTGAGTGTGGATTCGTTCATGGGTAGCGCGCCAAAGCCTTCAACGGGGTCGGCCCGCGGTGCGAACCAGCGTTTCGCCCCAAGCATCGATGCCCTCGTTGGAGACCACGATGTGTTGCCCGGAGCCGATCAGATCGCGTAGGGCCCGCTGAATGGGGTTGCTTAGGTGCAGCGCCCCGGCACCGGCGTAGGGAAACAGCTTGACGGCTGTTTGGGTCGCCTGCTCCGTGGCCCAGGCGGAGGCGGCTTCGAGCCGGGACATGTCCTCGGCGGGCAGCAGATCGCCGTTGCTCGTGACGGTCGCCATGGCCTCGTCGAGTTCGGATGCCAAGTAGGCGCGGCTCGCCCGCAGGGCGCAATCGGCTTGGCCGAGGGCGTGGCGGAAGGCGCCGCGCTCGCTGATGGTGGCAACATTGGTGTAGCGTTTCTTGGTGGTGGAAAGCGCGGCGATCTCATGCACCAGCCGTTGCGCGACGCCCAAGGAGAAGCCGAAGTTCTCCCCGGCGACGTAGCCCTTGATGCCGAGCCGGGTGTACTGCGGTCCGCCGCGCAACTGCATGAAGGGCATGGCGGTGAGATGCTCCGGGACGAAGGCGCCATCCACGATGACATCGACGCTGCCCGTGCCCTGCAGTGCGGCGACATGCCAGTCGTCGTGCAACTCGACCTGATCCCGCCGCAGCACAACGAGCCGCGGACCGGGCGGATCATCGGCCAAGGTGAACAGTCCAATCCACTGCGCCACGTGAACGCCGCTGGCGTAGGCCCAGCGGCCGCTGACGCGGTAGCCGCCGGCAATCTTTTCGCTCTTGCCGGTGGGTGCCGACACGGCGGCGGCCAAGGGCGCGTCCTCTGCGAACACTTCGGCGACCCCGTCGTCGGGCAGGATCGCCGCCAACATGCCAGCTATGCCGCATTGATTGAAGGCCAACCAGGAGGCGGTGGGGTTGAGCCAAGCCAGCCGGGCGAAGAAGTCGATCTGCTCGGCAGGCGAAAGTTCGTAGCCACCGACTTCACGGGGCACCTTGGCCATCGGAATGCGCGCTGCCTTAACGAGCGCGGCCAGTTCATCGGGTGCCCGCCGGGCGGCCTCCGCAGGCTGCGCCAAGGCCTCAAGTTCATCGGCGATGCCGTCAATAGCGGCGAGAAGTTCCTGCAGGGATGGGCTGGGGGGCATAAACGACGCTCTGTTTGCCATGGCGCTTAGTCAATTGACTAAATGTGAGTATAAGAAGCTGCTCGGAGTGCCGCAATACCTCTGGTGGCGGCGAGAGCCGCGAGCCTTTGGCTGTGGGAGAGGGTTAACCCGACCAAACTGCCGCAAAGTCTGGATCCTCGGCCTTGAGGCGCTTGATGGCGTCCAGGCCCCGAGTGACGGTGGGGTGCTCGAAAGACGCGATGCCTGCGGCATAGCTGGGCCGCTCCTGAAGCGCCCGCCAGTAGGCGGCTGCCTTCGGGCGCTGCTCGGTCAGGAACACGCCCAGCCAGTCCACCTCCCGCAGTCGGTCCAGAATGACCATCATGCCGACGTCTGCCAAGCTGAACGCTTGGCCCAAAATCCAAGGCCCGCCACTGGCCTCCAAGGCGGCTTCGAGTTCGTCGAGATGGCCGTGCATGGCGGTTCGGCTGCGTTGCAGAATCGCCATCATGGGCTTGATGGACGGCAGCTTTTTCAGTCCCCGGGCTTTCATCGCCAGAAACATCAACGGACGCCTTGGGAAGCGATGGAACAGCAGGCCCACGAAAATGCGCCGCACCGGGATGTGCTCGATCATGGCGGCGAAGATGGGCAGGGTGAGGCCCGGAACCGCGTTGCCGGCGGTTTCCTCAAGCGCGGCCAGCGGGTTTTCGCCGATCAGGGAAGTCTTGCGCACCCAATGCGCCACAAGCGCTTGCCGCTGCGGGTCTTCGGCCGTGAGGACATGGCCGCGCCAGGAATGGGCAGCAGCGTAGGCGAGCTGATCGTGGGATTCGTAGATGGGATGGCCCTCATGCACCAGCACGGGCACCAAGGCGGCGGGGTTGACCTTGAGGAAGCGCCGGGAGAGGTTTTCATAGGCTCCGGTCTCGATGAGGTCGATGCGGTGGCTGCGGTAGTTGATGCCGAGTTCCGCCAAGCAGACGCGGGTCTTCTTGGAGCACAGGGAGAAGTCGTTGTGGTAGAGCTCCCAAGCTTGTTCATGGGGCAGACTGATGTCTTCGTGCAGGCCGCCGGCCATGGCATGGGTGGTTCGGCGCAAGCGCTCCGCCAACAGCATAAGTCCAAGCGCTCCGAGGGCGATGGTGGCCAGCCAAACAACGCCCACCTTAGATTCCGGCCAGCTTGCTGAGCGTTTTGCAGGTAAGCGCTTGGCCGAGGAGTTGCATGGGCTTCGCTCGCCGCAGCGGTCAGGGGCTGCCTTCGGGACCCCAGTGGGTGGCAAGCAGTTGCTCGATGGGCGCCTTGTGGGAGCCGAAGGACTCGTTGAAGAGGTCGCCGTCGGTGAAATGCTCCAGGGTGAAGCCGTGGGGGTCTTTCCAGTAGTCGAAGACCTGGCTGCCGAGGACGTGTTTGGCGATGCCCCATCGGTGTTCGTAGCCCGCCTTGCCCAGGGTGTCGTGACCGAACATCAGGGTGTCCCAGTCCGCCACTTCAAAGGCGGCGTGGTTGAACTCCAGTTGACCGGAGCCCACCAGGAACAGGGTGTGGTGGTCCACGTAGCGTTCGCCCCGGTTGCAGCGCATGAAGGCGCCGAGCACCCGGTCTTCGGTGCCCATGTATACCTCATCGCTGGTGATGAGGCCGAATCGCTCCTTGTACCAAGCCTCGGAGGTTCGGAAGTCGGTGACGTTGATGACGCAGTGGCCAAGGCGCTTGACGCATTGCTCCGGCGCTTCGAACGCCACCCGCTCCCCGAGGCGCACCCGGTCGGTCCCGAAGTTGAGGGGTTGGCGCTGGGGGGGGCTTAAGGGATCGGGTCTCTCGAATCCGCAAACCACATCAACTGGCAGGCCATCGGGATCTTGGAGCCGGGCCATGCGCCCGCCGCCGGGTGCGTCGGTGTCTTCGACCGCGACGCCGTCGATGGCGGCAATCCGCTCAAGATCCGCTTCGCTCAAAGCCTCGAAGCCGAGGCCAAGGAAGGCGGCTTCGCCCTCTTCGGCGCTGTAGATGTAAGGGCTGGCGTCCGTGCCCCGTGCGAACAGCCGTCCCCCTTCGACGTAGGTGGCCATGCCGAAGTCGTCCAAAAACTGTTGCTCCCGTTCCAAGTCGGGGACCCGGAAACGAACGTAAAGAATATCGGCGATGCCGGCCATACCGAGGCTCCTTGGGGTGCGTGGGTTGAGGGTGGCGGTGAAGCGTACCATGTTCAACCCCGCTGGCGGAGGTGAATAGGGCTATGGTTTTGCGCTGTGGCGCACTAGCATGGCGTCTTTCAGCCTGCTGAGGGACTTGAGGCTATGGCGGAACCGGAATCGGGGCACGAGGGCTTTGGCTATGTGATCGGCCAAGACAACATCTCTGGCCGAATCCACCGCTATGGCTTTGACATCCACAATCCCGTCTTTGTGATTTCGGCGGGCAGCATCGTGGTGTTCGTGCTGGTGGCCCTGGCCTTTCCCACCCAAGCGGCCACCGCATTTGGCTGGCTGCGCACCGTGCTGACACGCGCCTTTGACGGCTTTTTCATCGCCGCCGCCAACCTGTTCGTGCTGTTCTGCCTGCTGTTGATGGCACCGCCTTGGGGCCGCATCAAGATCGGTGGCCCGGACGCCGCCCCGGACTTCAGCTTTGGCGCTTGGTTCGCCATGCTGTTTGCCGCCGGGGTGGGCATCGGCTTGATGTTCTTCGGCGTTCTGGAACCGGTTTTCCATATGGGCGTGTCGCAGCCGCTGGGCGTGGCGTCGCCCTTTGGCGCGGATGGCGGCATTGCCGCGGAGCAGGTTGCCCAGGCCAAGGCCATGGGACTTGGCGCCACCCTGTACCACTGGGGCCTGCATCCCTGGGCGGTCTATGGGGTGGTGGCCTTGGCCTTGGGGCTTGCGGCCTACAACGGCGGGCTGCCGTTCACCATCCGCTCCGCCTTCCATCCCCTGTTTGGCGACCGGGTTTGGGGCTGGGTGGGCCATGTCATCGACACCTTGGCGGTCTTCGCCACCCTGTTCGGATTGGCCACCTCCCTTGGGTTGGGGGCGCAGCAAGCTAGCGCGGGCCTAAACCACGTGTTCGGCACCCCGGCCACAACCGCGGTACAGGTGGTTTTGATCATCGCCATCACCGCCATCGCGCTGACTTCCGTGGTGCGGGGGATGGAGCGTGGCGTTAAGGTGCTCTCGCAGATCAACGTCGCCTTGGCCGGACTGCTGATGCTGTTCGTGCTCTTCGCCGGACCGACGCTGCGCCTGCTGACTGATTTCGCGCTTGGCGTGGGGGCCTATCTGCGGGAGATCCCGGCGTTGTCCAATCCGGTTGGCCGAACCGACGACGTCTTCCGCCAGGATTGGACCGCCTTCTACTGGGCTTGGTGGATCGCTTGGTCGCCCTTCGTCGGCATGTTCATCGCCCGCGTTTCCCGGGGCCGCACGGTGCGCCAGTTCATTGCCTGCGTCTTGTTGGCGCCGACCCTGATTTCAGCGCTGTGGGTGGCGGTTTTCGGCGGCGTGGCCATCGATCAGGTGCTCAGCGACCCGGACAGCGCCGTCCGGGCCCATGTGATCGACGGCTACAACCTGCCGATCGCACTATTTGCCATGCTCGAAGGCTTGCCATTGGCGAGCATCACCGCCGTGGTCAGCATCGTGCTGGTCATCGTCTTCTTCGTTACCTCCTCCGACTCCGGATCCCTGGTGGTGGACTCGATCACCGCTGGCGGCAAGTTGGATGCGCCTTTGCCGCAGCGCGTGTTCTGGTGCATCTTTCAAGGCGCCGTAGCCATCGCGCTCTTGCTTGGCGGCGGCTTGGAGGCGTTGCAGGCCATGGTCATCTCCATCGGCCTGCCCTTCACCTTGGTGCTGCTGCTGATGTGCGCATCGATCTTCCGCAGCTTGCAACGGGAACGCGACCGTTTAACTCGAGCGTCGAGGGCGAACTGACCGCCCGCTGTCCGCCGCGCCTACCAAATGATGGTGATGTTGGCGCCGACCTGGTTGTCGGTGGCGTTGTCGGCTTCGTAGGCGCGCTCGGCGCGCAGGTCGAGGGAGAGGTTGAGCGCGTGGCCGCGTTCACGGCTGAGGCGCCAAGCGATCTGGGCGCCGAAGCGGTGGCTGGGGGCCGCCTGCAGGGACTGCCTGCGGTTCATGGTCAGCTCCAGGGACAGGTCGCGGGCCGCCGAGAGGGACTTCAGCCGCCAGCCGAAGGTGTAGTCCTTCTCGCCGGAGCCTTGGCTGAAGGCGAGGCGGGGGCTGCCGAGGAACTGGCCCGGCAGGTGCAGGCCGTACTCGGCTTCCGCGGTCCAGCGCCCGGAGGCGGGGGAGGCGAAGCCGGTCTGGGACAGCATCTGGTCGCTTGAGAACATGCCTTCCACCAAGCTGGCGCCGCCGCTGCCGAGTTCCTGGCCGAGCTTCAGCAGCAGGCCCCGCTCCGACGCCGTGTTGGGGTCGTAGCTCAGCGATGCGCCGTAGCTCCAGTCGCGGAAGCCGCTGCTTTGGTGGCTGGCCGTGCCGCGGCCCCGCAGCGAGAAGTCGAGCCCGAGTTCCGGCGCCTGCCAAGCGATGTTGCCGCCGACGTCGATGCCGAATCCGGTGTCGGCGTCGCCGGCATCGTGGCGGACCGCGGCCTCCAGCACCGGCCGCAGGTCGCCGAGCCGCCCTAGGGGCAGGTTCCAGGCGCCTTCCAGCCCCAGCCGGGCGCGGCTGACGCTGGCGGCGGTTCCGACGAGGCCGTCAACCTCCTCCGAAGTGGTGCGGGCCCAAAGCACGTCCGACTTGGCCGACAATTGCAGGCCGCCCAGGAAGGGCGCCGACAGCAGCGCCTGCTCGCCACCTGCGGCTGCCATCTGCCAGCCGAGGCCCGCTTCAATGACTTCCGCGCCGTCCGCCGGTTTCAACTCCAAGGTGCCCGCGCCAATGCCCAAGATGCCCCACACCTCGCGGCCTTCGGCAAGCTGCAGCCGGCCATAGGGGGTCACCGCGCCCAAGGTGGTGCGGATGTCGCCGCCGCCAGCACCGGAATTCCCGCCACCGGATTGGTAGCCGCCCTCGCCTTGGGCGTAGTTGAGCGCGGCGCCGGCCAGCCAGTTGCCGCGGGCGATGTCGCCGCCGAACATGCCGGTCAGCACCTTGCCGTCGAGGCTTAAGGCCTCCTCGCTGCCGTGGAACTGGGATTCGTTGAAGCCGCCCCAGAGCGACCAGGAGGTGGGCGCGGCCGCTTCCCGTGGCGCCAGGTCTAGGGTCGGCAGCTTGTCCAGCCAATCGCTGTTTGGTTGCGCTGCGCCCCCGCTGGCCTCAGCCGATGGCGCCTCAGCACCGGCGGCAAGGGCCATAGTGTGGCCGGGGCGGCTTCGCTGGGAATCGGCGGAGGCGTCGGCATCGTCCCCGATCACGCCGGTCAGCGTGAAGTCGCTGCCGACGAGGAAGGCGCGCAGCCGCTCCTCGTCACTTTGGCCCATCATGCCCGCGCCCATGTGCGATGAGCCGGACATCGGGGTGCCTGAGGAGCCGGAATGGGTGCTGCTCCCCATGCTGGGGTAGCCGCCGCTTGGATAGCCGATCCCGGACCCTTGCATGGACGGTGCGCCCGGCGAGTGGGCAGCGCCCATGCCCGTCATCCCTGGCAGGCCACCGGCCAGAGAACCCATCGGCGAGGCGGACGGGAATCCGGAGCCGGGCATTGGCGAGGCGCCCATCGCCACGCTGCCTGGATGGGGCCGCTGGAACGCGTTGGGCAAGCCGGGGCCGGGCAGGCTGGCGCGCATGAAGGCGTCCGCATCCCAGGCTTGGCGAATCATCCCGTCCTCGGAGTCCTCCCCGAAGGCCGTCATGCCGCCGGGGCCCATGGCGTTGGAACCAACGGTCACGCCGCCGATCCGGCCCCTCATCCCAGGGCTGCGCGGCGAATCGAAGCGGGAGGCCACCCCATCCACCACCTGCTCGGCAAGCCCGCGCCCGAAGCGCGCCAGCCAAGCCTTCGGCATCGGGTCGCTGTTGCGGATCGTGCCAATGCCCAAGCCGTCCTCGATGCGGGCCCCGGCGGCGCTCTTGAGCTCTAGCTCCATCGTCTCGCTGCCCTCGTCGTGATCGTCGTCCAACACCGCCACCTCGATCTGCTGCTCGGTCTGGCCGGGGTCGAAGCGCAGGGTGCCGCCATTGCCGACGTAGTCCTCGCCGTCCTTGGCGGTACCGTCGCGGGTGTCGAAGTTGACCGTCACCGCCTGATCGCTCGCCGAACTCAGGCGAACGGTGAACGCCAGCACGGCGCCTGGACCTTCCTGAACCTCCGCATCGTCCACCGAAACGGCCACGGTTGCCGCTTGAGACTTGGACTGGGTTTGGACGGTCGCGCCGGACTCCAGGCAATCAAGCACCTTGCGCACCGGCGTCCAGCCGGACCACTTCGATTCTTCGGCTCGCGCATCCGTGGCGGTGAAAGGCGTGGTGGGCCGAGCCGTCGCGCCCGTCCAATCGGGAAGCGTCCGGTCGCTGCGGTCCTGATGATAGGCAATCAGCACCCGGTACCAGTTTGCGCCGTAGTTCGGGGACTTGCCGGCGTTGGAATCGTAGTAGTCCGCAACGGTGTCCCATTGGGCGTGGCTGACGCAGGCGCCTATCGTGGCCGCGGGCGCTTCGTCGTCGTCCTGCACCGTGATGGACGCGGCGTCGTTGGGCGGTGCGGCGACGGTGTAGCCCGTGCCGGCGTCAATTGAGACGGTCACCGATCCGTCGGCTTCGTCGGTGCTGTCGTCCTCGGTGGCGACGGCCAGGCTGGCGCTGGCCGAGCCAGCGGGCAGGGTTACCGTCCGGGCACCGGCCCCGGGTGCCGCCAGCCAGTCGCCTTGCTGGGAAACGGCAACGCTGACCGTCAAGTCGGACTCCGGCACCGGATTGGCGTGCAGCGTAAACGTCGCGCTGCCGCCCTCGGCCACGGCGGCGCCGGCCGACACGCTGACTTCAGGGTCGGGCGGCGGCGGTGCGACCGGCGCGCTTTCCTCCTCAAGGCAGTCGAGCGCCTCGCGAACCGGCGTCCAGCCGGACCATTCGGCCTCGCCGCCACGCGCTTCGTCGGCGGTGTAGGGCGTGGTCGGCTGGGCCGTTTCGCCCGCCCAATCGGGGAGCGTCTTGTCGGTGCGCTCCTGGCGGTAGGCGATCAGGACGCGATACCAGTTCGCGCCGTAGTTCGGCGCCTTGCCCGAGTTGGAATCGTAGTAGCCCGCAACGGCGCTCCAGTTGGCATCGCTCACGCAGGCTGCCGCCCCGGGGGTTTGACCGTCCTCGTCCCCGATGTCGTCGCTCTGCGAATCCTGCCCGGCGTCTTCATCGACGATGGTGCCAGTCGCCTCGCCGCGCTCGAAATAGGCGCCGCCTTGCGCGCTGGACAACTCGAAGTTGAGCGTCTCATCGCCTTCCACCTCGGCATCGTCAATCACCACAATCCGCACCCGGAACTCGGTCTCGCCCGGCGGGAACAGCACCATGCCGGCGCGGTCCTCGTAGTCCACATCCGCCGTCGCCGTGCCGGCGCTGAGTCCCCAGACCGCTCGCACTTCCTCATTGTTGCCGGAACTGCGATCGAGGGTAACGACGAACTCGAGTTCGGCGCCTGGCCCCTCTTCCACCGTGGCGTCCGCCACCGAGATCACCGCTTCGCCCGCCGAGGTCTCATCGTCGATGATCTCGACCCGGGCGTTGTGGCTCGTCGGGCTCGATGTGTCCGGCTCGTAGGCGTTGTCCGGCGAACCGCGCACGTACACGACCATCTGGCTGTGTCCTTGGGTCCGGCTGTCGTCGTTGATGAGGAGATTGAGGAGTGCTTGGGTCTGACCCGCCGAAAGGGTCACACGGACGAGCTGCGGCCCGGCGGAGAAGTCCAGGTTTGAGCCCTGATGTGAAAAGCCGAAGGCCGGCGGCGCATCCACGCTGAGTTCGATGGCGATGTCGTTCGCCGGCGCCTGGCTCGCGGTCAACGTGAACGGCACGGTGGTGCCCTCGGTGGCGCGTTTCGGCGCGGAGATGGACACCTTGATGTCCGGCGTCGCAGGCGAGTCGTTGTCGCCCACCCGCACGGTGTCCACATACAGGTACCGGCCCGCCTCATCGTTGGGCGTCAGGTCGATGTTGTAGGCCGCGGCGTCCAGAATCTCCGCCTTAATGAGTTCGTTGGGCTGATCCACATCGTCGTCAACGGTTTCCACTTCAAAGCTGAGGCTGGTCTGGCCCTGTGGCAGGGTGACCGTTCGCACACCTGCCTGACCTTGCTTGAGGACCTCGCCGTCGCCGAGGCAGCAGCCGTAGCCGACCCTGATCTGCACAGGCACGTCGGCAGTTGGCACTCGATCGGCGTTCAGGGTGAATGTGGCGCGTTCGCCTTCCATGATTCGTCCGCCGGCAGTGATGCCGATGGTGGGCACGCCGATCACGTTGGTCTTCAACGGTTCCGGTACTTTGGCCTTCTGGTACATTGGATCCTGGCTGTCCAGGGTGGTCATGATTGACACCGCGCCGTCCGCGACGCCGTGAACGGTGACCTCCTGGGGCACGTTCCAGTTCTGCGGCGTGAACGTCAACGTGACGCTTCGGCCCCGCGGACTCGCGCTCAGTTCGGCGACGGACTGATCGGAACTCGTCAGCGTCACCTCAATGTTCATCGTCGGCTGGGACGACAGCGTGACCTCGATCACGGTGGTTTCGTCCTTTTCGACCTTGACCGCTTCGGTGGAGAAGCTCACGCCCGCCACGTCGTCGTTGCGGATGGTCAGGCTGACATCGTCCGGAGCGGCAACGCCGCGCCCGCCGCTGGCGGTGGCGGACACCGTCAGCGCCTTGTCCTCTTCCGCGCGGTCGTTGTCCACGGCGGTGATGGTGACAGTGCCCGTGCTGGTGGTAGCGCCCGCGGTGATGGTGAGGGTGGTGGCGTTGAGGTTGAAATCGCTGGTGGTTGCTGGCGCCACGGGGGCTGCGGCGACGGTTAGGGTTACGTCCTCGCTTGACGGGTGGCTCAAGCGGGCGGTGACGTTGGCGCGGCTCGTCGAACCCTCCTCATCGATGATGGCGCGCGACAGTCGCAGGCTCACCGTTGGCAAGGGATCGTCATCGACGATCTCGATGCTGCCGCCGCCCGTTACGCTCAAGCTGCCCGACGTTCCGCTAATGCTCAGGCTCTCATTCGGCTCGTCAATGGTGTCGTTGACGGGTTTCAGGCTGAAGCGGCGGCTGGCGCTCGCCTTGCCGAGCGGTATCTTGAGCGAAAGGTCTGCGACCTTCGCATAGTCCGTACCTTCTTTCGCACTGTCGGCGTCATCACCGACCTGCACGGTCACGGTGGTTTCAGCGCCGTAGGTCGTGCCGCCCTGAACCGCGGCGGTGACTGTGACTTCGGTGGCCGACGCATTCTCGTTGATGGTGCTGGTGTCCACGGTGAGGGCGATGCCCGTCGGTTCCGCATCATCGTCGGTGATGACAACCTTTGCCGGAGCAACCTTCAGCCCGGATAGCGTGCCGGTGACGCTCAAGGACTCGTTGGGCTCATGGATCAAATCCTCTTCGGGATCGAGGTCGAAGCGCTTCGCGCCGCTTGCTTGGCCCGCGGGAATCGTCACGTCAAACGGCGTCACCGCCTTGTAGTCCACGCCCGAGATCGCACTGTCATCCTTTGTGCCGATGCTGACGCGCACCGTCTTGTCGTCGCCGAAGCGCGAGTCGCCTTGCAGGGTCGCGGTCACCTCGATGCTGGTGGCGCTGGCGCCCTCGGCGAGGCTGCCGATGTCCGTGCTGAGCTTCACGTCCATGGGCGCGACATCGTCGTCATCGAGGCCGATGGTGGCGCCGCTGACCGTAACTCCCGCAAGCGACCCGCTCAGGCTGATGGACTCACTGGCTTCCACGAGGGCGTCATTGGTCGGCGTCAGGGTGAAGTCGATGAAGCCGCTGGCCTGCTTCGCCCTGATGACCACGTTCACCGGGGCCACACTGGCATAGTCAACGCCCGATTTGGCGCTGTCGCCAGCCGCTCCGATGGTGACCGCGATGGTCTTGTCGGCGTCGAATCGCGTCGTGCCGGTAAGGGTTGCGGTCACGCGCACCGTTTTCGCGCCGCCGCCTTCGGACAGGCTGGCCTGGATGCCGGCCTTGGCCGTGTCGGCATCGATGCTCAAACTGGCCGCCATGGGCGCTTTGTCGTCGTCGTTCACCGTGACCGTCACCGAGGATGCCGTGACTGGCGCATAGTCGGTGTCGGCGGCGCTCAAGGAGTGCGTGATGACGCCACTGCGGTTGCCGCTCGCATTGTTGATGGGGTCATCGATCGCCGTCACGGTGACGGGGCGGGCGGTCTTCCAGTTCGAGGACGTGAAGTCGATGCGCGAGGGATCCACCGTGAAGGG
>JAJEIQ010000063.1 GCA_022827905.1 Pseudomonadales bacterium | reverse complement strand
CTCGCTCACGGTCCTCTATGACCCAGGGCATCACGACCCGGCCGCCGCGCCTCCCCGGCGCCCTAGGGCGCCGGGGAGGCAATCCCGTTTCCGGGTCCGCAGGGGGGAAATCTAACAGACAAGGGCATCTTGCCCTCGATTTGAACGGAGGAATCCACCGAGGCCGGGACCCCCTCGCCCCGCGCGCCCCTTGGGCATCCTGCCCTCGAACGAACGCCCCAAGGCAACCGAGGGCGGGACGCCCTCGCTCCAAACGTTCGCCAGCGGGTTCCGCATCAAAAGGCCTCGTTGGCACTCATCCATCCAGCCTCGACCTGAGCGCCACAAGACCTTGTTGGTAAAGGCCGGGCACGTAGCTCACGTCAGTAAACAGCACGCCCACGCCTCGATACTCTTCATACTGCACGACACGGGTGCCTTCAGGGGTCGCCTCCAGAATCCATTGGTGATCAAAGGTCAGAATCCCCGGGTATCCGCCGAACTGGTTGAGCAGTTTGTTGGGCACCAATTCGATCACTCGCGCTTCCACTGGCACGGTGCGCCCGTCGGAGGTCACCATGCCGTACCGCATCGTTGCATCCATCCCGTAGGCGCCTTCCACGGAATCGAAAATCGGATTCCAATCGCTCTGCACCGAGGTGTCCATCAGAGCAGCCCATATCGCCTCTGGCGCTTGTTGGAACACTAGTTCGGCATGGGCTGACTTTCGGGGCAGCAGCACAGCACCAGCCAACACGGCAATTGCAACCAAGGAAAGGACCAGCCACTTTGCTCGAGCGTTCATATGGGGGTTCAGACCGTCATGCTTGCTGAGGCGGCAGCAGCAGGCCCGCCAAATTGTCATAAAAGACTTGGCGGCCGGGAGATTGGGAAAGGCTCACCAGCATCTCCGCGTCACTCCCGCAGGGGTTGTGCACCGGCATGTCCTCGGTGGCGCACCGATAGATCCGGTCCGCAACCTCCTGCGGGTCCGCCGTTTGCTCACCGCCGTGGTGGTTCGCCACGATGGCTCCGAAGTGGGCGCGGATCCTCTGTGCCATTTCCACCACCTGGGCATCGCCCGCCTCCAGGTTGTCCTGCACGTTGCCGTTGAACGCGGTTGCATAGGCGCCGGGCAACACGGAATGCACCCTGATGTTGAGGTCACGGCACTCCATGGCCAATGCCTCGGTGAAGCCCTCAACGGCCCACTTAGACGCGCAGTAGGAGGTCTCCAGCGGGATGCCGATCATGCCGGCCATCGAGGTGACATTGATCACCACACCCCTGCCCTGCTTTCTCATGATGGGCATCACCGCCCGGGTGGTGTTGAACACGCCAAAGACATTGGTGTCGAACATGGCGCGCACGGACGCATCGCTGGACTGCTCCAGCGCGGCATGGCCGCCGTAGCCCGCGTTGTTGACCAGCACATCGATGCTGCCGAACCTTTCCAGGGCTTTGGCGACGGCGTCAGCAATGCTGGATTGATCGGTCACGTCCAGGCCGGTGACCAGCGTGCGTTCCAAGTTGGTCAGATCGCCTGCGTTTTCCGGCCGGCGCATGGTGGCGGCGACGTTCCACCCGTTGGCCTGAAAGGTCTGGGCCGCCAGGCGGCCAATGCCGGTGGAACAGCCGGTGATCAGCGCTGTTTGAGTCATTACCTGGAACCTCCGATTGACGCCGCAACTGCTGCGGCATCAGAGTGATTGAGATAGCGTTCGGGAATGTCGAACTTGAAAATTCGCGCGGCGTTCAGGCCCAGGATCTTGGCTCGCTCCCCATCGTCCAAATGACCCATCGTCCGCTCGATGGCTTGCGCCGAGTAGGGCCAGGAGCCTTCATGGTGCGGATAGTCGTTGGCCCATAGAAAGTTGTCCACCAAGCCGAGTTCCCGGGCGACCAGCATGCCGGGCAGATCCTCCTGGAAGGAGGCAAAGCCCTGCCGCTTGAAGTATTCGCTGGGCAGCAGCTCGAGTTTCGGCCGCACCCACATGTGGTGCTTCCGGTAGGCCTCATCCATGGCTTCGAGCAGAAACGCGACCCAACCGATGCCCGCCTCAATGGTGCCGAAGCGCAGGCTTGGATGCCGTTCCGCCACACCGGAGGCGCAGAGGTTGGCGATTGGCTCAGCGGTGGGCAGTAAGGAGTGGATGGCGTAGTTGATCACCGCGCCGCCCTGGCTGCGCGACGTGCGCGGGTCTCGGCCGGTGGAGACGTGGAAGGTGACGGGCAGCCCGACCTCCTCGATGCAATCCCAAAGCGGCTCATACTCCCTTAGGTTGTAGTTGGGGTCGTCCACGTCCGGCGGGCCGAACACTGGCTTGCAGGGCAGCGACAGTCCCTTGAAGCCGAGTTCCGCAACACGCTGAATCTCCTCGATCGCCAAGCTCATGACGCCGGGCGCAATGGTCGCCATCGGCGCCAGCCGGTCGTTGTAGGCGCCATAGGCGTCCCAAGCCCATTCGTTGTAGGCCTTGCACATGGCATGGCTGAACTCCGCGTCGGGCGTGGCCCAAATGGTGAGGCCCTTGTTAGGGAACAGGACCTCGGCATCACAGCCGTCGAGCGCCAACTCCTCGATGCGGGATTCCGGGTCGCGGCCGCCGTCGTTCCTGATCTTGTCGGTGCCTTCCAATGGCTTCGACCAGTTGATCTTCGCCGGCCGAAAGCCCTCGGTCTTCTGGTACATCTTGGGCTCGACGCTGGCATTGCCCTTCTCCGTCGGCATTTGAATGATGCCGGGCAGCCGATCCTTGTACTTCGCATCGACGCGGTCAGACAGGAACGTCTTCGGTTCCTGCACATGGCCATCCGCTGAGCACATGAAGAACTTATCCTCCGCATCCGGCCGTGGCGAGCGGAGCCAGCCATCGGCCCCCGGGGTGCTCAGCCGCCAGGCGTTGTTCTCGTCCGCATCAGGTAGTGATAAGGCCATCTGTCTTACTCCTTTCTCGCTATTTCGCTTGAATTCTCACCGGCAGCGCTTTGAGCCCACTGACAAACACCGACCGGATGAGTTTGGGTTCGCCGATCAGCTCAATTGTATCCACCCGCTTGAAAAGTTCCTCATAGAATATGCGCATCTCCATCTTCGCCAACAGGTTGCCCAAGCAATGATGAGCGCCGTGGCCAAAGCTGAGATGCCGATTCGGGCGGCGTGTGGCATCAAATTGAAACGGGTTGTCGAAGGCCGCCTCGTCCCGGTTTCCCGACGGATAGATCAGCATCACCGCCTCGCCTTGCGGTATGAGCTGACCACCGAGTTCGTAGTCCCGGGCTGCGGTGCGCATGAAGTGCTTTACCGGCGTCACCCAGCGAATGGACTCCTCCACAAGCCCTGGCAGCACATTGGGGTTCTCCCGCACCAGCGCCATCTGGCCGGGGTTTTCCAGCAGCGCCTGCAGGGCCCCTGCCGTGGATGAACTCGTGGTGTCATGGCCTGCCGTCGCCACGATCAGGAAGTAGCCCATCAGATCAACCGACGTCAAAGGCGACCCATCAAGCTCTGCATTGGCGATGACGCTGGCGAGATCATCGCGTGGGGCTTCGCGCCGCGCCACGGTCACTTGCTCGCAGTAGGAAACAAACTGCAGGAAGACCCCCATGCGCTGTTCAGGAGTCAGGTTGAGTGCGATGTCCGGATCGGAGGCGCCAAACACCACCTGCGTGATCTGGAGCATCATCTCCTCCTGATCGCTCGGCACACCGAGGATTTTCATGATGATCCGCAGCGGATAGTGAATCGCCACATCCGCAACGAAATCGATCTCCGGGCCACGCTCCAGCGCTGTCTCCACAGCGTTTGCGGCAATGCCGCGAATCTGCGCCTCGAAACGGTTCAGACTTTGCGGCAGGAACCAATCCTTGGTCAATGCGCGCAGGCTCTTGTGCTCCTCACCATCCACGGCAATCAACGTGCGCACGTGCGCCTGCCGGCTCCGGGATTCCAGCTCTTGCGCGTGTGAGCTCAAGATGGGGCGAGGCGCGTTGGTAAACACGTCCGATCGGCGGGCCACCTCCAGAATGTCGGCGTGCCTCGTCACCGCAAAGAACGGCCGATGGGTCTCCGTCTCGATCCAAGCGACCGGCTCGTGCTGGCGCATGTGGCCGAGCAGCGCGTGAAGCCGTCCCTCGTCGGCATACAGTTCCGGACGAACGATTTCCGTCAAGTCCATCTGGCACTCAAGGCATTTCCCAGGCTCGCCATTTTTACAAACATTCAATACTTGTCAAGTCGTAAAGTAGGCGTAAGATGCCAAGCATGCAGTCCACCAATACCAAAATCGTGGATGCCGCGATTGCCACCTTCATTCGCTATGGCGCACGCAAGACGGCCATGACGGACATCGCCGATGCCGCCGGCGTTTCACGGCAAACGCTTTACGACCAATTCGGTAGCAAGAATGAACTGATCGAAGCCGCCATCAGCCGCAACACCGATCTGGTGCTGGACCGGATCAACCAGCGCTTGGCCAGCGCGGAAACCTTGGCTGACCAACTGGAGATTTACCTCACCGAGACCGTCGTGCGGTCGTTTGAGCGCCTTAAGACGTCGGATGACGTGGAAGACCTTATCAGCGGACACAATGAAGCCGGGCGGGCCGCCATCGCGATTTCGCACGGCCGCCACAAGCAGCTTGCCGTCGAACTGCTCTCTCCCCATCAAGGGCAAATCAATCAGACCGGACAGACCGTGACCCAACTCGCAGGCTTTCTGGTGCGAACCGCCATGGGCCTAAAGCGCTGCGAATCTCGGCCTGAACTCAACAACATGCTCGCTTCGCTGAAGACTTCCGTCTTGTTGGCAGCCGCCCCAGAGCTCGCAAAAGCAAACTAGACGCACCTCCATGGCGGCCAAACCGTTAAGCAGCCGTGTTCTGGCTTGCTACTCAGGCATCAGCATGCCCCTGGCAGCGATGTTGATGCCGGTCGCCATTTACCTGCCTCCGTTCTACGCGAGCGAGCTTGGCCTAAGCCTCGCAACTGTTGGGCTCATATTCACCGTCGCGCGGCTTTGGGATGTGATAACGGACCCCATCATGGGCTTGCTCATCGATCGGTTTGACACCCGCTGGGGGCGCCGAAAGCACTGGATTGCCATTTCCCTGCCCATTTCGATGCTATCCGTTTACATGGTCTTCGCACCGGACGCCGCAGACGTGTCCACCATCTACTTGGCCGGCTGGCTCATCGTCATGTACTTGGGCTACACGATGATGGCCATCGCGCACCAGTCCTGGGGCGCGGAACTCGCTCGAAGCTACGACGACCGGTCCCGTCTATTCACCTGGCGGGAAGTGTTCGTATTGGTCGGCATGGTCTCGGTGCTTGCTCTACCAGCAGTTGTCGAGCTTTTAGGGGTAGACGAACAAGTCAGCAAAGTCGCCAGCATGGGCTACTTGGTCGTCATCCTCCTGCCCTTGACCGCACTTCCCCTACTGCTTGGCGTACCCGACAACGCCGTGCGCACGGACATGACAGTGGATTGGCGGGAAGCCATCTCCATCCTCCTCAAGAACGCCCTTCTATGGCGAATCCTGGTTGCGGACCTAGCTGTCGGATTCGCGTTCTCCGCCACCGGCGCGCTCTACATATTTCTGGTCACCTACCTGTTCGAGCTGCCCGATTTGGCGAGCATCGCGTTGCTGCTCATCTTCTTGATCAGTGCCGTCGTCATGCCGCTCTGGCTCAAGTTGGCCGTGGCCCTCGGCAAGGATCGCACCATGCGCCTCGCCCTGTTTGCCGGGTTCGCGGTCCACAGTGTTCTCTACCTCACGGCGGAGCCGGGCAACGCGATGGGGCTGTGGCTCTACACGGCGGTTTACGGGATGGTGTTTGGCGCCGCGCCCACGCTGGTGCGATCCATGATGGCGGACATAACGGACTACGATGAGCTGCAAACCGGAAGCAAACGGGCGGGCTTGTTTTTCGCATTGATGACAACGAGCAGCAAGGTCGGCAGCGCCCTAGCCGTTGTTACCACCTTCACTTTCGTTGAACACTTCTACGGATTCCAGCCGGGGCCCGACAACACGCCCGATGGCATTCATGGGCTGTTGGTCACCTACTGCCTCTTTGCGGCGCTCACGTTCGCCATCGCCTATCTGTGTTTCCTCAGGTATCCCCTCAACCGCGAGCGGCACCGCGAGATCGAGGCGGAGCTGGACGGCCGGATGCAATCATCCATGAATTGATCCGGAATCAACTTACTCCGCGCTCTTGAGTGCGGCCTTGCCCGCATCGAAGCACTGTTGGACCATGGGCAGCGATATGCCGAGCTCCTTCGCGAGCCGCAAGCAAGTGGACACATCCTTTTCCGGCATGCCCATCATCTTCAGTCTGCCCTTCGGCATCGGAAACCGCTCCGAAACCACGCTGCCCCCGATGGATTGATTGAGAATCGACATGAAATTATCCAAGTCCATGCCATAGGCGGACACCAGCTCCCTGACTTCAAGGACCAGGCTGAACGTGCTGATGGCGATGGCGTTGTTAGCCAGCTTCATGACCTGGCCAGCGCCGATGCCGCCACAGCGAAACACCGTGCCCAGGGGCGCGAGCACGTCCTCGCAGCCCGCGATGTCGTCCTCAGCCCCCCCGATCATCAGGCTCAGCGTGCCATCCACGGCACCTTGCACCAGCCCGCTCAACGGGCAGTCGAGCACGACGATGCCGCTCTTGGCGGCTTCCGCTGCCAGCTTTCGGCAGTATCCCGGCGAAATGGTGCTCATAAGAAGAACCACCGCGCCGGTGCGCAATGAGGCCATCACCCCGTCCGCGCCGCGCAACGCTTGATCGTTTTGCGGCTCATCGAACACGCAGCACATGACCACATCCGACTGCTCGCCCAACTCAGAAGCGTTGGAGACTTCAATTAGTCCCTTCGCCTTCAGGCGATCCATCGCCTCCCGGCTGCGGTTCACGTAGCTCAGAACACGAAAACCGGCACCCAAGAGCCGAGCCGCCATCGGCTCGCCCATGGCGCCTAGCCCCACAAATCCAATCGTGCTTGTACTCATGGGACTATTTCCCAGCAATTCTCATTTTGGCGGGCAATCTACGCCGTGGTGAACGGTGTCGGCTATTGCCCCCTTGTACTTGGTCAGCCAGCCAGTGATCACAGTCCGAACAGCGCACGCGCGTTGTCGCCGAGCACCATGTTGCGGCGGCGTTCGGACATCGGCGCGAGGGCGGCGTGGACTTCCTGCACGGCTGTCATGTGCGAGTCAACATGCGGATAGTCGGACCCCCACAGAAATCGGTCCTCGCCCACCAAGTCGCACTGGGCGTCGATGCCGGCCTCGCTCGGATCCATGACAAACCAAAGGTTTTCGCGGATGTACTCACTCGGCGGCCGGGAAAGGCAACTCACCGCCTTGAACCTTGCGTACTTCTCATCCAATCGGTCCATGAGGTAGCGAACGTAGCCGGCGCCGGACTCGACAATGGCTGCCTTCAGCTCGGGGTGGCGCTCGAACAGGCCATCGCACACGAGCGCGGCCACTGCGGGAATCAACTGCATGGTGCCCCCGAGCCCGAACGAAAAGACGGTATCCGGGCGCTCCCGGGCGACATTCCACCATTGGGTGCTCGACAGGTTTACCACTCTGTCGAAACGAACGATCAGATGAACGCAAATCGGCAGGTCGGCTTCAATCAGCAACTGCCATATCGGATCGAAATCGGGATGCGACGGTCGTTTGCCGCACACCGGTTCCGGTGCCAGAAACATGCCTTTGAAGCCAAGCTCCAGACAGCGCTTCAGTTCCTGGCATGCCAGCTCGACGTCGTACAGCGGCACTTGGGCGATCGGCAGAATGCGGTCCAAAGCAGGGCTGGCGAAATCCCACTGCCAGTTGTTGTAGGCGCGGGCGTACGCCATGGCAAGCTCAGGTTCGTCCTCCTTGTCCCACAGAATGCCGATGGTCGGAAACACGACGCCCATGTCAACTCCCCATTCGTCGAGCAGTTGCACCCGCGCATCGGTGTCGTATGACGCTTTCGGACAACCGTCGAGGTAAGTCAGGCCCGGGTCGGCAAAAGCCTGCACGGCGTCGTGCTCGGCACCGCCGAGTGCAGCGAGGCGCCCGGACAGCAGCACCTTGTCGTCCACCAAGAGGGTTTCGACGCCATCCGCGTCACGCTCGATGCGGATGGCCCGATGCCGGTACTTGGGCTCTAGGTAGTTTTGCCACAGGTCCGGCGGTTCCATCACGTGGGAATCCATGTCCACGACGAGTGGCTTTGCGTAAGCCATATGTCCCCCTCCGGCCTGCGAATGCGTCATTCTAGCCCGGGCCGATTGCCGAGGAAACGGACTGAGCGGAGGCTCGGCGCCGGTGCGCCCTAACCCGGGCTAAAACAAGGCAAATCGAGGACCGCGCGGTTGTGGCACCCTACAGGATTTGTTGTTCAGCGCTTGGGTTTCAGGAGAGATCGGCGCGCCCAACAGACCGACCAACGCGTCTATCAGGTTGTGCAGGAACAGTTCGGACTGCGGGCCGCGAAAGGCGTTTTTTCGTCTTGACTGACGGTGCATGGACGCAGCGCACAGCATGATGGCCGCATCCATGCGTTGCCGGTAGGCTTCCTCGTCCAGGTGCGGCAAAGCCTTTCTAAGCAGGTTGCCGATCTGCTCCCCGCTCAGCCCGCCGCCGCCTTTCCTGGAAACCGCTTGCAAGGGCGATGACTCGGAGATTGCCAATTGGTGCCCGAAGGCTGTGACGTAGCGGCGAAACTCCACGCTCGCGCGTGCGATTCGGAAGGTGGGCTCAACCATGAGCGTGCAGAGCTGGCGCAGTGATGGCTCCGGTGTCTTGGCGAGCATTGCGGCCAACGATGCCGCGCGCTTCGCCTGAACCTGTTCGGATCGCTCCGCTTGGATGGCATCCAGAAGGCCGGTCAGGTTCCTGAAGTGGTACTGCAGGGCCGACTCGTTCTTCTGGCCGGCGGCGGCAACGATCTGCCTAATGGACACGTTCTCCACGCCGCCTTCCGCTATTAGCCTTTCGGCTGCGCGCATGATGGCGTTCTTCGTTGCATCGCCTCGCGCGCGGCGGCTGCCGGTTGGTTGTTTTGCTGCGGCCTTTTGCACCTGAACTTGCGACCTCCGCGCTGCTAGGGCTCTCTGATCATGATCTCGCTGGAATGCGGAGGCAGATCGAATGTGTGCAGATCGTTGACGACGATGACGGAGTCCGGCAGGCCGCGCATGAACATCCTTGCGGCGAGTGCGTTCACCGGCACCGGCACCATGTGATAGAACGCCAACTGCTTGATTCCGGCAGCCTTCGCGCGGTCCGGCAGCGTGGCGGCATCCGCGTGGTAGTCGATGACATCGGCCATGATCGTTGGCGCGACCGGGATGCCGGCTTCGGTGGCCGTTTCGATCATCGGGTCGAGCAGCGTTCGCGACAACGCATCGTGCAGCAACAGGTCGGCGTCCTTGGCCACTGCGAACAGGCGGTCCGCGGCGTTGGTGTCACCGGAGATCACAACCGAGCGCCCCCGGTAGTCCACCCGGTAGCCAACGGCCGGCTCAATCGGCGGATGCTCCACAGGAAACGACGTGATGGTCAGCAAATCGTCCTGCCACACGACGCCATCCGATGTGATCGTATTGGCCACCATGAAGCCGTGTTCCGGCGGCAGCAGTTCGCTGCCGTGATGGGCTGTGCGGTAGCCGCGATCGAGTTGATAGGCGGCATTGAAGCCATCCACCACGCCCACCACACCCTGGGGCCCGTAAACCTGTAGTGGCCCCGGCCGGCCCTGGACCCATGAAGGCAGATTGACGTCGGGCAATCCGGCGATGTGATCGGAGTGGTAGTGGGTCAGGAAGACACCGTCTATCCGCGCCAGCGGCAGGCCCGCCTGGGCGATGCGCATGGGTGAGCGCGCGCCCACATCGAACAAAAAGAAGTGCTCCGGGGTGACCACCGCGATGCAGGCCTGGGCCCGGTTTGGATCGTTGCCCAGCGGCGAGGCGCTGCCGCACACGACCACCCGCAAGCCGTCGAACTCGTCCACAGCCCGGGTCATGACCGCGGTTGCAGCGCGTTTGAACAGCGCGTCCTGCCCTGCAGCGGTGTTGAACATGAAAGCGGTCGCACCACCGGCGAGGACCGCGAGAATCAGTAGAGCGTATAGGGTCTTTTTCATCACCAAATAATGATAACCATTATACGAGGCTTGTGGGAACCCCCACGCACTGCCTCCTCACTTTGTTGCCAACACAGCCAGTTTTTCCGAATTGAAGAGTGTTATCGATCAGTTAGTATGCTTGGTCTCAAGGAATGGGTGAGGGACAGGAAGATGCGCTCAGCAATTGCGTTTATCTCGGGACTAGTTGCCGCTCTGGCTCTAGCGGCCTGCGGCCAGCCAACGGAACCGGACAGCGCCGCTACATCATCCGAGGCTCCTGCGCCGGCGACGGTGGCGATTACGAGCTTTTCGGTTGAACAGGGCGCTGCCGCCAACGAATACCTGCTGCATTGGGTCACCGACGCACCGGACGCTCCCGTCCGGCTGGAGGTTTCCGGCGATCCGGACTTCACCGAGGATGTCATGGTCATCGCCCAAGACATCACCACGGACAGCTACCGCTGGACCGCCCCGCCGCCACCCCGCCGCCAGTACTTTTCGGTAGTCCCAGCGTCTGGAGATGCGGTTCGGGGCGCGGTGCGCCTGCTGCCGCTGGAGGGCGGGCGCAACTTTCGCGACCTGGGCGGCTACGCAACGGAGGACGGCCGCAGCGTCCGGTGGGGCCGGGTGTTCCGTTCCGGCGTGATGACCAACCTGACCGACGGGGACTACGCCTATCTCGCGAGCCTCGGCATCGCCACGATCTGCGACTACCGCTCCGAAGAGGAGCGCCACGAGGAGCCCACGCGCTGGGCCGCCGGGCAAGTGGACTACGTGACGTTTCCGGACCCGGCCACCCCTGCGGGCTCACTGTTCCTCGGTGCGCTGCGCGACCCCGACGTCACGCCAGAGCGGGTCGCCGACGCCATGACGGCCAGCTACGCACAGCTTGCCCAAGACCATGCCAGCGCGTTCGGGACGATGTTCGATCGGCTGGCTGCCGGGGAAATCCCCTTGGCATTCAACTGCTCCGCCGGCAAGGACCGGGCAGGCATCAGCGCCGCCCTGCTGTTGACGGCGCTCGGCGTCCCCCGCGCCACGGTGGTCGCCGACTACGCGCTCTCGGAACAGCTCGTCGATTACGTGGCCGAATTCCGAGGCGGTGCGGACGACGAACCCGCAGAGGAAGGCGGCGCCTATGCCTTTCTGGCGGCGCTTCCTTTAGAGATTCTCAGTCCCCTGATGCGGTCAGACCCGCGCTACATCGAACACGCTCTTTCCTGGATGGACGAGGAATACGGCGGCGTGATGAACTTCATCCGCGAGGAGCTTGCGGTCACAGACGCCGAACTGTCCGCCATCCGGGCCGCGTTGCTGGAATAGCCATCGAAAACAGCTTCACTGGGAGACTGTACCGCTTGCAGCCGCCAGACAGGAGCGTATGATTAATCATCAACTTCAACTTCAACTTAAAGTTAAACTCTAATGGCAACAGTGTCCATGGTGGAACTGCGGCGTGACGCGGAAGGCATTCTGCAACGGGTGGGCCGGGGCGAGCGGCTGGTGTTGACCTATCGCGGACAGCCAGCGGCCCGGCTGGAACCCTTTACCGATTCAACCACCCCCGCCGATGATCCCATTTATCGCTTGGCGGAACAGTCCGTTGACCAAGGCGGCTCCCTCACCAACGAGGAAATGGACGCCATTGTCTATGGCCAATGAGACATTTGTGGATACCAGCGGTTTCTATTCGTCGCTGGTGCACAAGGATCGCATGCACCCAACCGCCGCGGACTACATGGCCCGAGCCGCACGGGACCGAGGCCGCTTCGTGACCACCGACTATGTCCTCGACGAGGCCGTTACGCTGCTGAAAGCGAGAGGCCACGGCGAACTCATCGCACCGCTGTTCGACGCCATCGACAATTCCGCCGCAATGCGCATCGAATGGACGACGTCCGAGCGCTTCGATGAAGCGCGGCTGTTCTGTGTGCGCCACTCCGACAAGGCATGGTCATTCACCGACTGCATCAGTTTCCTGGTCATGCAATCTCTGGGCCTTACTGCGGCACTGACCAGCGACCGCCACTTTGCCCAAGCCGGCTTCCAAGTGCTTCTGAAGCCATGAACATGGAGCAGCATCCCTGTTTTCTCTCCGGGGAATCCTGGTTACCGGCGCGGGTCAAGGACTACGCGCCCCATCGTCTGCCTGTTGGCGAGCTTCAGCAGCCCGTCGGGGAGCGCATCAAACCCGATGACCTCGTCAACCAGCGGATTCAGTTGATTTTCCAGCAGCATCTGGTACAGCTCTTGGTAGCAGCGCTGAAAAGGTCGATCATCGCGCCCTCGATAGCCGCCCATGTGAACGCCCACCAATGAGTAGTTCTTCACCAAGGCATGGTTCATCGGCGCTGCTGGGATTGTGCCCGAAGCGAACCCGATCATCAGGTACTTGCCCTCCCAGGCAACCAACCGCCGCGCCACATCGAAGTAGTCACCACCGACCGGGTCATAGACCATATCCACGCCCCCGCCGCCAGTGAGATCCATGACCCGCTCGTAGAGGTCCTCCGCGTTGTAGTCAATTGCATCATCCGCGCCCAGCCGAGCGCAGGCCTCCGCTTTTTCCCGGCCTCCAGCAGCAGCGATCACCCTGCAGCCATGCACCTTGGCAAGATCGATTGCCGCCGAGCCGACACCGCCGGCGCCAGCCAGCACCAGCAGCGTCTGGCCCGGCTTGAGCTCGCCGCGCAGGTGCAGTCCGAACCAGCCGGTCCCATAGGTGATGTGAATCGCAGCCGCCAGCAGGCAATCCACGCCGTCGGGGATCAGGTTCGCACCGGCAGCGACGATAAGGCACTCCTCAGCGTAGCCACCATTGGCGCGATGGCAGAGTCCGACGATCCGGTCGCCTGCCTTGAAGGGTACATTGCCACCAGCCTCCAACACCGTGCCCGCTGCGTTCATGCCGGGGGTGAAGGGTGGCTCCAGCTTCACTTGGTAACTGCCTTGGCACTGCAGGATGTCCGCGAAGTTCAGGTCGCTGGCCTCAACGGCAATCCGGCAAATGCCGTCGGTGACTTCGGGCAGCACCACTTCCCGGGCCTCCAACTTGTCCCATGGATTCCCCAGTTCACCCATTTGCCAAGCTCTCATGCTTCCCTCCAGCAGGTTTTGTCAGCCGAGACCCAGATAGTCGACGATCTGCTGAACACAGGTCTCGACGCTGTCCTCCCCCGAGTGCAGATGCACTTCCGGGTTCTCCGGTGCTTCATAGGCGCTGTCAACACCGGTGAAATTCGGCAACTCCCCTCTTCGTGCCTTGGCATAGAGTCCTTTGGTGTCGCGGCGTTCCGCTTCCTCAAGCGGCGTATCCACGAAGATCTCGACGAAATCGCCTTCATCCAGCATTCGTCTCGCCATGTCACGTTCCGCACGGAAGGGTGAAATAAAGGAGGTCAGAACCACCAGTCCAGCATCCACCATGAGCTTTGCGACTTCGGAGATTCGCCGGATGTTCTCGATTCGGTCTCCGTCTGAAAACCCGAGGTCCTGGTTCAAGCCGTGGCGAACGTTGTCACCATCAAGCGTGTAGGTGCGAATGCCCCGCTTGTGGAGATTCTGCTCGAGGGCATCCGCAATGGTCGACTTGCCGGCACCGCTCAAGCCGGTGAACCAGAGGACTCGCGCCCGGTGGTCGTTCAATGCCTCGCGAGCCGCCTTATCGACGGTCAGTTTCTGATGATGGACGTTCTGTGCCCGGCGCAGGGCGAAGTTGATCATGCCTGCCGCCACGGTGGCGTTGGTGTAGCGATCAATCAGCACACACGAACCCAGCGACCGATTGCTGCCATAGGGCTCAAACGGGATGCCACGGTCCACGCTGAGCGTCGCCACGCCGATGTCGTTGAGCTTGATCTCCTTGGACGAAAGGTGTTCGAGGGTGTTGACGTTGTACCGGTACTTGATGTCCGTCAGCGTGGCGCCGACCCGAGTGGTGCTGGTCTTCAACAGGTAGGACCGTCCATGGTGGCCGGGCTCCTGGTCCATCCACACCAGGTTCACCTCGAACTGGTCGGCGACCTCGCACGCATCCTTCGCCGCGACGATGACGTCGCCTCGGGAGCAGTCCACGTCCCTATCCAAGGTGATGGTTACGGCCTGATCGGTGATTGCTCCATTCAATGTGTCTTTGTGGAGAATGATCTCATCCACGGTTGCGACCTCGCCGGAAGGCAGCACTCGCACTTCGTCGCCAGCGGCGACCTTTCCCGATACCACAGTGCCTGAGAATCCTCGGAAGGTTCGGTCGGGCCTGTTCACCCACTGCACCGGCATGCGAAATGATTCGCCGGTCAAGGAGCGATGCGCGTCCACGGTCTCCAGAAACCCGATCAGCGTGGGCCCGTGGTACCAAGGCGTTTTCGCTGAGCGCTCAACCACGTTGTCTCCGTGCAGAGCGGACATCGGGATGGCGGTGATCTGCTCAAAGTTCAGTTGCTCCGCGAACGCTTCGTAGTCACGAACGATCTCGTTGTATCTCTCATGGTCGAAGTCAACTAGATCCATCTTGTTCACAGCCAAGGCCACATGGCGAATGCCGAGAATCGAACAGATGAAGGAGTGGCGACGGGTCTGGGTCAATACGCCGGCCTTCGCATCGACCAGGATGACGGCGACCTCGGCGGTCGATGCTCCGGTGGCCATGTTGCGCGTGTACTGTTCGTGCCCCGGCGTGTCGGCGACGATGAACTTGCGGTGATCCGTTGCGAAGAATCGGTAGGCCACATCAATGGTGATGCCCTGCTCCCGTTCCGCAGCGAGGCCATCGACGAGCAGGGCAAAATCGATGTCGCCGCCTTGGGTGCCATGGCGTTTGGAATCGTTGGTCAGCGCCGCAACCTGATCCTCAAAAATCAGCTGCGCCTCGTATAGCATGCGGCCAATTAGGGTTGACTTGCCGTCATCGACACTGCCGCAGGTGATGAATCGAAGCAAGTCGAGGTTCGACTGCTCTTCCAAGTACTGGTCAATCTTGGTTTCAATGTCGTTCATGTGGATGGCCTCTACTAGAAGTAGCCCTCCTGCTTCTTCTTCTCCATGGATCCATCGCTGTCGGAATCGATGGCGCGGCCTTGGCGTTCGCTGGTGCGCGCTTCCAGCAGTTCCAGCAGAATTTTCGGCAGGGTGTCAGCGTCCGATTCAACGGCGCCGGTAAGGGGGTAGCAACCCAGCGTTCTGAACCGCACCCGCTTGGTGTGTATCCGCTCCCCGGGAAACAGCTTGAGCCGGTCGTCATCCACCAGCATCAGCATGCCGTCTCGTTCAACGACCGGGCGTTCGGCCGCGTAGTAGAGCGGCACAATGGGGATGCCCTCCCGGTAGATGTACTGCCAAATATCGAGCTCAGTCCAGTTGGAGAGTGGGAACACGCGAATGCTCTCCCCGGGCGCCTTGCGGCCGTTGTACAGGTTCCACAGCTCCGGCCGCTGGTTCTTGGGATCCCAGCGGTGCGCGCTGTTTCGAAAGGAAAAGACCCGCTCCTTGGCGCGGCTTTTTTCCTCATCCCGCCTGGCCCCGCCGAAGGCGGCATCGAAACCGTGCTTGTCGAGGGCCTGAATCAGGCCCTGGGTCTTCATCACGTCCGTGTGCAGGGCGCTGCCGTGATCAAAGGGGTTGATGTTCTTCTCAACGCCCTCCGGATTGATATGCACAATGAGGTCCATGCCGGTCGCCTCAGGAATTCTGTCCCGGAACTCGTACATGGCTTGGAACTTCCAGCGGGTGTCCACATGCATGAGCGGAAACGGCGGCGGGCTCGGGTAAAAGGCCTTCTCCGCGAGGCGCAGCATCACGGACGAGTCCTTGCCGATGGAATACAGCATGACCGGGTTTTCCGCCTCAGCCATGACCTCACGAATGATGTGGATGCTCTCCGCCTCCAGGCGGTCCAGATGAGTCAGGTCCATGCTGCGGTCCTTCTTGGGGTTCTCCGGTAGGGCCTCCAAGTGAACGGGTTGACTGCGATAGGCAGTGAGTGCCAGCCGAGCCGACCCGCCTGAGGCAAGGCCGATGTTGTGCTTCCGAGCCCGTGCGACTAGGGCTTTCGCGACCTTGGTGAGGGCGCCGTGAGGCCAAACCAGCAATGGCTTGCCGTAGTGTCGATGCAACGCATCAAGAAAGGTCGTAAGGTCGTCCGGGGCAGGCTCATGCTCCAGCCACATCCACTTGCGCCCGCCACGGGCGTCGTTGGCCATGAGCAAACGGCCACGGGCACTTTCGTGCTGCTGCACGACCAGCGACGGCAGGCGCTTGCGCTTGGCATCCGCTTCCAAATCATCCCGCACCAGGCGTTTCAGCCCCTCCTCCCCGTTCTCATCGACGACTTCAGAGGGCTTTCTGGGTGCTGGCAGGAAGTTTCCCTCAGCAAGGGCCCGTTCCACGGTGCGCAAAGAGGCACCGCCTGAAATCTCCTGGAGCTTCTTGGAGTCCCAGCAAATCGGCGCTCCGTTGGCATCGAGCGGGTTGACAAAACCCGCTTCTGGCAGTTGGAAAGTCATGCTTTACTGCTGCTTTGACGCAATACGTCATTTCATATAAGTACATTGAGTTTGAATTGTCAATGTGAAAAATTTGCAAATTGCGACAAACGCGGCGGACCAGTTCTAACTCCAGCCTAGTGGGGGATTTGTCCGCCTAAAGTCGTTGTTCTTCCTCGAACACGAATCCTTCGTAGCCCGCAGAAGCCACTTCGGTGAGGCGCTCGAAGTAGAGCGGACCGCCCACGTGCACCGAGAAATGGCGGGGCTTGCCGGGAATGTTGGCCCCCGTGTACCAGGAATCGGCTTGCGGAAAGAGTGTCCGGTTGGCGAAGTCATCGACTTCCCGTGCCCAGGCCGCTTCGGCTTCGGGTGTCGCCTCGACGGCGCCCAAGCCCCGCTCGCTCAGATGGCGTACGCAGCCTCCTATCCACTCCACCTCGCGCTCGGCCCCAAGAGGCATGTTGTAGAGCACCCCGGGCGTGCCGGGGCCGTGGATCATGAACAGGTTGGGGAAGCCGGCAATCGTTACGCCGAGGTAGTTGTGGAAGCGGTCGCGCCACTTCTCCCTGAGGCTGACGCCGTCGCGCCCCTTGGGATTGAGCCGCAGAAAGGCGCCGCTGATGGCATCAAAGCCCGTTGCCAGCACAAGCATGTCGAGCGGGTGTTCGCCGGACGCCGTATGTACGCTTGACGGCGTGATCCTCTCGATCGGGTCTCGGCGCAGATCCACCAGCGCGACGTTGTCCCGGTTGAAGGTCTCGAAATAACCGAGGTCGAGAATCGGCCGCTTAGTGCCCAGGTAGTAGTCAGGCATCAGCTTTTCGATGGTGTCCGGGTCGCGCACGACCTCGCGAATCTTGCCGCGCACGAACTCAGCGACCATGTGGTTGGTCTCCTCGCTTGTCAGCAGGTCGGCATAGTTGCCCGTGAGGAAGTTAAGCGTGCCCTCCTCCCAGAGCTTTTCGAGCAACGCCCGCCGCTCTTCGGGGGTGTCTTCGCAGGCCGTGCGCTGGTTGATCAGGAACGGCGCACCGCCATAGTTCCTGCGCATCAGCGCGCGGATGTCGTCCCAGTTCTCCCGGGCGTGCAACTGCTCTGCCGGGGTGACGAGCCGGTTGCGTGACGGGATGCTGTACTGCGGTGTGCGCTGAAACACCGTGAGGTGCGCCGCCTCGCGGGCGATGACGGGAATCGACTGAACGCCCGAGGAACCGGTTCCGATCACGCCGACGCGCTTGCCTGCGAAGCTAACTGGCTGGCGCGGCCAGTCGCCGGTGTGGTAGCACTCGCCGCCGAAGTCATCGATGCCGAGCATGTCGGGCCTGTGCGCCGCCGAGAGCGCACCCACAGCACAAATCAGGAACCGGGCACTGGCGCGCGTACCGGTGCTGGTCTCCACCGTCCAGCGCTGAGCCGCCTCGTCGTAGTGGGCGCTCTGCACCCAAGTCTCCAGCCGGATATCGCGGCGCAGGTCAAAGCGGTCGGCGAAGTGATCCACATAGCGCAGCACGTCGGCCTGGGTCGGCTGAGTCTCCGCCCAGTCCCACTCCTGCATGAGCTCGTCCGAGAAGGTGTAGCAGTAGAAGGGGCTGCCCGGGCCGTCTACCCGCGCCCCCGGATATCGGTTGTGCCGCCAAGTGCCGCCGACGCCTTCGGCACCGTCGTACACACGCACCGACAGGCCCATCTCGCGCAGGTGGTGCAGCGCGTACAGCCCGGAGACACCGGCGCCAATAACAACTGCGTCGTAGGACTCGGCCGCCCCTCTTGCCATTGCTCGCGCTTCAGCCACCGTTCATCGCCAAGCCGGCATAGTACAGCGCCGGTGCGCGAGTGTCTTGGCCCGAATGCAGCACCTTGCCCGGCTACTCCTGCGTACCGGTCGCAGGCGGCCATGGCGACGGCGAGAGCTTACGGATTCATGGACCGTGCCCCCGGCAAAGACACCAAACGCAGCCTTCTGATCGTCAGAACTGAATGCGCTTGGTTATGCCCCCGTCGATCACCACGTTGGTGCCGGTGGTGAACCCGGCCCGTGGGCTGGCAAGCAGCGCCACCTGATCCGCCACTTCCGCTCCTGTCCCCATGCGCCCGAGCGGAATGTCAGCCACCGTGGCTTCATAGAAAGATTCCATGTTCTGTTTGATGTGGTCCCACGTACCGCCTTCGATGAAAATGGGCCCCGGCGAGATGATGTTGACCCGTATGCCTTTCGGGGCAAGGTCTTGGGCAAGGGCGCCCGAGTAGTTGAGCAGCGCGGCCTTGATGGCGTTGTAGGGACCGGCCGCCATGAATTTCTCCAATGCCGCGGTACTGGAGATCATGATGATGCTACCGCTATCCGAAGCCTCCAGATGCGGCATGGCGGCCTCCACCATGCGCACCGTGCCAAGCAGGTCGTGGTCGAAGTGCGAACGCCAGCCCTCCTCGCCGGGCGCCGCAACTCCCGTGACGTTGGGCACGAGGATATCGATGCCGCCGAGCGTGGCCGCTGATGCCTCGACCCAGGTTTTGAGCGCATTGCCGTCGCTCACATCCAACGCCTCGCCAAAAGCACCCACGCCTTTGGCAGCAAATGCCTCAACTGCCTCATCCACCATCTCCGCATTCCGTGCGCAGATGGCGACATCACAGCCTTCATTCGTCAGTGATTCGGCGATGGCACGCCCGATGCCGCGCGTACCTCCTGTCACCAGCGCCTTCTTGCCCTTCAGTTGAAGATCCATGTTGTTTCCTCTCTAGCCACTTCGGTTCTCTTTTCGGCTTAGTGTACATGCTCAGCATGATCGCTACCGCTTGCAGCCACCGGACAAGGGCGTATGGTTGATCGTCAACTTCAACGGCAAGTTAAGTTGCAATGACAACACTCCCCATGGTGGACCTGCGGCGTGACGCCGCAGGCAGTGAACGCAAGCGTGAACATTGAGTCAAGGCTGCGGCGCCTGGAGGCCGCAGAGCAAATTCGGTTGTTGAAGGCTCGCTACTGCGACCTTTGCGACGCCGGTTATCCCGCCGACGCCCTATGTAACCTGTTCACCGAGGACGGCGTGTGGGACGGTGCCGAAATGGGCGTCTTTTCTGGGCGCGAGGCGCTGCACCGCTTCTTCAGCAACATGCCGAGCGTCATGTCCTTCGCAGTGCATCACGTCACCAACTCCGCCGTTGAAGTCAGCGAGGACGCCACCACCGCGCAAGGGCGCTGGTACCTGCTGCAAACCGCCACCCTGAAGAAAACCAATCAGGCCGTTTGGCTCGCCGCCCAGTACAATGACGAACTCGTTTGCACGGACGGACGGTGGGCCTTTCGCCGCGTCAACCTGCGCAGCCGCTTCTACACCACGCACGAGGCTGGCTGGGCCGACCAGCCCCACCTGCTGGAGCAACCATGAACGACGCCGTCACCGCGCAACTGCACTTTCTGCCCAAGTCGGAAACCGGCGGACCGGTGCGCCACGTGGACCTGCGCGCAAGATCCAAAGGCTTGGGCCTGCTCGAACCCACCGACCTCAAGGTGATGAACGCCCAAGGCCACCCGGACCTCGGCCTGCACGCCAGCGGCTTCGAATTGGTGCGCAGCCCCAGCGCCGTAACGGACTTCCACGATTGCCAGCAGGTGATGGCAACCTACTACGAGGAATGCAAGGCACTCGCCGAAAAGCTCACTGGCGCCGATGCCACCTTCACCTACGACCACATCATTCGCGAACCGGGCGTGCAGCACTCCGGCGGCGGCACGGACGGCTCGCAAAGGACAACCGGGGTGGAACATGGCGGCGGCTACATCGGCAGCGTCCACATGGACTACACCGACAACACGACCTGGGATCGGTACTTGGCCCTGCATGGCGAACGGGTTCCCGAACGGGTGCCCGAAGGCGCAAGCCGCGTGTATGCCCTCAACTTCTGGCGCCCCTTAAGTCCTTCAGTGGACGACCATCCCCTAGCGGTCTGCGATGCCCGCACGGTGCGGGCCGAGGATCTCCAGGAAACGCTGATCACTGGCTACGGGGCCGCCAACTACAGTTGGCATGACATCGGCATCGAAACCTTCAGCGTCGCCGCCTCCGAGCGCCAGCGGTGGTACTACTTTCCGGGCATGACGCCGGACGACGTGCTGGTCATCAAGTCGTTCGACTCCGAGGGCGTGGTCGGCAGGACCTGCCCGCACGCCTCCTTTGCGCACCCCAATCCAAAGGGCGAGCCGCGGCGCAGCATCGAACTGCGGGTGCTCTGCTTCTGCTGACCGCTCCTGGCGGAGCGCCCTGCCCTAGTGCGCTATCCCACCAGCGCCGCCTGTTCGGGCCGCTCGGACGATGCGATCACAGCGGCGCGCTTCGGGCGCACCGACGCATCGTCATAGAACTGGCTGAACCAACGGCGGTACTTGGCGATGGGCCCGTCGCCGTCGCAAAGCATGGGCGAGGCGGCGTACTTCTTGTTTTCCCAGATGGGAATGTCCTGCTGCACTTGGCGGACGATTTCGGCGATCATCCCGTCGGCTAGCATGTTGAACTGCGCTGAGATGTTGCGCGGCTTTGTGAAGGCGAAGCACAGCTTCATCCGGCCTGCGGTAATCGGGGTGATCGTGCCGAGCATGGCGGTCTTCAGCTTGCTGGTGAAGGTCTGAGTGCTCATGCCGGGGCCGTAGTTGCGGGAAACCAGATGAATGGTCTCCGTATTGGCGAAGTCGATTTGTCCTTCGTCATCAATGGCTGGCGCCACGGCGGCCAACTTGGTTTCCCGGCGATGCCCGTCCAGCGTGATATCGGCCTCGGGCACCCCCAAGGCACCATGCACGGTGACGAAGTGGGCGATGTCCACCCCGTTCTCGCCCGCTTCCTGGATGGGTGACTCAATTTCCCAGTCGTAGCAGTCGATGGGGCTCCAATCGGGATCGCTCAGTTCCGGGAGGTCGTCGATGTCCCACAGGGGCACCACCCGGCGCGGGTGATACCAAGCCCAGATCATCTGGTTTCGCTCCTGCACCGGGTAGCTGTACAGGCAAGGCCCTTCAGCCGCCCGCTTCGGCATGGCGCGGGCGTAGGGGACGCTCACGCAAGTGCCGCTACCGTCAAACTGCCAACCGTGAAAGGGACAAGTGAGCGCATCCCCCTGCACCTTGCCGCCGTGGCCGAGGTGGGCGCCGAGATGGGGACAATAGGCTTCCATCACATGCGCCTGGCCGTCCTCGGTGCGGAACAGCACCATGTGCTCATCGAAGTAAAACAGCGGCTTCACAGCGCCCGGCGACAGCTCCGCGCTGTACTCCAAGGCGTACCAGCCAAAGGGAATGGGCAGACTCATGGCTCGCCTCCTATGGGACGCACCAACTAGGTTAGGAACATAATACTTATATGTGTTCCATAAATGCAATATATATCCTACATTTTTTTATATTTTGTACCGTTTATGATCAATTTCAGAATTTATACATATATTTTGTTCCCTAACCGATTGAAAAAAGTACAATTTACTATTTGTCGTTCCTGTTCGACGCTTGGAGGACGAACGGGCAACAGTGGAGAGCACCACCGTTTTTTGCTAGCTTGAGCGTCCCATGAGCACCAAACTCGCCACCGGCAGCTTGCAGGCGCGAGCCGAGGACACCCGCCGCGCCATTCTCGATGCGGCCGTGGAGCTGTATCTCAGCCAAGGGGCCGAAAACACCACGGTCAGCGCGGTTATCGAGCGGGCCGGATTGGGCCGGACCACCTTCTACCGCTACTTCAAGGACGCCGACGACGTATTGAATCAGGCGGTGACCCGAGACTTCGACGCCCTGATGGCGGACTTTGAGACGCAGCGCTATGAACACGAGAGCTTGGAGGAGCAACTCATTGACGACATCGTCTGGTTCATTCGCCAGTTGCGCCGCCGGCCCGCCTTGAAGCTGATGTTCGTCAACAACAGCGCCCACCTCTACGAACGCATCGAGGAGTCGCTGGCCGGTTGCTACAAGGCGGCGATGGCCTGCTCCCTACCGACCTACGAACACGCCAAGCGCCTCGGGCGGCTGCGCGAGGGCGTCACCCTCGACAAGTACGTGGAGTGGTGCATGTTCGTCGTCCTGTCACTGCAGACGGTGAACTTTCCGTTCGCCAGCAACGAGTTTCGGCTGCGGGAGATGCTGAAGGACTTCGTGGTCCCTTCGCTGATCATGGAAAGCTCAAACTTAGCCGAATGAGTTGACCTCACCTTTTTCGGGCATTCACTTCGAGGGCGGGACGCCCTCGCTCCGGGGAGGGGCGGGACGCCCTCCGGGGAACGCTCGACGCCCTGGCTCTGGGGAAGGGCGCGACGCCCTCGCTCCGGGGAAGCGCTCGACAGGCTAAAATCACTTTCCCGACCACCGCGAGGATCGACTATTGAACGCGCCCTTGGAAGACATCAAGGTTCTGGAAGTGGACAGCTACATGGCCGCGCCAAGCGCAGCGGCCATTCTGGCTGATATGGGCGCCGATGTGGTCAAGATCGAACCCTTAGCGGGCGACCCCATGCGCGGCCTGTCGCGGCCACTACGGGTTGAATCCAAATTTGCCGGCTACGACCTGCAGTTCGATGTGGACAACCGCGGCAAGCGCTCCGCCGCCATCGCCCTGGACAAAGCCGAAGGCCAAGCGCTCGCGCAGCGCCTGGTTCAAGATGCCGATGTGTTTCTATGCAACCTGCTGGCGCAGCGGCAACAGCGATTTGGCCTCGATCCACAAACTCTGTTCGCCATCAAGCCAAACCTCGTTCACGCCACCCTCACCGGCTACGGCACCACCGGCCCGGACGCCTGGCGGCCGGGCTACGACGTGACGGCATTCTTCGGCCGCTCCGGCCTCTCCGACACCATGCGCGAAGGCGAAGACGGCGTCGTGCCCCGCGCCGGCACGGCGCAAGGCGACCACACGACCGGGCTGACCCTGGTCGCCGCCATTCTCGCAGCCTTGCGGCTGGCGGAAAGAACGGGGGAGGGTCAAGTGGTGGAGACGTCCCTCTACGAAACCGCGGTTTGGACTCAAGCCTCCGAGCTCAGCGTCACCGCCATCGACAAGGCCCCGGTGCGTCGCCGAGCCCGCCACGAGGCGCTCACGCCCATGACCAATCGCTATCCCTGCGGCGACGGTAAGTGGGTGGTGCTCAACATGCTCGACAGCGGCGCTTGGGAGCGCCTGTGCCGGGCCATCGGCCGCGACGACTGGCTGGCCGATGAGCGCCTCACGACCGGCCGCGACCGCTATCAACACATGCCGGAACTGGTCGATGGAGTTGACGCCACGCTTGCTGCCAAGAGCCGCGACGAGTGGGGCGCCATCTTCGACGAGCACGGCGTAATCTGGGGGCCGGTGCTCGGCCTGCACGAAGTGGTGGAAGACCCCCACGCCAACGCCATCGGCCTGTTCCCGGAGCTTGAGCACCCCGAACGAGGCACCTACCGCACTGTCAACGTCCCCATGCGCTTCAAAACAACGGATGTCCGCCCCCGGGGGCCCGCCCCAACCACGGGCGAGCACACCGAGCAAATTCTGCGCGAGGCTGGCTTGTCACAGGCTGAAATTCAGGAGTTGCTAAAGCAAGGCTTCGTCGCCTAGCGTCGCCCCTGTGGAGCCCCGGAGCGAGGGCATCCTGCCCTCGAAACGATACGAGGACCCCGTCGAGGGCAGGATGCCCTCGCTCCAAGGATTGAGAATTGCTGCCCCGCCTAGGCGGCCTCGCGCCGAGCGCGGGCGCCGCCCAGCGCTCTGACCATGGCTACCAAGCCCAGCAGCGTGAAGACCGCCGCAGCCAGGAACGGCGCGCCGGGAAAGTAGACCGGCGCACTGGCGGCGCTGAACCAAGCGAAGGTCTGGGTCATGAAGGGCGGTGAGAGGATCGACACGAGGCTCGCCATGCTGCCGAGGGCGCCTTGCAGCTCGCCTTGGGAATCCGCTGGCACCTGACTCGACATCAGGCTCTGCAGTGGTGCGCCGATGAAGCCTTGGGCGGCGCCCACCACGATCACGATGTACATCATCCAGCCGTAGGGCACGAAGGCGTAGCCAAGAAAGGCGATGATGGTCATGGTCAAGCCAATGTGGGCGGTGCGTTCGGTGCCGTAACGATTGAGGAAGCGGCGAATCAGATAGGTCTGCACCAGGATCATGCACACCCCGACCGCTCCGAGGGAAAAACCAATCTCGGTCGTCGACCAGCCGAACTTCTCAATGGCGAAGTAGGACCACACGCTCGGCAGCGAGTGGTGGCCGATCAGGTAGAAGAAGTAGGCGAAGACCAGGCCCATGACCATCGGGTAGCGCCAAAGCTGGTTGAAGGCCCCGAACGGATTGGCCCGCTTCCATTGGAAGCGGCGCCGGTTTTCGGGTTTCAGCGACTCTGGCAGCACGAAGAATCCGTACAGCACGTTGGCAAAGGCCAGCGCCGCCGCCGCGTAGAACGGCGCCCGGGGGCCGAATTCCCCCAGAAAGCCGCCGATCACCGGGCCAACAATGAAGCCCGTGCCAAAGGCCGCGCCCATCAGGGCAAAGTTCTTGGCCCGCTCCTCGGGCGGAAAGCTGTCGGCGATGAAGGCGTTGGCAATCCCGTAGGTGGAGGCCGAGATGCCCGCGATGAACCGGCCCAGGAACAGCCAGGCGATGCTCGGCGCCCAGCCCATCAGCAGGTAGTCGCCGCCCATCAGCAGCAGGGAGAGCAGCAGCACCGGGCGCCGGCCGAAGCGGTCGGAGAGGTTGCCGAGCACCGGGGCGCTGAAGAACTGCATGGCGGCGTACACGAACATCAGCCATCCGCCGTACTGCGCCGCCGAGGAGAGCGGCTCGCCGCTGACGTCCATGATGAGCTGCGGCACCACCGGCATGATGATGCCGAAGCCGATGGAGTCGAGCAGCACCGTGACGAAGATGAAGGCGAGGGCGTGCTTGGGGCGCATCAGCTTAGCCGCACCAGCTCATTGACGGACGCAGTCCTCACCATGATGTCGAGCGACACGCCCCGGAGCGAGGGCGTCCCGCCCTCGATGGGATCCCTCGGTTCAATTCGAGGGCAAGATGCCCTCGCTCCGGCAAAGTGGGAATTGCAGTCGGGGCTCAATGCTCGTGGACGCGGACCGGCAGTTCGAGGTAGCCCTTCACAAAAGCCGACAGGGTGCGCACCGGCTCGCCCACCACCTCCACGAAGCGGAATCGCTTCATGATCTCCTCCCAGAGCACCCGCAACTGCATCTCCGCCAGCCGGTTGCCCATGCAGCGGTGTATGCCGAAGCCAAACGAGAGATGGTGGCGGGCGTTCCTGCGGTCGATGATGAAGTCATTGGGGTTGTCGATCACCTCATCGTCCCGGTTGCCCGAGACGTACCACATGCACAGCCGGTCCCCCTCCCGGATGCGCTGGCCGCAAAAGTCGGTGTCCTCCACGGCGGTGCGCAGCATGTAGGCCAAGGGCGTCTGCCAGCGGATGATCTCCGATACCATGTTACCGATCAGCTTCGGGGAGGGGTCGGCACGCAGCTTCTCGTACTCGCCGGGGAACTGGTTCAGCGCCAGCACGCCGCCGGAAATCGAGTTGCGCGTTGTGTCGTTGCCACCGACGATCAGCAGGATCAGGTTGCCGAGAAACTCCATCGGCGCCATGTGGCGGGTGTTCTCGCCGTGGGCGAGCATGGAGATCAAGTCATGGGCGGGCGGTTCGTTCACCCGCTCATTCCACAGGCGGGTGAAGTAGGCCAGGCATTCATGAAGCTCCTCGCGGCGCTCGTCCATGGTCTCGACCACGCCGTGGCCCGGGGTTGCGGTGGCCACGTCCGACCAGCGGGTGAGCTTGCGCCGCTCCTCGAAGGGGAAGTCGAACAGGGTGGCCAGCATCTGGGTGGTGAGCTCTATGGACACCCGATCCACCCAATTGAAGGTCTCGCCCCGAGGCAGGGAGTCGAGGATGCCCGCCGCCCGCTCGCGAATGGTGCCTTCCAACGCCTGCAGGTTGCGCGGCTCCACCACCGGCTGCACCGTGGCCCGCTGCACGTCGTGCTTGGGCGGATCCATGGCGATGAACATCGGCGTGTCCATGATCTCCTCTTCTGGCACCGTGGTCGGCGGCCCCAAGGTGATGCCTTCCTCAGAGGAGAACTGGTCGTGGTTCTTCTCCACGGCCATGATGTCGTTGAACTTGGTCACCGACCAGTACGGCCCGAACTTGCTTTCCGGGCAGTAGTGGACCGGCGCCTCCTTGCGCAGGCGCTCGAAGAAGCCCCAATGGGCGTCCTGCTGAAAGAGGTAGGCGTCGGAGACGTCGATTTGTTCGAGAGGGATCGAGTAGGGGTCTGGTGTATTCATCAGTCCATTTTAAACCACCGCGCCCCGATCCCTTCAAGCCCCGTGTCGTTGATGTTGGAGAGACTCTCCATGAAAGCATGCGAGGGCAGGATGCCCTCGCTCCGGCATACTTAGAACTGCTCCGCCAGCGCGCCAGCGTAGTCCGGCTCCGCGCACTCGTCCGGCAGCGACGCGATCCAATCCGCGACCACCGACAAGCCGCGCTGATGGACGATGGAGCGGCCAATTTCCGGCATCCGCGTCGCCGGGTCGTCATCGGCCATGCGGAACACGAGGATCGAGGCGTCCGGCTGGCCGGGTACGATCGAGTAGCGCCGCCCGCCGGTGCCCTGGCCCGCAGCGATGGGCGGCTTGCACAGACCGAGGCGGCGCAGCGGGACCTCGTGGGCGTTCAGCCACAGGCCCGTGGTGTCGGCCCGCCCTGCCGGGTTGTGGCAATGGCCGCAGTTGGCATCCAAGTAGGACCGCGCTATATGAGCCAAGGATTCATCGGGGTCCGCCCAGTCCGCGTTGCGCGCCCATTCACTTGACGGTGGTGCGCCTTCCAGCCAGCCCAGCGCCTGCCAGTCCGCAAGCTGATTGCCGGGACCACCGCCGTAGCCGCGGTTGAGCTGCCGTGTGGTGACGCCGATGGGCATTAGCGCATCGCCATCCTGCCCGGTGACATGGCAACTGGCACATTGGTTGCGGCTCGGCACCATGTAGTTGACCGTCCTCGCCGCGCCGCCATCCGCAGGCACCAGCGGCAAGGGGATGATCGCGCCGGTGATCGACAACCACGCTTCATCACCGTGCCACACATAGGCGAGCGCCTCCCAGCGTTCGGCTTGACGCACCAGCAAGCGCGTCTCCACTAGGCGGGCACGAGCCAGGTCAAGCGTCTCAATCCGGCCATCCCAACCCTCCGCCGCCTGCGCGACGCCGCCCTCGGTGGGATAGAAGAAGGTCTTGCTGATCACCGTGCCCACGGGCAGGTCGTATGCCTGGTCGGCGTCGAATCGGGCGCTGCGTCCCGGCGGCAGCCAGACCGTGCGAAGCTTTTGCGCGTAGTCAGCAAACAGCGGCGTGTTGACGTCGTAAGGGAGAACGTCCTCCCCCAGAACCAGACGGTCGCCCCGGCGCTCGATCACCCCCCAATCGGAGAGCCGTTGCGGATACTCGGCGGATGCGTGCAGGCGCACCTCCGGTGCAGGCGCGCAACCCGCCAGCAGTGCCATCCCGCCCCAAAGGGCAAGGCCAGCAGCTACTCTGCGCGGTTCCACGGACCAGTTCGAGGGCAGGATGCCCTCGCTCCGACCTTCGTTTGAAGCGGTTCCCCCGGTGCGAGGGCGTCCCGCCCTCGAACGTTCGGGGCGCAGGACACTAAGCAGCGCCGCCCTGGGTCACCTCCACGGGCGCGAGGCGAGGATGGGCGCACTGGTGCTCGCCGGTGACCACCGCCGGGCTGGCGTAACCGTTGGCGCCGTCCACGTTGAGCACATCCGCGGGCGCGTTGTCCACGCAGATGGCGAATTCAGCCGCACCGCGTTCCGGATGGCGCACCCCATCCCAGACCACGTCGGGCAAGTGCCCCTCGACGCCGTAAAGCGCCAAACGAACCGCCTCAAGCCCCTCGTGGTCCGGGGCGCCGCCGCCGGGGCCAAAGGTGTTGCCAAGGATCAGCAGCGTCTCCGGGTAGGGATCGAAGGTCTCCACTACCTCGCGCTCGCCGGTGTAGTTGGCGCTGAAGTAGCTGGAAATCAACACGTTGGCGGTTTGGTTGTTGCGGATTTCGTTGTCGAACACCTCCACCCGGTCGTTGGCGTTGATGAGGATGCCGGAACCGGCGGGCACCCCGGCCACCGCCGAGCCCGGAATGCCGAAGTTGGCGGTGTTGTTGTCAACCACCCGATTGTTGAACACCCGGGTGCTGTGGCCTTCCTCCGGCAGGTCCGGCATGTTGAACACCAGAATGCCGCCGGTGTTGTTGACCGCCACATTGCCGAACACGTCCGCATGGACGGTGTTCTCGATCTCGATGCCCGCCACGTTGAATTCGGCCCGGCTGTCGCGCACCACGACGTTGCGCGATTGGCCGACGTAGATGCCGGCGTCCGATGCGCCGATGGCCACCGAGCCCTCGATGAGGGTGTTTTCGGTCTGCACCGGGTAGATGCCGTAGGCGCCGTTCTCGGTGCTCGGGCCGCCGGTCCATTCGGTGCGCACCCGGCGCACGGTGATGTTGCGCCCATCGGTGATTTTCAGGGCATCACCGGCGGTGTCCTCAATGGCGAGATTCTCAATGGTGAAGTCGCTGGCGGTCACCAACAGACCCTCGGCGCCCGCCAACTGCCCTGCGAAGCTGAGAATGGACTGATCCATGCCCGCCCCGCGGATCGTGACGCCGTCCGTGTTAAGCACCAAGCCCCGGTTCAGGCTCAGTGTGCCCGCCGGAACCTCAATGATCGCCCCGGGCACTGCCGTCTCGACCTGCAGCCGGAAGGCCTCCTCCGCACTCGGCGGCGGGGCCGGCGGCGCTTGATCCGCAGGCTCGCAACCAGTGAGCAATGCGGCGGTCAACAAGCCAAGCGAAGCGTGAACGTGAATGCGCATGTGTTCCTCCTTGAATTGGCAGCGAGCTTACAACAGCCCACCCATCCGGTCGATGGCCTCACCACTAACCGGCCGCTCGGCGGCGGCGGGGCGCCCGTCTCTTCTTGGTGCGTCGGTAGATCGGCTGCATCACGCCCCATCCGCCGCCGAGCTTGGTGTCGATGACGCCGACCATCTCGGTGCGTTCCTCGATCGTGGTGTCGCCGCCCCGCCGGCGGAGCATGGCCGCGGTGGCGGTGGCCTTCCTGCTTTCGGCGAAGTCGAGCGGCGTGCCGCCGTCCGCCTCCGACAGGGCATTGACGTCCGCGCCGCAATCGAGCAGCAGCCGTGCGATTGGCGTGGCATCAAACAGTGCCGCCACATGCAGGGGCGTCCAGTTGTCGTGGGCTTGGGCGGCAATGTCCGCACCGGCATCCACGAGCAGCTTGGCGGTCGCCAAGGATCGCTGGAAGGCGGCGGTGTGCAATGGGGTGTATTGAAAAAACTCCCGAACCCGCACGTCGGCACCGTTGGACAACAGGACCTCCGCAGTGGCGGCACTGTCAAACCGGGCGGCCACGCTCAGCGGCGTTGCCCCCGACGCCAACTTGCCGTTGACGTTCGCCCCGCAATCCAACAACGTCGCGGCCGTTGCCGGAGCATTCGCCCAGGCGGCCAAGTGCAAGGGCCGGTCCCCCTCCCGTTCCCAAGTGGTGAAGCCGAGGCCCAAGTCCCGAAGGGTCCGCATCAGGCCGGCGGCAAGCGACTTGCCATCATCCTTGAGGCGCGCATCAATCGGCACGCCCTTCTCCACCAAGGCGCGGCAATCGGCGCTTAGGCCCATTACCGCCGTGAAGTGCAGGTCGGTCCAACCGTCCTCGTCCACGGAGGCGGGGGACAGGTCTCGTTTCAGCACCTTGGCCAGGGTGCGCTGGGCTTGGGCTTGCGTGTTATCGGTTCTCATGTCAACGTCCATTGGGTGGTTGGATGAACAGGCCGCCTCCTCCCGGAAACCGCCATTCCTTTTTCCCAGAAATGCTAAGGTGCCCCCAAGCGGCCGGGCAATTCGGCAAAAGCTGAAACAACCGTGCGCCGTTGCCCCGGCAATTCGTAAGAGATGTCGCACAGCCGGTCATCGGGCCGCCGCGGTGCGCTTGGCCCTCTTGCCGCAGGCTCAACTCCCTTAAAATCCCCGCCTTCTGGCACAGGAAGAATGGACATGGCGCACCCAAACCCAACGGTTGAGAACGAAGTCGCGCGATTCATGCGCGGGCTCATTCGCCGCAACGAGGGGGAGACCCAGTTTCACCAAGCGGTCCGCGAAGTCGTTGAAAGCCTGATGCCCTTCGTGCTCGAACACCGGGCTTATCGGGAGGCGCGGATTCTGGAGCGTCTGACGGAGCCGGACCGCGTAGTGATCTTCCGGGTCTGCTGGGAGGACGATGCGCACAACGTGCGCATCAACCGCGCGTGGCGGGTGCAGTTCAACAACTGCATCGGCCCCTACAAGGGCGGCCTGCGCTTTCATCCATCGGTCAACCTGAGCATCCTGAAGTTCCTCGGCTTCGAGCAGGTCTTCAAGAACAGCCTCACCGGCCTGCCGATGGGCGGCGGCAAGGGCGGTTCAAACTTCAACCCCAAGGGCAAGAGCGACCGCGAGGTGGAACGCTTTTGCCAGTCGCTGATGATCGAGCTCCACCGGCACATCGGTGAGGACACCGACGTTCCCGCTGGCGACATTGGCGTCGGCGCCCGGGAGATCAGCGTGCTGTTCGGCCAATACCTGCGCCTGGCGAACCGCTACGCCGGCATACTGACCGGCAAGGGCCTGAACTTCGGCGGCAGCTTGGTGCGCACGGAAGCCACCGGCTACGGTTGCGTGTACTTCTGCGAACACATGCTCAACCACGTCGGGGAAGGCATCGACGGGAAGTCTGTCGCGATTTCGGGTTCCGGCAATGTGGCCATCTACGCCGCCGAGAAATCGATCACCCTCGGGGCAAAGGTGGTCACCCTGTCGGACTCCTCCGGCTTCATCCACATCCCCGGCGGCTTGGACCGCGACTTGCTGGCGTTCATTCGCGAGCTCAAGGAGGTCCGCCGCGGCCGCATTGCCGAGGTGGCGGATCGCTTCGACCACGTCAGCTTCCACAAGGGCCAGCGGCCCTGGGGCGTTCCCGTTGACGTCGCCCTGCCCTGCGCCACCGAGAACGAGATCAACGGCGACGATGCGCAGACCCTATTGAACAACGGCGTTCGCGCGGTGTGCGAAGGCGCGAACATGCCCACGGATCCTGATGGCATGGGCGCCTTTCTCGACGCTGGCATCCTGTACGGACCCGCCAAGGCCGCCAACGCCGGCGGCGTCGCCGTGTCGGGCCTGGAGCAGAGCCAGAACGCATTGCGCCTGTCCTGGAGCGCCGATGAAGTGGATTCCCGTCTGCAGACGATCATGCACAACATCCACCAGACCTGCCTGCGCCACGGCTCAGAGAACGGCAAGGTCGATTACGTGAAGGGCGCCAACATCGGCGGCTTTCTCAAGATCGCCGACGCCATGCTCGCCTACGGCATCATTTAACGCCCACGGGCCGAAGGCCCGCGGCTGCCATCAGCTCGCGGGTGTATTGGGTTCGGGGCGCGTTGAACACGGCCTCTGCCCTGCCCTGCTCCACGATTTCCCCATCCTTCATCACCACCAGGTGATGCGCGAGCGCCCGCACCACGTTCAGGTCGTGGCTGATGAACAGGTAGGTCAGCCCGTGGCGCGCTTGCAGCGCCCGCAGCAGATCGACGATTTGCGCCTGCACGGTGCGGTCAAGCGCCGAAGTGGGTTCGTCGAGGACCAGGAATTCCGGGCGCAGGGCCAAGGCTCGCGCAATGCAGATGCGCTGCCGCTGGCCACCGGAGAACTCGTGGGGATAGCGTTCCATGTGCTCGGGTTCAAGCCCGACCTCTTGGAGCGCCTCGCCCACCCGCGCCGCTCGTTGCGCGGGCGTCATGCCCGGCTCATGCACCCGCAAACCCTCCTCGACGATGCGCTGCACCGAGAGCCGTGGCGACAGGCTGCCGAACGGATCCTGAAAGACGATCTGCAGGTGGCGGCGTTCGGCCACCAAGGCACTGCCTTTGCGCTCGTGCAGGGCCCGGCCACGGAACTCGATGGCGCCTTGGGACCGAATCAGGCGCAGCAGCCCAAGGCCAAGGGTCGTTTTGCCGGATCCGGACTCCCCCACCACCCCTAGGGTTTGACCGGCCGCAACATCGAGGTCGAGGTTGCGTACCGCAGGCCTCTGACGGCGGCGGCCGAGCCAGCCCTTGCCCTGGGCGTAGCTGACGTTGAATTCCTTGAGCCGCAACAAGGTCTCGGCGGCCGGTTGCGCGGGCACCGGCGCGCCCGATGGCTCCGCCGCCAGCAAGCGTTGGGTGTAGGCATGGCGGGGCTGCTCGAAGACCTGCTGCCGGGAGCCGGACTCCACGATCTCGCCGCCGGTCATCACGTAAAGGCGATCGGCCATTTGCCGCACGATGCCGAGGTCATGGGAAATGAGCAGAAGTCCCATGCCCATCTCCGTCTGCAGCTCGCGCAGCAGCGCCAGAATCCTAGCCTGTATGGTCACGTCCAGGGCCGTGGTCGGCTCATCGGCGATCAGCAGCCGCGGTTCGTTGGCCAAGGCCATCGCAATCATCACGCGCTGCCGTTGGCCACCGGACAGCTCATGGGGATAGGCGTTCAGGCGCTGTTCGGCGTCATTGAGATGGACCCGCTCAAGCAGTTCCAGGGTGCGCCGCCTCGCCGCCTTGCGGGTCATGCGCCGGTGCGTGATCAGGGTCTCGCCAATCTGCCTCGCTACGCTGTGCAAGGGGTTCAGGGAGGTCATCGGCTCCTGAAAGATCATGCTCACTTCGCCGCCCCGAACGGCCCGCAACAGGGCCGCATGGGCACCGATCATCTCCCGGCCGCCAATGCGCACCGAGCCACGCGGATGGCTGGCGCGCGGATAGGGCAGAAGCTGCAGCGCGGACAGCGCGCTGACCGACTTGCCGGATCCGGATTCGCCGACCAGCGCCACGGTCTCGCCCTGGCCCACGTCGAAGGACGCGCCACGCACCGCGTCAATGGCGCCGAACCGCACCCAGAGGTCGCGAACTGACAGGAAGGGCTCAGCCACCGGCACCCCCCGGCAGAGCAGCGGCAACCGCCTGCGAGCCGCCGGCCACTGCCCGGCGTGGGTCGAAGGCGTCGCGCACCGCCTCGCCAATGAAAATCAGCAACGTCAGCATCGTGGCCAAGGTGGCGAAGGCGGCCAAGCCAATCCAAGGCGCATGCAGGTTCATCTTCGCCTGCGACAGCAGGCGGCCGAGGGATGGCGACTCCAAGGGCAGCCCGAAGCCGAGGAAGTCGAGCGCCGTCAAGGTAGTGATCGCGCCATTGAGGATGAACGGCAGGTAGGTGAGGGTCGCCACCATTGCGTTGGGCAGCACATGGCGGCGCATGATGGTGAGTTCACGCACGCCCAACGCCCGCGCCGCCAACACGAACTCAAAATTGCGCGCCCTCAAGAACTCGGCTCGCACCACGCCGACCAAGGCCATCCAGCTAAACAGGGCCAGCGCACCGAGCAGCCAGAAGAAACTCGGCTCCACCAGGCTGCTCAGGATGATGAGCACGAAGAGGATCGGCAGCCCGGCCCAGATCTCCACCACCCGCTGGCCAATGAGGTCCGTCAGGCCGCCGAGATAGCCCTGCAAGGCTCCCACGGCCACGCCGATGAGGGCGCTGATGAGGGTCAGCGACAGTCCGAACAGCACCGAGAGGCGAAAGCCGTACAGCAGAATGGCGAAGTTGTCGGCGGAGAGGCCGTCGGTGCCGAGCCAATGGCGGGCACTTGGCGGCGATGGATAGGGCGGTTCCAAGTCCCAATCGATGGTGTCATGGGCGTAGCGCACGATGGGCCAGAGCATCCAGCCATCCGCTTCGATCAAGGCCATGACGTAGGGGTCGCGATAGTCGGCCTCGGTCTCCAGTTTCCCGCCCAACTCGCGCTCGGTATAGGTGAAGAACACGGGAAATCGCCACTCGCCGCCCTGGGCGAAGGCAATGGGCCGGTCGTTGGCGATGAACTCAGCGCCGAGCGACAGCCCAAACAGGGCCCCAAACAGCCACAGCGAATACCAACCCCGCCGGTTGGCCTTGAACATGAGCCAGCGCCTGCGGCCAACGGGCGTCATCTCAATCGCCCGCCTTCATCCAATCGAGGGCAAGATGCCCTCGCTCCGAAGAGCGTCACGCTCACTGGCCCCGCCCTTCAAAATCGATGCGCGGGTCCACCAGCACATAGGTCAGATCGCCGATGAGCTGCATGATCAGGCCGATGAGGGTGAAGCTGAACAGGGTGCCAAAGAGGATCGCGTAGTCCCGCTTCACCACCGCCTCATAGCCCAGCAGGCCAATGCCGTCGAGTTGGAAGATCACTTCGATCAACAAGGCGCCGGTGAAGAGAATGCCCACGAAGGCGGCGGGAAAGCCGGCGATCACGATCAGCATGGCGTTGCGGAAAACATGGCCGTAGAGCACCCGCCGCTCGGTCAGGCCCTTGGCCCGGGCGGTAAGCACGAATTGCTTGTTCAACTCCTCCAGGAAGCTGTTCTTGGTGAGCATGGTCAAGGTGGCGAAGCCGCCGATGGTCAGCGCCGTCAAGGGCAGGGCCAGGTGCCACAGGTAGTCGCCCACCTTGGCCAAGGGGCTCAAGTCATCGAAGTTTTCCGAGGTCAGCCCGCGCAAGGGAAACCAGTCCAGGTAGGAGCCGCCGGCAAACAGGACAATCAGCAGGATGGCGAACAGGAAGCCGGGAATGGCGTAGGCCGTGAAAATGACGGCGCTGCTCCAGACGTCGAAGCGCTGCCCCTCGCGCACCGCCTTGGCAATGCCCAAGGGAATGGAGATGGCGTAGATCAGCAGCAGCGACCAAAGCCCGAGGGAGACCGACACCGGCAGCCGCTCCAGCACCAAGTCCACCACCGCGCGATCCTGGAAGTAGCTGTCGCCGAAATCGAGCCGCAGGTAGTTCCACATCATCAGCGCGAAGCGCTCGTGGGCCGGCTTGTCGAAGCCGAACTGCTTCTCCAAGCGGGCCACCAGTTCCGGATTCAGGCCGGAAGCGCCGGTGTAGCCCCCATCGCCGGACGGCCCCAGGCTCGCGGAGGAGGCGGCGGCGGTCGAGGAGACGCCAAATCCCGCCGCGTCGGCCAAGGCCTGCTCCACCGGCCCGCCCGGCGCAAACTGCACGATGATGAAATTGACCAGCATGATGCCGAACAGAGTGGGCACGATCAGCGCCAGGCGCTTAAGGATGTAGCGACCCACTACCCGGATTCCGCAAAGGCCCGCACCCGGGCCGCCTTGTCCTCATCCCACCACCAATGGGCCACCAGGCTCTCCACCCAGAGCAAGCGGCCATGCTGCGGACGGCCGAACTTGTCCCAGCGCACATAGGGGTACTGGGTCTTGGAGGCGTTAGGCATCCAGTAGAAGTTCCACAGCAGCACCCGGTCCAGGGCGCGCAGGGCGGCCACGAAGTCGTCCCAGTTCTTGGCCGCATAGACGTGGGCAATCAGCGCATCCACCGCCGGATCCCTGAGGTTGGACCAGTTGTCGCTATAGGCCGCATCCGCCGCCGCACTGGAAAACGTATTGGAAATCAACAAGGTGGGGGTGTTGTCGGGCAGAAAGAAGATCGCCCCCGCATCGAAGTCGCCGGATCGCATGCGATACAGCCAGTTGGAGATTTCCGGCGCCTTGATCGAGGAACTGATGCCCAGACGCTCCAGTATGCGGGTGTAGGCAATGAACGCGCGGCCCAGCGCCGGGGAGACGGCGACGAAGCGGATGTGAAACGGCTCCCCGGTTTGCTCGTGAACCAAGACGCCGTCCTCGATCACCCAACCCGCCTCGCGCAGCAGTCGCGCGGCCCGCTCCAGGTTGTCCCGATGCCATCCGAGTTCGCCGTGCGGCGCCGAATCGAACGGGTCGGTGAACACCCGCTCCGGAATCTGGCCGCGCAACGGTTCCAACAATTCAAGTTCGCGCTCGCTCGGCAGCCCCCGGGCAGCGAACTCCGAGTCGTGGAAGAAGCTCTTGCCCTCCCCCCAGAAGCCGTACGAACGCCGGTTGCCCCATTGAATGCCTGGCATGGCCAGCCACAGCGCCTCGCGGACCCGGATGTCCTGAAAGCGCGGCTGCTCGAGGTTCCAGAAGATCGGCCACCACAGCCCGGCAGGACGCAGCGTCCGGGCCACGTCCTTTTTCAGATAGCCCTGCTCCAGCGCCGGAATGTTGTACGACTGGCTCCAGCGGCGCGGCACGTTCTCCAAGTGCAGGTCCACCACATGGGCCTTGACGGCCTCGGTTTGAACCTGGTCATCGCGGAAGTAGTCCATCTTGATGGTGTCGAAGTTGTAGCGACCCTTCATGACGGGCAGGTCCTTGGCCCAGTAGTCCGCCACCCGCTCGAACTTGATCCAGCGCCCAACCACAAACTCGCCGATCCGGTATGGCCCGGAGCCCAACGGCGGCTCGACCGTGGTGCGGGTGATGTCGCGCTCGGCCCAATAGTGCTTGGGGATGATGGGCACCACCCCGAGACGGCGGGGCACGATGGGATTGCCGTGCGCGGCTGGGACGATGTTGAAGCGCACCTCGCGCGGTCCCACGACCGCCACCGAGTCGATGATCCGCAGGGGCGTGCTAATGGCGGGCCGGGCATCAACGCGATAGGCGTTGAAGCTGAACACCACGTCATCCACCGTCACGGGCACGCCGTCATGCCAGCGCGGCCCGTCGCGCAGCTTGAACTGCACCCAGGAGAAGTCCGGCGCCCAGGCGATGCCTTCCGCCAACAGTCCGTAGGTGGTGGCTGGCTCGTCCATGGCCATGTCCATGAGCGAGTCATAGACGTAGTTGCGCCAGCGCGTCCAGAACTCCATGCCCCGCACCACCCGCCCGCGCAGCGACGCTTCGTTGAAGTTGTCCCAGTTGCCCATCTCCGGCACCCGGATCATGCCGCCCTTGGGTGCCTCTGGGTTCACGTAGTCGAAATGGGAAAATCCGGGGGCGTACTTGGGTTCGGAGAGAAAGGCATAGCCGTGCCGGTACTCAACCGCGAACACCGGACCGCAGATCGCCAACCACGCCACCAGTCGGATGGCCGCCCATCCCCGAGCCATGCCAGCTACATGGATAGGTCCGCCGGCGTCGCCATACGGTAGCCGACACCACGCTCATTGAAAATCCACTTCGGCCTCGAGGCCTGCTCGCCAAGCCGCTGGCGGAGCCGCTTGATGAACGTCCGCACCACTTCCGCATTGCGGATTTCCCGCTCTCCCCACACTTGGCGCAGCAGGGTTTGGTAGTCCAGCACCTTTCCGGCGTTAACCGAAAGCACGCGCAGCAATTCGTACTCGGTGGCGGTTAGCGGGGTGCACGTCAGGATTGTGAGATGAGGGGTCGCTTTTCGGTCGCCCGGCGTTCCCAGAAGTCGTCGAGGCGGTTGCTGAGGATGGCGCACCGCAGCGCGAGGATGGCGTTGGCGCCGTTGACGGACCAGCGCATGCCGCC
>JAJEIQ010000024.1 GCA_022827905.1 Pseudomonadales bacterium | reverse complement strand
CCGCAGCCGCCGGGCCGAAGCCGAGCCCGTCCACGGGTGAAGCTCGGCCGGACCGGCGGCGCAATGCGGGCGGCAACCACCCAAGGAGGCCCCTTACGGAAAACACGAAAAAAACTGTTGACCAGATAGAAACTCGCTCCGGGGCGAGCGTGTTCCCACTCGCTCCATGAGTTTCCCGCGGAGCGAGGGCGTCCCGCCCTCGCTTCTTTAGCTATACTTTGGTTTTGCGATGATGTCGGAGGTCCTTATGCAGCGTGAGTCCATGGAGTTCGACGTGGTGATCGTCGGGGCTGGGCCGGCGGGGCTGGCGGCGGCCATTCGGCTGATGCAACTCGGGGCGGAGGCTGGCGAGGAGGTCTCGGTCTGCCTCGTCGAGAAGGGCAGCGAGGTGGGGGCGCACATTCTCTCCGGAGCCATTCTCGCGCCCAAGTCGCTCAACGAGCTGCTGCCGGACTGGCAATCCATGGGCGCGCCGGTGACCACGCCGGTCACCAGCGATGAGTACTACATGCTGACCAGCGCCAAGGCGCGCATCCGCCTGCCCCGCCTGATCATTCCTCGCCCGATCCACAACAAGGGCAACTACGCCATATCGCTGGGCAACCTGTGCCGTTGGCTGGGCGAGCAGGCGGAGGAGATGGGCGTCAACGTCTTCCCCGGCTTCGCCGCCACGGAAGTGCTCTACAACGACGACGGCAGCGTCAAGGGGGTCGCCACCGGCGACATGGGCATCGGCAAGGACGGCGAGCCCAAGGACACCCACGAGCCCGGCTACGAACTGCACGCCAAGTACACGCTGTTCGCCGAGGGCTGCCGGGGCCACCTCGGCAAGCAGCTCATGGCCAAGTTCGGCCTGCGCGACAACAGCGGCACCCAACACTACGCCATCGGCATCAAGGAACTGTGGGACATCGACCCCGCCAAGCACGAGCCGGGGCGCATCCTGCACACCCTGGGCTGGCCGCTGGGCCGGCTGGCGGGCACCACCGGGGGCAGCTTCCTTTACCACTTGGACAACAACCAGGTCTCCCTGGGCCTGATCGTTGACCTCAGCTACGCCAACCCGCACCTAAGCCCGTTCGACGAGATGCAGCGCTGGAAGCACCACCCGCTGATCGCCAACTTCCTGGAAGGCGGCACCCGCGTCTCCTACGGCGCCCGGGCCATCGTCAAGGGCGGCCTGCAGGCGCTGCCCAAGCTGACCGTGCCGGGCGCGGCGCTGGTGGGCGACGACGCCGGCTTCCTCAACGTGCTCAAGGTCAAGGGCAGCCATACGGCGATGAAGTCCGGCATGCTCGGCGCCGAAGCGGTGTTCGCCGCACTCAAGCGCGGCGAGACGGGCACGGAAGTCGATATCCAGCAGCGCTTCGAGGCCTCCTGGCTGCACGACGAACTGCATTCGTCGCGCAACGCCGGCCCGGCCTGGCACAAGCTCGGCATCTTCTTCGGCTCCGCCTACTCCTTCGCCGAGCAGCTCATCGGCGGCAAGACCCCGTGGACGCTCAAGGACCCGGTGCCGGACCACGCCACCCTCAAGCCCGCCAGCGAGGCACCGCAAATCGACTACCCCAAGCCGGACGGCAAGCTGTCGTTCGACAAGCTCTCCAGCGTGTTCCTCTCCAACACCAACCACGAGGAGGACCAGCCCTGCCACCTGACGCTGGCGGACCCCGAGCTGCCCATCCGCGACAACCTGCCCCAATTCGACGAGCCCGCCCAGCGCTACTGCCCGGCGGGCGTTTACGAGGTGGTGCAGGAGAACGGCACGCCGCGCTTCCAGATCAATGCCCAGAACTGCGTGCACTGCAAGACCTGCGACATCAAGGATCCGGCCCAGAACATCAACTGGGTGGCGCCGGAAGGCGCTGGCGGGCCGAACTACCCGAACATGTAGCTCATTCGCTGGCGCCCAAATCGAAGCGGGCGCCCGCGGAACGCAGCCACAGGCGGCCATCCGCCTCTTCGGCGAGGTCGATCAACTGATAGTAGGGCGCCCTGGCAACCAGGGCGTTCAGCCCATCGCGCACATGAACGTAGGGCCGGGGGCCTCGCGGGCCCTCGCGCAGCCAGAAGGGATGCTCGGCATCGAGACGCACCACGTCATCGGTGTGGGTGCGCAGCAGGATCTCCTGGTCACCGCCCTGCCCCGCGCACTCGCATTCGACCGCCAGCAGCGGCGCATCCTCAACGGTGATGCGCAGCTTCTCCCCGGGGGTCACAAGAAAGTAGCCGCCTTCCTCCTTGCGCAGGATGCTGGCAAACAGCCGCACCAAGGCCGAACGCTCGAAGCGCGCCCCCTCGTGGTGCCAAACCCCTTCCCGGTCGATGCGGATGTCGATCTGCCCTTCACGGGTGGGCTGCCACTGAGCCACCGGCGGCAGACGTTGGGCGGCTTGCAACTTGAGGAGTTCGGCAAACGGCGAGAGCGGATCGGCCGGGCCGGAATTGGGTTTAGGGCTGCCGCTCACCCGCCGATGAACTTCATCACCGTGACCTCGCCGCGGAAGCTGACGCTTTGCTTGTCGCCCAGGGCCCGGGTCAGCAGTTGCCGCAGGCGGGCCAAGGCCTGGTGGCGCGGCAGTTCCAGCACCGGGCGCAGGTCGTGGCGGCGGGCGTTGGAGAGACAGCCGTACAGCCAGCCGTCGGAGGACAGCCGCAGCCGAGTGCAGGTGCTGCAAAACGGCTCGCTCTCATTGGCGATGATGCCGAACACGCCCCGGCCCGGCACCTCAAAGCGCGCTGCCGTGGAATCAAAGGGCGCATCGGTGCGGGTGAACTCGTAGCGCTGGCCGATGGCCTCCAGGATTTCATCCATGCCGTAGAAGTCCTGGATGTACTGGTTGCCGGCCCGCAGGTGGCCCATCTTCATCAGCTCGATGAAGCGCAGCTCGATGCCGCGCTCGAAGCAGTAGTCGAGCATGGGCAGAATCTGGTTGGCGTTGCGGGTGCGCATGGGCACCATGTTGACCTTGACGCGAAGGCCAGCCGCCAGCATTTGCTCAATGCCGCCGAGCACCGTGGCGAGGTCGCCGCTGCGGGCGATGGCCCGAAAGCCGTTGGCGTCCAGGGTGTCCAAGCTGACGTTGATGCGGCGCACGCCCGCATCGATGATGAGCCCCGCCTTGCGCGGCAGCAACTGGCCGTTGGTGGTGATGGACACATCCTCTAACGGCAGCGCCATGACCACCGGCAGCAGCGCATCGAACTTCGGCGACAGCAACGGCTCGCCGCCGGTGATGCGCAGCTTCTCGATGCCCGCCGCCTCGATGAGCAGCTCCACCGCCTGGCCCATCTCCTCGGCGCTCAACTCCCGAACCGCCGCCTGCAAACGCTTGCCGTTGGGCACGCAGTAGGTGCAGGCGTAGTTGCAGGCCGCGGTGAGGCTGATGCGCAGGTTGCGGAAGCGGCGGCCGTGGGCGTCGACGATCACGATGGCGAGCCTTGGTCATGCGAGGGCAAGATGCCCTCGCTCCAAGGGAGAACGCCCGGAGCGAGGGCGTCCCGCCCTCGATTGGGATCCTTTGGAGCGAGGGCGTCCCGCCCTCGACCGGGACCCTTCGGAGCGAGGGCGTCCCGCCCTCGAACGGGCAGTCGGAAAACGCTTTCCGCCGGGATTTTGGGAAGCTGTTCCATGGATGGGGTCGCAGCCAAGTTTCCTATTCAATCCATGTTGTAGTATGCCCTTTCCAGCGCGTCAGGGGAAAAAAGATTGATGCTCTCCCGCCCCATCATCCGCTGGCTGACCCGGCAGCGGCCGCCCGCACCCATCCCCTTAAGCAATTTCGAGCGGCTTTGCCAAGAACTGAAGCCCTGCGACGTGGTGCTGGTGGAGGGCCGCAGCCGCGCCAGCGCCGTGGTCAAGACCGTGACCCAAAGCCCGTGGTGCCACGCAGCGCTCTACGTCGGCCGCCTTTACGACATCGAGGACCCGGAAGGCCGCAAACTCATCCGCGAGGCCACCGACCTGCCCGCCAGCGAGCGGCTGGTGATCGAGAGCGTGCTCGGCGAGGGCTGCGTGGTGCGGCCCTTGAGCGTGTACGAGGATGACCACGTGCGCCTGTGCCGGCCCCAAGGCCTTTCGCACCCGGACGCGCAGCGGGTGCTGATGCACGCCGCCCAGCAAATCGGCAAGGGCTACGACCTGCGCCAGATCTTCGACCTGCTGCGCTTCCTGCTGCCTTGGTCCCTGCTGCCCCGCCGCTGGCGTTCCAGCCTCTTCCGCCAGCTACCCGGCAAGCAAACCCGCACGGTCTGCTCAACGATGATCGCGGAGGCCTTCGGCGCGGTGCAGTTCCCCATCCTGCCGCTGGTGCAGCAGGGCGAAGGCGACGAACTGCGCCTGTTCCTGCGCAATCCCAAGCTCTGCGTGCCCAGCGATTTCGACTACTCCCCCTACTTCCAAATCATCAAGTATCCGTTCATGGACTTCTCCGCCCACACCGGCTACCGCCTCCTCCCCTGGTCATCGCCAACCTCCGGCGCCCCTGCCCCAGACGGCTCCGCCGCCGCGCTGGAAGCGCCAAAGGAAGACCCGAGCTAACGGACGTAGCACCTGCAATCGAGGGCCTGGTCCCGGGGCGAGGGCATCTTGCCCTCGATTGGAATCCGAGCGGCTTGGTTCGAGGGCGTCCCGCCCTCGATTGAACAGCAGAAGCCCCCTTAGCCTTTCGCCGCCAACGCGTCACCCAGCCGCCCCGCAAACTGGCTAGCCCAAAACACCCGATTAGACCCCTTAACCAACACCCGATCCCCAGCCCGAATGCCCGCAACCAGCTCCTCAAGCAGCGCATCATCCGCCCTTTCCCGCCAAGCCCAACGCTGGGACTCAGCAAGCTCGTCATACAGCACCCGCATGCCACCCCCCACCGCCACGACCCGGTCAACATGTCGGCAAGCCTCAACCAACCCCCGGTGATAGGCATCACTCTCAGCCCCAAGCTCCAGCATCTCCCCCAACACCGCGATGGCCCGCCCCTCGGCATTGCGCAGGTACAAAAGCGCCGCCCGCATGCTGCTGGGATTGGCGTTGTAACTGTCATCCACCAACACCACCCCGCCGCAGCGACGCTCGCTGCCGCGCCCACCAGGAATCAGGCTATCCGGCAAATCTGTTGCCGCACCAAGCTCCCGACCCAACGCCTTGAGCACACAAAGCACCGCCGCCACCGACAGCGCCCGATGGGGGCCACCACCAGGCACATGGGCTTCAATGCGCTGCCCGTCCACCTCATAGAAGGCACGATCACCAGCACTGCGCAGCAGACGACAATCCGCCCCCTCCCCGTTGCCAAAAGTCAGCGTGGACAGATCATCCGGCAGCCCACCCCGACCAAGCGACTGCTCATGTATCAGTACACCTTCATCCCTCAACCCTTTGAAAATAGATAACTTCTCCGTCCGAATAGCATCCAGATCAGGAAAGAACTCCGCATGGGCAGGATGCACATTGAGCACCAGGGCCACGGTGGGCGAGACCAACCGGGAAAGCACCTCGATCTCCCCCGGATGGTTGGTGCCCACCTCAAACACCGCGCACTGCGCGCCCGCCGGCGCCGACGCCAAGGACAGCGGCACCCCCAGATGATTGTTCAGGCTGCCCGCCGTGGTGAAGGCATCCAACGCCGCCCCCAGCAGCGTCTTGACCGTCGTCTTACCGCTGCTGCCAGTGACCGCAACCACCGCCTCGCCCAACGCCTGCCGCCGGGCGCGGGCCAACGCCCAAAGGCCATCGAGGCTGTCGTCAACGCGCAGCAAGGGGCCATCGGCCACAACCTCCCGATGCACCAAGGCCCCGGCCGCGCCCCGCTCGAAGGCGTCGGCCACATAGTCGTGCCCATCGCGATCCGAACGGCTGGAGGCATGAAACCTAGGCCCTGGATCGCCGGTCAGGGCGATGAACAGCTCACCGGGCTGAATGCGGCGGGAATCGATGCATAGGCCGGTGATGTCGGGGCCGTCCTGCTCCGGCAGGTCGAGAGCCCGGCATAGGTCAGGCCAGCGCCAGAGGGGATGCGTTTCCAATGGTTTTGGGGTCCAACTGGCTTAAGGGGTGAGGTTGAAGCGGGATTATGCCATTGGGAGGCTGTGATTGCGGTTATACTTGCCCACCGCCGCACACCTTGGGCGGTTCCGGAGAGGTGGCCGAGCGGCTGAAGGCGCTCCCCTGCTAAGGGAGTATGGGTTAAAAGCTCATCGAGGGTTCGAATCCCTCCCTCTCCGCCATTTTCGTATCGCATGAGGCAGTCGTGAAAAAAGAGCAGGACTCCCAGGAATCAGGGCTTGGCCCACCACCCTTGGGGTTCAGCCTCCCTCCGTCGAAGTTCTCGACAACGGAAGCACCGAACAGGGAACGCGCCGTTTTCCGCGCGAAGAAGGCCCTTGAGGGGCTGGTGTATGACGCCGTGCGGCTCGAAGGCAACCCCTTCACCTTCCCTGAAGTGAAGACCCTGCTTGAAGGCACCACGGTGGGCGGGCACCGGGTGTCTGATGCGGAACAGGTCCTCAACACCGCCGAGTCATGGCGGGAGCTTTTTGTGTTGGTCGAGGGCGGTGGGTTTGCGCTGACGACGGAGGTCGCATGCCGCCTGCACGGGATTGCGGCTAGGCATGAAGCCCTCGAGTGGGGGGCGTTCCGCACGGATCGTGTTGGCGTGGCGGGCACCAACATGGCCATCCCGCCGGTCAGCGGCCTCAAGGCGCGTTGCGAGGACGGGCTGGAGGCGCTTGAGGGGATTCGCGACCCGCACCGGCGGGCGATCGCGGCCTTCCTCTTCTTTGCCCGGAACCAGTTCTTCTGGGACGTGAACAAGCGGGTCGGGCGGCTGATGATGAACGGCGTCCTGCTCTCAAGCGGGCATGACGCAATCAATGTGCCGGAGACCCGGCGGCTGGAGTTCAACGAGGCCATGGTCGGGTTCTACGACACCCTTGGCGCAGGCTGCGCCATGGCCTTCATGGCCTCATGCTCGCTTGACCCGGAGTTGTTGTTTGAATGCGGCGATTCGCCGCTGGCGAATAGCGCCCCACCGGACGGCGCCAAAGCGAGGCAAGGGGGGTGATTCGGGGCCGGGAAGCCCGTGAGCCCGAGAGCGCACTCGACCTGATGCTGTCCGAATAACGCGACTCACATCGAGCCGGGCAAGTATTGCATCGCGCCGACGGTGTTCCCCTCCGTGTCCCTGAACATCACGAGGGTGCCCACCTGGTCGATCTTGAGCGGCTCCATGGTTAGCTGGCCGCCGTGGGCCTCGATGGCCGCGGCGGTTGCCGCGACGTCTTCCACCGCGATCGTGCACTCGAACGCCGTGACGCCGGCCCCCGAGACGGGGGTGTGGCGCTTTTGCAGCGCGCCGTGGATTCCTCCCGGGCTCGTGTGGACGCGCCAGAAGTCGGGCGGGCCCCAGGGTTCGAAGGCCCAGCCGAACACCGCTTCGTAGAAGCCCTTGGCGCGTTGGCAGTCGTCGGCGTGGATCGCGAAATGGGCGATGTCGTTGGGCATTGTGGACTCCTCTCCTGTGATGCCGCCTAGGGCAGGTTCAACTGCCAGGACACGCCGAAGCGGTCCTCCACCCACGCGAATCGCTGGCTGAAGCCGTAGTTGTCGAGCGGCATCAGCGTCTTGCCGTCGTGCCCGAGCTCGGCCGTAAGGCGCTCTAGCTCCGCTTCGTCTTCGCAGGTGACGTACAGCGAGATCGACGGGGTGAACGTGAAGTTGTGGGAGATGTAGCTGTCGCTGACCATCACCGTCTGTCCGCGCAGGGACAGGGTGGCGGCAATGACGGTGTTCTCGGGGCCCGGGCCGTCCGGGCCGTATGTCTCGACGTTGAGGATCTCGCTGTCCGGCAGGACCCGGGTGTAGAGCTCCATGGCCTGTTGGGCTTGGCCCTCGAACATGAGGAAGGGGGTGACGGCGGCGGGCATGGGGATTCTCCGGGGTGGGCGGTTGTTTGCGGCTAGCGATTGGCCACCCGTGTGCGGCACCACTCCCCAAGGCAAACGGTTAGCGCCTCGCTGTCATGCCAGCCGGGGTCATCGGCAAACTGGTTGATCCAAGTGACCAAAATCGGTTTGCCTACGCCGGTGCGGCGCATCAGGGCCGCAATCTCCCTAGGCGAACCACCAGCGTCGCGCATGAGGCTGTCCAACTCGAGTGGGTCGAGTTGGCGGATAAGCTCGCCGAGCAGGTGAAGCAGCGGAGGCGGGGCCTCACTCGGGGACCTCATCGCGTTTTTGACTTCGTCCAAGGTCGGACGCCTGTAGCCCGCCAAAAGGCGCCGTATGAGCGCTTCAGCGCCTTGGGGGGCATCGAGATTCAGTTGCGGATATTGGATTGGGCCCAGGCGCTGGTTGCCAAGGGGCGTGTCGAAGGCCTTGTCCGGGCAAACTTCAAGCTGTGGGTCGAGATCAAGGTGGAAAGGCTTCGTGTTCGTCACTTTAGGGATTTGGCAGCTTGCGATGGTTACGGTGATGGTGGCCCCGTTTGCTAGGGGGATTATAGGCCCGCAAGCAGGATCTAGGCTTGCGAGATGGGGTCGGTTCGGGAGGGCAGCCAAACCCAAACGGCGACTGATCTTGGGTCCGCTTTTGTGGCCATGGGAACCCTCTTAGTAGTCGTGGGAAATCTCGGGTGCAGGGCGCCCGCTCCTCTTTGGAAGGAGCGTGAGCATGTCCTGCGCTTGTTTGAGGTGCACAGCCAAGCGTGGGCTGTCCGGCACGAAGAGCGGAACGCCCACCAGGGTTGCGGCCTCAAGGACGGCGCCGACCGAAACGGTTGGCGACCCGCCCTCGATCTTCCGAACCGTGCTTCGGCATACGCCCAAACGTTCAGCTAGGTTGGCCTCAGACCACTGGCGCTTCTTGCGGGCAATGCGAATCTGACTTGCCAGCATGTGCAGGGCGGCTTCCGTCACCGTGGAGTAAGTGCGTAGGTTTGCGGCTGCCATTATCTGGACCTTGCTAGGTTGGCTTGTTCAGCAGTCATAGTAAGCTATTTTGTTTAGTTTAGTAAACAGATTCGTCGAACGCACTGAACCAACGCGTTCGTCAGAACGGTAGCGCCGCGTTGCCCCGAGCTATCGGCGACATTTCCCGGTTATCAGCCAATATCCCCTCTGAAACGGCGATAAATCGAGAATAAGGGATGGAATTTGGTGATAAAACCCATTTATAGGCATTCGTGCGGCCTGCCGGGCTAGACCAGAATTAGGTACTCCGGCCCGCGGGAGCTACCATGGAGCCATGGATAAGGACAAAGTCGACGGCCCTGAGTGACGCATGAAGCGGCTTCTGCAAACGGCCATCGCCCTGGCGGTGCTGACGCTGCCGCTGGCCCCAGCCCCGGCAACTGCGCAGCAAATCTGGTGGGAGCCGGGATTGATCGAGCACGTGCGGTTTCGGGGCCTCCTGCGGGTCGGGGTCGGCATGTTCGAACCTTGGGTGATGTGCGACCGCAGCGGCGATCTGATCGGCTACGAGATCGACCTCGCCCGCCAGCTCGCCGAGGACCTTGGCGTACGCATCGAGTTCGTGCGCATGAATTGGCAATACGTCATCCCGGCGCTGGTCGAGGGACGGTTCGACGTCATTGTCAGCGGCCTGTCCATCACGCCGGCACGCAGCCTGCTGGTCAACTTCTCCGTGCCCTACTCCGAGTTCGGCACCGCCATCGTCGCCAACATCGGGCTCACGCCGGGTTTCGCCAGCGTGGAGGACTTCAATAGCGCCGACGTCACCTTCGCCGCCCGTCGCGGCACCACGGCGGAGGCGTTGGTCCTACGGGAGTTTCCCGAGGCCATGTTGCTGTCCTTCGACACCGACGCCGAGGTGGTGGACGCCGTCGTCAGCGGGCAAGCCCATGCGACCGCCGTCGATCAGGTGTTGGCAGCACGCTCGATCCACGAACATCCGAACGTGCTGCACCGTCCGATCGATACGCTGTTCGACCAGCTTCCCCAGGGGATTGCGCTGCGGCGAAGCGATGGCGATGCGCTGAACTACCTCGACAGTTGGGTCCGCCACTACCGGGTCAACGGCTGGCTTGCGGAGCGGTGGCACTACTGGTTCGAGACCCGCGACTGGGAAGGCCTGGCCGCTTCGGGCTCGTCCCAGCGGGGGTGCGCGGAATCCTTCGTCGAGACGGCTCCCGGCCGGTGACTTGGGTGGCGAACGCTAGCGAGGAATCTGGCGGAGCTAACCGTCCTTGAGCAAGTACCGTTCCACCATCTCGACCATCGCCTGTTCGAGTTGGGGGTCGTCAAGTCGCTCGGGCCGTCGCAAGCCGTAGGTGTTGGCGGTGGCACTCACCGCGTGCATAAGGAATTCGGCCAGAAAACGAAGTTCCACGCTTGGCCGCAGCAGGTCTTGATGGGCCTCCAGGAACGCGAGCGAAGCCGCCATGAAATCCTCGACGATGTCGGCCTCCACCTCGGCGATGGCTTGCCTAGGCACTTCGGATTCGAGCGCAGCGTAGAGGGTCGGGTTGCGCCGCATCCAGCGAAGCCGAGAGCCCACGATGTGGCGTATGCCGTCGCGCGGGTTCTCGAGGCGGGGCCTTGCCATGAGTTCCGCGTAGGCCTTTAGAGCTTCCCGTCGGCGCAGCTCCCCGAAGATCGCCTCCTTGCCCGGAAAGTACTCGTAGAGCGAGCCGATGCTGACGCCGGCGCGCTCGGCGATTCGATTGGTACTCGCCGTTGCGTACCCGGACTCGGTCAGAATCCGAGCGGCCGCATCGAGAATCGCCGTCACCGTGGCGACGGAGCGTTGTTGCTTCGGGTGTTTCCGCAGCGAATAGCGGCTATTGGCCCCGGTTGGACCGGCATTGTTCATAGCGAGCGAATCCGAGTATGAAAACTGAGCGATCGCACGGATACTAGCAAGAGCTTAAGGAGTCGAGGTAATCGTGCAACACGTACCAACTATCAACGTCGCTTCGGACGACCTGCCGCGGGCACCGGGCAATGACTTGGCACACCTGCCAGGCCCGCGCGGCCACTGGTATTTCGGAAATCTGCGTGATCTTCTCCCAGACCCAACCCCGTTCTTGCTCCAGATGCGGGCCGAACACGGCGATTGCTTCACTGTGGGAGTGTTGCGCAATCGTCGGGTGGTCGTGCTCGCTGGCCCGGCAGCGAATCGCCTCGTACTCCTCGACACGGACGGCAATTTCTCGAACCGGCTCGGGTGGGAGGTCGCGCTCGATTTCTTCAGCGGTTTCGTGCTGCTGCGTGATTTCGAGGATCACGCCTTCCACCGAAACCTGCTCAGGCCGTTCTTCAAGCCGGACGCCCTAGGGCGTGACTTGGTTTGCATGAATCGCGTGATCCGAAACGAAGTGGCTGACTTAGGGGGCTCGGCAGACGCATACAGATTGACGAAGCGCATGGCCCTGGACATCGGCCTCGCTGTCTTCGGCGGATTCGCCTCGGCACAGGGCCACGAGACGATCTACGCCAACACCGTGCGTATGCTCGACGGTGCGATGGCACGGCGGAGCCGAATGCCCGCAAGCCGTTTTCGCCGCGCCCTACGTGCTCGTGACCGGATGCGGGCGATCCTCCTCGCCGAGGTGCCGAAACGCCGCCACGGCGATGGCCATGACCTCTTCAGTCGCCTATCGCGTTTCACGGACGCTAGCGGCCGCCAGCTGTGCGACGGGGATGTCGTCAATCACGTATTCGGCATGTTGTTCGCGGCGCACGAGACGACGGCAAGCGCCATGGCTCTGATGATGTACTCCCTAGCGCGGCACCGAGAGTGGCAGGCGCAAGCGCGGGCCGAAATCGTCACCCGGAATCTCGGCGAAGCGCCCACGTTGGAGGAACTGTCGAGCATGCCAGTCGTCGAAGCGGTTTTCCGCGAGACGTTGCGGCTATACGCACCCATACAGTTCCTGCCCCGCCGCAACGTTCGTCCCTTTGAATGGTCGGGCCAACATGTACCGGCCAACAGCCACGTAACCCTGCCGCCCCAGCTCTGTCATCGGGACCCTACCCTGTTCGAGGATCCGCATAGCTTTCGACCGGCACGTTTCCTCGACGGCCCGACGCATCGCCCCGTTGACCCCTTTGCCTGGGTTCCATTCGGCAAAGGTAGTCACATGTGCATGGGCACGCACTTCGCCCAACTGGAAGTCAAAGCGCTGTTCGTCCGCTTGCTGCGCCTGTTCGATCTCGAGTTACCGACGACGAGCGAACCAGCCCTCCAACACCTGCCCCTGCTGCGGCCTGCGCGTACATTGCCGATCGACTTCGTCCGGCGACGGCCGCAATGCGGCGAAGATTAGCCGCCCGAAAACTGGCGATCTGAAAGTAACGCGGCACAGGTGTGCCACAATACTCACCATCGCCCGTGCACGCGGGCCATAACCCACCGTTTGGAGCGATCATGAAGAGAATCGTCCTCATCGTCGTCGCCGTGCTGGCGGCCGTCTACCTTGCGGCCCTGTTGGTGCCGTACGAGCCGGACGAGCGCCGTCCCGGCACGCGCCTCGGCGGTCCGCTCGCCGCCGAGCAAGGCACCGATTGGTCCTTCCGCTCGCCGGGGCCCATGCAGATCTTCGTCGAGACCGCCACCTGGTACGGCATCCCGCACTCGGTGACCACCACCTCATGGATCGTCGACGGCGAGCTGTACGTGCCCTGCAACGCCTGCGCGACGAAGCGCTGGCCGAGGAACGTGGCCCGGAACCCGGACGTGCGGCTCAAGGTCGGCGACGAGATCTACGAGCGGCGGGCGGTACGGATCGAGGACGATGCCGAGCGGCGGCGGCTGTTCGCGGCGCTCACCGACCGGCCGTTGCCGCCGGGACGGTGGGTGTTCCGCATGGAGGCGCGTTAGCCCGACGCGAGCGGGACGCTGGTGTAGAAGGCCGTCGTGCGGCGGCGCGCGCGATCTCGGGGTCCGTCCCGGCCGCAATGGCCGCCTCGCCCCACGCCTGGCTGCTCCCGGTGAGGAGCGCCTTGCCGTCCGGTGTGGTGTGGAACGTGGACTCGTCCATCTTCGGCTCGTTCGGCCGCGTCAGGTGCAGTTCCATCCCGAGCAGACCCATCTCCCACCCGACCCCGACGGCACCCGGGCCGAACTCGGCCCACTGGTCCGAGAGCAGCGCCCTGTGGGTGAGCGCAAGGCGTGCGCGGCCGGCACCGTCCTCCGTGAGCCTCACCTCCACCCAGGAGACATCGTCGCCGAACTCCCAGGTTAGGGCGAGAAACGAGGGAGGCTCGCAATGGGTGATCGTGCCTCCCGCGTTGCCTTCAAACTGGTAGCGGCCGCCGAGTTCGAGGTCCCCGCTGACCGGCAGAAACCAGCGCGCGATGCGTTCGGCCTTCGTTACCTCATCCCACAGGTCCTCGACCGTGGTCGCGTAGCTCCGCGCAAGGGTGACCGCCCGGGCGGCCTGCCCGTCGCGTTCGAGCGACGACACTGTGCGGTCCACGGCGCCGAGATGGCTCTCCACGTTCAGGTCCATGACTTCTCCACCTAACTCAAGCGTGCGCTTATATGAAATGTATCTGAACGAGTGTCAAGCCAGCGGCATCCTTCGTCGAGACGGCTACCGGTCGGTGACTTGGACCGCGAAGCTGTTCAGGAGGCCGTTCCCGTTGAGAATCAGGATCACTTGGGAGCCGTCCTGGGTGTGGAAGATGCGGGCTGCCGAGGTTGCCGCGCCGCCGTTGTGGGAAGTGGGAATCCGGGCGAGATCGTGCAATGACACCTCGTTAAGGTGCTGGTCGGTGTAGAACGAGAGCTTGCTGACCTCGCCGAAGTCGTTTTCGAAATCGTTGGTGACCACCGCCCACTCGTTCCGCTCCGTGGAGTGGTCCGCCCATTGGATCGGGAAGTGCTGCGGCAGGCTTCCGGCGTAGGTCATGTCCACGTCTGGGTCGGCGCTGGCGTGGAACGAGCTGCCGTCCAAGGTAATCGGGGTGGGTTGTATGACCTGTGAAAGGTCGCTCCCGGCGTCGGCCGTGGGCGGCTGGTTTGGGGGTGGCTGTTGCGCCCCGCCACCGCCGCCGCCCCCGCAGGCGGTCAGCAGAAGCATCAAGCCCAAGGGCGCTAAGAACCTTTGGTGGCTTTTCAGCACTTGAGTCATGGCCATGGCAGCGTCCATGTGCCGGTCGAAGATACCGTCGCGGCGCCACCCATTGCGTGGCAATGCCTCACCTCAGGGCCGGAGCCTAGCACACCTCGGAGCGAGGGCGTCCCGCCCTCGGCGCAATCCCACCGACTCAATTCGAGGGCAGGATGCCCTCGCCCCGGGCGTTGTCCCTCGGAGCGAGGGCGTCCCGCCCTCGACGCAATCCCGCCGATTCAAGTCGAGGGCAGGACGCCCTCGCCCCGGGCGTTGTCCCTCGGAGCGAGGGCGTCCCGCCCTCGACGCAATCCCCCGATCCGGGTGTTCTCGGCAACAGCCAAATTGGGCACTAGAATGGAAACGCTTCCAACACTGGCGGACTATTGTGGAGTTGGAAGGCTCTCTGCTCAGGAATCTGCATGATAATAGTTAACAAAAATAATAAGTTATTAAAGGCGCTGATACTTCTTCTGAATACCGGCGTCGCCATTGCCGATACCCAAGATCGAACCGATGGCAGCCATTGCGCCTACACCCCGGCGGCGCACACGGCTGAGGCAACCGGCCTGATCGTCGGTGCCGAAGTCTTGCTTGCGCAGGGAAGCCGTGCGGATCAGGGCGTCCACATTCGTTTCAATGGCAGCTTGGGCCTAGTGGGGGAATTCGACGCGGTACGCGAAGCTCTGCCGAATGCCGCCGTGCTCGACTGCCGCGGCGGCGCGGTGCTCTCCCCCGGTTTCGTCAACGCCCACGAGCACCCGGCGTACAGCCACGCTTTCCCGGACCCGAATCTCAATCCAGGCTACGTGCATCGCGACGAATGGCGGCTCGGCGTCAACGGCAAGCGGCCATTGCCGATCCCGGAGCGGCTCGACTATGAGGACGACGACCCGAAAACCGCCGCCAAGCTGTTGGCGATGGAGCTTCGCCACCTGCTCGGTGGCGCGACCACCATCGCCGGCCCAGGCGGCCTGCCCGGCGTGATCCGCAACATCGACCGGCACCGCCGCCCCGGCGACCCCGAACGCTACGACGCCGAAGCGGACGTGGAGGTCTTCCCGTTCTCCTTCCGGGCGGTTGAGGATCTGCGCACGGAGTGCGCCGGCGGGCCGGCCTTCCAATTCCCGCCGCCCTCCGACCCCGACCTGGCCTTCATGGCCTACGTGCCCCATGTTGGCGAAGGCCGCAAGGCGAGTTGCGCGGCCCGGGCCGAGGTGGCGCGCTATCTCAAGCGGGTGCAGCGCCGCGACCGGCGCTACGCGCTGGTCCACGGCGTGGCGACCGATCGGGCGGACTACGCGGTCATGCGCGAGTTCGACGTCACCCTGGTCTGGTCGCCGCGTTCCAATCTCGCCCTGTACGGCGAGACGGTGGACCTCGCCAGCGCGGTGGACAGCGGCGTACGCATCGCCCTGTCCACGGATTGGTCGCCAAGCGGCTCGTTCAACATGCGCGAGGAGCTCAAGTGCGCCAGACGTGTGGCCGCCACCACGGGGGTGGCGCTACCGGCGGACCGGCTCTGGCGCATGTCCACCGTCAATGGCGCCTACGCGCTGGGACTGGAGGACCGGTACGGCACCATCGCGCCCGGCTTGCGGGCGGACCTGATCCTAACCGCCCATGTGGGCGAAGACCCCCATAATGCGGTGCTCAACGCAACGGACGACGACCTCCTGGCGGCATGGATCGACGGCCAAGCGCTCCTGCTTTCCGAGGCGTTGCCGGAGTCGCTTGGCGCTGGACCCTGCGTCGCGCTTGACGACATGGCACCCCGCGTGTGCGGCGCACTGTCGAGGTTCGGCCTATCGCCGGCAACCTTCGCTAAGCATGTCAAAGACGCCGTGCCGCTGAACGACGTCAGCCGCCAGGCTCCTTGCAATCCGCAGGTGGAGGCGGTTGAGCCTTGAGTCTGCTGTCAGTTGGATGGCGGCTCAGTGGGATTCGGTCACAGCGCAGGTGCCGCCCCCTCAACGCGCCGCTCACCAGCCCTTCATAGGCCCTGAAGCGAGCGTTCTTGCCACGCAGCAGTTACCATGTTCGAAAAATCCACATCGGTGCGTTCGTCACCGCTGGGCGGGAAGAACCTAGGACGACATGGCTGGCCTGAAGACGAGGGAGGAGCTCCGCTACCAGGTGGATGAGCGCGCGCCGATGCCGACCACCATTGGCATCGGCCTGCAGCACGCCTTGCTCCCATTGAGCAGCATGATACTGATGCCAACGGTCGCGTTCCGCGCCGGCGGGGCATCCGACGCCGCCGTCGTCTGGGCGGTCTTCGCATCGATGACCATCTGCGGCGCCATTACCGCCTTGCATGCGCGCCCGATCGGCCGCTTCGGCGCGGGCTATGTGCTGGCCATCGGCCCGACCGGCGCGGCCATTGCGGTCACCGCCGACGCGCTGAACGCCGGCGGCCATGCCATGCTGGCGTTGCTGGTGATCACGGCATCGGCCGTCCAGTTTGCGTTTGCCCTGCGCATGTCGCTGCTGCGCCGCCTGTTGACGCCAACCGTCTCCGGCACCGCGCTGATGCTGATTCCGGTCACCATTTTCCCGGTCATGTTCGACATGCTCGACGAGGCGCCGCCCGAGGCACCAGAGGTTGCCGCCCCGCTTTGCGCCGCCATCACGTTCCTGGTGGTGGGCGGGATCATGCTCAAGGGCACGGCTGGCCTGCGCAACTGGGCACCGGTCTGCGGCATCGTTCTCGGCTCCATCGCGGCCGCGTTCTATGGTCTGTACGACTTTGGTCGGGTGGCCGAAGCGGCTTGGTTCGGCGCGCCGACACAGTGGCCGACGCACTACGCCGAGATTGCCGAAGGGCTGGACCTCGCAGCTTTCGTGGGGCTCGCCCCGGCGTTCATTCTGCTGTTCCTGATCTGCGCCATTCGATCAATGAGCAGTTCACTGGCCATACAGACGGTGTCCTGGCGGACCCGCCGCGCCCCGGACTTCCGCCCGGTGCAGGGAGTGGTCGCCGGTGACGCCCTGTCCAACTTGGCCGCGGGACTGGCGGGCACCATGCCCAACGGGGCCAACTCCGGCACCATCGCGCGCACCCAGTTGTCCGGCGTTGCGTCGCGCCCGGTGGGCTTGGCGTACGGCGCCGCCGTGGTCCTGCTGGCGTTCTGCCCCAAGGTGGTGGCGCTGGTGCTCGCCGTGCCCGCACCGGTCTTCGCGGGCTATGTGACCATCATGATCGCCAGCGTCTTCACGGTCGGCTTGAAGATGGCCGTCTCCGAAGGCGTGGACTCGAAGCAAGGCCTGATCATTGGATTGGCGTTCTGGATCGGTGCTGGCTGCCAGTACGGCTTCATCTTCCCTGAGTTCATCGCCGCCTTTGCCGGCGGGATGTTGAAAAGCGCGCTGACGACAGGCGGCTTGGTAGCCATTTTGATGACGTCGTTCCTGCTGGTGACCGCACCCCGCAAGCAGCGCTTTGAAACGGAGCTGGCGCTATCCGCCCTGCCCCGCTTGCGCGGGTTCGTGCAAGCCTTGGCCAAGCGGCGCCACCTGCCTGCCGCCATGGTTGAACGTCTCGACGCTGTCTGCGAGGAGGCCCTGCTGACGCTGTTGGGCGACGAGGAGTCCCTCGTCGAGCAACACCGCCGGCTACGCGTGCTGGCATTCGTCGAGGCCGATGCCGTGGTGCTCGAATTCGCTGCCGCCGGTGGCCAGGAGAACATTGAGGACCGCCTCGCCGTGCTGAGCGAAACCGCAACCGGCGACTCCGTCGAGCGCGACCTGTCGCTGCGGCTGCTGCGCCACTTGGCCAGCGACGTGCGCCACCGGCAGTACTACGACGTGGACATCGTGAGCCTTCGAGTCGAACGAGCCGCAAGCCGTGACTAAGGGCATGCCGCGGCTGGCAGCCATCGTGCTCGGGGGCTGGCTTGTGGCCCTGACGAGCGTCGCCAATCCGACGGAAGTGCCGTTCTACCAAGGCAAGCGCATCACCTTTCTGATCAACTTCACGGCGGGCGGACCGACCGACATCGAGGGTCGGATCGTCGCCCGGCATCTCGGCAAGCACATTCCCGGCAATCCCAGAATCGTCGTGCGCAACATGCCGGGCGCCGGCGGCATCGCCGGCACCAACTACATGGGCCAAGTCGCCAAGCCCGATGGGCTGACGGTCGCGTTTTTCGGCCCGCCGCTGACTCAGCAACTGCTGCAGGACTCCGGGCTTCGCGTGGACCTGTCGGAGTTCGTTTGGCTCGGCGGCATCGGCCAGCCGCTGGTGTGCTTCATTCGCAAGGATGCCGGGGGTGGCATCGAGGACGCGCAGAGCCTGCCCGGCCTTGACGAGTTCAAGGCGGCCGGCATTCGGCCCACCACCTCCCTCGACCTCCGATTGCGCATGGCGCTCGACCTCCTCGGGGCCAAGTACCGCTATGTGTCCGGCTACCGGGGAACCGCCAACTTGGTCGCCGGCATCATGCAGAACGAAGTCCAATACTCCTGCGGCACCATCCTCACATTTCATCAGATCATCGAACCCAATCTGATCCGGCCGGGCGTGGCGGCCACGCTTTGGTACTTCCCGGTGACCGATGCCGACGGCCAACAGGTGCCGGATCCCCGGCTCAAGGGCATTCCAACCTTCATCGATGTTTACGAAAGCCTGAAAGGCCGCAAGCCCGAGGGCCCGCTCTACGAGGCGATGCGGTTGATCAACAACTATTCGGTCGCCATGCAGCGCGCATCCTTCGTCCCCGCCGGAACGCCCAGTGAGGCGGTCGGGGCGCTTCGCCGGGCTTGGGAAGCGCTGCCCCAGGACGAAGGCTTTGTCGCCGAGTACACCCGATTGGTCAAGGCGCCGCCGGACTTGGTTCAGGCCACCGCCGTGCAGGCGCACGTGGCGGCGGTGCGCGGGATCGCGCCCGACACGGTCGCTGTCATCAAGCAGTTCCTGGGCGGCCCGTAGCCGATGCGGTGCGCCGACAATGCCGCCGCGCTGCGGCGCGAACCCGCCTGAGCGCCGACCCCGCAGGCTGCCATGTTTGATGCGGCACTGAACGGGCTGGCGGCGGTCGCCGCCTGGCCGGCCATCGGCTACCTCTTCCTCGGCGTGCTGCTCGGGCTCTGGTTCGGCGCCGTGCCGGGCCTTTCGGGGCTGGTGGGCATGGCAATACTGGTGCCCTTCACCTTTGCGATGGAGCCGGCGTCGGCGCTCGCCTTTCTGCTCGGCACATTCGCGGTGACCACCACCAGCGACACCATTGCCTCGGTGCTGCTCGGCATACCCGGCACCGCCGCATCCCAGGCGACGATACTCGACGGCTACCCGATGGCCATGAAGGGCGAGGCCTCGCGCGCCTTCGGAGCGGCGTTCACGGCCTCCGCCATCGGCGGGCTGCTCGGCGCGGTGGTGCTGGGCCTGTCGATACCTCTGGTCCAGCCGCTCATCCTCTCCTTCACCCAGGCCGAGTTCTTCATGCTGACGCTGCTCGGCCTGGCCATGGTGGGCGCGCTCTCGGGCAACTCAGTGCTTCTCGGTCTGATCGCTGCGCTGATCGGGCTCGGGCTTTCCTACGTCGGCTACAGCGAGAACGGTGCCCTGCCGCGCTATTGGCTGGGCGCAACCTACCTGCTGGAGGGGCTGCCGCTGATTCCCGTCGTGCTGGGGCTGTTCGCGCTGCCCGAGTTGATCGACCTCGCGGCGCGGGGCGGCACCCTGTCCAGCGTGCCCAAGGAGCGCGTCTCCAGCGGCATCACAACCGGCATCGCCGATGCGCTGCGCAATTGGTGGCTGATGCTGCGCACGACGGCAATCGGCGCCTACGTGGGCATGCTGCCGGGCCTTGGCGGTTCAATCGTCGACTGGGTCGCCTACGGCCACGCGGTCCAGAGTTCGAAGGAAAACGAGGGGTTCGGAAAGGGCGACGTGCGCGGCGTGATCGCGCCGGAGACCGCCAACAACGCCATGAAGGGCGGCGCGTTGATTCCGACCATCGCCTTCGGCATCCCCGGCAGCGCCGCCATGGCCATCCTGATGGGCGCGCTGCTGATCCAAGGGATGACGCCGGGGCCCGACATGCTGACCACCCGCCTCGACTTCACCTTCTCGCTGGTGTGGATGCTGGCGATCGCTAATGTCGCCGGTGCGCTGCTCCTGCTGCTGCTCGCCCGGCACATCGCCAAGGTGACCTTCATTCGCGGCCACCTGCTGGTGCCGGTGATCGTCGTATTCGTGTTCATGGGTTCGTGGCTTGCCAACAACAGCATCGGCGACTGGGTGGTGCTGCTGGTGTTCGGAAGCGTCGGCTACCTGATGAAGCGAGGCGGCGTGCCGCGCCCGCCGATGGTGCTGGGATTGGTGATCGGGCCGATCATGGAGAACGCGCTGTTCATCACCAACTCCGTGCACGACGGGCTGGAATGGCTGGCGCGCCCCATCTGCTTGGTCATCGCCGTGCTGATCGCCGCCTCGATCGTATTCGCGTTCCTGCGCCAACGGCGGATGCGCACGCAGACCAAGGCGCCCGTCCGGGAGCGCGGTGCGGTCGATCCCACGGCGTCCCTGCTCGCCGCTGGGCTGCTGCTGGCCGCTTCGATCTGGGGGCTGGCGCCGACCTTCAACTGGCCAGCCGATGTCGGCCAGATTCCGATGCTGACCTTCATCCTGGCCGTCGGCCTCTCCCTGATTGGTGTGTGGCACAGCGTTCGGGCCATCCGGCAAGCCGGCGCCGACGGCAGCGACCTCTTTCCCAGCCGGCCCGAGTGGGGCCATGCCGGCCATCTCCTGCTGTGGTGGCTCGCTCTTGTCGGCATTACCGTGGCGGCCGGACAGCTCATCGCCCTGCCAGCGTTTGCGGCGCTTTACGTCATCGTCAAGGGCCGCCAAGCCTGGTGGACCGGCGCGCTCTACGCGGTGGGCGCATGGGTGCTGCTCTACGGGGTGTTTGAGCACATCGTGGGGGTGCTATGGTATCCGTCGCTCCTTTTCCATTAAGCCCCTTATGACCCAGATCAACGTGCCCGTGTGCATCATTGGCTGTGGCCCGATTGGCCTCACCGGCGCCTTGCTGCTTTCGAGGTTCGGCATTGAATCCCTGCTGATCGAGCGACGCAGCGAGGTGAACACCCACCCGCGCTCCCGATTCGTGGACACCAACACCATGGAGTTGATGCGCTTCCTGGGCCTGGAAAAGGCGGTGGAGGAGACCGGGCTCGGACCGGACTGGACCGAGTGCAATCGCTGGTTTAGCGCATTGACCGGGCAGCAGATCGCGGCGATCCCAAGCCCCACGTTCCATACGGTGCCGAGAAGCACCAGCCCCAGCATGCCGGTGATGACCTGCCAGGACTACGTCGAGAACATCCTGCTCGCCGAGGCCCGCGGGGACGAGCGCATCGAGCTTCGCTACCGCACTGAAGCGGTGGAGGTGAACCAGGACGATGATGGCGCCACGGTGGTCATTCGGGACCTGGCCTCCGGGGAGGCGAGCACCGTTCGCGCCGACTACACGGTGGGCACAGACGGCCCCCACAGCTTCGCGCGCGAAGCCATCGGGAGCGCGCTTGAGACGGCGCCGCTGGCCACCTTCATGCAGGACGTCATCTTTGACGCCGACCTGTCGAAATACGTCGAAGGGCGCAAGGGTGGGTTGCTGTACAACGCAACGCCCAGCGGCATGCTGGTGTTTCAGCCCCTTAATGGCATCAGGCGCTGGCGCTGCCAGATCCCCAACGCGGACAACGAGCCGCTGTCGGAAGCGGAGACGGTGCGCCGCATCCGGGAAGCCGTCGGCACCGAGGATGAAGTGCCCATCCGCATCACCAGCACCGGCATGTGGCGGCCGACGCCGGGGTGCGTGGATGCCCTAAGCCGCAGCCGGGTGTTCCTGGCCGGGGACGCAGCGCACATCTCGGTGCCCACCGGCGGCATGGGCAACAACATCGGCTTTGCCGGAATCCGCAATCTGGCTTGGAAGCTCGCCTATGTGCTGAAGGGGTTGGCGCAGCCGGAGATTCTCGACACCTACCACGTCGAGCACCGGCCCATCGCCTTGGAGCGCATCGCCGTAGGCGTGAAGACCACGGAGTGCATGGCCCAGATTTTCATGGCGTTCTATGCCGGCATGGACACCTCCGAAGCCGTTCGGAATACCCAGCAATACGGCGACTACGACGGGGTGCTGCTCGGCTTCGAGATGGCGTCGCCACTGATCGCCAAGAACACGGCGCCGCCGCCAGCGGTGGAGAACCCCACCATCGACTTCGTGCCAGCGGTACGCGCGGGCCGCCGCGCCCCGCACGTTTGGGTTGATGAACAGCAAAACCAATCCGTTCTTGACTGGTTCGGCATGGAGTACGTGCTGATTGGCGGCGCATCCGTCGCCGCCGAGCGCTGGCGCGAAGCGGTACGGCAAACAGCGGATCGCACCGGCTTCCCGCTGTGCTGGCGGCGGTTGCCGGAACCCGAAGCCGCGCCCTACGAGCCGCTCGGCCTGGTGCTGGTCCGCCCGGACGGCATCATCGCCGACTGCTGGAACGAAGCTGACGTCGGCGATCGAGAGGTCGAAGCACGACTGCGCCGGCAACTGCCTTTGCCCAGAGCGTAATCCCGGAGCGAGGGCGTCCCGCCCTCGAAGGATTCCGCTGTTCAAATCGAGGGCAAGATGCCCTCGCTCCGGATGGCACCTTGGAGCGAGGGCGTCCCGCCCTCGAACTAATCCTCGCTCCGGATGGCACCTTGGACCGAGGGCGTCCCGCCCTCGAACTGATCCTCGAATCCGCCAGCGTGTACCCTATGCCCTCCGCTGAGATGATTCGACCTCCGGCTTTGACTCAATACACCCACCTCCTCTTCGACCACGACGGCGTTCTTGTGGACACCGAGCCCCTGTACTACGAAGCAACGCGGCAGAGCATTGCGCCTCTCGGCGTCGAACTGGCCCTTGAACACTATCTGGAATTGATGGTGGATGGGGCGAGCCCGTGGGAACTGGCGCGGCCACTCGGAGCTAGCGATGACGACATCGACCACTGGCGCACCAAGCGCAACGTCCTGTACCAGGAGTTGCTGGTGTCGGAGCCGATCGAGATCGAGGGCGTGGAGGAGGTGCTCGCCAAGCTTCACAAGCGCTTCCGCATCGCCATCGTCACCACCGCGAAGCCCGAGGACTTCGCCCTCATCCACCGCCACCGCAACATCGTGCCGTTCACCGACTTCGTGCTGACGCGGGAGGCCTATCAACGCAGCAAGCCGCACCCGGACCCCTACCTCGCGGCGCTGGCCCGCTACGGAATCGGCCCGAACGAGGCCTTGGCCGTGGAGGACTCGCAGCGCGGCCTGCGCGCCGCCGTGGCTGCGGACTTGGACTGCGCCGCGATCCACCATCCGTTCACGGCCACCCAGGACTTCTCATTGGCAACCTACCGCTTCGGGAGTCTTTCCGAGTTAGCGGAACAGCTTCTTAAGCAGCCTACATCCCGGTCGTGAAGCCCCCGTCAACGTTTAGGGTTTGGCCGGTAATCCAGCTCGCTGCCGGTGAGGTGAGAAAGAGCACCGCGGGCGCGATGTCATCCACCGCGCCGACGCGTTTGAGTCCTTGGCGGGCCAGCGTCTGCTCCTTCAGGCCCGGCAGGCCGTCGATGGCGGCCGCCGTCAGGTTGGTGCGGGTGAGGCCCGCTGCCACGGCATTGGCGCGAATGCCGACATCGCCCCAGCTATGGCCGAGGGTTTTGATCATCTGCACCAAGCCGGCCTTGGCGGGGCCGTAGCCGGGCGTCCACAAGCTGCCGAAGTACGCCGTCATGGAGGCAATGGCGATGATGCTGGCGCCGCCTTCGAGGCTGCTCGCCTCCAGCAGGGGCTTGCAGGCAACGCTTAGGTGAAAGGCGCTGGCGAGGTTGACGCGGACCGATTTGTCGAAGCCGTCGTGGTCCCACTCGCTGTCCTGGGTGCCGCCGGCGTTGTTGACCAGAATGTCCAACGCCTCGAGGCTCGCCGCCAAGGCCAACAGTTCATCGCGGGAGTCCACATCCAGGGGGCGATAGTCGAAGTCGGACAGGTCATGGCCGTAGTCATCGGCGCGGGCCTTGCGACCCGTGATCACGACGCTGGCCCCCGCCGATGCGTAGGCCCTGGCGCAGGCCAAGCCAATGCCGTTGGAGCCGCCGGTGATCAACACCCGGGCGCCCCGGTAGTCGAAACGAACGCCGTCGCGCATCGGCCCTCCCCTGCTCCAAATCCAAGTTGAAGTGTCAATGTAGTGATGCTACACAAGCCGGTCAATCAAGCTGAGCTGCGCCGCCTGTGCCTCCCCCGATACGCATCACTGACCTTGCTGAGCCTCAATACAGCGACGAGCAGCGGGCCCTGCTGGCCTTCGGCGAGACGCTCAACGTCTCCCTCGACGCCGGGGAGATCCTCAACGAGGCTAGCGCCGCCCTTGGTCTCGACGACTTCGGCCCCACGGACTTCCGCGAGCGGCTGGAACTGCTGTGCGATGAATGGGGAAGCGATGCCGAGCTCAACAACTTGGGCCGGCTGAATCTGCGCAACAAGCTGCTGCTGTTCGCCAAGAACCGGCTGTTGATTCGGGATGCGTTAAATCGCCACCCCGAGATTCACCGCGTGGCCATCCGCCGGCCGGTCATCGTCGCCGGGCTGCCGCGCTCCGGCACCACGCACCTGCTCAATCTGATGGCGGCGGATGGGCGGTTTCGCGCGCTGCCCTTGTGGGAGGCTTACGAACCGGTCCCGACCCCCGGGGAGCGGCCAACCGCCGATGGGATCGACCCGCGCTACGCCCGCTGCGCCGCCGAGTGGGAGATGATGCAGCGCATGGCGCCGCTGATCGCAGCCATGCACCCGATGAATCCGGACCACATCCACGAGGAGCTGGAGCTAATGGGCCCGGATTTCGCGTCCTACAACTTCGAGTGGCTCTGCCACAGCCCGCGTTGGCGGGACCACTACTACGCCACCGACCAGCGGCCCCACTACGAATACATGAAAACCGTGCTGAAGCTGCTGACTTGGCAGGACGGCGACGACGGCAGCAACACCCGCTGGGTGCTGAAATGCCCGCAGCACCTGGAGCAGTTGCCGGTGCTGCGCGGCGTCTTTCCCGACGCCACCGTAGCCATCACGCATCGGGATCCGGTGGCGGTGATTCAGTCGGCCGCAACGATGATCGCCTACGGCCAGCGCATGACGCGAACCCAGGTGGACCTCGGCACCGTCATCGACTACTGGAGCGAGCGCATTGCCCATCTACTGGAAGCCTGCGCCAAGGACCGGCACGTCTGGCCGGAGGCGCAGAGCATCGACGTGCCCTTCCACGAATTCATGGCCGACGACCTCGCCATGGTGGAGCGCATCTACGCCAAGGCGGGCATGGCAATGAGCGAAGACGCAACCGCCGAGCTACGGGATTTCATGCGCACCCACCCGAGGGACAAGCACGGCCGCGTGGCCTACGACCTCCAGCAGGACTTCGGCATCGATCCCAACCGGCTGCGGCAACGCTTCGCGTTCTACTTCCGCCAGTTCCCGGTGCAGCCGGATGGCCCCGGACCGAAGGCATCGCCTTGAGGCGTTCGTTCGAGGGCAAGATGCCCTCCGTCAAAATGTGGCCTAGACCGCCCGGCCCCGCTATGCTCTCGCCGCGGACAATTGCCCCGAGGATTGCAGAGTGAGCAATGACCCCTATCTTCTGATCACCGCCGACACCCACGCCGGGGGCAGCCACGCGCAGTACCGCGAGTACCTGGACCCCGGCTACCGGGAGCGGTTCGACGACTGGCGGGGCGGCTACCGCAATCCCTCCCAGGAGCACTACGGCAAGAAGAAGATGCGCAACTGGGACTACGAGATCCGCACCCGCGACCAGAACAGTCAAGGCGTGGTCGGCGAGGTGGTGTTCCCCAACACGGTGCCGCCGTTCTACACCAAGAGCGTGGTCACCGCCCAGCCGCCGACGGCGGACCGCTTTGAACTGGCCTTGGCTGGCATCCGCGCCCACAACCGCTGGCTGAAGGACTTCTGCGCGGAGGACCCGGACCGCCGCGCCGGCATCGGCCTGATCCTGCCGAACGATCTGGACGAGGCCATCAAGGACATCGAGTTCATCGCCGAGGCCGGGCTGCGCGGCGGCGTGCTGCTGCCGCTCATCCCGCCCGACTGCACTTGGCTGAAACCGCTCTACGACCCGGCTTGGGATCGGGTGCTGGCCGCGATCCAGGACCACGACCTAGTCATCAACCAGCATTCCGGGCAGGGCTCGCCGGACTACGGCGCCGGGCCGGTGCCGGAGGCGCTTTGGATATCCGAGGTCACCTTCTACTGCCAAGCGGGATGGCGACACCTGTTGATGAGCGGCGCCTACGAGAAGTTCCCCAAGCTCAAGTACATCCTCACCGAGTCCGGCTGCGCTTGGGTGGGGCCGGCGCTGAAGCAGCTCGACCGCATCCACATGGGCTTCAAGGCGGGCGCCATCGGCGAGATGGACTACGGCGGCATGGAATGGGTGCTGAAGGACCGCCCCAGCGAATACGCGGCACGCAATTGCTACTACGGCGCGAGCTTCCCCAGCAATGCCGACTTGGAGGGCATCGACGCCGTTGGCGAGGGCCGAGTGCTCTGGGGCAACGACTATCCCCACTTCGAGGGCACCTTCCCCTACAACCTGGAGTCCCTGCGCCTGACGTTCGGCGATCTGCCGGACGGGCGCCGCCGCAAGATTCTCGGCCTCAACGCGGCCGAACTCTACAACTTCGACGTGGAGAAGCTGATGCCCCTTGCGCAGGAGGTCGGGCCGACGCCGGAGCAGGTGGAGACGCCGCTGCCCAGGGAGCAGATCCCCACCGATTCGATGTGCTACCTGTTCACCAACGCGCTGTACGGCGCATAGCGGTGGCCATGCCGAGCGGCATCGGGATCATCGACACGATGATCGGGTTCCCGGCCGAGGACTTCAAGCAGTACGACTTCATCCGCGAGCAGTTGAAGGACGGCTCCAAGGACTTCGACTTTCCCGTCGAGTACATGTTCAAGCACGTCCCCAAGGCGCTCTACGGCGCCCCGGACCCCATCGCCATCACGCTGCACGAGATGGACCGCTTCGGCATCGAGGTCGGCGTGATCGGCGTGGGCAACGAAGTGAGCCGCCACGCCCTCAAGCAGCATCCCGACCGCTTCGTCGGGCAAGGGTTCGTGGACCCGAACCGCGGCATGGAGGGCATCCGCGACATGGTGCGCGAGCACGAGGAGCTTGGCGTGCGCTCCTTCACCGCCTTCAACGCCGGCTACAACCCGCAAGTGGGCATCGCCGACCCGCTGATGTATCCGATCTACGCCAAGTGCGTGGAACTTGGAACGCCCATCTTCTCCTGCGCCGGCGTGCCGGGGCCGCGCTTTCCGATGTGGCCCCAGGAGGTGCGCCTGATCGACCAGGTGATGTACGACTTCCCGGAACTGGTGTTCGTCACCCGCCACGGCTGCGAGCCCTGGGAGGACCTCGCGGTCAAGCTCATGCTCAAGTGGCCGAACCTCTACTACTCCACCACCGCCTTCGCACCGAAGTACTATCCCCAGGCCATTATCGACTACGCCAACACCCGCGGCGCCGACAAGATCATCTACGGCGGTTACTTCCCGATGGGCCTCTCCCTGGAACGCATCATGACCGACATGCCCAATCTGCCCCTGAACGACGACGTGTGGCCGAAATTCCTGCGCGACAACGCTAGAAAGGTCCTCAACCTCGGCTGACAGGACCAGCGGGGCGTTCCCTCGACACGATGCGTTCGAAGTTGGCGATTCGGAAGTCGTCGGCGCCGAGCAGTTCGACCAACTTGCGCTTCACGAAGTCCACATCCAAATCGGGATAGGCGGCGCAAAGGTTGGCTAGGTCGGCGTCATCCTTGGAGCGGTTGAACACGCACTTAAGCACAGCGAGATCCTCTGCTCCCAAAACGGGATACTGACCCGCCACCCCGTCATCAAAGTGCTCTATTCGAGATGGAAACTCGGCGTAGTAGCTATTGGTGGCTGGGAAGATATCGACCCTAACGTTCTGAAAGTGGACACGAAACTGGCTGTCCTCCAACGCACGTTTCATCAGGCGCTCACGAGGCTCATCCGGCTGGTAGCCTGCCTTTTCCAAAAGATTCACTAAGCCAGCGATCTCGGCCTCCTTGCCGAGGAACACATTGACATCGACATCAATGGTGGCGCGCGGCTCCGCATAAAACCCAAGGGCAATCGAGCCGCCCACCGCATATGGAATGCCAGCCCGCCTGAAGATGCCAGCCAATCGGGCTAGCGTGTCGTAAGGATCAGGCGCCTCCGCGCTCATTCGCCTTCAGGCCGGCCGTCCCGGTAGAACGACAGCCGCCGAATGCACTCCAGATTGGCAGGGTCAGGTTCATCCTCTTGACGCAGCACCTCGCGCCAATCCGGGCGAAGGCGCAGGAACTTGAAGCCGCTTCGACAAGCGGCCTGGATGCCCCGAAGGTGCTCGGCTGGCGTTGCGGTGCGCCAGAAGTCGGGTGCCGGGCGGGACATCGCCTTGTCGGGGTCGAAGGGCTGCATGCGTTCAGCACCTTCCTCATCCATTTGCAACGGGGCGATTATATCGAAGACAGGCCCATGGAGCGCAGCGGGAAAGCCCCAGCCTATCCGTTAACATGGGGGCAGAATCACTCGAACCTAAAGGAGCACACTCATGCTGACCCTGCACTTCGCCCCCAACTCACGCGCCGGCCGCATCGTTTGGCTGCTTGAGGAGCTGGGCCTGGACTACGAGCTCAACCGCATGGACTTTCATCCCAAGGACTTGAAGTCCAACGAGCACCGCGCCCGGCATCCCTTGGGCCGCGTGCCGGTGCTCGATGACGGCGATGTGCGCATCTACGAATCGGGCGCCATCGTTGAGTACATCGTCGCCCGGCACACGGACGGCGCCTTGAGGCCGGCCGTCGATTCGCCCCTGTTTCCCGCCTACCTGCAGTGGTTCCACTACTGCGAGGGCATGGTGATGCCGCCGGTGAACACCATCGTGGTGCAGACCATCCTGCTGCCCCCGGAGCGTCAGAACAAGGAGGCCTTGGGGCAGGCCCAGCGCTTGCTGACCAAGGCGCTGGCGCCGGTCGATGAGCAACTTGAGGGCAAGGACTACCTGATCGGCGACTTCTCCGCCGCCGACATCATGCTCGGCCACGCCTGCTTCATGAGCCGGCGCTTGGGCTGCGTCACCGATGAGATGACCCACCTGCACGCCTACGTCGAGCGCGTGGAGGCCCGGCCCGCCTTCCAGAAGGCGATGAGTTCGTAGCTGGGTTAGGGGCTCAACCGGTAGGTCACCCGCGCCGCGGCCACTTCCTCGCCGTCCGCGTTGCGCACGGAGACGTCGCCGACGCAGACGGACCCGCCCCGGCGGCGCACCTTGGCTTCGGCAATCAAATCCGTATCCACGGCCAGCTTGAGGAAGTGGACGGTGAAATCCACCGTGGCGCCCCAAGCGCCTTCTGTGAGGGCGGGATGGGACCAGAAGGCCGCCGTCGCGGCGATGTCGATCAAGGCGCTGATGGCCCCGCCATGTATGCGGACCGTGCCCAGCGCTTCTCGGTAGGGAAGACGAATGGTGGCCTGATCCGGGGCGCTGTGCGTCAACTCCACGCCCAGCAGGGAGGCGAAGCCGTCGTTGGCGACGGCCTGCGCGTAGTCGAAGGCCAAGGTTAGCGGCCCAGCGCGGCGTTCCAAGCGGAAACGCGATCCTCGAAGGCGTCGAGCAGGGCATCGACCTCGCCGACAATCTCGATGCCTTCAATCGAATCGCCCTGCCTGATGCCGTCCACGACCGCTTGGTCGTCGCCGTCAAGCACCTCGCCAAAGATGGTGTGGGCGTCGTCCAGCCACGCGGTGGGCACGTGGGTGATGAAGAACTGCGAGCCGTTGGTGCCCGGACCGGCGTTGGCCATCGACAGCCGGCCCGGGCGGTCGTGGCGCAACTCGTCGCTGAATTCGTCCTCAAACTGGTAGCCCGGCCCGCCCCGGCCCGAACCCTGGGGGCAGCCGCCCTGGATCATGAACTGGTCGATCACGCGATGGAACTTAAGCCCGTCGTAAAACCCCCGGCGGCTGAGGTTGACGAAGTTGGCGACCGTCACCGGCGCCTGTTCGGGAAACAACTGCAGCCGGATGGCCCCCTTGCTGGTGGCGATGGTGGCTTGAATGGACATAGGCGATCCTCCCCGCGGAACGGGTTGTGGGTGGGGAAAGCGCCCATCCTGCCTTTTTGCCGAAGGAAATGCGAGTGCGCGCGACCTGACGGTCGCGTTTGGAGTTTCGCTACGCGAAACTCCGTGCAGCGCTCCTCTCGGGGAAGATGAGGTTCTTGCAGCGGGGGCTTTCTGTTGAACAACGCAATCTGCAATAATCTCCCGTTCGCATTGCCTATGTCTGAGGAGAGGAGGCTACCGTGAGCCGCGCCCAACTGATCGAAATGGCCGAGCACAACCTCAAGTACGCTCAAACGGGAACCATTGAGCAAGCTGAGGCCATCTGCAAGGTGCCCGCCGACCACTACTACGACGAGGGCCGTTGGCGGCTGGAAATGGAACGGGTGTTCAAGCGGATGCCGCTGATGCTGGCAGCCAGCGCCGAAGTCCCCAACCCCGGCGACTACAAGGCCATGGACGCGGTGGACACCCCGGTGCTCATCAGCCGGGACAGCGACGGCCAAGTGCGCGCCTTCATCAACATGTGCCGCCACCGGGGATCGCAGATCATGAAGGCCGGCACCGGCAACGCCAAGCGCTTCACCTGCCCCTACCACGCTTGGTCCTACGATCAGAGCGGCGCCCTTATCGGGGTGTACTCGGAACAGGACTTCGGCGAGGTGGACCGTTCCTGCCACAGCCTGGTGGAACTGCCGGCGGCGGAGCGGGCGGGCCTGATCTGGGTGATGATCAATCCCAACGCAAGCCTCGACATCGACACCTTCCTGTCCGGCTACGACGAAGTCCTCAACCACTTCGATTTCGCCAACTGGCACTTCTTTGAGGCCCGCACCCTCGAGGGCCCCAATTGGAAGGTCGCCTACGACGGCTACCTAGACCTCTACCACCTGCCCATCCTGCACAAGGATACCTTCGGCAGCCAGTTCCCCAACCAAGCGCTCTACTACGCTTGGGGGCCGCACCAGCGGGTCAGTTCGCCGGACCCATCTCTGGGTGAGTACGAGAACCTCTCCGACGCCAGCGACGCCCACCTGATGGCCGGGGTTTGGACCATCTTCCCGCACGTCTCCATCGCCGGCTTCGACGGCGGCGGCCGGGGCGTGATGATCTCCCAGCTCTTCCCCGGCGACACTCCGCTGACCTCCTACACCGTGCAGAACTACCTGATGGAGAAGGCGCCGACAGACGAGGAGACGGCCCAAGCCGCCCATGAGCAGTTCAAGTTCCTCGAATACGTGGTGCAGGAGGAGGATTACGCCACCGGCCTGCGCCAACAGAAGGCTCTGCTGACCGGTGCCATGCCCTACGTCCAATTCGGCCGCAACGAGGGCGGCGGGCAGCGTTTCCACGCCTGGGTCGATCGGCTGCTCGAAACCGACGACCAAGCCCTGCCCGCCCTGTTTCAGAACGGCCACGCAATCAACGGAGCCCGCCAATGAACACACTGAAAACCGCCCTCATCCTCGGCATCGCCTCCGCTTTGGCGGCCTGCAGCCCACCGGCGGAGCAGCCGGAAGCACCGGCGCCGGAGGAAGCCGCCATGCCGGCGGCGGCGCCTGCGGTGATCGAATCCAACCCCAACCGCAACCCCTATTTCGGGGATCTGCACGTGCATACCACCTACTCGTTCGATGCGTTCCTGTTCGGCACCCGGGCCACCCCCGATGACGCCTACGCCTTCGCCAAGGGCGGTGCGTTGGCCCACGCGGAAGGTTTCGAAATGAAGATGAACAAACCCCTGGACTTCCAGGCGGTGACCGACCACGCCACCTACCTGGGCATGCTGCCGGAGATGTTTGACGAGACCACCAAGGCAGGCCAGCACGAGATTGCCGCCGATCTGCGCAACGCCGAGACGCCGGAGGAGATCGGCGAGGCCTTTCAGGCCGTTCTGCCGCTCATCGGCGGCACCGAGGAGGAGCAGGCCGACGATCTGCTCGACCTGAACGTGGTGAGGGGCGCCTGGAGCAAGATCATCGAGTCCGCCGAGCGCAACAACGAGCCCGGCGAGTTCACCGCGTTCATCGGCTACGAGTACACCACGTCCGGCCCCGAATTCGAGAACCTGCACCGCAACGTCATCTTCCCCGGCTCCGACGCTCCGGAAATCCCGTTCAGCCGCCTGGACTCCACGAACCCGGAAGACCTCTGGGACTGGCTTGACGACCTGCGCAGCCAAGGCATGGACGCGTTGGCCATTCCGCACAATTCCAACGGTTCCAACGGCTGGATGTTCGAGAAGACCAACCAAGCGGGCGAGCCGATCGACGCCGCCTACGCCGAGCAGCGCATGCGCAACGAGCCGCTGGTGGAGATCACCCAAGTGAAGGGCACCTCGGATACGCACCCCATGCTGTCGCCCAACGACGAATGGGCCGACTTCGAGATCATGCCGGTGCGGGTGGCGAGCCCCTTGGAGAGCCAGCCCCAGGGCAGCTATGTTCGCGAGGCTTGGCTGAACGGCCTGGCCATGCAGGACGCAGGGGGCATGAACCCGTACCGCTTTGGCGTCATCGGCTCCTCGGACACCCACAACGCCGCCGGATCCTTCGAGGAGGACAACTATTGGAGCAAAACCGCGCGGCTCGACGCCACGCCCCAGTTGCGCGGCTCGGTGCCCCTCGACGAGGGAATGGACGCCAACGTCTTCAACATAAGCGACTTGGACAGTGAGTCCTCCGGTGAGGAGGCCTCCGACGAGGAGCCCGCGGCAGACGAGTCCGCCTACTCAGACACGCCCGCCCAATACTGGGGGGCTTCCGGCTTGGCCGGGGTCTGGGCGGAGAGCAACACGCGCGCAGCCATCTACGACGCCTTCCGGCGCAAGGAGACCTTCGCCACCAGCGGCCCGCACATCCCCGTGCGCTTCTTCGCCGGCTACGGCATCGACGAGGCGCTGCTCGAAGCGGAGGACGTCATTGCCGCCGCCTACGCCGCCGGCGTGCCCATGGGCGGCGACTTGCTCGCCAATGGCGAAGCCGCCCCCGGCTTCTTCGTCTGGGCCCTGCGCGACAGCGACGCCGCCCCCCTGCAACGCCTGCAAGTGGTCAAGGGCTGGGTGGAGGAAGGCCAAAACAACGAGCAGGTCTTCGACGTGGCCTGCTCCGATGGTGGCACGGTTGATCCCGAAACCCACCGATGCCCCGACAACGGCGCGGCGGTGGACTTGGCCACCTGCGCCATCAGCGACGACAAGGGCGCAGCGGAACTGTCGGCGGTCTGGCGCGACCCCACCTTCACCCCCGGCGAGCGGGCCTTCTACTACGTCCGCGTTCTGGAAAACCCGAAGTGCCGATGGTCCACTTGGGACGCCATCCGTGAGGGCGTGGCACCGCGCGAGGACATGCACGCCACCATCCAGGACCGGGCTTGGTCGTCACCGATCTGGTACGTGCCATAGCTAAAGTGAGCGAGTGAGCCTGCCTTCGATAACATAGTGGAGGAACTCATGCGCCGAATCACCATCGCTGCCGCACTGCTGCTTGCCGCCTGCCAACCCAATCAGGAAGCGCCACAACCCGCGCCATCCACGTACGATGTGGAGATTCGGTGGACCAGCTACGGCATCCCCCACGTCAAGGCCACCGACTGGGGTTCACTGGGCTACGGCTTTGCCTACGCGACCGCCACCGACGCCATCTGCGTGATTGCCCGCGACGTGCTCTTGGTCAATGGCGAGCTCTCCAAGCACCATGGGCCGGACGAGGGACGCTTCGATAGCGACGTCTTCCACAAGGGCATCCTCAACGAGGACAAGGTGGCGGCGTTCAACCAAGCGCAAAACGACCGCGACCTAGCCTTCGCCGACGGCTACGTGGCCGGCTACAACCGCTATGTGCGCGACCACGCCGAGTCACTGCCCGAAAGTTGCGCGGGTGCGCCCTGGGTTGCCGAGATCGACGCCGACGACCTCACCCGCCTGACCCTTGGGGTGGGCATTCGCTACGGTTTGGGTCGTTTCCGCACGGAAATCAGCCAAGCGGCCCCGTTTGAAGCATCTGGATCGGATCAAGTCGCCAGCCAACCCACCTCGTGGCGCCTGCCGGACGGCATCGGCAGCAACGGGGTGGCCATTGGCTCGGCGTTGAGCGCCTCGGGGCGCGGCATCCTGCTCGGCAATCCCCACTATCCGTGGCACGGCTCCTCGCGATTTCACCTCATCCACGCCACCCTGCCCGGCGAAGTCGATGTCATGGGCGCCAGCCTGCTCAACACCAGCCGAGTGGCCATCGGTTTCAACAAGGACGTGGCTTGGACGCATACGGTCTCGACGGCGCTGCGCTTCACCCTCTACCAACTGCAGCTCAATCCAGACAACCCGCTGCAGTACCGATACGACGGAGCCTACCGCGACATTGAGCCCCGGGTCGTGACGGTTGAAGTGACGACGGAAGACGGCACGGAAGCGCGTCAGCAGACCATCTACCTCACCCACTACGGCCCCATCCTGGAGAACGACCTGCTGCCTTGGTCCGCCAGCCACGCCTACGCGCTGCGCGACGCGGTGATCGGCAATTACGTCACTGCGGACACCTACGACGCCATGAGCAGGGCAGCCTCGACGGCTGACTTGGAGGCGGCCATCAGCCGGCAAGGCGTTTTTTGGGTGAACACCATCGCCGCCGACCGGCACGGCAACGCCTTCTACGCCGACATCAGCGGCGCACCCAACGTGGACGCAGACTTGCTGGACGCTTGCAGCCTGTCCGTGGAGGGCGCGCCGGAGCAGCTGGTCATCCTGGACGGCAGCCGCGCCGATTGCGAATGGCGCGAAGACGAGCGCAGCCGCGTTCCCGGCAACCTGCCACCCGACGCCATGCCGCGCCTGACCCGAGCCGACTACGTCACCAACTCCAACGACAGCTATTGGCTGAGCAACCCAGACGCGCCCTTGGAAGGCTATTCGCCCATCATCGGCCCGGAGCGAACCACCCGCTCCCTGCGCACTCGGGCGGGACTGAGCATGGTCACCGAATTGATCGAACGGGGCGGCGGCATCACCCCCGATGACATCCAGAACATGCTCTACAACAATCGCCACTACGGCGCCGAACTGCTGCTCGACGACGTGCTTGTAGTGTGCGCCGACCACGCCGACCTAGCCCCCGCCTGCGAGGCACTCGCGGCTTGGGACCGAACCATGACGGTGGATGCCCGGGGCGGCCACGTGTGGCGGGAGTTCTGGAACGAAGCGCACGACATCGACGACCTCTTGGCGGTGCCTTTCGATGTGGACGACCCAATCAACACCCCGCGGGGAGTCAACCTAGAGAACCCCGCAGTGCGCCAAGCGGTGGCAGATGCCCTGCGCACCGCCACCACCACGCTAAGCGAGGCCAACATCCCGCTGAACGCCCGCCTCGGCGACATCCAGTACGCCCCGCGCAACGGCCGCAACATCCCGATCCCCGGCGGCATCGGCACCGCCGGGATGTTCAGCATGATCATCACCAGCCTGGATCCGGAGAAGGGCTACACGCCCATCGTCCACGGCAACAGCTACATCCAGGTCATCAGTTGGGATAAGGAAGGCAACCTCGATCCACGGGCCATGCTGACCTATTCCCAGTCACCGGAGCCGGAATCGCCCCACTACAGCGACCTAACGGAAATCCACGCCCAAGGCGGCTGGATCCGCCTGCCTTTCACGGACGCCGAAATCGAGGCCGACCCCAACCTGCGCACCCTCAATCTGACGGAGTGAACAGAGGTTAGGGTCAGCTCTGCCCTTCCCAATACGGCGCCCGCAGCTTGCGTTTGTTGATCTTGCCCATGGTGTTGCGGCCCAGGGTGTCCACCCAGTCGAAGGTGCGCGGGCACTTGTAGTGGGATAGGCGCTCGCGGCACCAGGCGATGACCACTTCGCCGGAGGGCGCGTTTTGCGGGTCACGGGGGATGGCTAGGCCTTTGAGCTCCTCGCCCATTTCCGGGTGGGGGACGCCGATGCAGGCCACGTCGAGGATGGCTTCGTGCTCGATCAGCACCTGCTCGGCTTCCGCCGGGTAGATGTTGACGCCGCCAGACACCACCATGTCGCTGAAGCGGTCGGTGATGTAAACGTAGCCTTCCTCATCCATGTAAGCGATTTCGCCGAGGGTGAACACGCCCGGGGCGATGTGGGCGGCGGCGGACTTCTCCGGGTCGTTGTGATAGATGACGCCCCGTCCGGTGGTGTCCTTGAAGAACAGGCGCCCCTCCGTGTTGGGCGGCAACGGGTTGTCGTCGTCGTCCAGGATCATCGCCTCGAAGGGCGGCACCGCCTTGCCCACCGAGCCCGGATGCTCCAGCCACTCCTCGGAGGTGATGACGCAGGTGCTGCCCACTTCGCTGGCGCCGTAGGCGTCCATGAACACCGGCCCCCACCACTCGATCATCGCCCGCTTCACGTCCACCGGGCACTTGGCGCCGGTGTGCGCGACGCGAATCAGGGAACTGCTGTCGTAGCGGGCCTTGACGTCATCCGGCAAGGCCAGCAGGCGCACGAAGTGGGTGGGCACCATGACCGTGTTGCCGATCTGGTGCTCTTCAATGGCCCTAAGGGTCTTCTCAGCATCGAATCGGCCCAGGATGACGCAGGGCACGCCGGCGGCCAAGGAACGGGCGCCGGACAGCGGGCCGGTGTGGTACATGGGGCCGACCACCAGGTGGGTGCCGGCGTCCCCCACCGGAGCCGCCGCCAAGTTGGCGATGTGCTCGGCGACGGTGTCGCCGCCGGCGAACATGGTGGGGGGCAGCTCCGTGCCCTTGGGCCGCCCGGTGGTGCCGGAGGTGTAGAGCAGGTTCGGCCGCGGGGGCAAGTCCCCCGGCGGTTCGTCGGCGGACTGCGCGGCCAGCCAGCCGTCCCAGGGCGTGACGCCTTCCTCGTCGCACCAGCCAATGACGTTGGTGACCTCGCTGGCCGCGGCGGCGGCAACGCCCCGTTCGGCGGTCTCGGGGCCGACAAACAGCACGCGGGCGCCCGAATCGTTCAGGATGTAGGCCACCTCGTCGGCGGTGAGGTGGAAGTTGACCGGCACCACCGAGGCGCCGCCGATTAGGCCACCGAGGTTGGCCAGGGCGGTTTCGACGGCGTTCTCGGCGAAAACCGCGACCCGGCGGCCCGGCCCCAAATCCACGGTCTGCAGCCCGTTGGCCACCCGATTGAGGACATCGTCCAACTGCATCCAGTCAAGCGCCTGGCGCTCGTCACGAACCGCCACCTCATCGGGCCGCTTCGCCCCCAATTGCCGCGCAAAAGTCGTCACCCTGCCTCCTTGTTCACCAGCTGACTTCCCCCCTGGGCCAAAGTTCGCGTTGTAAAAGCTGTCGTAAATGGGAAAATACGCCGCTTAACGCGCTTGAGCCTCGGGCCTGTTTTCATAATAACAATCTGAAACTCGAAGGTTCGACGTTTTCGAACGAGGCCACCTTGAGCGCCTTCACGTGTACTGACGGGAGAAAACCTTGAGCAGCGAAATCACCGACGACATCCTGCTGGACATTCACCGGCGCATGGTGCGCATCCGCACCTTCGAGGAGCGGGCCGGCAAAATGATGGAGGACGGCAAGATTCCCGGCGCCCTGCATCTGTACGTGGGCCAGGAGGCCATCGCCAGCGCCGTGATGGTGCATCTCTCCAACGAGGACTACATCACCGGTACCCACCGCGGGCACGGCCACCTGATCGCCAAGGGCGGTGAATTCACCTACATGTTCGCCGAGCTCTACGGCAAGGCCACCGGCTACTGCAAGGGCAAGGGCGGCAGCATGCACATCTCCAACCTGGATCTCGGCATGCTCGGCGCCAACGGCATCGTCGGCGGCGGACCGCCCATCGCCATGGGCGCGGCCTTCTCCTGCAAGTTCCGCAAGACCAAAAACGTCTCAATCAGCTTCTTCGGCGACGGCGCCAGCAACGAGGGCGCGTTCCACGAGGCCGCCAACATGGCCGCACTCTACAAGCTGCCCTGCGTGTTCATCTGCGAAAACAACGGCTACGGCGAGTACACGCCCCAAGCCAATCACCAGGCCATCGTCGATGTCGCCGACCGGGCGCCGGGCTACGGGATGCCAGGCGTCGTGGTGGACGGCATGGACGCCGTCGCCGTCTATGAGGCGGCCGGCGAGGCCATCGCCCGGGCCCGGGAAGGCGGCGGCCCGACCCTGCTCGAGTGCAAGACCTACCGCTACTACGACCACGTCGGGGTGCGCGGCATGGGCTTGAGCTACCGCACCGACGAGGAAGTGGAGCAATGGCGGCTCAAGGACCCCATCGTGAACTTCGAAGCGCGGCTCGCCGAACAGGGCGTGCTGTCGCCTGAAGCGGCCCAAGCCATCCACGAGGAAGTGCTAAAGGAAGTGGAGGCCGGCATCGAGTTCGCCGAAGCCAGCCCCGATCCCGACCCCGCCGCCGTCACCGAAGACGTTTACGCCTAACCCAAGGAGCCCCGCAATGGCCGAACCCCAACCCAAACCCAGGGAACTTCCCTACGTCGCCGCCATTACCGAAGGCGTGCGCACGGTGATGCAGGAGCAGCCGGACGCCTTCGTGGCCGGCGAGGACGTCGCCGAAGCCGGCGGCGTATACGGCTACTACAACGGCATCCTGAAGGAATTCGGCCCGGACCGGGTGTTTGACACGCCGATTTCCGAGGAGGGCATCGTCGGCCTTGGCGTCGGTGCCGCCGCCACCGGCTGCCGCCCGATCATCGACGTGATGTTCATGGACTTCATGGGCGAGTGCATGGACGAGATCGCCAACCAGCTCGCCAAGATGCGCTACATGTTCGGCGGGCGGGCCACGCTGCCGGTGACCATCCTCAGCATGGCCGGGGCCGGCGCCAGCCTCGCCGCTCAGCACAGCCAAAGCCTGGAGGCTTGGATTTGCCACCTGCCAGGCCTGAAGGTGGTTATGGCCTGCACCCCCTACGACGCCAAGGGGCTGATCATCAGCGCCGCGCGCGACGACAATCCGGTGATCGTGGTGCTCAACAAGATGTCGCTGGCCATGATGGGGCCGGTGCCGGAGGAGTCCTACACCGTGCCCATCGGCGAAGCCAACTTGGTGCGCAGCGGCTCGAACTACACGATCATCAGCTACGGGCGCATGGTGCACGAGGCGCTCGCCGCAGCGACGCAACTCGAAAAGCTCGGCATCGATGCCGAAGTGATCGACCTGCGCAGCCTCCAGCCGCTGGACAGCGACGCCATCGTCGCCTCCGTAAAGAAGACCCACCGGGCGATGATCGTCCACGAAGCCGTGCGCTTCGGCGGCTTCGGCGGCGAGATCACCGCGCAGATCCAGGAGTTGGCGTTCGACTACCTCGACGCACCGGTGGCGCGGGTGGGCGCGCCGTTCAGCCCGGTGCCTTTCAGCCCGGTGCTCGAAGCCACCTATGTGCCGAACGCCGACCGCATCGTCGCCGAGGCCAAGCAACAGCTCGGGCTTTAGCGGCCACCTAGCGCCCTGCTCGGGTTAAGCGCCCCAGGAAACGATGAGCCTGTTCGGCGTTGTCGCCAACCCGGCCTCCGGCAAGGACGTGCGCCGCTTGGTGGCCCGCGCCTCGGTGTTCGACAACCAGGAAAAGCAGGCCATCGTTGAACGGGCGCTGATCGGCGCCGAAGCCGCTGGCGCCTCTGAATTCGCCTACCTCGATGATCCCAACGGCATCGTCGCCAGCGCCGTGCGCGAAAACGGCCGCCTGTGCGCCAAGCCGCTGGACACCACCCGGACCCGAACGGCGCTCGACACCATCACCGCGGCGCGGGCATTGAAGGACTTGGGCTGCGCCGTGGTCATCACCCTAGGGGGCGACGGCACCAATCGGGCCTTCGCCCTAGGCTGGCCGGACGCGCCCCTGATTCCGCTGTCCACCGGCACCAACAACGTTTTCCCGCGCTTGGCGGAGGCGACATTGGCGGGTGCCGCCGCCGGGTTGATCGCTTCCGGCCAGTTGGAATTGGGCGAGGTCGCCGCGCAGCAGAAGGTCGTCCAAGTGACTGTGGACGACGAGCGCCCCGACCTTGCGCTGATCGACGCGGTGCTGAGCCGCGAACGCTTCGTCGGCGCTCGCGCCCTGTTGGAGCCTGCGCAGCTCGACACCGCCCTGCTCACCCGCGCCGAAGCAGCAGCAGTGGGCATCACCGCCATCGGCGGGTTGCTGCATCCTTTGTCGCCGGATGCCGAGGGCGGGCTGTTGCTCCGCTTTGGCCCCGGCGGCGAGCGGCTGCGGGCGCCCATCGCGCCGGGGCTTTACAAGACGGTTGAGGTGGCGGAGTGCCGAGCGGTCGATACCGACGAGGTCGTTACGGCCCAAGGGCCGGGCGTGCTGGCCTTCGACGGCGAACGGGACCGCTCACTCAAACCCGGCCAGCCGGTCGAATTGAAAGTGGAGCGAATCGGGCCGTGGGTGGTGGACATCCGCCAGACTCTCGAATTGGCGGCCCGCAAAGGATTGTTTACGATGGCCCATTCCCACGCCCGGCGCCAAGCGGCAGGCTAGCGAGCACAGGTCAAGGCAAAGCAAGGAGAGCGTAAGTTGCCCAAGGAAATCTATCTGGTGAAGGTCGGCATGAACATGACCGAAGGGGTGGTGGAGGAGTGGTACATCGCCGACGGCGCCACCGTGGACGAGGGCGAACTGCTCTACCGCCTGGAAACCGAAAAGGTCAACCTCGACGTGGATGCCGAGGCCAGCGGCATCGTCAAGCATATTGTGGGGGAAGGCGTGACCATGAAGCCGGGCGACGTGGTCGGCTACATCTACGCCGCGGACGAAGCCATTCCCGACGTGCTGCCCCAAGCCGCTGCGGCTGCGGCGGAGCCGGTGGCGGAAAGCGCTGCCGCAGCAGCCTCGCCCGCACGGTCAGCGGCCTCGACCACTGCGGACGGCCGCATTCTCTCATCGCCGGCGGCGCGCCGGCTGGCCGGCGAACTGAGCGTCGATATCGCCACCTTAAACGGCAGTGGACCCGGCGGGCGCATCGTTGAGGCCGATGTCCAGGCCGCCTCTGATGCCGCCCGCCCCGCCGCGCCTTCGCCATCCTCACCCATGGCTCGCAAGCTGGCCCGGGAACTCGGCGTCGATCTGGCTCTGGTGCGGGGCACCGGCCCCGGTGGCCGAATTACCAAGGACGATGTGGAGCGGGCCGCCGCCGCGCCCCCGGCACCGGCCGCAGCACCCGTCTTCGCCAGCGGCGAGGATCGGGTCGTGCCCGTGCGGGGCATGCGCAAGACCATCGCCACGCGCATGTTCGAGAGCCTGCAATCGTCAGCCCAGCTCACCATGGACATGGACGCCAACATGGACGACGCGGTGAAGCTGCGCAGCCAGTTGGTGGACGAGTGGCAGGACGAGGGAGTGCGTCCCAGCTACACCGATCTGGTGATCCGCGCCGCCGCCAAGGCGTTGGAGAAGCATCCGCTGATGAACAGCGTTTTCGGCGAGACGGAAATGACCCTGCGCGGCGACATCAACGTCGGCATGGCCGTGGCGTTGGAGGAAGGCCTGATCGTGCCGGTGGTGCGCCACGCCAACCAACTCGGCATGAAGGAGCTGGCCCGGGAGAGCGGCCGGCTCGCCCAAGCCGCGCGCGACGGCGCGTTGACCCCGGACGACCTCCAGGACGGCACCTTCACAGTCTCCGCCCTCGGCATGTTCGGCGTCGATGCCTTCACGCCGATCATCAACGCGCCCCAGTCCGGCATCCTGGGCGTCAACCGCCTGCGCGACGATCTCAAGTGGGTGGGCAACACCCCGGTAAAGACCCAGGTGATGCGCCTGTCGCTGACCTGGGACCACCGGGCCCTGGACGGCGCCCCCGCCGCCCAGTTCCTAGCCGCCGTCCGCGACCTGCTCGAAGCGCCCTACCGGCTGTTGGTTTAGGTCACTGCGTCGTCATTCCCGCATCCACGGTGAACTCGGCGCCGCTGACGTAGTTGGATTCGTCCGAAGCTAGGTAGAGCACGCAGTTGGCGATGTCCTGGGGTTCGCCCATGCGGCCCATGGGCACCCGCTCCGGGGGCACTGCCTCGGGCTCCTCGAGGCCGGTGGCCTGCGCCTGCATGTTGGTCCAGATGACACCGGGATGCACCGAGTTGCAGCGAATGTTGTCCGCCGCCCCTTCCACGGCGATGGACTTCGACATGATGCGCACCCCGCCCTTGGCCGCGCCGTAGGCGACGCAAGTGGCCATGCCGACCAGGCCAGCCACCGAGGAGAGGTTGATGATGGAGCCGCCGCCCGATGCGCGCATGGCTTCCATGCCGTATTTGCATCCCAGAAAAACGCTCGTCAGATTGACCTCAATCTGACGGTTCCAATCCGCCAGGCTCATCTCCTCGAGCCGCTTGAGGACCGCGATGCCCGCGTTGTTGACCAGCACGTCCAAGCCGCCGTAAGCGGCGCCGGCCTGCTCCACCACCGCTTGCCACTGCGCCTCGTCGGTCACGTCCTGACCGAGGGCAAGCGCTTCGCCACCGGCCTCCTGAATGGCCGCCGCGCAAAGCGACGCCCCGGCTTCATCCACATCGGTCACTACCACCCGCGCGCCTTCCCGTGCCAGCGTCACCGCCGTGGCAAAGCCCAACCCCGGATTCGAAGCCGCCCCGGTCACGATGGCGGTCTTGCCCTGCACTCGTCCCATGTTCTTCCCTAGCCGATTTGCGAAAGGGGATGATAGTTCACAACGCCCTTTGAGGCGCAACTGGGAGTGGTGACGGCATCCAATCGAGGGCAAGATGCCCTCGCTCCAAAGGAGGGCCAGTCAGCGCACCGGCAATTCCATCTCCGCGAATAGCTTGGCCCGGGCGGCGCCGGTGGGCAGGGCGACGGCTTCGGCCACCGTGCGCGGGTCCAGGTGCGGGGCGAACCACTCGATGAACTCGTGCATGAAGCGGCGCAGGAAGGTGCCGCGCCGGAAGCCAATGTGGGTGACGGACGGCGCAAAGAGGTGCGAGGCATCGACCGTCACCAAGCCTCGGTCAACGGCCGGGTCAAAGGCCATCGAGGCGATGATGCCGGCGCCGAAGCCGAGGCGCACATAGGTCTTGATCACGTCCGTGTCGGTGGCGGTGAAGGCCACGTTCGGCTTGAAGCCCTCGGCTTGGAAAGCGCGATCGAGCACCGAGCGGCCGGTGAAGCCAAACACGTAGGTCACCAAAGGTTCCGCCGCCACGTCGGCCAAGGTCAGTTCGCGCTCCGCGCCGATCTGCGCCAACCGGTGGCCCTCGGGCACGATGATGTCTCGATACCAACGGTAGCAAGGCAGCATGATGAGGTTCTTGAAAAGGTCCAGACCCTCGGTGGCAATGACGAAGTCCACCTCCCCCGCTTCGGCCAGCTCAACGAGTTGGGCGGGGGAGCCCTGGTGCATCTGCAGGGCCACCTCCGGGTAGGCGCGGCGGAACTTGCGCACCACGGGCGGCAACGCGTAACGGGCTTGGGTATGGGTGGTGGCAATGGACAGCAGGCCGGTTCGTTCGTCCCGGTACTCGTCGGCCATCAGCCTGATGCTGTCCACTTGGCGCAGCACTTCGCCGGCCTGCTCCAGAATGACCTTGCCAATGGGAGTGACATCGGCGAGTTGCTTGCCTTGGCGGGCAAAGATCTCGACGCCGAGTTCGTCTTCCAGCAAGCGAATTTGCTTGCTGATGCCAGGCTGGGCGGTGAACAGGCTTTCAGCCGTCAGGGAAACGTTCAAGCCGTGCTGGGCCACTTCCCAAATGTAGCGCAGTTGCTGGAGCTTCATGGGGCGGCATTCTAAACCCAACCATGGGTTTTTGGAATAACGAGTCTTATCCAACGAGAAGTGAGCCTGAACGGGAGCCGGGTTTCCAACGGGAAGTGAGCCTGAAGGGTCGGTTTTTGGGATCATCGGAGGATGATCGTGACACTTCAGACCGAGCGGATCAGGACGTTGGAGGAGGTTCG
>JAJEIQ010000026.1 GCA_022827905.1 Pseudomonadales bacterium | reverse complement strand
CCGCAGCCGCCGGGCCGAAGCCGAGCCCGTCCACGGGTGAAGCTCGGCCGGACCGGCGGCGCAATGCGGGCGGCAACCACCCAAGGAGGCCCCTTACGGAAAACACGAAAAAAACTGTTGACCAGATAGAAACTCGCTCCGTAAAGTGAGAATTGCTGACTATTGGGCGAACACCGACTAAAGTTGAGCCTTACCAAACTCGCGCAGGGCCTGCCGAATCGCCATGTGGTTGCCGTTGCTTGCACTGATCGCCGGTTTCGCCGCGCTCATCTGGAGCGCCGATAAGTTTCTGTCCGGCGCGGGCGCCACGGCCACCAATCTGGGCGTCTCAAAGATGGTCATCGGGCTGACCATCGTTTCTGTCGGCACCTCCGCCCCGGAAATCCTAGTGGCCATGGTGGCCTCCATTGAGGGCAATCCCCTGCTGGCGGTGGGCAACGCGATCGGCTCCAACATCGCCAACATCGGCTTGGTGCTGGGCGTCACGGCCATCGTCGCGCCGCTGCCGTTCTCCAAGCGGGTGCAGCGTTCGGAACTGCCTTGGCTGCTGGGTGCCACCCTGCTCGCCCTGCTGCTGATGTTTGATCGGGAACTGGATCCGTTGGACGGCCTCATCCTGCTCGCCGGCCTGGGGCTGATTCTCTATCTGCTGATGTTCGGCAAGTCCTCCGGCCAGCCGGATTTTGCGGAGAGCATTCAGGAGGAGCTCGATGAACTGCCGCAGATGCGGACCCTGCACGGCATCGCTTGGCTGCTGGGCGGCTTGGCGCTGTTGGTGGTCAGTGCGGAGTTGCTCGTGTGGGCCGCCCACGACATCGCCGTGCGGCTTGGCGTGAGCGACCTCATCATCGGCCTGACCATCGTCGCCATCGGCACCAGCCTGCCGGAGTTGGCCGCCAGCGTGGGGGCCGCCATCAAGGGCCACACCGACATCGCCATCGGCAACGTGGTCGGCTCCAACATCCTCAACATATTGGCAGTGTTGGCGGTCCCCAGCCTGATGGCCAGCACCCACATTGAGACAGCAGCGTTCTGGCGCGATGGCGGCACCATGCTGGCGCTGACCGTGCTGCTGGCGCTGTTCGCCTATGCGGTGAACTCCCGATCAGTCATCACCCGCTTTGAAGGCGCGGTGATGTTGTTGTGCTGGGTGGGCTACAACACGCTGCTGGTCCGCCATGCGGTGGCTTAACGAACCGCCGATCAAGCTGGTCGCCTTCGACGTGGACGGGGTCCTCACCGACGGGCGAATTCACTATCTTTCCAGCGGCGCAGCAATGCTGTCCTTTCACGTCCACGACGGCGCCGCCATCAAGCGGCTGCTGCACAACGGCATCGAGGTGGCGCTGGTCACTGGGCGTGAGTCGCCGATGGTGACCGAGCGCGCCCGGGAGCTGGGCATTCGGCACGTCTTTCAACGGGTGGAGGACAAGCTGGAAGCGCTCCAGGGGCTCGCGGCCGACCTCAGCCTTCGCGCCGAGGAGTGCGCCTACGTCGGCGACGACTGGCCCGATCTCGAAGTCCTTGGCTGGGTGGGGCTGCCCATCGCCCCCGCCGACGCCCAACCTGAAGCGCGCGCCGCCGCCGAGATCGTCACCGATTCCGCCGGCGGCCGGGGCGTCGCCGCTGAAATCTGCCGCCTGCTGCTCGAACCGCACGAACCATGAGGCAGTTGGCCGCCGGCGTTCTGCTCGCAGTCGGCTTGTTGCTGTTGGCCTTCTACCTAGCGCCTTGGCGCGGCGCCGTGCCGCCCGAGGCGCCACCTCCGGAGCTTGCTGGGGAGCCGGACATCTACATGGAAAGCGCCGTCATCAGCCAGTTCCAGGACGACGGCACCCTGCAATACCGTTTGGCGGCTCAGCAGGTGCGGTCTTTCGACGCCGACGGGCACACCCAACTCGTCGGCCCGGACTTCAGCCTGTACAGCCCCACTGCGCCGCCGTGGCGGGTCAGCGCCCGCCGAGGGGATCTCTACGGCTTGCGCGACGGCACCGATGGGCGCGACGAGGTGTTGGTGCTGAGCGGCGACGTGGTGCTGCACCAAACCGATCCCGAACGCGGGTTTACCACCGTGCGGACCGCCGAACTGACCGTCCACCCGCAGCCGCGATACGCCGAAACCGAACGGGATGTTATGATCGAAACCGAGGCGGGCCGCACGTTCGCCCAAGGGCTGAAAGCGGATTTGGAGCGCAGGATTCTCAACCTTCAAGCGGATGCCGATGGACCGGTCCACACCACTTATCACAAAGTCGCTGGAGGCCCGCCACCTGCGCAAGGCGTACCGCAAAAAGATCGCGGTCGATGACGTGAGCCTGGCGGTCTCAAGCGGCGAGATCGTCGGACTGCTCGGCCCCAACGGTGCAGGCAAAACCACTTGCTTCTACATGATCGTCGGCCTGCTGCAGGCCGATGAGGGCGAGGTGGCGCTCGATGGCCAGCCGCTCACCAAGGCGCCCATGCACGTTCGCGCCCGGGCGGGCATCGGCTACCTGCCCCAGGAGGCCAGCGTGTTCCGCAAGCTCTCCACCGAGGACAACCTCAAGGCCATATTGGAACTGCGCCGAGACCTCGGCAAGGCGGAGCAGAAGGAGCGGGTCGAGCAACTGCTGGCCGAATTCCGCTTGGGCGGGGTTCGCAAGTCCTTGAGCGAACGCCTGTCGGGCGGCGAACGGCGGCGATTGGAGATTGCCCGGGCCTTGGCCAGCGAGCCGCGCTTCATGCTGCTTGATGAGCCCTTTGCGGGTGTGGACCCCATTTCCGTCGCCGACATCAAGAACGAGATCCGCGACCTCGCCGCCCGCGACATCGGCATCCTCATCACCGATCACAACGTTCGCGACACCCTCGACATCTGTGACCGGGCCTACATCGTCAACGAAGGCCAGCTGATCGCGGAAGGCGACGCCGAAGCCATACTCGGCCACGAGACGGTGCGCGACGTCTACCTCGGCGAGAGCTTCCGGCTTTGATGCCCACGCCCCAATGAAGCAGTCGCTGACACTTCGCCTCGGGCAGCAGCAAGTCATTACACCGCAGCTCAGCCAAGCCATTCGCATGCTGCAGCTATCCACCCAGGAGTTGGACCTGGAGGTTCAGGAGGCCCTCGAGTCCAACCCCATGCTGGAACGCGACGAAGCCGCGCCGGAAGCCGACGCCTCGGAGGCCGACGCCTCGGAGGCCGAGGAGCAGGAGGCCGCAGAGGAAGGAAGCGAAGCCCCCTCGGAAGCACCGGAACTCGATCTGGAGGGCAGTGACGCCATTCCCGATGACCTGCCCATCGACACCCGCTGGGAGGACGTCTACGCCTCCCCGCCATCGTCAGCGCCCGCCACCGAAGAACGCGACCTGTTTGAGCGCGCCCACCCCGGCGACTCCCTCCAAGACCATCTGCGCTGGCAACTCAACTTGGCCGCCTTGCCGCCTCTTGAACACCTCATTGCCACGGTCATCATCGACGCAATCGACGACAGCGGCATGGTGGCCACCAGCATGGCGGAGATCGCCAGCAGTTTCGATGGCCGATTCGAGGTCTCCGAGGCCCAGGTCACGGAAGTGCTGCACCGCCTCCAACACTTCGATCCGCCCGGCGTGGCGGCCCGTACCTTGGCCGAGGCCTTGAGCCTCCAGCTACAGCAACTCGACCCCGAAACCCCTTGGCGCGAGGAAGCCATCGACTTGGTTGAAGCGCATCTGGACCTGCTGGCGGCAAAGGACTTCGCCGCGCTCAAGCGCCAAACGCAGTTCGGCGAACGGGAATTGGCGCAAATCGCAGCCCTCATCGGACAGCTCAACCCCCGTCCCGGCTCCGCCTACTCGGCGGAGCCGACCCTGTACGTCGTTCCCGAAGTGGTGGTCAAGAAGGTCAACGGGCGCTGGCGGGTGGAATTGAATCCCGACGCCCTGCCCCGGCTGCGCATCAACCCAGGCTACGCCGGCTTGGTGAAGCGCGCCGACAACAGCCCGGACAACGTCTTTCTGCGCGACAATCTGACCGAAGCCCGCTGGTTCCTCAAATGCCTGCAGAGCCGCCACGACACCCTGCTCAAGGTAGCCACCAAGATCGTCGAAGTGCAGCAGGACTTCCTGACCTATGGCGAGGAGGCGATGAAGCCCTTGGTGCTGAACGACATCGCCGAGGCGGTGGACATGCATGAGTCCACCATCTCCCGGGTGACGAGCCGCAAGTACATGCACACCCCCCGCGGCCTCTTCGAGCTCAAGTACTTCTTTTCCAGCCACGTCAGCACCAGCAGCGGCGGTGAAGTCTCCAGCACGGCCATTCGGGCGCTGATCCGAAAGCTCACCGCCGAGGAGGATCCCAGAAAACCGTTGAGCGACAACAAAATCGCGGCAATACTGGCAGACCAGAACATCAAGGTCGCCAGGCGAACCGTGGCCAAGTACCGGGAGTCGATATCCATTCCGCCCTCAAACATGCGCAAGCGCCTGGCGTGAAATGAACGAGACTGATAGCGAGGTAACCTATGCAGTTGAGCATCTCCGGACACCACATCGACGTCAGCGACGCCTTAAGGGACTACGTCACCGGCAAACTGAGGAAACTTGAACGGCACTACGACCACATCACCAATCTGCATGTGGTGCTGAGCGTCGAGAAGCTGGACCAAAAGGCCGAAGCCACCGCCCACGTGAGCGGTGCGGAGCTTTTCGCCGACGCCGTGGCCGACGACCTCTACGCGGCTATCGATAAGTTGCTTGACAAGCTGGATCGCCAAGTGATCAAGCACAAGGAGAAGGTCATAGAGCGCCATCACGGCCGCGGCTAGGACCATTCCGTGATCGAACTGAATAGCCTTCTGCCTGCGGATTGCGTGCGTTCGGGCGTCACAGTCAACAGCCGCAAGGCGGTTCTCGAATGGGTCGCGGACCGCTTGGCGATGGCCCATCCGGGCATCTCTTCGCGCTCGTTGTTCAACGCCCTCATGGAGCGGGAGCGCTTGGGCAGCACCGGCCTCGGCGCAGGTGTTGCCGTTCCCCACTGCCGCTTGGACTGCCCGCGGCTGATGGGCGCTCTGCTCTCGCTCACCCGTCCGGTGAGTTTCGATGCCCCGGACGGCGAGCCCGTGGACCTGCTGTTCATATTGATCGCCCCGCAGGACGAGCCGAGCGCCCACCTTGAGGCGCTGGCTGCGGTGGCCCGGGTCTTCGGCGATTCGGCCGAGCGGGACCGGTTGCGCGATGCGGGTTCGGACGAAGCGCTCAAGCATCGATTCGTTGTGGCGGCGCAAAGGCTTGCGTCGCTGCCCGACGCAACGGAAGCCACGCCATGAAGCTCATCATCATCAGCGGCCGTTCCGGTTCCGGCAAGAGCACGGCGCTGCGTGCCCTGGAGGATGCCGGCTACCACTGCATTGACAATTTCCCGGTGGCCCTGCTGCGGTCGCTGATTGGCGAGGCGACCGTCGATCCCATGCTGCGCCAGCACGACCTGGCCATCGGCATCGACGCCCGCAGCGCGGGCATCGCCCAACTGCCGGAAATCCGGGCTGCGCTCGACCGCGATGAGCAGGTTCAATGCGAGATCATCTACTTGAACGCCTCCAGCCCCACGCTGGTCAAGCGTTTCAGCGAAACCCGCCGACGGCATCCATTGACCAACGGCGACACGGACCTGCGTCAAGCGATCGACGCCGAAAGCCGCCTGCTGAACGACATCGCCGCCCTGGCCGACTTGACCATTGACACCACTCAACTTGAGGGGCCAACCTTGGCGGGCCTCATCAAGGAGCGCGTGGCTGACGAACGCCCAGCCGGCCTGAACCTCCTGTTTCGCTCCTTCGGCTTCAAGTTCGGCGTACCTATGGACGCGGATCTGGTCTTCGATGTCCGCTGCCTGCCCAACCCCTATTGGGTGGAGGCGCTACGGCCGCTGACCGGTTTGGACCGTCCGGTTCAGGACTTTCTGGCCAAGGACGAAGTGGTGTGCAAGATGCAAGGCGACATCATCACCTTCCTCGACGCTTGGCTGCCCCGCTTCGAAGCCAACCGTCGCACGTACATGACCGTCGCGCTTGGCTGCACCGGCGGGCAACACCGCAGCGTCCACATGGCGGAGCAGCTCGGCGCCCATTTCGCGCAGCGCTACGCCAATGTTCTGGTCCGCCACCGGGAAGTCCGTTCGGCCCCCGCCGCCGGCACCGAGCAGGATTCGGCATGAAGCGAACTCAAGTCACCTTGACCAACCAGTTGGGATTGCACGCCCGGGCGGCGGCCAAGCTGGTGCATCTGGCCAAGACCTTCACCGGCGACATTCAACTCGGCAAGGAAGGCACCCTAGTGGACGCCAAGAGCATCATGAGCGTCCTGTTGCTCGCCGCCCCGGTGGGCACCACGCTGGAACTGCGCGTCGACGGCGAGGATGAGGTGGAAGCGTTCGCCGCCATTCGGCAGCTCATCGACGACCGGTTCGGCGAAGAGGCGTAGCACCCATGCCGGTGGACTTCGAACGGCGCTTCGGCGAGGTGCTGCGGTCCTACGGAGCCGGCACCTTGGGCGATCAGCGCCACCTGCTGCGCTCCCTCAAGGCGCCTGAGGTGGCCAACCTGCTGGAGGCAACGCCGCCCAAGGTGCGGCGCTACATCTGGGACCTCATCGATGACGAAGCGGCCGGCCAGGTGCTGCAGCACTTGGGAGATGACGTGCTCGGCGAGATCGTCGAAGGCATGGACACCGCGCAGTTGGTGGCTGCCGCAGATGACCTTGACGTGGACGACCAAGCCGACCTGCTGCAGCAGTTGCCGGATGCGATTGCCGCCCAAGTGCTCAATTCCATGGACTCCGCCGCGCGTCAGCGGGTGGAATCGGTGCTGTCCTATGCGGAGGACAGCGCCGGCGGCCTGATGGACATGGATGTGGTGACGGTGCATCCCCGCCACGCCCTGGAGATCGTGCTCCGCTACCTGCGCCTGCGCAAGGAGTTGCCGAAGAACACCGATGCGCTGATCGTCGTCAACAGCCGCAACGAATACGTCGGCACCCTGCCGCTGTCGCGCATACTGACATCGGACTCCAGCGTCACGGTGCGCGAGGCCATGGAGGCGGATTCCCGGGCCATTCCCGTGGACATGCCGGACCGGGAAGTGGCGGCCATCTTCGCCAGCGAGGACCTAGTCTCCGCCCCGGTGCTGGACCACGAGCGCAAGCTGCTCGGCCGCATCACCATCGACGACGTGGTGGATGTCATCGCCGAAGACGCCGACGAGGCGGTGCTGGCCCGGGCCGGCCTCGACCCGGACGAGGACACTTTCGCTCCGGTCATGAAGTCGGCCCGCCGGCGCGCCATCTGGCTTGGCATCAACCTCATCACCGCCTTTCTGGCAGCGGCGGTCATCAACCTCTTCGAGGCCACCATCGCCAAGGTCGTGGCCCTCGCCGTGCTGCTGCCCATCGTCGCCAGCATGGGCGGCATCGCCGGCACCCAGACGTTGACCCTGATGATACGGGGGATCGTCTTGGGCCACGTAAACCGCGCCAACCTCATGTGGCTGATGAACCGGGAGTTTGCCGTCGCCCTCTTGAACGGCCTGCTGTGGGCCAGCCTCGTGGCCTTGGCGGCGTTGGTTGCCTTTCAAGACCCCCTGCTCGGCATGGTCATCGCCGTGGCCTTGGTCATCAACCTAGTGGTCGCCGTCGTCTCCGGCAGCCTCCTGCCCAGCATCCTCAACCGCCTGTCCATCGACCCCGCCATCGCCGGCGGCGTGATCCTAACCACGATCACCGACGTGACCGGCTTCTTCGTCTTCCTGGGACTGGCCGCTTGGGCTTATGCTTGAGCGACGCCCCCTCGCACACATGTACGGAGCCCCTCAATCGTGAAGGTCGCGATCATCGGCGCGGGCTTGCAGGGCCTCTGCACGGCCTACTACCTCGCCGAGGCCGGGGTCGAAGTCACCGTTCTGGAACGCAACGACGGCCCAGCCTTGGAGGCGAGTTTCGGCAACGGGGGCTACTTTCAGGCTGAATGCCCGGAGACTTGGAACCAGCCCGGCATCCTGGGCGCCCTGCCAAAGTGGTGGTGGTCAAGCCTTGGCGGCAACCGAAAGGACGCGGCGAAGCTGTTGCGCACCACCGAACTGCTGCGCCTGCTGCCCTGGGGCCTCCGCTTCCTGCGCGCCTCCAACCCCGAGACGTTCTTTCGGCATGTGGCGCTCAACCGCGAACTGGCTCAGTACACGCTGGAGTGCATGGCCGCTCTGCGCCGGCAAACGGACATCGACTACGCCCACCGCGCCTGCGGCTGCCTGATCATCTTCCGAAGTCAAGGCGCCCTGGAGGGCTATGTGCCGCTCCTCGACCATTTGGGCGAGAACGGAGCCGAGTGGCGGCGCGTTGACCGGGATGCGATACTGCAGTCCGAACCCAGCCTGCGCCCGATCGGCGATTCGCTCCAGGGCGGCATATTGTTTCCCAACGACGAATCCGGCGACTCGTACCGCTTCTCCCAAGGGCTGGCCGAGATGGCCTCGCGCTTGGGCGTTCAGTTCGAGTACGGACAGCCCGTGTCCGGCATTGCCGCGGACAACGGCGGGGTTTCAATCCAGGCTGGCGCTCAGGAGGTGCGCGCCGACGCGCTGGTGATTGCCGCCGGGGCTTATTCCAGACGCGTAGCGGCGTCCATTGGGGTCCGGCTGCCTATTGCCCCGGCCAAGGGCTACTCCCTGACCATACCGCTCGGCGACTGGCCCGACCGGCCCCGCCAAGTCATCGCCGACATGGGGGTCCACGCAGGGATCAACGTGCTCGGCGACTCGCTGCGCGTCGCCGGCACGGCGGACTTCTGCGGCTTCGATGCGCACATCGACCCCGGCCGCATCGACTACATGGTCAGGCTGGTGGAAACCGTGCTGCCGGAATTCGCCAAGGTGATGGACCGCAGCGCCATCCACCCATTCGCCGGATTGCGGCCGCTGTCCGCCGACGGCCTGCCCCTAATCGGCGCAACCGGCGTCCCCAACGTCTACGCCAACACCGGCCACGGCGGCCTCGGCTGGACCTTGGCAGCCGGCTCGGCCAAGGCCCTAGCCGACCGGATCAGCGGCGCGACGCCGGCAATCGACCTTGCGCCCTTTTCTCCCCTGCGGTTTTGAAGGCGGTCTAGGCCACCTCGAAGCGCAGGTGAATCTGCCCCAGGGCCCGCATCCACATGCCCTTGATGTGTTCGTAGGTGTCCTTTTCCGGCACCGGGTGGAACTTGGGGATGCGCTCAAGGAGGATCTCCCAAGCCCAGTTCTGTTCCAATCGGGATAAGGTGGCGCCGGGGCAAACCCGCTCGCCGAGGCCGAAGGCCAAGTGTCGACCGGCATTCTTGCGGGCTAGGTCCGGCCGGTTCGAGTCCGGGAAGCGGGCCGGGTCGTGGTTGCCGGCACCGTAACGAATGCTGAGCATCGTCCCCTTGGCCAGGGGCACGCCCGCCAGCTCGGTGTCTTCGGAGACGTATCGGAACAGGCCCTGAGTGGGGGACTCGATGCGCAGGGTCTCCTCGACGAAATTCTTGATCTTGGCCGAGTCGGCGCGCAAGGCCGCTTCCATCTCCGGGTGGCGGAACAGCAGCCACAGGCCGTTGGCAATGGCGAAGGCGGTGGTTTCGTTGCCGCCAATCAGCAGATGGTCGGTGATGCCGATGATCTCGGTGTCGGTGAGCTTGCGGCGCTCGCCGGTTTCGGCGTCCTCCATTTCGACCTGCAGCAGGTGGCTCAGGATGTCGTCGCCGGGCTGCTTGCGCTTGTGCTGCATGGCATCATGGATGTAGTGCTGGAGTTCGATGTGCTTCTCCACCGCATCGAGTTCCTGTTCCAACGTCAGGCCCCGGGAGAACGGCAGCACCCAAGCGGCGGACCACACCTTGAGCTGCGGCAGGTCCATGCGCGGGAAGCCGAGCAGTTCGGCGATGACGATCATCGGCAGCGGCTCGGCGAAGGCTTTCATGAACTCGACCTCGCCCTGATCGATCCAGGTGTCGATGAGCTCATTGATGACGCCGCGCACGAAAGGCTCGCGCCGGCGAATCTCGGCGGCGCTGAGCTTGGGGTCCACTAGGCCGCGGTAGCGTCGGTGCATGGGCAGGTTTTCGCTCAACGGCGTGTAACGGGTCCAACCCTTCTCGTCGTACAGCGCCCGGGCTGCCGGAAACTTGACCAGCGGCTCCACATCCTGGATGTCCGGCCCGCCGGAAAAGAGCTTGGGACGGCGCAGCACGTATTCAATCTCGTCGTAGCCAGTGAGCACGTACATGCCCAGTTGGGGCATGAAGTACACTGGGGATTCGGCGCGCAGGACATCGTAGGCCTCGAACCAATTCTCCTGCACCACCGGATCCATGAGGTCGATCTCGGCCGCTTCGCTGTATGGGCAACCCTTAGCCACGCCTCGTCCTACTTCGCTCTCCTTCAAGTCAAGCGCAAAAGCTGCTTGCCGAAGTTCTTGCCGGAGAACAGGCGCAGCAGAGTGGCCGGAATGTTCTCGAAGCCGTGCTGGATGTCTTCCTTGTGCGCAATCCGCCCGGCGCGCATCCACTCGGTGATGCGCCGGCGCGCCACCGCGTATTCGCTTTCATAGCCGCTCAGCAGAAAGCCCTCGATGCGGGCTTGACGGAAGACGATGTTGAAGTAGTTGGCGGGGCCCGGCGGCAGGGTTTCCTGCTCATAGCGGGAGATGCCGCCGCAGATGACCACCCGGGCGTGGGGGGCGATGCGGGCCAAGGCCGCATTCAGGGCATCGCCGCCCACGTTGTCGAAGAACACGTTGATGCCGCCGGGACAGAGTTCGGTCAGCCGTCGCTTGATGTTCTCGTTCTTGTAGTCGATGGCCCCCTCGCAGCCAAGCTCCTCCGTGAGCCAAGCGCATTTCTCCGCACCGCCAGCGATGCCGATGACGCGCCCGCCGAGGATCTGGCCGATCTGCACCGCCACGGAGCCTACCGCCCCGGCTGCGCCGGAAACCACAATGGTGTCCCCCGGCTCGGGCTGGCCAATGCGAAGCAGGCCAAAGTAGGCGGTGAGGCCGGTGCCGCCCAAGGGGCCTAGATGGGCCGTGAGCAGATCGTCATCGGGCAACGCCTCCACGGAGGCGCCCGGTAGGTCCGCATACTCCTGCCAGCCCACGGCACCGGCAACCTTTTCGCCAACGGCGACGGCCGCATGCCGGGACGCCACCACCTCGCCGATGCCCCGTGCCGACATGACCTGCCCCACCTCGGCGCCGCTGGTATAGCCGGCAATGTTCTCCATCTGGCCTTTTTGCGACGGGTCGAAGCTCAAGTATTCGACTCGCACCCGCACCCGGCCATCCGCCAAGGGGCCGACTTCGGCCTCGTGGGCCTTGAAGTCGGACAACGCCAACGCCCGTCCGCGCGGATTGCCGTTGATCAGCCATTGGCGATTGACCGCCGCTTCCGTCATTTAACTCCCTCCGAACCGGGCGCCCACCTCCACGCCGAACTGCCGGGGCAGGCCGTAGGAGGCCATGGTCCAGAGGGCGGCGACGGCCAGGTTGCCGGTGCGGTAGCGCTCGTCGGCTAGGTTGCGGCCGAAGACGCGGAAGTAGTAGCCACCGTCCTTGGTGGTGAACGTGGAACTCCAGTTCAACAGGTTGCGGCTGTTGGACATGGCGTCGTACTCGGGGCCGAGGTCGGAGTAGGTGAACACCGAATCATCGACGAACGACCAGCTCAAGGCATGGGATAGGTCGCCCGCAGCACCCGCCGAGTGTTCGAAGGTGGCCATGAGGTAGGCGGTCCAATCCGGGGAGCGGTTCACGGGCCGGCCGCTGAAATCGACGTCGATGGTGCCGTCGAAGTCGGTGTCGGCCTCGTAGGCGGCGAACTCCGCATCCTGGTAGCTGAAGTTGCCGCTGAAGGTGAGGTATTCGTTGACCACCCAGCTGCCCTCGAACTCGATGCCCTGGGCATCGAGCTTGGCGGCGTTGAAGAACAGGGTCTCCTGGAAGGAGCCGCCGCCCGGCAGGGCGAAGGTGGCGTTGAGTTGGCGCTGGGCATCGTCGTAGCGGACGTTGAAGTAAACGATGTTCATGCGCACCGTGTTGTCAAGCAGATCGGTCTTCAGGCCAACCTCGATGCTGTCAGCGAACTCCGGGTCGATGGGCTGCAGCTGCAGCGGATTGCCGAACGGAAACGGCAGGCCGGCGGTGAAGGTGCCGGTCTGGTCGTTGAAGGCGCCGGACTTGACGCCACGCGAATAGGTGGCCCAGCCGAAGGCGTTGTCGGTGAATAGGTAGCCGATGGTCGCCCGGAAGCTCGGTTCGGTCCAGGACTCCTGCTCGCGGGCAACATTGATGGGAAAGCGGTCGAAGTCCGACGCATCAAGGGGCTCGTCCAAGGAAGCGAACAGGCCCTCGTTGGCCGTATCCGTGCCGTCCAGATACTGATAGAGAATCTGCGGCCGGCCGGTCCACTTTTTCTTCTCATAGGTGATGCGCACGCCCGCGCCGATTTCCAGCCTTTCGGTCACTTGGAAAGTGCCGTCCGCAAACCCGGCAAGCGCCTTGGCGTTCTGTTCATTGCAAAGCACGGAGGCGTTGTCGTTGAACGTGCCGGAGGCCAGCGCCGGATAGCCGAGGCCGGTCAGCGAGTCGTTCAATGGCGTCGCCGTGGGGCCGAAAAAGTCCACCAAGCCGAGAAGCTGGGTGACGCAGAAATTGTTGTCGTCCTTTTGGTAGAAGCCGCCCGCGACAAAGTTGAAGGGTCCATCGAAGCTTGAATCGATGCGAACCTCCTGTTGGAAGGTGTCCCGGTCGTCATCCCGGGTGGCATCGAACAGCGAGGCGCGGGTGTGCCCCACATAGGTGCTTGGCAAGCGCGACTCCTGCTTGCGGTAGCCCGTCACGGAGTGCAGCGTGAGCGTTTCGTTCAGATCCCAGTCCAAGTGCCCGTAGATGCCGTCCACATCCACTTGGTGGCCATCGGCGATGGAGAAGAAGTCGTCGCGCTCGGAAACGGCGGCGTGATCGATGGGGTCGCCCTCAAAGCTGCCCTCAAAGCCCAGAAACGCCGTGAACACCGAGTTCGGGGCGTTTTCAGCGACGATGGGCGGCGAATCCATGTTGTCGCGAATCATTTCGTAGGTCAGGCGCGCCTCCACGCCGTCCTGGGGCGCCCACAATAGCTTCAGGCGCCCGGAGAAGACATCGTCGCCGCCCAAGCTGCGGCCATCCCCTTCGAATATCTGGGGCACGAATTCGCCGGTGCCGAACAGCGCCGCCGGGTCGAAGCTGGTGGCGGAGGCGCCGTTCTTGTAGTAGCCGTCGCTTTTCTGGTAGATGCCTGCGGCCCGCAACGCCAAGGTCTCACCGCCGACATTCACGGCGAACTTGGTGTCGATGCTGTCGAATTCTGCGTAGGAAGCGGATACCTCCAGGCTGGTGTCGTTCAACTCCGGCTTCTTGGTCTTGACGTTGATGACCCCAGCGGTGGTGTTCTTGCCGAACAGGGTGCCTTGCGGACCGCGCAGCACCTCGATGGAGGCGATGTCGAAGGGCTCCAGCATCTGGGTCTGGGTGGACATCATCACGAAGTCGTCCACCGAGACGCCCACCGGCGACTCGATGTAGAGAATGATGCCGTCCTTGCCCACGCCGCGCAGGCTGGGGTTGAAGGAGTTGAAGGCCGGCGCGTTGCCGGTCACGAGGTTCGGCACGGCGGCGGTCATGTCGCCGATGTCGCGCATCAGCATCTTGTCGAGGTCTTCATCATCCAGCGCCGTCACCGAGATCGGCGTGATCTGGATGTCGGTTTCGCCGCGCCGGGTGGCGGTGACCAGCACCTCTTCGAGCTGCGCTTGGCCGAAGGCGGGCAGCGGCGCCAGGGGCAGAAGGCCTAGGGCGGCGGCGCCGAGCACGGCACTCCTGAACGCGCAGGCAGCGGTTGAACGTGTTTCTGAAATCATGACACCCCCCGGTGTGGACCCTTCGGTCGCTGATGGCTGATCGTGGCTGTTGTTTGCGGCCTTGAACGGCGCAAGGCGCAACTCTCCGTGTGCCCGCAAGTTAACACAGAACCGCGCTGGGCAAAACGCCAAGGCCCAAGCGTATTCGATTGAAGCACTCCGATTCGAGACGAGGGGCTATCATAGGAGAGCGCAGGGGCCAGCTGGGATCGCTGGACGAACAGACAAGAACGTGCGGAGGCATCGCCCATGAACCAACCCAATGTCGTGGAATCCTGGATCGTCAACCCGGAGCTTTCCAAGACGGACTATGAAGGCAAGCAGCCGCCGGTGGACAACGGCCACGCGCGCCTCGACCCAGCCCGCTACCACAGCGAGAAGTTCATGGCCTTGGAGTGGGAACGCCTGTGGACCCGGGCCTGGTTGATCGCCGGCGTGGAGTCGGACATTCCCGAGCCGGGCGACTACTTGGTGTATCGCATCCGACATGAGGAGATCCTCTGCGTTCGCCAGCCGGACGGCAGCGTCAAGGCGATGTACAACGTCTGTCCGCACCGGGGCAACCGGGTGGTGTTCGGCGAGCGCGGCTCGCTGCAGCGCTTCACCTGCGCCTTCCACTCCTGGCAGTACGGCCTCGACGGCGGCCTCATCAGAATTCAGGACGAGGAGACCTTCAAGCCTGAGGTGGTGGCGCACGGACCGCGCCTGACCCCGGTCCGCTGCGAGACCAAGGCCGGCCTGGTGTTCATCAACATGGACGACGAGGCGCCGCCGCTTGAGCAGCGCCTAGGGCTGCCGGAGGGCTACCTGGAGCAGTACCGCATGGACCGGATGCACGTCGTTCGCCACGTGGTGGCCGAGTGGGGCGCCAATTGGAAGAACGGGGTCGATGCCTTCTACGAGACCTATCACCTGCACGCCATTCACCCGCAAACGCAAACGGTGATGGCCGACATCGGCACCCAGTACGATCTCTACCCCCACGGCTGCCAGCGCATGATCGTGCCCATCGGCCGCAAAAGCCCCCGGGTGCCTGACCAGGACGAGGTGGATGAGTCCCTGCAATACATGATGGCCAGCGAAGGCCTGGACCCGGACGCCTTCCAAGGCTCGGCCCGCGACGTGCGGGCAGCCATCGCCCGGCACAAGCGTCAGCGCGCCAAGGCCCTCGGCTTCGACTACGATCACTTCACCGACGGCCAGCTCACCGACAGTTGGGCGACCGGCGTCTTCCCGAACGTGCAGATCGGCATGCATCCGGAGGGCTGCTTCCTGATGCGGTTCATGCCGCATCCCACCGATCCCCAGCGTTTCTTCTATGACGCCATGACGCTGTTCCGTCCGGCGGCGGATCCCAACTACAAGGCCCCCGATTGGATGGGCGTGCCGGAAGGCACCGACCTGACCGGCGCCACTCGTCCTGACACGGAGCACGTGCCCTTCGGCGGTGAAGCGAACCTCGGCGAAGTGCTCGACCAGGACGTGCAACTGCTCAACGACGTCCAAGCCGGCACCCGCTCACGGGGTTTCCGCGGCGCCCTGTGGGGGGAGCAGGAACAGCGGCTGCGCCATTACCAGCGGGAAGTGGACCGTTACGTCAACGGGGAGAAGTAATTCGGTCGGCCTAGATCGTCACCCGAATGCCCAAGCTGTAGCTGACGCCGGGGTCGTAGCGTTCGTAGAGCAGGCTGCCCTGGGTCCAATCCACCTTCTGGTCGAGCAGGTTCTTGACCTTCAGTTCCACTTCCAAGTCGCTGCCAAAGCGCTGAAAGCTGTAGCGCAGCAGGAAGTCGAGCTGGCCGCGGGACTCCTCGACGATGTTGGGCGCGTTCTCGGCGCCGACCAGAATGATGCGCTCACCCGTGTAGTTGTAGGCCAGCGAGCCTTCGATGCCGCGATCATAGTTGGTGTAGGTGAGGATCAGGTTGCCTAGGATGTCGGACTGGCCGGTGATGTCGCGCTCGTTCTCATACAGGCGCGCGATACGGCGCGAGCCGGTCACCGGCACGTCGGCGGCCGTTTCGCCCTCACCGAAGAGAACCACTTCGGATCTGATGAAGGAGACGTTGGCGTTCACCGTGAAGTGGTTCCACGCCTCGCCCCAGCCAAACCATTCATCGAACGGCAGATCCTTGCGCAGTTCCACTTCCACCCCCTCAAGCTCGGCCTCCTCGCCGTTGAACCAAGTGAAGATGTCGTTCTGGGCCTGCACCTTGCCAATTTCGATGGGATCGTCGAACTCCTTGCGGAAGACGCCCACCGACAGGCTGTCGGCGAAGCCGAAGTACCACTCCCAGCGGGCGTCCCAGTTGGTTAGGGTGGCCGGCTGCAGGAACACGTTGCCCCGATAGAGGTTGGAGTCCTCCGGGTTGCGGATGGTGGTGCCGGTGATCTCCAGCAGGCTCGGCCGGTTCACCGTCTCGGAGTAGGCCAAGCGCACTTGCATGTCGTTGATGAACTCGAAGGTCAGCGAAGCCGCCGGCAGGCTGTCCTCGTACTTCCGGCTGACCGCATTGCTGCTGCCTGCCTCCGTGTTGCCGCCGTAGGCGTCGGCGAACAGGGTGGTCTCCTCTTGGCGCAGGCCGGCGGCGGCGCGAATGCGTTGGGTGAGTTGGGCGTCCAAGCCCACATACCAGGCGCTGGTGTCCTCCCCGGAGTCGGCGAACGGGAAGATGCCGCTGGCGTTGGCAGCACCGGCGGAGAAGTCCCGGGCGTCCAGATAGCCCTTGCCCCAGTTATCCAAGCCAAACAGTTGCTGCGGGGTCATCAAAGCGATGTGGCTCGGCGCGCTGGCGGTCAGATCGAAGCGGAACAGGCGTTCGCGGCTGGCCCGAACCCGTTGGTAGTCCGCCCAGCCGCCTTTGACGGTGAGGTCCACGCCGCCAAGCAACAGCGGCAACTCCAGATCGATCCCGTACTCCTCGATCTCGTCGCGCAGCTTGGCGAATTGCCGGTCCGGGGCTTGGAAGACCTCGCGCAGGTCGCCTGCGGCTTGGCGGTTGGGCGTGACCACCTCTTCAAGGCCCCGGGAATTCTGGGCGTAGGTGTAGGTGCGGTTGTCCGGCGCATCCCGGGTGGCCGCGCCGTCAACGGCCCGCCACTTGATGCTGAGCTGATCCACGCTGCCGATGTTGAAGTAGTGCTCGCCCTTGAGTTGGGTGGAGCGGATGTAGTTCTCCGTCCATTGCAGGCGGTAACTCACCACCTCCGTGCCGGTGCTCACGTCGTCCTCGCTGGATAGGCCTCGGAACTGCTGGGTCTCATCGTCCGTCTGACGCAGAATCACTTGCGAGAGCTGCACCGAGTGGTCGTTGTTGAATTCCACGCCCAGGTTGACGAAGCCGCTCCAGTTGATGGTCTGGCGGGTGGTGAACTGCCGGTAGTCGACGGTCTGGGTGCTGCCCCCGTCCACGCCGGTGAATTCGTAGCGGTGAAAGTCCTTGTCCCGGTTGTTGTAGTCATTGGTGTATTTGCCGGCCAGCAGCAGGCCGACGGAGCCGCCGTTGTCGAGGTCGTAGCGGTAGCCTGCCTCGGCGTCGCCGGTCCAGTTGGGCTTGAGCCTGTCCTTTTCGCGGATGTGCCAGAAATTGTAGAAGCTCGCCCCCAGGGCCGCGCTTTCCGGCCAAGGCGTGTCTTCAAACTGTTCGCTGGAGAGCAGCTTAATGTTGTCCGGGATGTTGCGGGTGCCGTCGTCAAAGCCCCAGTTGTCATCGCCGCCGCCGTGGTAGGACAGGCCGTCGCCGCCGGTGGTTTCGGAGTTGCCGCCGATCTGGGCCTTGATCGACAGGTAGTTCTCCTCGGGCGTTGCCTTGGTGCGAATCATCACCACGCCGCCGCTGAAGTCGCCCGGATAGTCTGGTGAGAAGGTCTTCTGCACCAACAGGCTGCGCACGATGCTGTTGGGCACGATGTCCAAGGGCACCGTCTTCTGGAACGGCACCGGCGAGGAGATGCGCGCGCCGTCCAGCACCGTGGACGAATAGCGTTCCCCCAAGCCGCGCACATAGACGTACTTGCCGCCCACCAGGCTCAAGCCCGTCACCCGGGATAGCGCATCGCCGACGCTGGTGTCGGCGAGCAGCGAAAGCGCTTCCGTGTCGAGCACATTGGACACTTCCGAGGTGGTGCGCTTCTCGTCGGGGATGAACTTGCCGAGCACCACCACCTCTTCAACGGGACCCGCGGCGATTGCCACGGGCGTGGCTGCCTCCTCCGTTTGAGCCATCGCGCCGGAGGCGGTGCCCGTTGCGAGCGCCGCAGTGAGTAGCCCCTTTTGGTATCGCTTCATACGCCTATCCGTCGTCCGTCAACGCCTTGAACCTTGGAGCCGTTGGCGTCAATTGACGCCAACGGTCCAACCGGCACCCCAATTGCTGACATCCGAACCGACGGTGGTGGAACCGGCGCTGTCAAAGCGGCCAGGCAAGGAAACGGGCGTCGGGGCGCCTGCGCCTTCCACCAAGTTGGCAGAGCCGTCCAGGAACGTCTGCACCGCGGCTTGGTCATCGCCCTCGTTGACCGTGGCACAGTTCAAGCCGACCCCGGAGAATTCGATCCGGGTGCCGAGCAGATTCAGGGATTCACCTTGGATGCGCAGGCAGTTGTCCGAGCCGGACACCATCGAGTTGTAGAGGTGCAGCCCAGTGCCCCGCCGCAGCCGGATGGCGCGCTCGCCGGAGCGGCCGACTATGGTCATGTTGGCGATCCAGGGCTCGGAGATCGGCGTGGCGGTCTCATCGCCCTCCCGGTTGTCGGCCTCGATGCCGTTGTCAGCGCTCAAGGACTCAGGCTGCCGGATGTGCAAATACTGGATGCTGCCGGTCCAGCCGTCGGTCCAGTCGAGGCTGTCGTCCGCATTGCCGACCAGCACCACATGGCTGGCGTTGACCGTGCCGCCGAAGAACTCGATGCCGTCGTCGAGGTTGTTGTACACCTCGATGTAATCGACCACGGTGCCATCTCCGATGCCCTGGAAGGCGATGCCGTTGAGCTGGTTCTCCGGATCGACATTGGAGCCGGCGAACTTGACCACCACGTACTTCAGCATGCCGCTGGAATCGTTGGGATCGCCGCCGCCGAAGAGGCCGGAGTTGGCTTCCCCTTCCTTGGTGCAGCCCGCGGTGCCGCCGTCGGCGCCCTCTGGGCAGTCGTTGATCGGCGCGTTGCCGTTGATGACCAAGCCACCCCACAGGCCGCGGTCGGTGGTGGCATTGCCTGTGCCCGTCAAATCCGACTCGGCTGTCAGCGTGATCGGGGCGTTCTTGGTGCCTCGGGCGCGAATCTGCGAACCGCGGGAGATGACCAGGAAGTCCTCCGGGTCGTCGCCAAAGATGGTGGTGCCGGATTCGATGTCCAGCACTGCCGAATCCTGGTTGTCGCCGCCAATGACCACCTTGCCGTCTAAGACATAGTGGCGGCTGCGGGTCAGCGCCAAGTCGCTGGTGTAGGTGCCCGAGAGTTGGCAAACGCCCTTGCCGCCAACGGTGTCGTCCTGCTCGGCTGCGCCTGCCGGGCAGCCCAGGTCAACGGCTGCGTCGGGCATGCCGACGGTCCAGCCCGAAGTCCAGTCCTCGTCGTCGTTCTCCACGGCACCGATGAAGTCGGCGGCCTCGAAGAAGCTGTCGCCGGACAAGTCCGCCGCCACCACCGGTTGCCCGCTGGCGGACACGTTGCTGCGGTCGAGCAGGCTTTGGATGGCGGCCACGTCGTCGCCCTCCACCACCGTGCCGCAGTCGAAGCTGACGCCTTCGAACGTGATGCCGCTGCCGAGTTGATTCAGGGAGTCGCCTTGCACCCGCAGGCAGTTGTCACTGCCGGCAACCACCGAGTTGTAGAGCTGCAAGCCCGTGCCCCGGCGCAGGCGAACCGCCCGCTCGCCCGAGCGGCCGTTGATGGTCATGTTGGCGATGCGCGGCAGCGACCTTGGCGTGGCCGTTTCGTCGCCCTCGCGGTTGTCGGCCTCGATGCCGTTGTCGGCGCTTAAGGACTCCGGCTGGTCGATGATCAGGTACTGAATGCTCCCCTGCCAGCCGTCGGTCCAGTCCAGAGAGTCGTCGGCGTTGCCGGTCAGCACCATGTGCTTGGCGTTCACGGTGCCGCCGAAGAACTCGACGCCGTCATCCAGGTTGTTGTGCACTTGGACGTAATCGACCACGGTGCCGGAACCCACGCCCTGGAAGGCGATGCCGTTCAACTGGTTCTCCGGATCCACGTTGGAGCCGGCGAACTTGACCACCACGTAGTTAAGCACCCCGCTGGAGTCGTTGGGATCGTCGCCGCCGAAGAGGCCGGAATTGGCTTCGCCCTCCTTAGTGCAGCCGGCGGTGCCGCCCGTGGCGCCTTCTGGGCAATCGTTGATCGGCGCGTTGCCGTTGATGACCAAGCCGCCCCAGAGGCCGCGATCGGAGCTTAAGTCGGCGCCCCCGGTGAGATCCGACTGGCTGGTCAGGGTGACCGGCGCGGTGCGGGTGCCGTTGGCGATGATCTTGGAGCCCCGGGAGATGACCAGGAAGTCCACGTCAGTGCCGCCGAAAATGGTGGTGCCAGCCTGAACGGTCAGGTCAGCAGAGTCCTCATTGTCACCGCCGACCACCACTTTGCCAACCAGTTCGTAGGTGTTGTTGCTGGTCAGCAGCAGGTCGTCGGTGATGGTGCCGGACAGCTGGCACACCCGTGTGCCGTTGAGCATGCGGCTGGAGGTTGTGGTGCCGTCGGGACAGCCGAAGTCCGGCTGCGAGGAATGGCTCACGGAGCCGGCGTAGGTCCAGCCCGCTGCCCAGTTCTCGGCCCCGAATGCGCCGATGAAGTCGGTGTGGTCGAAGAAGGTGTCGCTTAGCGAGACCGGATCGACCTTCTCGCCGTTCTGGGACACGTTGGGGGCGCTGTCCAGATAGGACGTCACTGCGCCATCGCCGTCCCGGTCATGGGTCTGGGCGCAGGCGAAGCTTACGCCCTCAAAGGTGAGATCGGTGCCAAGCAGGGCCCGGCTGCCGCCATCGACCCGCAGGCAGCGCTCAGAGCCGTCGATGAAGCTGTTGCGCAGCGCAAGGCCGGTGCCCCGGCGGATGCGCAGGGCCCGCTCGTCGGACTTGCCGTACACGCTCATGTTGGCGATGGCGGGATTGGATCGGGGCGTGGCGCCTTCGTCACCCTCGCGGTTGTCCGCTTCGATGGCGTTATCCGCCGAATCGGTCTGCTCAATGTAGAGGTATTGAATGCGCCCGGTCCAGCCATCCGTCCAGTCCAAGGAGTCGTCGGCGTTGCCGGTCAGCACCACGTGCTTGGCATCCACCGTGCCGCCAAAGAACTCGATGCCATCGTCGAGGTTGTTATACACCTGAACGTAGTCCACCACTGTGGCGTCGCCCACCGCTTGGAAGGCGATGCCGTTCAATTGGTTTTCGGGGTCCACGTTGGAGCCGGCGAAGCGGACGCTGACGTAGCGCAGCACCCCGGAGTTGTCGTTGCCGTTGGAGCCGCCGAACTGCCCGGAGTTGGCCTCGCCTTCCTTGATGCAGTCATCGGTGCCGCCGTCGGCGCCCTCCGGGCAATCATTGATGGGCGCATAGCCGTTGATGGCCAAGCCGCCCCAAAGCCCCCGGTCATTGTCCTCCGCGGTGCCGAGCACTTCCTCCTTGGCCGTGAAGAGGATCGGCTGCTCTGCGGTGCCGTCGGCCATCAGCGCGCAACCGCGGTTGATGACCAGGAAGTCGGTTGAACTGCTGCCAACGATCACGCCCCCCGGAGCGATCTCAAGTTGGCAGTCCGGCAGGCTGCCGCCGCTGCTTGGCGCCGCGCCGTCCGCCGGCGTGACCCGCGCCGCGCCGCCGGAAATCTCGAAGATGGCGTCGTTGCCGAGCACCAAGCCGGTCGGGTCGAGGGCGCCACCCTGCAAGGCCGAAACGTCAATCGTGTAGATGGGCTTGCCGCCGAAGCCTGAATCCGCCGTGGTGCCCGAATCCGTGATGGCGGATTCCAAGTGAGCGGGAATCACCGTGGCGACCGTCATGCCGTCTCCAGGCCCCGGTTCCGGCTCAGGTTCCGGTTCCGGGGCGGGGGGCGGCTCCGAAGTCGGAGGCGGCTCAACCTCAACCTCCACCACAACGGAACCCGGCGAGGCATTGTCCGATGAGCCGCCGCAAGCGGCCAATAGCGCCGCGGCAATGGACAGCACGGCAATCCGGCAAAAGTCTTCCACGATTATGAATCCTCTCAGATGAACGGTTATTCGGCTGGAAGCCCTTGGTCCACAGCTAAGACAGCAAGCTACTGGCTCGGTTTGAAGAATTTGTGACGGCCTGATGACAAATTTGTTACTAGGCAAGGGAAAAACTGGGGTGTTGAGAACAAATAAATTGTCCGGTCCTGTAACACATGAACTGTCCGGTTTCAGACTGTCCCGAACTTCATCGGTTTGGGGATGGTCATGGGCATTGTTCAGGTCAACCAGGACAGGAGGATGGCGGTGTTCGAGGACGCGTACACGCTGTGGACGGAGCGGCGGCTGACGCAGGCGGAGGCGGCGCAGCTGTTGGGTGTTTGCGACCGGACGTTCCGGCGCCAGGTGGAGCGCTACGAGTCG
>JAJEIQ010000050.1 GCA_022827905.1 Pseudomonadales bacterium | reverse complement strand
GCCCGCAGCCGCCGGGCCGAAGCCGAGCCCGTCCACGGGTGAAGCTCGGCCGGACCGGCGGCGCAATGCGGGCGGCAACCACCCAAGGAGGCCCCTTACGGAAAACACGAAAAAAACTGTTGACCAGATAGAAACTCGCTCAGGCATAGCAACGCTCTTGCTCCGGCATAATGAGTGACCCTCAGCTCGTGATGCTGGCGAACACCTCAACCGGCTCTCGGCCCATCTTTGCCGCAGTGGAATTGATCCGCGCATCCATTTCGGGATACCCGAACGACAGGCCGCAGAGAACGGCGTTTCCCTCTGGTATCGGGAGCATCGCCTTCACCGGGCCGGGGTAGGTGGCCAATGCGGGCCTACTGAATGGCGCGTCCGCCGTCAACATCCAAGCAAACGCCAGTCAGGAACTTGGCTTGGTCCGAGGCGAGGAAGAACGTGGCGTCGGCAACGTCTTCCGGCGTGGCGCGGCGGCCCATGGGGATGCCGGCGATGACCTGGGCATTGGCCTGTTCGGAGAGCTGGGGAGCACCCGTTGCGTTCAGGTCGAATCCGGTTGGCGAGGATACCGGGCAGACGGCGTTGACTCGGATGTTGGGCGCGAGTTCAACAGCCAGCGCCTGGGTCAGCGTCACCACGGCCCCCTTGGCGGCGTAGTAGGCCGCGAGCCCGGGTCGGAGCCGCTTGGCGCCTATGGATGAAGTCGCGACAATTGAGCTGCCAGCCGGCATGTGCGGCGCGCAGTATTTGGCCGCTAGGAACACGCTGCGTGTGTTGATTGCAAACATGCGGTCGAATTCCGCAGTGTCCATCTCGATGGCGCGGATGACCCGGTGCGGCACGCCTGCGTTGGCGCAGACCACGTCGATCTTGCCGTAGGCTTCGACGGCCGTAGCGGCCAAGGCCTCGTTCTGGCCTTCGTCGGCCACATCGATTTGCACTGCGATGGCTCGGGGAAGGGTGTTGGCGACCGCTTCGGCGCCTTCGAGATTTATGTCCGCAACCACAACAGAAGCGCCTGCGGCTGCGAATTTCTCGCTCATGGCTTTGCCAAACCCGGAAGCGCCGCCAGTTGCGATGACGCACTTGTTTCTAAAGTCACTCATTCGGAAGAGTCCCACGGCTGTTGATCGGAAAACTCCGCATAGTGCGTTCATTAACTGGGTTGTCAATCAGCAAGTGCTTCGATCAGACTGGTCGCGCGAGGTCGAGGGCAAGATGCCCTCGCTCCGGGGCTCGTTCGGCACCCTCACCACTTGAGCACCGCTTGGGCGGCGGGCCTGGTTCTGTAGCGTTCGTCCCACGCCCGCAGAAGCGGGCGTTCCCCGAAGATGTCCACTTCAACGTAACGCATGAACTGCAGCGAGGCTTGAAGCGTGCAGTCCGCAACGGATACCTGCTCGCCCAGCAGCAGGGGGCGCCCGTCGGCCAGCAGGTTTTCCAGGTAGTCCAACGGCGCCTGCATGGCCTGCTCCATCTGCGCGGCCTTCGCTTCATCCTTGGGATAGCCGAGCGGGGAATTGACGGCATGGCCATAGGCCCCCATGGGGCCGGCGAGGCGTAGGTCTATGATGCGCTCGACGTCGCGCGCCGCCCCATAGCGCTCGGGTTCGGTTGGGAACAGGCCGCTCGTGGGGAACTTGCGCTCCAAGTAGTCGATGATTGCCAGTGACTCGACAAGGTGGGCGCCGTTGTCCATCTCCAATGTGGGAACGGTCCCAAACGGATTTCTGGCCAGATGCTCGGGCTCCTTGTGGCGGCCCTTCACTGTGTTTACCACGATTTGCTCGATGTTCATGCTGACGCCCAGCGCTTCGCGTTCGGCGATGTAGAGCATCACTTTTGTCGGATTTGGCGCTAGGGGCACCATGTACAGTTTCATCTATATATCCTCCACTAGATCAACGATGTTCTCCAGAAGCTCATAGCGCTTTGGACCAACGGGCCCCGCACTGTCGAGCCCCAGTTTCAGTGTGGTTATGCCGACGTCACGGTACTTCCTCAGGCGCTCCTGCACCATCTCGCGGGTGCCGAGCGCCTGAAACTCGGTCACCATGGCGTCGGGGACTCGTTTTGCGGCCGCTTCGCGCTTGCCTTCCAACCACAGGGATTGGATGGCTCTGGCGTCATCTTCATAACCTGCGCGCTTGAAGGCGTCGTTGTAGAAGTTCGTGGTGGCGGAACCCATGCCGCCCATGTTGAAGGCGACCCCCGATTTGCGCCGCTCGATCATCTCTTCCACGTTCTCGCCGATCTCGACGCGCACGGAAACGCAGAGATCAACTTCGTTGAGGGATCTGCCGCTATCCGCTGCTCCGGATTGCAGGAAGTCCATGTGCGCTTCGGGATGGTCGGGAGAGAACGAGGTGCCGAGCCATCCGTTCGCCGATGCGCCGGTAAAGCGCAGGGCATTGGGTCCTAGCGTGGCTAGGTAGATCGGAATTTCCGCCGGTTCATGGGCGATGCCGATGGACTTTCCTTCGCTGTCCGGCAGCGGCAGTTGGAACACTTTGCCTTCGTATCGGACCTTCTCGCCGGCGAAAATCATGCGGCAGATATCTACGGTCTCCCTAAGGCGGGTGAGCGGCATCTTGTAGCGCACCCCGTGCAGGCCTTCCACGACCTGTGGACCGCTCGCACCCAAGCCGAGCACAAAGCGGCCACCGGTGAGGTCATGCAGAGTTAGTGCCGTCATGGCGGTCATGGCTGGCGTGCGCGCGGTGACCTGCATGATGCCGGTGGCGAGCTTGATGCGTTCGGTCTTGTCCGCCAGATAGGCGAGGGGGGTGGCGGCGTCACTCCACCAGGCTTCAGCGGAAAAAGCCATGTCCACACCTAGGCGCTCAGCGATCTGCACCCATTCGACCGTAAGGCCGAGTGTGCCCTGCCGCGTGCCGCCCAGTTCAATGGCAAGTTTCATATCAGCAGCCCATCGATCTATGGCGCGGGATTCAGTTGGTAGCCGATTGGCAAGTTCTTGACGCCGTGGTGGTAAACCGCGACCGGCAATCGTATCCCGTGATCAATGCAAATAGAATGACTGCTTCAATTTTGACTGGAAGCCTAGGCCATGCGCTTTGGATTTGTCATACCAAACAACGTCGGGATTCAGGATCCACATGATCTGATCCGGCTCGGCGCGCTTGCTGAAGAGCTGGGCTTCGATTCCGTTTGGGTCAATCACCACATCCTGCATGTGGGCTACGTGAAGGAACGGCTTGGCACCGGCCCATACCAAGACGCACTCGTCACCTTGACTTGGCTGGCAGCGGCAACGTCCAGCATTGGCCTTGGAACCAGCGTGCTGGTCATGCCGTACCTGCATCCGATGGCGTTGGCGAAGGAGTTGGCAACGCTCGATCAGCTGAGCGGCGGGCGGCTCACAGTTGGGCTGGGGGCGGGCAGCCTGCCGGAAGAGAATGCGGCACTCGGTGTGCCCTATGGATCGCGGGGCAGATATTGCAACGAGTTCCTGCAAGTCCTCAGACTGCTTTGGACGGATGACGAGGCCAGTTTCGACGGCGAGTTCTTCTCATTTGAGAACCTCTGTTCGTCCCCAAAGCCTAAGCAGCAACCGCACCCTCTGCTTGTTGTTGGCGGCAACCGGCCAGCCGCCTTGAAGCGCGTCGCCCGCTACGGTGACGGCTGGCATCCAATGAACGTGGCGCCTGATGGCGTTCAGCGCCGCATGGCCGTGATAAGGGAGGAGGCGTCCATTGCCGGGCGGGAGGCGAGCACCCCGCAAGCCGTGCAGGTGCGTTTGGACATCAACCGGGTGGATGCGCAAAGCACCGCCGCCTATGAAGCGGAAGGCGTGACCGATCTGGTCATGCACGTTTTGAGCAGCGATGCCGGGAAACAGCGGGCCGCCATGGAGGATTTTGCGCGGCGCATGCTGGCCTGACCGGCAAACTACATCGCCTACCTCCCCGTAAATCGAGGAGGCCGCTTCTCCGCGAATGCGGCAACAGCCTCCCGATGGTCGTGGGTGGTCCTAGTCTTGACGATGCGGTCAGCCTCGCGGTCAATGGCGGTGGCGTGGTCAATGGACAGTGCTTCATCCAAGTTGTCCTTGATGTAGCTGTAGGCGACCGAAGGGCCGTTTGCCAGCTTGACCGTGATCTCCATCGCTGCTTCGAGAAGGTCTTTGGCCTCGACGACCTGGTTGACGAGGCCGATTTTGAGCGCTTCGGCGGCGGGGGTTCTTTCTGAGGTCAGGAGCAGTTGCCGGGCTCTTCCGGGCCCGACGACTCGAGTCAGCAGCCAGGCGATCCCGTAGTCGCCGGACAGACCGATGCCAGCGTAGCCCGTGGTCAGGAATGCCGTGTCTGCGGCTATCCGCATGTCGCAAGCGAGCGCCAACGCCATTCCGGCGCCTGCCGCGGGACCGGGCAGCGCCGCCACGGTGGGCTTGCGCAATGCGTAAAGCGCACCGCCAATGGCTTGGTGCCTTGATCTCAGTTCACGGTACTGGGCTTCGGCGTTCGGCCGTCTGCCTGACTGCTGGTTACGCTTGCCCATGGCCTTGACATCCCCGCCGGCGCAGAAGGCCGAGCCCGCGCCGGTCAACAGCACAGCGCCGACATCGTTCGATTCCCCGGCCCAAGCAATGGCATCGCTAAGACCAGCGCTGAGTTCCGGCGATAGGGCATTGCGCGCCTCCGGCCTATTGAGGGTGATGCATGCAACTCGGCTTTCGAGTGCGACCAACAGTTGGTCTGTTTGTGGTTCGAATTTTCTCGGTTTGGCGTTCATGGATGGCTTGGCTCCCGGAGGAACATTCTATTTCCCTTGGTCGCCTATGTCTTGATGGGAACGTCTGCCCTTCTCCACCAGCAATTCTCATATAGTCGGAGCGAGGGCATCTTGCCCTCGCATTGAACCAAGGAATCCCATCGAGGGCGGGACGCCCTCGCTCCGAGGGGCGCTCGATATCAACGAAAAAGCCTAAGTGAGAATCGCTGCTTCTCCACCATATGGCAGAAGCACCCGGGCTATACTGATCTGCGGCAATCAGTCCTGAACAACACAAGCCTCGGGGGAAAGCAAGTGGACCAACCCATCAATGGTCGAGTGGTCGTCGTCACCGGCGCAGGCGGCGGCTTTGGCCGCCTGATCAGCCAAAAGTGCGCTGCGCTGGGCGCCAAGGTCGTCTGCGCCGACATCGACGACGAAGGCCTCAACGAAACGGTGGCCGCGATTCGTGATGCGGAAGGCGAGGCGGCCTCCCAAATTGCGGACGTCGCCAGCTTTTCCGACATGCAGCGGCTTGCCGCCACCGCAGTGGATCGGTTCGGCGCAATCGACGTCATGGTCAACAACGCCGGAATCATGCCGCTTGCGTTCTACCGGGACCACGCCCAGGCCATGGACGCCTGGAGCCGGTGCATCGACATCAACATCAAGGGCGTTCTGCACGGCATCGCCGCCGTGTACGACCAGATGATGAGCCAAGGCCGGGGCCATGTGGTCAACATCTCATCGATCTACGGCAACTTTCCGGTGGAGGGCGCGGCGGTTTACGGCGCCAGCAAGGCCGCCGTGAACTTTCTCTCGGACTCCCTGCGCGTGGAAGCGCAGGGAAAGATCAAGGTGACCATCGTCAGGCCCACCGGCGTTCCGGCCACCGGGCTTGCGCAAGGCGTCATCAATCAGGAAGCGAGCATCGGGATCGTGGGGCAACATGCGGCCACCCTGTTTGCCAGATACGAGGAGGTGCTCGCCAACCAAGCGCCTCCGGAAATTCTGGACAAGGAGAACATTGCCTACTTCAGCCTGGATCCTGACAGCCTGACGGACCAGGTGGTGTACGCCATCAACCAGCCATGGGGTGTCTCCATCGCGGAAGTCACGGTGCGCGCGTCTGGGGAAGGCTTCGTTCTGTGACGCAGCAAAAAAGCCTATCAACCCGGATAGTGCCAAGTTCACGCACTACGCCAACGCACGGGGCCCGAGTGTACGAAACGCTGGGCAATGGGGTAATCTTTCGCCTTCGCGACCACCGTGGAAAATCTTATTCATGACAGCATTGAAACCGGGGCTCAGGTTGAAGAGCGGCGTCTGCTCGGCGGAAGTGATGATCGTCAAGGGCGCGGGCGAGACGAGCCTCACCTGCGGCGGGGTGCCCATGTTGGGCGCCGACGAGTCCGCTGATGGCGCCGCGGCGGTGGCGGCTGAGATGAACGGTTGCCTGGTGGGCAAGCGTTACGTCAACGAGGACCAATCGCTTGAAGTGCTCTGCATAAAGCCTGGCGAGGGGTCGCTCGCCGCCGACGGCGCGCCGCTGACGGTCAAGCAAGCAAAAAAGCTGCCGTCCTCCGACTAGATCTCCGTTGCGATTTGACCGGCGCGGTTCATGAACACCGCTATGTTGTTGCAGATGGCCGCCGAGGCGGGCGTGGGCCGGTTTGCGCTGACCAGCGCGGGACGGCACTACGCGGCCGCGGAACTCCTGGCCGCTGCGGGTGGAGCGGCGGAGCGCATTCGCGCATCGGGCTGCCAGTTTGTGTCGCTGCTCGACGTGAGCAGCGCGGCCACCCCGGTTGCGCTCTTCGGCGCCGCCATGGCGGGCGTGCCCTACGCGCCGCTCAACTATCGCTTGCCGGCCGACCAGATCCGGGCGCTGATTGCGCGCTTGGATTCCTTGTACCTGATCGCTGATGAGGACAACTGCGCGGCCCATAGGGGCGACCCAGGGATCGGCGCGGCGCTGACCAGCGCGCAGTTCCTCGAAGCGGCTTTGGCCCACCCAGACCCGGAGCCCGTCTGGCCGGATGATCCGGGCATTGCGGTGCAGCTTTTCACCAGCGGCACCACCGGGCCGCCGAAGGCCGCGATTCTGCGCCACGAGCACCTGATGTCCTACATCCTGGGCAGCGTGGAGTTCATGTCGGCGGCGGAGGACGAGGCCACCTTGGTTTCCGTTCCTCCCTATCACATCGCGGGCATATCGGCGCTGTTGAGCAGCATCTACGCGGCGCGCCGCATCGTTCAGCTGGCGGACTTCAGCGCGCCGGCGTGGCTCGATCTGGTGGAGGGCGAAGCGGTGACCAGCGCCTTCGTGGTGCCGACCATGCTGGCGCGCATCGTGGAGGAGCTGGAGGCCGGCAGCGGAAGCCGGGATTTGCGGACGCTCCGGGCCATCGCTTACGGCGGCGGCCACATGCCGGTCAGCATCATTGAGCGAGCGCTCGAGCTGTTCCCCACCGTCGATTTCACGAACGCCTACGGACTGACGGAGACCAGTTCCACCATCACGCTTCTTGGCCCGGAGGACCATCGACAGGCGATGGCGAGTGACGATGAGGAAACGCGCCGGCGCTTGGGCTCCGTGGGGCAGGCGTTGCCATCGGTGGAGATCGAAATTCGGGACGCGGGCGGCGAGGCGTTGGCCCCAGGCCAACGGGGCGAGATTTACGTGCGCGGCCCCCAGGTTTCCGGCGAGTATCGCGAGCGAAGCGCCGTCGATGCCGATGGCTGGTTCCCCACTCGTGACATTGGCTACCTCGATGCCGACGGCTACCTTCATCTTGGCGGGCGGGCCGATGACGTCATCGTGCGCGGCGGCGAGAACATTTCCCCGGCGGAGATCGAGGAAGTGCTGCTCACCCACCCTGCGGTCGTCGATGCGGCGGCGGTGGCGGTGGCCTCGGAGCAGTGGGGGGAAGCGGTGGGCGTTGCGGTGGTGCTCAAGTCCGGGGCTTCGGCCTCCGCGGATGCGCTGCAGGACTTGGTGCGCAGCCGGCTGCGCTCCTCCCGGGTGCCCGAGGCCGTCCGTTTCGTGGATGAACTGCCGTACAACGAGACCGGAAAGCTGCTGCGCCGAGACATCAAGCGTTGGTTCGCCTGAGTTCCGTGTCTACCGTCGCGGTTCGAGAACAGGCGGTTGACTGGGTAGGGAGCGAGGTCGGCGCGCCCACGCTGCCGCCGATGTCCGCCAGCCTGAACGCCGTGCTGGCAGACTTCGCGAAGCTGCCGGGCGGGGCATCCATCGCCGTGCTGGACGGCGCTCAACTGCTCTTGGAACGCATGCTCCGCACGGGTGCTAAGTGGCAGGACGGCTGCTCGCCAAACGGCACCTGCCGGTTCGTGAGGACCGCGGACGGTGTGCTGGCGGTGAACCTGCCGAGACTCTCCGACTGGGAGCTGCTTGCGGCATGGCTCGAAACCGACGCCGACTGCCCTTGGTCTTGGCCGCGACTGACCGAGGCGGTGCGCAGCCGCGCCACCGGGCCGCTCATCGATCGCGCCCGCCTGCTCGGTCTCGCCGTCGCGGCGACGGGCAACGCCCCAATCGGCTGTGCGCGTTCGAGTATCGGCTATCCCTCGGTGAAACACCCATCCCTTGTTGTCGATGGCGACCCGCTTGGCGATTGCCGGAACCTAACGCCAAAGCCGCGCCCGCCGGTGGTGGTGGACCTGTCGGCGTTGTGGGCCGGGCCCTTGTGCAGCCACCTGTTGTGGCTTTGCGGTGGCCGCGTCATCAAGGTTGAGTCCAGGGATCGGCTGGACGGCGCGCGGTTTGGCGATGCGGACTTCTATGCGTTGTTGAATCAGGGCAAGCGGAGCCTGGCATTGGACTTGGGTGCGCGAGACGAACGTATCTTGCTGCAACACTTGGTCGAACAGGCCGACATCGTCATCGAGTCGTCCCGTCCGCGGGCGCTGAGGCAGCTTGGCATTCAAGCGGAGGAATGGGTACGGCGGCAAACCGGCCGAACCTGGATCAGCATCACCGGCTACGGCCGCGTCGGCGCTGGCGCCGACTGGATCGCCTTCGGCGACGATGCCGGGGTAGCGGCGGGCCTTGCCGATCTGATGCGTGCCGCGACCGGTGCCCATCAGTTCGCCGGTGACGCCATCGCCGACCCGCTGACTGGCGTGGAGGCGGCGCAGGCCGCTTGGCGGAGCTGGCTCACGGGCGGCAGCCGCCTTGTTTCACTCTCGCTGGCTGGCGTGGCCGCTCGCATGTTGGCCAAAGAGACTGGCGAATTGGGCAGCGGCGCCATGATCGAATCGGCCCGCCGGTGGTGGCAGGCCGCTCGGCTTGGCCGGTCCGCCGCAGGCGTAGACCGGCGCGCCCCAACTGCGCCCGTATCTGAGCCGGGGGCGGATAGGGCGGCCGTACTGCGGGAATTGAGCCTCCCATGCTGATTAAGGAGGCGGAGGTCTACGGCGTTGGCTGCGCCGACCTGCGCGTTGAAAACGGCAAAGTCACGGCCATCGGGCATCTGGTGCCGCGCTCGGGAGAACGGGTGCTCGATCTGCAAGGCGGTGCCGCGCTGCCGGGCCTCAACGACCACCACATCCACCTGATGGCCTATGCGGCCTCCTTGGAGTCCGTTTCTTGCGGGCCGCCGAAGGTGCATGGGCCGGAACAGTTGATCGAGGCGCTCGGCAGCGCTAGCCCGAACCAGGCGGGGTGGATTCGCGGCATCGGCTACCACGAGAGCGTTGCCGGAGACCTCAACCGCTGCTGGCTCGACCGGCACTTGCCGGGCGTTCCCATACGTGTGCAGCATCGCAGTGGGCGATTGTGGGTGGTCAATGGCGCTGGCCTCAAGCGCCTCGCCCGCAGTGGCGTGGACGGCGCATTGCCCGCCCACGATGAGGGACGCTTCCACGACCAGGACGAGGCGCTTGGCAAGCTGTGGGGCAGGACGCCGCCTTCGGTGGGGGCGGCGAGCGACCGGCTCGCGTCCTACGGGGTAACCGGCCTGACCGACTTGACGCCCCAAAACGACGACACCGCCGCCGCTAGGTTCGAAGGTCTGCGGTCCAATGGCAGTTTGCGGCAGGCGATTCGCGTTGGCGGAGTGCTGCGGATGAACCACCGGCTTACCGGGCCGACCAAGGTCCACCTGCACGACTCCGCCTTTCCCGATTTCGATGGCCTCTGCGACCTGATCAGGGCGAGCCGCGCCCGGCACCGCGAGGTGGCGGTGCATTGCGTCACCGAAGCGGAGTTGGTCTTCACCCTCGCCGCGTTTCGAGAGGCCGGCGCCTGCCCCGGCGATCGCATCGAACACGCATCAATCACGCCGCCGGCCTTGCTTTCGCAATTGCGCGAACTTCGCCTATTGGTGGTGACGCAGCCCCACTTCATCGCGGAGCGGGGTGACGCCTACCGGCGCGACCTGACCTCGGCGGAGCAAAGTTGGCTGTACCGTTGCCGCGGATTTCTGGACCGTGGGATCCCTTTAGCCGGCGGCAGCGACGCACCCTTTGGGCACGCCGACCCTTGGCGGGCGATGCGCGCCGCGGTGACTCGGCAAACGGCGTCCGCAGGCATCCTCGGCGAAGGCGAACGCCTAACGCCCGAGGAAGCGCTTTCCCTGTTCCTGGGTGCCCTGGATGAACCCCACAAACCGCGCCGCATCGCGGTCGGCGAAGCGGCTGACCTTTGCCTGCTCGACCGGCCCTGGGGGCAGGCGCGAGTTCGGCTTGATAGCGCCTGCGTCAGGGCCACCGTTCAAAACGGCAAGATTATTTACGATTCAATGCGTGAGCCCGAGATTCGCCGGACTGGGATGGCGGCACCGATGGTTGCGGGTTAACGGTAAATGGCTTCAGGAGAACGCATGAATTCCAGAAGACGACTTCCCGGGACCCCGGAGCCGATGTGGTTCCTGCCGGGTGGAGAAGGGCTGAGCATTGCCGCAGACTGCTGGGGAAGGGATGAGGATCCGCTGGTGCTGTTGCTCCATGGCGGCGGGCAAACACGACATGCCTGGAAAGGCACCGGTGAAGCCTTGGCCAAGGCTGGTCTGCGCACCTGCAGCCTCGATGCCCGGGGGCATGGCGACTCCGACTGGTCGCCGGACGGCGAGTATGAACAGGACGCGATGGTCGGTGATGTCGTCTCGGTCGTCGAACACCTCGGCGATCCGCGGCCCGTGCTGGTCGGCGCATCGATGGGGGGTGGCGTGGCGCTTTGCGCGGCTGGTGAGGGGCGCATTGACGCGCGTGCGGTCGTTATCGTGGACATGGCGCCACGTATTGAGCAGGCTGGCGCACGGCGAATCATCGACTTCATGCGGCAAAAGCCAAATGGCTTCGGATCCCTCGAAGAGGTGGCGGATGCGATCGCCTCCTACCAACCCCACCGCCGGCGTCCCCGGGTGCTGGACGGCTTGAAGAAGAATGTCCGTCTCGATGAGAACAACCGCATGCGCTGGCACTGGGATCCGGCTTGGTTGGGCGACAAGCGGCGCATCGGGGAGATCGATGCCCGGTGGGAGCGGCTGCAGAAGGCCGCTGAGAAGTTGGCTGAATTGCGGGTGCCGACCTTGCTGGTTCGGGGCGGGCTCTCGGATGTGCTAAGCGAGGAAGGCGCCCGCGAGTTTCTCGAAACCTGTCCCCACGCGGAGTATGTCAATGTAAGCGATGCCGCGCACATGGTCGCAGGAGACCGCAACGATCTGTTCACCCAGGCCGTCGCCGATTTTCTGCGGAAACTGCCACGTTGATTCCAGTGTCGTAGTCAATTGGGTCCCCAAGCCACCCAGCCCAACGCTTGTTCCAGTACAGGTTGTGAATCTGAGTCGTTTGCTCACCGGGTCCGTTGCGTCCACCGAGTGGCCGATCATTGACATGCGAAATGGGCATGACCCCACCGGCCGTGGATGTCAGAAATGCCTCGTCCGCGTCCACCAGTTCCTGTGCGGGCAGCTTCCCTGCTTCCACCCCTAGGTTGAGCTCATCAGCCAGGTCGAACACAGTTTGCCGCGTGATGCCCTCAAGACAACCGGAGTCGGGCGTCTTCAAAACGCCCTCCTTGATTAGGAACACATTGCAGCCCGGAGCCTCCGTGAGGTTGTCGTCGGCGTCGGTGAGCACGGACCACTCCGCACCATGCCTGAGCGCTTCGAATAGAGACAGCTTCATGTCCATCCAATGGAAGTTCTTGGCTGTTGGATCGACTGCTTGAGGCGGGATCCTGATGTAATCGGTGCTGATTCTTACTTTTATGCCGCGGATCCTCGATTCGTCACCGTGAATGAACAGGTAGGGCGTCACAAAAGCATAGAACTTGTTGTTGTACTTGGCCTTGACTCGGTTTCCATCCTCAAGCTCCCCTCGTGTCACCGCCCACCAGATGTACGCATCCTTCAGGCCAGCAAGCTTCACGAGATTGGTCAAAATCTCTACGGTTTCCTCTTCGGTGTACGGGTTGACCAAGCCAAACTTGCCGCAGGACGCCGTGAAGCGCTTGATGTGGTCCTGCATGCGAAACAGGTAGCCGGCGCTGGCGCTCACCACGTCGTAGGCGGCATCAGCATGAATGAACCCCGCATCAGTAATGGGAACCACGCCTTGGTCGATTGGACGATAGGTGTCCTGGGTATAGGCCGAGCCCTTCTCGTACTCCGGTGCGTAGGTTGCACGCGCGTGTTTAGGATCATTGGCGATGATTTTCTCTGCTTCGATGATCTGCATGTGGGCTCCCGGTTGTGGTTTCTTCTTGCTTTTTTCGGTCAGTGCATGGCCAGTGCGGCACCGACGCACTTGATAGCACAGTCGGTAGTGGCCTGCGAGGGTGGGGAGACCTGCACTCGCGGTTAGCGGCGATGTACGCCATCGAGAAGTACGGTTGGTGGCACGGAGCATGTCGAATTTGAAACCGAGGAAAGGGTCAGTCTCCTATGGAACAAATTCCGGACAAGCGTATGTCTTTGAGGGCGTCAATATTTCATAAACAACGAGATATGGAAAACGGACTTGATGCTGTGGAGAACCGAGCATGTTCGAACTGACCTTGGCTGTTGCAGGCGACGAAGTGCTCGTTGATCCCGAAGGCATTGTCACATTGCTAAATGACGGCCATTCACAATCATCCACAACAGCCTTTAGAATTCCGGGCAACTGCGCATTCGACGGGAAGCGAAACGCATGGGCACTGACCGGAACAACATTCCGAACGCGGGAATCTTGAACAAGTGGGGGTTGTTCTGGCTCGTCTCCGGGCCGATCTCTATTGCCATGGTCGCTGCCATGACCGTCAAGGACTTGACTACCGATCCGGGCGTTTCGGACATGATTCAGCTATCCGTGCGGTGTGCCGTGCCGTGGCTTTACATTGCCTTTGCCGCCTCCGCCATCAAGGTGCTATTGCCGTGTGCGTTCAGCCGCTGGCTGCGGCGCAATCGCAAGTATATCGGCCTGTGTTTCGCCGCCGCCATGGCCTGGCAGGCGTTTTTCATTCTCTGGATGGTCATCGTCCATACCGAGTATTACGTAAACGAGGTCTATGTGCTGCGCGACGTGATCGAGGGCGTGACTGGCTATGTCTTCCTAATCGCAATGACGGTGACGTCGTTCACTTGGGCACGCCGGCGGTTGCAGCCTCAACGATGGCGCATGCTGCACTTGGTGGGAATCTATTTCCTGTGGGCCTATGCGTTCAGGTATTACTGGTGGTTGCTGTTCTACTATTCGAATCCCGATGCGCTTGATTACATCTACTACTGGGCTGGCCTCGCCGCGTGGGGGGGCCGCGCGGTTGCCTGGAACCGGATGCGCAGAGGTGGCTCCAATGCCTCCGGCGCGCCCGGCCCTCATCCGATTACCCGGATTGCCGCGCACCTGCTGGTCGGCGCTGGCCTTGTCGCTGCGGGCCTGGGCTCCACGTGGCAAGGGACAGCCGAACAGATCCTGTACGGTTACGCAATCACCGAAATTCCTGAGCTCTACCTGCCGTACTGGCCCTTCGAGCCATTTCTGGCGGTGGCCGTGATCATGCTCGGCGTGTACCTGCTGCGCTCGGGTGGCCGCGCGGCAGCGTAGCCTGCCGAGGCGGACGGGGACACGGGCAATATCGGAAGTGCGCGAACGAACCCGCGAATCGCTGAACGGCACCGGCGTCCTGACCGAAGCCTGTTTATGCCAACAGTTGACGGATCATCAGGGATAATCATCATCATTGACAACTCCAAAACGTTGGGCTAGGTTGCAGAGGTGGATCAGTTTGATCCGGGCGGTTGCATCCAACAAACGGCAGCTCAACGCACATGAACAGGGTTGCAGCACGTAAACGCGCCTCTCGCCGGTTGGCTGAATCGGGCCATGTGGAAAGCGCCTGTGCTGTGCCTGCCAAATCGCCCTTCTCGCATTCCATGCCCGGCCGACTGACCGCAATTGCCAGCGCCGTGTCCATGGCGCTTCCCAGCATGGCTTTTGCAGCAGATGATGAGGTGATGGAAGAGATCATTGTGACGGCGACCCGTCGCGCCATGACTCTTCAGGAAATTCCCTTCAATATCAGTGCAGTCTCGGGTGAAGAACTTGACGAGGCCGGCGTGGTGGACTTTGGCGATCTCTTGCGCCGCGTGCCGGGCGTTGCCTACCTCGACCAGGGTTCCCGGGTCGGTGGAAACAACCCCAATATCATCCTGCGCGGCATCAATGCCAACTCCATGATCGGCAGTTTCGATTTCCCCAATGTGGCCGTGGCACCGATTTCGGTGTACGTCAACGACACCCCTGTGTATTTCCCCGTCAGGCTGGACGACCTGGAACGCGTCGAAGTGCTGCGGGGGCCGCAAGGCACGCTCTACGGATCGGGGTCTATGGGCGGTACGCTCAAGATTCTGACTAGGCGACCCGATCCGGAAGCCTTCAGTATCGATGCGCGTGTCGGAACGCATTGGACCGAGAACTCCGATGAGCAGAGCTACAATCTGAGCGGCACATTGAACGTGCCGCTGTCGGACACGCTGAGCCTTCGCTTGAATGCCGGTTACGATCGGGCAGGCGGATTCATCGATGCGGGCGGTCGATACGAACTCGACGGCAACGGGGCGGCAACGGCGGCTACCCAATCCGACCTGGTCAACTCGTCGCCGAACTACCGAACCGTGGAGGACGTCAGCGATACGGAGTCTCGGAGCGCTCGAATTGCGCTGCGTTTCCAGCCTGACGACCGGGTTGACGCCGTACTCACCTACCACAACCAAAGCGACGAGTCCGACGGGCGGCAGATTCAGAATCCCTTCCACGGGTCGGGCGAGGACTACGTCGAGTATCATCCCACGCCGGAACCTTACGAACGCGATGCCCAACTAGCCACGCTCGAAGTGGACGTGGATTTCGGTTTCGCCACACTTACGTCGGCTTCTTCGTATTACGACAATGAGTCGGATCAGAGCATCGACTACACCGACTTCTGGGCTGTTAACGTAGAGCCTTACTATTACTCCGCCTTCCCCCGCGTCGTTTCTCCGGAACGCAGCATTACCGACGACGAAGGCTTGGTGCAGGAAATCCGGCTTCGGTCAAACGGCAGCGGGAACCTGGACTGGCTCTTAGGTGGGTTTTACTCAAATGTCGACAACGCCGTCTATACGACGTACGAGGTGCCCGGCTCCGCGGTGTGGAACGACCTTCCCCGCCGGCCCGGCGATCCTCCACCGTACTACTTTGCCAACAACACGGACGTCAATGCCATCTTCGATCGCGAAATCGACGTGACCGATACGGCCCTCTTCGGCGAGATCACCTACAGGCTGACCGAACGTTGGCAGGTAACCGGGGGAGCACGCGCTTCTTGGGTGGATTTCGAGCAGGATCTGGTGGAGTTCCTGCCACAATGCGGCTACTACTGCTCATCGGACGGCGTCGATCCGAACGGGGCGGTCCTGTCCAACGTAAAGGAAGACGACAGCGACGTCACTTTCAAACTCAACACTTCCTACGACCTGTCGGACAGCCTGATGCTCTATGCAACCTGGATCGAGGGCTACCGGCGTGGCGGAGGCAACGTAGCCCTGCTGACGCACCCCTTCCTGGCCGACCCTCCGGAATTGCTCACCTTCGAACCGGATTCGGCCCAGAACTGGGAGGTCGGCATCAAGGGGCAGTTGCACAATCGCGTACAGTACACACTGGCAGGTTATTACGTGGACTGGGATGAACCCCAGATCGACTCGTATACGCCCTTCGGAAACCCCGCGGTCGTGAACGCGACGGGAGCCAGTACGCGGGGCATTGAGTTCGAGGCCTTCGGCACACTTTCGGAAAACCTCGAATTCAGCTTCGGTTATGCGTTCACTGATGCGGAATTGACCGATGACTTCGCAACCCCCGATGGCGGTGTCGGACGAGACGGCGAGTCTCTGCCCGGGGTGCCACGGCATATCGCGACGATGACCCTCGACTACACGCAACCGCTGTCGGGTACGACATTTTCGGAAATTCGCTACCACCTGAACGGGTTCTATCGCAGCGGGGCTAATGCCGATTTCGAAGGCAGCATCCGTTTCTTCGAACTCGATTCGTTCTCGCTCTGGGACCTGTCTGCAACGCTCTACTCCGCCGCCGGCAACTGGTCCGTCACGGCGTTTGTTGACAACGTATTCGACGAAGCGGGCATCACGGGCGGCATTCCGGCAACGCGAAACGGTCCCATCGGGCAGTTCTATTTCGTTACCCGGCCTCGCAGCTACGGATTGCGCTTGACGTACCATCACGAGTGAACCCGGGCGAGCCCGCTCCCGGCCACGACTCGGCCAATGCGGAACCGGCAGGGGCGCCATGACGGCCAGCCCGTGACCGCGGAGTCGTCAGTGACACGAGATCCGGAGTATCGCCAGGCTGCTCGCGCCCTCAAGGCGGGCAATCTACGCGAAGCTCGGCGTCATGCGTCCCGGCTGACATCGCGTGTGCGCGACTCCGCGGAACTGTTCTCCCTGCAGGCAGCGATAGCGGTTGCGGGCCGTGACTTTCGCGAGGCTTTGCACTGGATCGAGCAAGCTGAATGTTTGGCGCCCGATGACGCCGGCATTCTAGCTCACAAGGCCAATACGCTGGTGTCCTTGCGCGACTATTCCGGGGCCATGTGGCACGCCGAGCGGGCGCTAGCGGCCGGCCCGAGGCGCAGCGAGGTGTTTGCCACACTCGGCAGCGTGTTCACCCGCTGCGATCTGCACGACAAATCCCTGCTGTGTTTCCGCGAGGCCGCGAACCGCGATCCGCAGAATCCGGCACATCAATACAACCTTGGTGCGGCGTTGCGCTTCAAGGGCGACTTTGCCGGCGCCGAATCCTGCTTTGATCGGGTACTGCGGCAACGTCCTGGAGATTTCGAAACCTACTACGCGCGTAGTGGCCTGCGTACGCAGAGTATGGAAAACAATCACGTGGCCGAGCTGGAAGCGTTGCTTGAGCGGGGCATTAGCGACCCGCGCAACGAGACGTTTGTCTGCTATGCACTTGCCAAGGAGCTGGAGGACTTGCGTGATTGGTCGCGATCATTCCAATACCTGCAGCGCGGCGCCAGTCTCAAGCGGCGGCATCTACGTTATGACGTGCAGCGCGACGTGGCGAAAATGCACGCGCTTCGGTCCGGATTCACCAAGGCAATTCTGCATCGCCCCAAGATGGGTCTCGATTCGGTCGAACCGATCTTCGTGATCGGGCTGCCCAGAGCCGGTTCGACCCTAGTCGATCGCATCCTCAGTTCACATAGCCAAGTGAGTTCGGCGGGAGAGTTGCAGAATTTCGCGGTTGAATCGATGCGTCCGATCTACGCAAGGTTGGGCACTACGCAGGTGCCGATCGAGCAGCTCATCGAGCACACTCGGGATCTCGAGTTCGCCGACCTCGGGCGGCGTTATCTAGAGAGCACGCGTCACCTGACCGGGCGGTGTGCGCACTTCGTCGACAAAATGCCCCTGAATTTCCTGTATGTGGGCCTGATCCACCTTGCGCTACCGAACGCGCATATCGTGCATATTCGCCGCAACCCGATGGCAGCGTGCTATGCGATGCTGAAGACGATGTTCAAGGGCGCATACCCGTTTTCCTATGCGCTCGACGATCTCGGGCACTACTACCTCGCTTACCACCGGCTAATGGAGCACTGGAACGACTGCCTGCCCGGACGCATGTTGAATCTCGACTACGAAGCCATCGTGAAGGATCAGGAGGGCGCCACCCGAGCGCTTCTCGGCCACTGTAGCCTGGACTGGGAGGAGGCTTGCCTAGCCTTTCATGAACTCGAGACCCCTTCGACCACCGCCAGCGCCGTGGAGGTAAGAAGACCGCTATACAGTTCCTCGGTAGCTAGGTGGAAGCGTTTCGAAAGAGAACTGCAACCCTTGGCCGACTTCTTCCGGGAGCACGGCTTGCAGCCGGGGCTGGCGGCCTAGTGAACAGAGCCGGTTGGGTGAAAGTGGCCTACCGTTGCCCTCGCGCGGCGCGAAACGCCGTTAACTCTTGTAATGGCAGTGTCAACGGCGTGATGACTAAGCGCCCAAGCCTGTTAGGTTCCGGACAAAGTCCTGTTTTGTGTTGTCATTGATTGGATCATTGGAGCGAATCCTCCAGGGTTCGCAGAGTTGAATTGAGGCGCCGTATGTCTTCGGCGGTCAAATCCTGCGTTGCTTGACGGTAGATCTTGCTCGCAACTTGTCTGATCCTCACTACTGCCTCTTCACCCTTCTCAGTGGACGAGACGTCCGTGCTTCGGGCATCTTGTTTGCTGCGAGACAGAGAAACGTACCCCTCTTTCTCCAATCGCTGCGTTACTTTAGTCATGGTCGAGAGTTTCATGGCGGCCCGATTGGCAATTTCCGACACCGTGCTAGGACTTTTCTCGCGAAGAATCATCAGCACGCGCCACCGAGGTAGATCCATCCCCACTGATTTTAGAATGCCCTCCATTTTTTGGCGGTAGGCACTTTCGACCTGAGTCAACCGATAGAATGGAGAATACTCCAGCCTAAACTCCTCAGATATGGGGTCTGCTTTGTTCTTCACGTCGCTGTTTTCGTTAGCCATGTTGTGCTCAAACTGATCTTGCATGATATTAGTTGACAATTCACGTGAATGATACTCTAATCGTGCTTTTGGGAGGAGCACCTCCATAGATGGCGGAACGATCCTTTGCAAAGGAGGTTGAGCTTCTAAAGCTCGGCCAGGGGCAAGAGTTTCACGGCGAGAACATCTTAGCCGTAACCAAGGCGCTGCTTGAGTCTGGCATCTCGTACGTGGGTGGCTACCAAGGTGCGCCTGTATCACACCTCATGGATGTGTTCGCCGACGCCAGTGGCCTGTTAGAGGAGTTGGGGGTGCGCTTTGAGTCCAGTGCGAGCGAGGCGACGGCTGCCGCGATGCTGGCTGCGTCCATCAACTACCCGATGCGTGGAGCGGTGACCTGGAAGTCAACGGTCGGGACCAATGTCGCCTCAGACGCGCTCGCGAACTTGGCCTCAGCTGGTGTGAAGGGAGGAGCGCTCATCGTCGTGGGCGAAGACTACGGCGAGGGGGCCAGCATCATGCAGGAGCGGACCCACGCCTTTGCCATGAAATCACAGATCTGGTTGCTTGATCCACGTCCCGAACAGCAGTGCCTCGTCGATATGGTTCGACACGGGTTTGAGCTGTCGGAGGCAAGCAGCACGCCGGTCATGCTCATGATGCGCATTCGTGCGTGCCACATGCATGGCGTGCATCGAACTCAGAACAACGTGAAGGGCGCTTTTCTTTCCCAGGATGCCCATAAGGCGCCGAGCCGGTCGGCCGACAACATCATCCTGCCCCCTGCCACGTTCGCGCATGAGCAGGACAAAGTCGCTACACGATGGCCGAAAGCCGTTGATTACATTCGGGAAAATGGCTTAAACGAACAGCTACAAGGGACGCGGAATGACATTGGCATCATCGTTCAAGGCGGCCTCTTCAATGTCGTCAGCCGCGCATTGGCCACACTTGGTTTTGGTGACTACTTCGGCAATAGTGAAGTACCCGTCTATGTCCTCAACGTGACCTATCCGCTGCTCAACGATGAGATAGAGCAGTTTTGCAGTGGTAAACGTGCCCTGTTGGTCGTTGAGGAAGGTCAGCCGGAATACATAGAGCAAGCCGTAAGTCACGCTCTGCGGCAGGCTGGAGCTTCGACTGAGGTTCGGGGCAAGGGCGACCTCCCAATGGCGGGAGAGTACACCGCTGACGTTGTGCAGCAGGGGCTAGCGAGGTTCATGGCGCATTGCGATAAAGCGGATACCGCGGTGGAGACTTTTATTCCAATCAAAGACTTGGAGCTGTCTGAGCCGCTACCGCAGCGGCCCTCCGGCTTGTGTACTGGATGTCCGGAGCGGCCACTGTTTGCGTCGATGAAGCTCGTGCAGAGAAAGCTCGGTCAGCACCATGTGAGTGCGGACATCGGCTGTCACTCATTTGCCACCCTGCCGCCATTTAACATGGGCGCAAGCATCATGGGCTATGGCTTAGGGGCTGCTTCCAGCGCTGCGTTTCCAGCAGCGGATGTTGACGGTGCGCCCAAACGCGCCATTTCGATGATGGGTGACGGAGGGTTTTGGCACAACGGCCTTACCAGTGGCATCGGCAACGCGGCGTTCAATCAAACCGATGGGGTGACGATTATCGTCGACAACGGTTATTCAGCGGCGACTGGTGGGCAGGACATACCGTCCTCGCGCGGCGAATCCAAGACGTTGGGAATCCGCCAGTCCATCGAGAGCGCGGTTCGCGGTGTGGGCGTTGGGTGGGTCAAGCGAATAAGCACCTACGATATGGACGAGACGATGTCGGTGCTTGAAGATGCTCTGACCACTGACTATGACGGCCCTAAGGTGATCGTTGCCGAGGGAGAGTGCCAACTCAACCGTCAGCGCCGTGTTCGACCCCTGCGCAGGGCCGACCTGGCGGAAGGCCGGCGGGTCGAGGCCGAGCAATTCGGTGTGGATGAGGAAACCTGCACTGGCGACCATTCATGCATTCGGCTGTCGGGCTGCCCATCATTGACAATAAAGCCATCGCAAGATCCGCTGCGCGCCAAACCTGTTGCCCATGTTGATGCCAGTTGCGTGGGGTGCGGGGTTTGCGGTTCAGTGGCGCAGGCTGCAGTGCTCTGCCCATCCTTTTACAAGGTCACGCGCATTCAGAATCCAACCAAGTGGGAGCGCTTTGTCGCAAACGTGAATCGCTGGATGATGGATCGGCTCTTGGCACGGAGGGTGCAAGCCTGATGGAGCGCCCAATCACACTGACGATTGCAGCGCTCGGAGGTCAAGGCGGGGGGGTGGTGCAAAACTGGATGATAGACGTTGCCGAACAATCTGGCTATGTCGTGCAAGCCACCTCAGTGCCCGGGGTTGCACAGAGAACGGGTGCCACGATTTACTATTTGGAGTTTTATCCGAAATCCGATGACCGCCCCGTGATGGCCTTGATGCCTGCGAGAGGAACCGGTGACCTCGTGGTGGCTTCGGAGTTGGTGGAAGCCGCACGCATGGTGCAACGCCAGCTGGTGCAGCCGAATGTGACAACACTGATTACGAGCACGCATCGGGCGTACACGATCGACGAGAAATCTCACTTGGGCGATGGGCGTGCCGACTCAGACGAATTGCTGAGGGTTTTGGAAAGCAACGCGCAGCGCATGGTGGCGTTTGACATGGAAGCCATCGCGGCTAGAAATGCCAGCGTCATCAGTGCGGCGATTCTCGGAGCGATTGCCGGATCGGGTGTGCTTCCCTTTGCAGTCGCACTCTATGCCAATGCGATTGAGCGAAGCGGGCTGAGTGTCGCAGCCAACCTAGCGGCGTTCAACGATGCGCTTGAGGCCGCGCGGGCAGGGGGGCTTCCGGAAGCGGCTTGCGAACAAGATGCTCAGCAAGGCCAACCGGCGTCGGTAGCCGATGACTGGGTCTTGCAGCTTCCCAACGACGTTCGTGAAGTGGTCTCGCATGCGGTCCCGAGATTGATTGACTACCAGGACCAAGCCTACGTCAGTGAGTATCGAGCGCTGGTTGACGATCTGCTTGAGATGGACTGCGCGCCTTTCGCGTTGACGGCGGAAGCTGCCAAGGGCTTGGCGCTATGGATGACTTACGAAGACACCATCCGGGTTGCGGACCTCAAGACGAAGCCGGAACGGTTGATGCGGCTGTTGGGGTCTGGCGAAAACGCCGAGATTGTGCAGGTGACGGAGTACATGAAGCCGAGAATTGAGGAAATCGCGGGTTCCATGCCTGTCGGTTTAGGGTGCTGGGCCAGAAGGTCCGATGCCGCCCGTGCCCTGTTGGGGTTGTTCACTCGCGGGCTCACCATCCAGTCGTCGAGCCTCTGGGGATATCTCGCGCTTCGCATGGTGGCTCGCATGCGCGCGTTGCGTCGTCGACTCCTGCGCCATCACGAAGAAATGGCTGCCATGCGTGAATGGCTGGATTGTGTCGCGGCGCTGGCGAAGACCGACTATGACCTGGCCCTTGAGGTTGCACGGAGTCAGGACCTGGTCGCCGGCTACGGCGACACCCATGAACGAGGGTCTGCAAACCTCAAGCGCATCATGTCATTCGCACTGGATCACAAGCAAAATTCCGGCGCGGATGCTGTGATTAGAAAAGTGCGAGAGGCGGCATTAGCCGACGAAACGGGTGATGTACTTGATGCGGCGATCATCAAGGGCGAAAGGGAACTAGCGACGGGGGCGGCATAGTGACGATCCTAACCGCTGATGAGGTACGTAGCCTGGTTAGAGAGGATGAGGTTCACCGGGACCTATACATCAGCCCAACGGTCTTTGAGTTGGAAATGGAGCACTTGTGGCCATCGAGTTGGGTCTATTTGGGCCATGATTCCCAAGTGCCTGAACCTGGCGACTACGTGAGCGTCGATATTGCACGAGAGCCCCTGATCATGGTTCGGGATCGTGACGGGTCTGTGTGTGCGATGAAGAACCGTTGTGCCCACAAAGGGACCAAGCTCGTCACTGCGCCTTCGGGCAAGCTCGGCGCGGCGATTCGCTGTCCGTACCACGGTTGGACTTATGGATACGATGGTTCGTTCCGGGCTTTTCCGCTGCCCAAGGGATATGAGGGCACTCGCATCGAACTCAAAGACGAGACACGTGGCGCATTGGGTCTAACACGGGTGGATAACTTGGCGAACTACCGCGGCTTTGTCTTCGTCCGCCTATCCGATCATGGGCTCAGCTTCGAAGACTACTTTGGTGAGTCCTTGACCTCGATCGACAACATGGTGGGCCGTGCCCCTGAGGGACGTTTGGAGATTGCAGGGGGGGTGTTGCGCTACATGCACAACTGCAACTGGAAGATGTTCGTGGAAAACCTGAATGACACGATGCATCCCATGGTCGCGCACCAATCCTCGGCGGGGACTGCGAAGTCTCTGTGGTATGCCGAACATGGCAAGGATGAACCAAAGCCGATGGTGGTTGAGCAGTTTGAGCCGTTCGTAAGCAGCTATGAGTTCTTCGATGACATGGGCATCCGCACTTTTGATCACGGTCACAGCTATTCAGGCGTGCATTTTTCGATTCACTCCAACTACTCGGCTGTGCCCGGGTACTTTGAATCGCTTTGTGATTCCCTCGGTGAGGAGAAGGCGAGGGAAGTGCTGGGGACCAACCGCCACAACACCGTCTACTACCCGAGCTTGACGATCAAAGGGGCCATACAGGCCATTCGAGTTGCACGTCCGATAGCGCATGACAAAACGCTGATCGAAAGCTGGACGTTTCGGTTGGTTGGCGCATCGGATGAACATTTGAAGCGAACATTGACCTATAGCCGCATCATCAACGCACCCACGAGCGTCGTGGGGCATGATGACCTGCAATGCTATCGCGCGATTCAGGAAGGATTGGCTAGTTCGGGCAGGGATTGGATCAGCCTGCATCGAGGGCACTCCCAAAACGAATCCAATGGCATCGCAGGGGACTACAACGGCACCAACGAAGTGTCCATGCGCGGTCAATACCGGGCATGGCGAGATCAGATTCTGTCTTCGATGGAAGCCGCTCATGGATGACTGCGCCGCCATTGAGTCGTTGATTTATGAAGAGGCGCGGCTGCTCGACGAGAAGGCATTCGAAGATTGGCTGGCGTTACTGACTGACGATGTTCTGTATTGGGCGCCTTTGAAAAGAGGGCAGACTGAGGACGAAATCCACAACAGCCTGTTTTTTGAGGATCGATTGGTGCTTCGCATTAGGATCGAGCGTCTTAACTCGCCTCACGTTTTTTCTCAGCAGCCGCCCAGTTACTGCCAACATGTGCTGCAGAAGCCTGAACTGGTGTCCAGTGTGGGAGGGACGTTTGAGACGAGAACGCCATTTGTTTATCTCGAAACACAGCTTGATCAACAAATTGTTCTAGGCGGCAGTGTTCATCATCAGATCGTGGCCGTTGAAGAAACTTACAAAATAAGGCGTAAACGTATTGAGCTGCTCAATCGCGATGCGGCGCTTCCTTCAATACAGATGTTGATTTGAAGTATGAGTAGTGTCGCGCAAGCCTTTGTTAATACATCGGAAAAGTACGGGTCTCGGCCGTTTATGCAGATGGTTAGCGACACCGCAAGTCGGTATGGCGTTGCGGCGTCCACAGTGAGTTATGCGGACGCGCTTTCGACGATCTCGAGGGCAGTTCAGCACTATGAAGAACGGTTGGAGCTCAAGCCCGGAGTCGTCACGCGCGTTGCGGTGGGCCTCGACAACAGGCCTGAGTTTTTCTACCACTGGCTGGCATTGAATGCGCTTGGCGTGAGCGTGGTTCCGCTCAACCCGCAATGGCAATCCGCCGAGCTGGAGTACGTGCTAAGCCATAGTGAAGCGTCGTTGGTGGTTGTTTTAGATTCAACGGCGCAAGCAGCTTTGGCGAGCATTGCGACCTGTCCTGTGGTGTCCGTGACGGATTTCGACACCAACGGGGACAAAGGCAAAACCGACAATCGGGTGGCGCTTAATTCCGTCGGCAGAATGGAGACTGAGTGCGCGCTCCTTTACACCTCGGGCACCACCGGAAAACCCAAGGGGTGCATGCTGTCCAACGAGTACTTCCTCGCAACGGGCGAGTGGTACCAAAACGTTGGCGGATATTGCCAGTTGCAGCCTGGGGAGGACCGGTTGATTTCGCCGCTGCCGATGTACCACATGAATGCAATGGCGGCCTCAACGATGGCGATGATTCTAACGGGGAGCTGCATTGTGCCAATTGATCGGTTTCACCCGGCCAGCTGGTGGGATTCGGTTGCCGAGTGCGACGCGACGATCATGCACTACCTAGGGGTCATGCCCGCCATGCTGATGAGTCTCGACAAAAGCCCGAGAGATCAACGGCACAACCTGCGATTTGGCTTTGGCGCTGGTCTGTCGGGCGAGCTCCACACCGCTTTTGAGTCCAGGTTCAACGTGCGCTTAATCGAGGCCTGGGCGATGACCGAGACGGGATGCACGGTGGCGATCATCGCCAGTGAGGAGCCTCGCAAGGTGGGCACGGCCTGTTTTGGCCGCCCGCCCGATCACCTGGACTTTCGCTTGGTTGATGATGCTGGCCGAGACGTGGCGCAAGGATGTCCGGGTGAGTTACTCGTGCGGCGCGCCTCGCCTTCGCCTCGATACGGTTTTTTTTCTGGATACCTGAAAGACGAACAGGCGACTCAAGCGGCGTGGGAGGGCGGTTACTTCCACACGGGCGATCTCGTTTATGTTGACGATGATGGGCTCATGCACTTCGTGGATCGCAAAAAAAACGTGATTCGCCGAAGCGGGGAGAACATCTCGGCCGTGGAAGTCGAGGAAGTCATCATGGAGGTCGGCGGCGTCCAGGCTGTGGGGATCACATCCATTGCTGACGAAATTCGGGGCGAGGAGGTGTTTGCTTGCATTGTGGCAACTGATGCGAGCGATGCCTTTGCCCAAGCCATCACCGATCACTGTCTTGGTCGGCTCGCATATTACAAGGCCCCAGGGTACATCGCGTTTGTGGGCAAACTACCGCTTACGGCAACGGAAAAGGTTCAACGCAGTGAGCTGAAGACCTTGGCCTGCGAGCTTGTGGGGGGGCGGCAATGCGTGGACCTGCGCGGGAAGAAGAAACGCCGTGGCTAGCCGTCTTCAGTTGCCCTATGAGGAGATTGCCGTCGTTGCGCCGGTGACGGTTGACTATGTCCGGTACACCAATCGCAGCACGCATTGGTTTGCGGCGAAGGCTCTCAGAACGTTGATCGACGACTCGGGATTGGAAAAGCACGACATCGATGGGCTCTGCATATCGAGCTTCCAGTTGGTTCCCGATACCGCAGTGGGGCTGACCCAGCACCTCGGCATGTCGCCCAGATGGCTCGATCACATCCCGATGGGTGGCGCCTGTGGGGTGGTTGGCTTGCGTCGCGCGGCTCGGGCGGTGCAGTGTGGGGATGCTTCCATCGTTGCTTGCATTGGTGCGGACACCAATCATGTGGATACCTTCCGCAATCTCCTGGGCAGTTTCAGCCAATACGCGCAGGATGCGGTCTATCCCTACGGTTCCGGCGGACCCAACGCGAGTTTTGCGTTCCTAACGGATTACTACATGCGGGAATACGGCGCGACCCGTGAGCAGTTCGGCAAGCTTTGCGTAGCGCAACGAACCAATGCCTTGGCCAATCCGAATGCGCTGTTCAAAAGGCCGCTCACCTTGGAGGAATACATGTCGGCTCGCGTCATCGCCGAGCCGTTGCATTTGTTCGATTGCGTGATGCCCTGCGCAGGCGCGGAAGGGTTCTTGGTCATGTCGCGAGAGAGTGCATCGCAGTTGGGCCTGCCCCACGCTCGAATCCTCTCCACGATCGAGCGTCACAATGCGTTTTCTGAAGATCCGATTCAAATGCGCGGCGGCTGGGCCATGGACAAGGATGCGCTGTACGAACGTGCGGACTGCTCGCCCAATGACGTCGACTTCATGTGTACGTACGACGACTATCCCATTATCAATGCGCTTCAATTTGAAGATCTTGGGTTCTGTGAGAAGGGCGAGGCGCCCGCATTCATTCAAGCCAATGAGTTTGCCTGGGATGGAACCTTTCCGATCAACCCATCGGGCGGCCAGTTGTCCGTTGGTCAGGCCGGCGCCGCTGGTGGTTACCTTGGCATGGTCGAAGCGGTCAGGCAATTGACGGGCCAGCCAGCGGGTCATCAAGTGCCCGATGCCAAGATCGGGTTGGTGAGCGGGTTTGGCATGATTAACTACGATCGCGGGGTGTGTACGGCCGCGGCTCTTCTAGGCATTGGGGCAGTGGCGTGACGGAACCGCTGCAGCGTCCGAAGCGCAAAAACCCAATACTGCGCACGCGAGCGCCAATCCTGCCGCCATGGGCGCGCAGCCGGATTGGCCTGAGGCTGACCGCAGCGGCGGCCCGGGGGGTGCTGGAACTGCAACAATGCAGCGAGTGCCAAATGGTGCAGTACCCGCCGCGAGAAATGTGCGGCGCCTGCGTATCACAAGATCTTGAGTGGGTGGAGCTTGATGGGGGCGGTCAATTGTTGGCCGAAACCAACCTGCACCACAGCCATGATCTGTATTTCCGGGAGCGGATGCCATGGCGATTGGGCCTGATTCGTCTCGACTGCGGCCCATCGGTGGTCGCACACCTGCATGGCGACATCGGCTCTCCATCGGAGCAGGTGTCGGTAAGTGCACGGCTAGATAGAGCGGGGCGCGGCGTACTCATCGCTACCCCAATTGATGAGGTGCCCAATATGGCTGATGACCAACAGCTTCGCGAGATGACTTGCGACCCGAAATTCAGAAAGGTGCTGGTCACCGATGGCAAGAGCGAGGTAGGTCAAGCCATGGTGCGGGCTATCGCGGATGCGGGCGCGAGTCTCATCTGGGTGGGGGAAACCGAACCTTGGAAACGACCGGATGGGTTTGCCGATTTGGGGGAGATTCGGGAAGTTGAATTCGTGCCTCTTGATCTGACTGATTCGCGAAGCGTACAGGAACAAGGCAGTGCGTTAGGCGGTCGTGTGGATATCTTGATTAACACCGCCACCGTGCATCGCACCCAGGGTATTGCGTCTCGTTATGGGACAGATGTTGCCAAGCTTGAGATGGAAGTTAACTACTTTGGCTTGCTCCGGCTCATTCAGGAGTTTGGTCCCGCGATGAAGTCACGTGGCGCGGATGGCCAAAACAGTGCGGTGGCTTGGGTGAATCTCCTGTCCGTCTTTGCCTTGAGCAACTATCCACCCGAAGGGACCTACTCGGCATCCCAGGCTGCGGCCTTGAGCCTGAGCCAGTGTCAACGAGCGGAGTTTCACCCCGCGGCCATTCGGGTGCTGAATGCGTTTTCCGGCCCCATTGATGAGCCTTGGAGCCAGATGGTGCCGCCACCTAAGGTCGCACCGGAGCGCCTAGCGCGCGATGTCGTCGAGGGGCTGAGGAGCGGCGTTGAAGACATCTACGTGGGAGATGTTGCGAAGGAGTTCTATAGTCGATTTCGAGAGGAGCCAAAGGTCTTGGAGAAGGAGCTGATCAGTGAGTAAACCCAACGTTTGGGTGACCGGTGGGAGCTCTGGCATTGGAGCCCACCTTGCGGACCATCTCGTGCGGCAAGGCTATCAGGTCGTTAGCATTGCCCGCCGAAGTGTCGCCGGAAGTCATGACTCGTTGGTATCGATCAAGGCGGATCTGTCTGATCCGGTGGCTACGCGAAGCGCCTTTCAGCAAGCGGCCGAGCAGTGGCCGAGTTCGCGCATTATTCACAACGCTGGGGCCATAATCGAAAAACCAGTCGAAGAGGTTGTGAACGAAGATCTGACCGCCCTCAGTCAGCTGCACTTGGGCTGCGCCATATCGATGCTGCAAGCGGCTTTGCCGAGGATGCGTTGCGAACGTCATGGGCGGGTTGTTCTTATGAGCACTCGTGCGGTTGTGGGGCTCGAGAAACGAACCGTTTACTCGGCGACCAAAGCGGGCATGATCGGCATGGCGCGTACCTGGGCGCTTGAACTCGCCGAGCATGGCGTGACGGTGAATGTTGTGGCGCCAGGCGCGATTGAGGACACGGAAATGTTTCACGACGTCGTCGAAAAGGGCAGCGAGTTGGAAGCGCGTGTGGCAGAGCGAATTCCGGTGGGTCGGATTGGGCGGCCAAGCGATGTTGCGCGGGCAGTGGATTTCTTTCTTTCCGATGACGCCGGGTTTGTGACCGGCCAAACGCTCTTTGTCTGTGGCGGCAGTTCCGTGGGCAACATGAGCTTTACCTAAGGAGCTGAACATGGGTGCTGAATTGCTCACTGGATTGAGCCGGGCCATCACCAGCGGCGGGGTTCGCGTTGTTGATCTAACGCAGACGCTCTCACCCGATTTTCCCCAACTGACCCTCCCGCCGGAGTTTGGTCAAGTTCAGCCGTTTCGGATTGAGGAGGTTTCCAAGTACGACGATCGAGGTCCCAGTTGGTATTGGAACAACTTCTCATGTGGCGAACACACCGGCACCCACTTTGATGCACCCATTCACTGGGTGTCCGGCCGCAACTTGCCGAACAACACAGTGGATACCATTCCGCCCGAGCATATGATTGCCCCGGCGGTTGTGCTCGATTACAGCAAGCACTCAGGGCAGAACGCCGACTTCCTCTTGACTAAAGACCATATTGTTCAGTGGGAACAGGAACACGGTGAGATTCCAGAAGGGGCATGGGTGATCATGCGCACCGATTGGTCAAAACGAACAGATCCGATTGAGTATCAAAACTACGACGAAGAGGGGCAGCACACGCCAGGGCCGGATGCCGGGGCAGTGCAGTATCTGGTGGAACGCAATGTTCTCGGATTTGGGACTGAGTCGATCGGTACGGATGCAGGCCAAGCCCAGCATCTAAACCCTCCGTACCCTTGCCACTACTTCATGCACGGTTCTGGCAAATATGGATTGCAGTGCTTGGCGAACCTTGAACACCTGCCACCCACGGGGAGCCTGTTGTTTTGCGCTCCCTTGAAGATTCAGAACGGATCCGGCAGTCCATTGCGGGTTCTTGCGCTCATTCCCGGGGTTCGGCAATGAATGGTCAATCGATGAATGTCATTTGCTTAGGCGGAGGCCCTGCGGGTCTTTACTTTGCGCTTTCCATGAAACTGAGGAATCCAAACCATCAAGTGCGGGTATTGGAACGAAATCGGGCGGACTCCACTTTTGGCTGGGGTGTGGTTCTATCAGATGAAACGATGGAACACATGAGAAGCAATGATCCTCAGACAGCCGCGCTTGTCGCGAGCAGCTTTGCGCACTGGGATGATGTGGAAGTCCACTTTGGCGGAGAAACGCATCGGTCGGGCGGCCACGGGTTTTGCGGTATTGGTCGGCTGCGACTGTTGGAGATTTTGTCAGCACGTTGTGTGGAACTCGGAGTTGAGATCGAGTACGAGACGGAGACTGAAATCCAACATATGGAAGCCTATCGCGCAGAGTACGATTTAGTCGTTGCCTGCGATGGACTAAACAGCCGTGTTAGATCGCTGTACAAGGATGTGTTTAGGCCAAATGTGGATGCGCGAAAGAACCGATTTGTTTGGCTGGGGGTTAAGAAGCGCTTTGATGCCTTCAACTTCATCTTCGAAAAAACGGAATGGGGTTGGTTTTGGGCCCATGCTTACCAATTCAATGAAGACACCTCAACGTTCATCGTTGAGTGCGGCCCTGAAACCTGGGCTCGAGCCGGGTTTGAGCGCATGGGGAAGGAGAAGGGCGTAAGGCTCTGCGAGGAGATTTTCAAGGAGCATCTGGACGGCGCGCCCCTGATGGACAATGCGGCTCATCTTCGCGGCTCGGCGATATGGATCAACTTCCCGCGAGTGACCTGTGAACGGTGGTACAACGAGAACGTTGTGTTGTTGGGCGATGCAGCCCACACGGCACACTTTTCCATTGGCTCTGGCACCAAACTGGCGTTGGAAGATGCCACCTGCCTCGCTGATCACATCCATAGTGATGCCGCATCGCTTGAAGATGCGCTGGCTTCCTATCAGGAGGAGCGGGCGCTGGAAGTGATCAAGATCACGAATGCGGCTCGAAACAGCACGGAATGGTTTGAAAATGTAGAACACTACATGCATCTGGCTCCGAGGCAGTTCACCTATAGCCTGTTGACACGATCGCAGCGTGTCAGCCACGAAAACCTCAGGCTGCGGGATGGTGAATGGCTGGGTGAGATGGAGTCATGGTTTGCATCAACCTCGAACGCGCCCCCACCAAGGCCGACGCGACCGATGTTTGTGCCTTTTCGTGTTCGTGACCTTGTTTTGCGCAATCGAATCGTTGTCTCGCCGATGTCCATGTACAGCGCTGAAGAGGGAATTCCAGAGGATTTTCATTTGGTGCACTACGGCGCGTTGGCGAAGGGCGGGGCTGGTTTGCTGTTCACTGAGATGACGGACGTCTCACGTGAGGGACGCATCTCACTTGGGTGTGCTGGCCTATGGAACGGCCGGCAGCAGGCGGCATGGAAACGAATCGTCGATTTTGTGCATCGTCAAACGCCGTGCAAATTTGCGATGCAATTGGGCCATTCCGGGCCCAAAGGTTCCACTAAGGTGGGCTGGGAAGGAAGCGACGCACCACTCGATGAAGGAAATTGGCCGATCATGAGCGCGTCGGATGTGCCGTACGGGCCAGAAAACCAGGTGCCGAAAGCGATGACGCGAGTTGACATGAATGCAGTGAGGGTGCAGTTCGTGCGGGCGGCGAGGAGGGCCCATGAAGCCGGTTTCGATTGGCTCGAACTGCACTGCGCGCACGGCTACCTGTTGTCCGCGTTCATTACCCCACTGCTCAACCATAGAACCGATGAATATGGCGGCTCGCTGGCGAACAGGCTTCGCTTCCCATTGGAAGTCTTCCGTGCGGTACGGCGAGTTTGGCCTGGGGAAAAGCCGATGAGTGTTCGAATCTCTTCGACGGATTGGCATCCTCAAGGCGTGGATGGCCAAGAATCCGTCGAGATCGCCCGGGCGTTCCATGACGCCGGTGCAGACATCATAGACGTCTCAGCCGGGCAAACATCACCTGATGCGGAACCCGTCTATGGTCGAATGTTCCAGACGCCGTTTGCGGACCTCATTCGCAACAGCGCGGGCATTCCGACGATGGCGGTTGGCAACATTTATGAGACGGATCACGTGAATTCGATTCTTGTGTCAGGTCGTGCGGACCTGTGCTGCCTCGGGCGACCCCACCTTACGGATCCATTTTGGACGCTCAGGGCTGCGGCTGAAGCGGGTGTCGAGCAAGCGTGGCCAGTGCAGTACCTGCCTGGGAAGGAGCAATTGATGCGCAACGCGGAGCGAGCGCGCGCCATGGGAGCAAGTGCTTGAAACATGCCGTCATAACTGGTGGAGGCACTGGCATTGGGGCAGGGATTGCCCGGGCATTCGATGCGGACGGCATTCGGACGACCCTCGTTGGTCGAACGCAGAGTGCTTTGGAGAAAGTTTGCGAATCGCTGTCGAATGCTGACTGTCAAGTCTTGGACATAACCGACAACAGCGCGGTGGTTGGCGCTTTTCGGGAATTTGATGCCGTGGACGTTCTTGTGAACAATGCAGGCATCGCACCGAGTATGCCCTTTGCGAAGCTGGATAGCGTGACTTGGCGGGATACGTTTGCGGTGAATGTCGACGGGGCCTTCCATTGCACGCAGGCCGTGCTGCCTGGCATGTTGGAACGCGAGTTTGGACGGGTCATCAATATCGCCAGCACTGCGGCGCAGAAAGGCTACGGGTACGTCGCCTCCTACTGTGCGTCCAAGCATGCACTGCTCGGGCTTACGCGTGCGTTGGCAGCGGAATTTGCGCGATCCCCCGTCACGTTTAACGCAGTCTGTCCGGGCTTTGCGAACACGGAGATGTTGGAGATCTCCGTGAAGAACATCATGGAAAAAACCGGTCGATCGGAGAACGACGCGCGAAAGGCGCTGTACTCCAACAACCCGCAACAGAGATTAATCGAGCCAGAGGAAATTGGCGCAACGGCTGTGTGGTTGGTGAGCGAACTCGCCGGATCTGTGACCGGCCAAGCCATCTCCATCTCTGGCGGTGAAACAACGTAGGGGATAGCGATGCAAACCAAATCCATGGCCGACTATCAGCCGTCTCACTTTCTTTGGTCCTTGGAAGACGGGGTCGCGACGGTGACTTTGAATCGTCCGGAACGAAAAAACCCACTCACCTTTGACTCCTATGCGGAGCTTAGGGATCTGTTTCGGGAACTGTGTTATGCGGATGACGTGCATGCGGTTGTAATCGAGGGGAGCGGCGGGAATTTCTCATCCGGCGGAGACGTGCATGAAATCATCGGACCGCTGGTTGCCATGGACATGGTTGAACTCATGCGCTTTACCCGCATGACCGGTGATCTGGTCAAGGCCATGCGAGCGTGCCCGCAGGTGGTCATTGCCGCTGTGGAGGGTGTTTGCGCTGGCGCTGGTGCGATCATCGCCATGGCCAGCGACCTACGCTATGGCGCCAGCAATAGCAAAACTGCGTTCCTGTTCACCCGTGTAGGGCTCGCCGGGTGTGACATGGGAGCCTGTGCGATATTGCCGAGATTGATTGGCCAAGGTCGCGCGAGCGAACTCTTGTTCAGTGGTCGAGTCATGACGGCTGAGGAGGGCGAACGTTGGGGGTTCTTTAACGAGCTTTCTGACGATGCGCCAGGATGTGCGAGGGAGAAAGCGCGCCAGCTCATAGCCGGCCCCACGTTTGCGCATGGTATGACCAAAACGATGCTCAATCAGGAATGGTGCATGAGTCTCGAGCAAGCCATTGAGTCTGAAGCACAAGCGCAGGCGATTTGCATGCAAACTTCTGACTTTGAGCGCGCCTATCGAGCGTTTGTCGCCAAGCAATCGCCAGTGTTTGAGGGCAACTAGGCATGTGGAAGCCTCCTCAGAGAGTTAAGTACAAGGCCTCGCCAGGCGGCAGCTGGCCATCTCGACAGGAGGCGTCGTCCGCCCAGCTATTCGAGCCGCTTTCCTTCCAAGCCTTGCGGCTCAACGAGCGAACTTGGGTGCCTGCCATGGTGCCTTGGCGGGCGGAGGATGACGGCGCTGTAACCGCCGACAATCTCGATTGGTACGGAAGGTTTGCGCGTGGCCAACCGGGGGCAATCGTCGTGGAAGCTACGGGCATTAGGGACATACCCAGTGGTCCGCTACTGCGCATCGGCCATGATCGCTACGTTCCCGGTTTGGAGCAAATCGTACAACGGGTACGTGAGGAGAGTAAGGGCTATTCCAAGCTTTTCATTCAACTGATCGATTTCCTGTCAATCAAGCGTCGACCAGCAGCTGAGGCCTATTTCGGACGGTTTTTGAAAGTTCGCCCTGAGCATGCGCAAGCAGTTGGGCTTGATGAGGCAGCCGATGAAGCCAAGGTACGCGCCCACTTGATGTTGCTTGGTGGCGATGAGCTAGAGGAGGTGCTGACGACCAGGGAGTTGGAGTCCCTGAGGTATGGCTATCGCGAGCGCGTTACGGATATGGAGCTTGAACACATTCGCGATCTGCCGAAACAGCTTCCCGAGCTCTTTGCAGCAGCGGCGGTGCGAGCCAAGAAAGCGGGGTTCGATGGCGTGGAGCTGCACTACGCGCATGCCTACACCATGGCGTCGTTCCTGTCACGAACGAATACCCGTGACGATGGATATGGCGGGGCTCTAAAGGGTCGCCAGCGCCTGGCGTTGGAGGTCATGGAGGCAGTGCTTAGCGCGGTTGGGCGGGATTTCGTCGTCGGCGTGCGCATATTGGCCGATGAGTGCATCGATGGCGGCTCTGATCTCTCAGACGCCACAGCGCACGCCGTTGCGTTGTGTGGAGCGGGGCTCGACTTCCTAAGCTTAAGTCGGGGCGGCAAGTTTGATGACGCGAAGCAGCCCAAGGTTGGCGAGGCGGTGTATCCGTACACCGGCATGAGTGGCTACGAATGCATGCCGGGCTACATCTCTGATGAGCAAGGGCCGTTCGGTCGCAATGTTCCGCTTGCCAAGCACATACGCTCGGCGTTGCGGAACGATAGCTTGCTCACACCCGTCGTCGTTGCCGGCGGAATTCACAACTTTGACCAAGCCAAAGGGGTTTTGGCAGAAGAGGTTGGTGACGTCGTTGCATTGGCGCGTCAAGCGCTGGCTGACCCTGATTGGTTCATCAAAGTCAGGACCGGGCAGGGTGATGCCGTAAACCTCTGCGAGTACACCAACTACTGTGAAGGATTGGATCAGAAGCACAAACAAGTGACCTGCCAGTTGTGGGATCGTGACTTTTCAGATGGCGATCCAAGTCGAACGTCAGACGGAAAACGCCGCCTTGTCGCGCCTGACTGGCGACCGATTCACATACAAAAATAGGAAGAGGCACAGGATGGAATTTTTGCAGCCAGACAATTGGGCACCAGCAAAGGGCTATGCGAATGGCGTCGTAGCCGAAGGCAAGCTGGTTGTTCTTGGTGGTCAGATCGGATGGAACGCCCAGCAGGAATTTGAAAGCGAAGAGTATATTGATCAGTTTCGTCAAACCTTGGAGAACATAAAGACACTGCTCAAGGAAGCCGGTGCAGGCCCTGAGCATCTGGTGCGCCTGACATGGTTCATCACCGACCGCGATGCCTACTTGGGGTCACAGAAGGAGATGGGTGCAGCCTATCGCGATGTAATCGGGCGGCACTATCCGCCAATGAGCGTGGTCCAGGTCGTTCAGCTCGTCGAGAGTCAGGCCAAGATTGAAATTGAGGCGACTGCCGTCATCTGACATAGGCGTCTCGGGCAACAGGCTCACTGATTCGGTTTGACGCCTAGAATCTCGCGAATGTGATCCGGAATTCTGATGGCCTTTAGTGTCCCATCCTCCTGTATTTCAGCATAGACGCGCGTCGCCGTGCCCTTGGTGACCTGAATCGCGTCTTTCTTCCGATTGGCGGTGCATTTCCACGTGATTGTTGAGTTGGTGATTTCATCAAGCTCAAGGCGGGTGATGATTTCATCGCCGTATGCCGCAGGACCCACGAATTCGAAACTAACTCGTCCCATGACAAATGCTGTGCGGTCCTTTTCGACCATTTTCTTGACTGAATAGCCAGCCTGAGAGAAGAGCTCATGCTCCGCATCATTGAACCAGGCGAGCATGCGTGGGAAGTAAACAAGGCCAAAGGGGTCGGACTCACCCCATTCGACGGTGATTTCTCGATAAAAGACTAGCATGTGTATTCTCCGCAAATTCCTCAATCAACCTTTAACCGATACGCGAGTGCGCCACCCACAAACAGTGGGAATGCAAACAGTAGAAAATTGGTGGTGATCGTGTAGCCGGACGCAATCATCAGTCCGGCCACGCCGGGTCCGATGACTGCCCCGAAGCGTCCAAGTCCTATGGCCCAACCAACGCCCGTGCTTCGAACCTCTACCGCATAGACCTTGGCGGCGACCGCGTAGAGGCCTGTATAGCCGCCCGCGAGGGTGAATCCGATCACGAAGATGATGGATATGAGCAGCAACTGATCTGCCGATGCGAGCGCAGCGCCTGCGAAAACGAGCATAAGCAGAGCGGCTGAAACGGTAAAGGCTGAGATGAGGCTTGAGAGGCGCCAGCGGCTTGCCAGATAGCCCAGACAGAATATGCCAATCACTCCGCCTAGGTTATGTGTTGTGAATGCGAGATTGGCAATTTCTTCATCATGACCTAGGTTGATGATCATTTTGGGAATCCAGCTCATAAGGAAGTAGAGCGTCGTGATGCACAGGAACACCGATGCCCATAGGATGAGTGTTGAACGCCTAAGGTCCGGCGTGAGCAGCAACCTCGCCTTTTGAAGGACATTCTGAGCCTGATCCGGTGAACTGGGATCCGAATTCTCGAGTGCTGGAAGCTTCCCTATCTGATCACGTGACAGTCGCCTCAGTGTTTTGTTTACCCTTGCAAGTGCGTTTGCAGGTTGCTTCTGGCAGAGGAAGTGAATTGACTCGGGTACCAACAGATACGCGATCACGCACAGTGCAAGTGTTGTGGCGCCACCAAAGACAAACATCATCCGCCAGCCAAACTCAGGCACCAGCTGGTTCGCAACTAGCCCGGTCATTGTGGCGCCGAGGGGATAACCGGCCGTAACGGCGGTAACGCACAGCGCTCTGTACTTCACCGGGCTGTACTCCGCAGCCAGTGTGGCAACGCTCGCCAACATGGCGCCAGCGCCAAGTCCGGATAGGAACCGCAGTGCGAGCAAGCCAGTAAGCGATGTCGCGTTGGCCGTTAGCAAAACCGTTAGGCCGACCAGGAGCAGCGATGCAATCACAATACTGCGACGACCCACGATGTCGGAGAAGCTCGCGAGAAACGCAGCGCCAAGCATCATGCCAGCCAATGAAAAACTAAAGACCAGTCCCAGTCGATCAGCACCCAGTTGCATCTCTTCGTCGATTTGATGGGCGGTGACGGCCATCGCGGTAATGTCAAATCCGTCGATCATGTTGAAGACAAGGCACAACGCGACAATCAATAGCTGATACGTCGAAATCCTGTGGTCATCGATGGTGGAGATGACGTTGGAGGCCCTAGGCTCGATTTTCATGGCTACCAGTAGTACCCATGAAAAGACCGTAACTCAACCTGTTCAAACATAGGGTCTAGCCGCCGAGCAGCTTGGCCACCGCAACGCCAATGAATGTGCCGATGGCGTAGCCAAGGATTCCGCACATGATCCCCGGCGTCACCAGCGTCTTCCAGCCACGGGCCGCGGCGATGGCGGCGGTCGGCGCGGGGCCGACCAGGGCGGCGCCGGCGGCGACGATGGCCTCGGCGAGATCGATCCGCAGCAATTTCGCCGCCGCAAGCACCACCAACAGGTGGACCACCAGAATGAGCACCGAGAAAAAGAAAAGATCGAGCGCGGTGTCGATGAAGGCGAGGGCATTGGTGCCGCATCCCACGGCGGCGAAGAACAGATACATGATGATCATGCCGAGCGCAAAGTCGCCCCGCAGACGATTCAGGGCGCGCGGAAACAGGTTGGCCACCACCAGGGCCAGAACCGTGACGAACAGGATGGCGTAATTCGAAATTCCCAGCCAGCCGGCAAGGGTGTAGGCGACGGCGCAGATGGCGAAGCTAAGCGCCAAGGCGCCGGCAATGTGGCTCAGATGCAGGACGTCGGCTTGATCGTCCATGGAGACCCCGGCGGACAGTTGATCGGAATCCTCGATGATCGCCGAAGGCACCAAGCGCCTCACCAGGGCGATGGATGGCAGGGTGATCAGCGACATCAGCGCCATGATGCTGACCACGCTGTTGGCGCTGATGGCCACCGAAACCTCATCCGGCGTCATCTCGACCGCTCTGGCCACTGCCACAAAGTTCACTGCGCCGCCGGTCCAGCCGCCGGTGTAGGCACCGGCCGCCTTGGCGCCGATCGCTCCCATGTCGATGAGGTGGAAGCCGACGACCGCGCCGATGACCGTGCCCGCACAGGCGATGCCGAAGGTGAGGATGACCGGGCCGCTTTCGCGCAGAATGCGGCGCATGTCGGCCTTGTAGAGCAGCAAGGGGATGGCCAGCGGCACCAAGTGCCCACCGATGAAGTCGTAGGCTGGGGATTCAAACGGCACGACGCCGAAATTGGACAGGGCCACCCCGCCCAGGATCACCCAAAGCACGCCGGACGTGGTCTTGCCGAGACGATTGCCGTCGGCCCAGAAGCCGAACCAGGCGAGCCCCACCAGCACCGTGCCGAGGGCGAAAATGTCCTGGGGGCCAATGAGGGTCATTCGCCGTCCTCCGGCCCCGGTTCGCCCCGCCCCCACCAGTCGCTGTTGGCAACGCCGCGCAGGAAGGTGTCCCGCTCCGCATCGTCCTGGGCGAGCATCGTTGACATGACGCGCGCGGCCAGTTCGTCTGCGGGCCAGCGCAGTTGGTCGCCAGCCGAGTGGGCTATCCGAACCAACAGCTCGCCCACTAGGCGCGGGTGGCGGGCATCGCCGATGCGCTTGCCGAGGTTCGCCATCCGTTGCTCGATTAGCGGACGATAAGCGGATTCCGGCGCAATGGGCAGCGGTCCCGACAACGCCTCCGCAAAGATCTCCGTCGCGTGCAGTCCGGGTTCGACCAGCGCCACCCGTATCCCCCAGCGATCCACTTCGTGGCGCAAGGCCTCGACGGCGCCCTCCAAGGCAAACTTGCTGGCCGTGTAGGAGACGTCGCCGGGCAGCCCGGCAACCCCGGACAGCGAACTCAGGTTGATGATGCAGCCGCCGCCCTGTTTGCGCATGACCGGCAGCACCGCCCGGGCCAGCAACAGCGGGCCGAACAGGTTGACTTCCATGATCTCGCGCAGCGCTGCCTCCGAGGTGTCCTCAAAGGCACCGATGCGATTGATGCCGGCGTTGTTGACCAACACATCGAGCTGGCCGTGCGTTTCGACCACTCGCGCGACCGCGGGTCCTAGGCTGTGCGATTCGGTCACGTCCAGGCGCGCCACCTCGATGTCCAGCGACTCCGCCCGCGCCGCCTGCGCCAGCCGCCCGCCCCCGGCCAAGTTGCGCATGGTGGCGATCACGACATCGCCGCGCCGGGCGAACGCCAGCGCGGCCTCCAAGCCGAAACCGCTGCTGCATCCGGTAATCAACACGACCGCCATCGGCTTCCCTTGCCAGCCCCCTATGTCGCAATCAAGGTGTTGTGGCCGGTCCGCCACGCCACTGAACCGGGCCATTGGTTTTCGCTATAGTAAAAGCAAGTTCGCCCCAAGGCGACTCAAACGAGGCGACGCTAGGCGGGAACCATGCCCCAGCGAATCATTTTCCCGAAACGCGGCCAAGCGGTGCTGCAGGACTTCGAATTGCCGGAGATGGCCGACGACTCGGTGCGGGTCCGTACCCTGTACAGCTTGATGAGCATCGGCACCGAAACCGCCATCCTCCATCAAAAGTACGACCCTGGCACACATTACGACCGCATCTTCGGGTTTCCGCAACTGAAAACCGGTGTTCAGGCCGTGGCCGTGGTGGAGGCCGTGGGCCGCGCGGTACGGGACTTCGCGCCCGGCGAGCGCATCTTCATGCGCATGGCGCATGGTTCCCACCAAGTCATGCCGGAAAAGCTGCTGTCCCCGGTTCCCGCGGCGGTGGACTCCAAATCCGCCTGCTGGTGCGGCCTCGCCAAGACGGCCTTTCGGGCCGCCTGGGCGGCGCCATTCCGGCTCGGCGGGCAGGCGTTGATCATCGGCGCTGGGCCGGTTGGGCAGATGGCGGTGCGATGGGCGCGGAGCGCCAATGTCGGATTGGTCGCGGTTTCCGACCTAGCGGAACAGCGCCTTGAACACGCCCGGCGCGGCGGCGCCACGCAGACGCTCTGTGGCGACGTCGCCGATCAGCTGGCTGAAATCGGCGCGATGAATCACGGCAAAGGCCCCGATGTGGTGGTGGAAGCCACGGGTAGCCCCGCCGTGTTTCCCCACGCACTCGCCGCCGCGCCCCGGTTCGGCAAGGTGATTCTGCTCGGCGACACCGGCTATCCCGACCGCCAGCACCTGACCTCCGATGTGATGACCAAGGGACTGACCATTCAGGCCACCCACGACAGCCACGACCGCGATGGCTGGACGCAACGCCGGATTGATGCGTTGTTCTTCGATTCCCTGATCGCCGGACGGGTCGATGTCGATGGCCTGATCACCCACGAGTTCTCACCCGAGGACTGCGCGGCGGCCTACGAGCTGGCGGTGGAGCATCGACAGGATACCTTGGGCATCCTGTTCGACTGGACCCGAAACGGCCTGTGAGCCTCCTGCCTCGGATTGCCGCGGCGGTGGCCGCGTCACTGCTGATCGCCGCAACCGTGGCCCACACGGCCCCGCCCGAACATGTCTTGCTGATCAACCAAGTCGCGCCCCGCACCCACTTCTATCATTCGGACATCCTCGTGCCCTGGGCACGGGATGTGGCCCGGGCTACGGAAGGAAGGGTTAGGGTGCGCTTCAGCATTGCCCCGCTGGGCAGTTACCGGCGCAATTTCGACATGGCTTGGTCCGGCCTAGTGGACCTTGCCGGCGGCAACCAGAGTTCCAATCCCGGTCGCTTTCGGCTTGCCATGATCAATGAGTCGCCGTATCTCGGAACCAGCGACCCGGAATCGATTTCCGTCGCCCTGTGGCGCACCTATGCGCAACATTTGGCGCCAGCCGGGGAATTCGCCGGCACCAAGGTGCTGGCCCTGCACGTCAGCAGCCTGCAGCAGCTCTACACCACCGATCAACCGGTGCGCGAGATGGCCGATCTGGCAGGCCTGAAAATCGCCGCCCCCAGCGAGTTGGGTGCCGAATTGATCGCGCGGCTCGGCGCCATCCCGGTGCTGCTGACCGCCCCCGAGATCCACGACGGCCTCTCCCGGGGCATCATCGACGGCGTCAGCATGGGGCCGACCGGAACGTCGCGCCTGCAGCTCTATCCCTTTCTAAAATACGAAACGCCGGTCGCCATGGGGGCAGGGCTTAGTTGGGGCGGATTCTATCTGGTTGCCAACAACGAGAGCTGGCGGCGAATCGGGGCAGGGGACCGCCGCCGCATTCTGGAACTTTCCGGGGAGGCCTTTGCGCGCCGTGCGGCCCGAGTCTTCATCGCGCGGACCGAGGAAGCCGATCGGGAACTGCGGTCCGCGGGTATCGTTCGCATCACGCCGAGCGAGGACTTTGAGCGCCGCTTTCGCGCCGCGGCTTCGTTCATCGACCGGGCCTGGGTCGAACACGCCAATGCCAACGGCATCGACGGGGCCGCGGTGCTGGCATCGTTCCGGGACGCGGTGCGCAGCGAAGCCACTCGCCTCGGCAGATTGTCCGGGCCTTCGCCATGAGCGCGGACCGCGTAGTCCATAAGGCTGCCAAGTACCTAGCGTGGATTGCGGGAGCGGCCCTGCTGGCAATGGTGCTGGTGACCGTGATCGACGTGATCGGCCGCTACGCCCTCGGCATGCCCGTCACCAGCGGCCACGCCCTGGTGCAGGCGCTGGTGCTCATTGTCGTCTTTCTCGGCTTGCCGCTGCTGTCGTCGAATCGGGCTTATATGCAGGTCGAGTTGCTGAAAACGGCGCTACCGCCGCCGCTGGCGAGATTTCGCGAGCGATTGGTGGAGATCGCCGCGGCACTGTGCCTGACGGCATTCGGCTTGCAGTTTATGTGGCAGGGGCGGTACTACGCCGACCGGGGCGAACTCATCGAGATGCTGGCGCTGCCCCTCGCCTGGTTCGCCTACCTAGGCGGGGTGCTGAGCCTTCTGGCGGCGCTACTGACCGTGGCCCGGCTGTTGCCCCGCTTGGGGGAGCGCGACGCGGGGGAGGGCGAGCCCTGATGCTGTTCGCCATCGGCCTCGCGCTGTTGCTGCTGCTGTTGGTTGCAGGTGTGCCGATCGGTTTCAGCATGGCGCTGGTGGGTGTGCTCGGCGTCGCCACGCTGCGCGGTCTGGACCCCGCCGTCATCATGATCGGACAGGTGGGCATCGATGCGGCGTTGAATTACAACTTTTCGGTGCTGCCGCTGTTCGTGCTCATGGGCAACGTCCTTGGGCGAACGCGCATGGCGGCGGATCTCTACAACGCGGCCCACGCCTTCCTCGGCCACCGGCCGGGCGGTCTCGCCATGGCCACCATCGCCGCCAGCGGCGGTTTTGCCGCCGTTTCCGGATCCAGCTACGCCTGCGCGGCCACGATGACCGGCATTTCGGTGCCGGCCATGCGCGAGCGCCGCTACGACCCTGGATTCGCCGCCGCCTCGGTGGCCGCCGGCGGCACCCTTGGCGTGTTGATTCCGCCCAGCATCGGCATGGTGTTCTATTCGCTTATCACCGGCGTGTCGCTGAGCCAACTTATGGTTGCGGGGGTGTTGCCCGGCCTGCTCAGCGTGCTCCTTTACTTGCTGGCGGTGCGCGTGATCGCACGGATCAAACCAAACTACGGCCCGCCAAGCGACCGGATCCCCTGGCGCGAGCGGCTGCCGTTGTTGCTGCCGGTCTGGCCCGTGGCCTTTCTGTTTGTGCTGGTTCTCGGCGGCATCTATGCGGGGGCATTCACCGCCATGGAGGCAGCAGGGGTGGGCGCCTTTGGCGCCATCGCCATCGCGGTTGCCCGCCACTCGCTGGACTTGGCGGCGCTGCGGGAGATTCTGGCGCAGACCATCGGAACCACAGCCAACCTCTTCGTGGTCTTCTTCGGCGCGCTGCTGTTCGCCAACTTCGTCACCGTGGCCGGATTGCCCAGCGCCATCGACGACTGGATTGTCGCATCGAATCTGGGCGCCATGACCGTCCTCGCCGCCGCCATACTCATCTACGTCGCGCTCGGCTGCATCCTGGAAAGCAGTTCCCTGCTGCTGCTCACGCTGCCAATCTTTTTTCCGGCACTGACCGGCCTTGGATTCGACCCGGTGTGGCTCGGCATATTCATCCTCATCGTCGCGGAGATCGGCCTGATCACGCCGCCCATCGGCATGAACGTCTTTGTGGTGAAGTCCCTGGTGACGGACATCCCATTGGCCAGAATCTTTGCTGGACTGTTGCCCTTCGGCATTGCCGACCTGCTGCGCTTGGCGCTTATCATTCTGTTCCCGGGCATCGCGCTGCTATTGCCGGAGCTGATGAGATAAATGAGCGGAAACGCACAAAGACCCAGACGCAAGAGCAACGTCGTGACCTTGGCGGACATCGCCGCCCACGCCGGGGTTTCCACCGCCAGCGTTTCCCGCACGATGAATTCGCCGGACAAGGTATCCGACGCCACCCGGGCTCGGGTGCTGAAGACCGTCGCGGAACTCAATTGGGTGCCGTCCGGGGCCGCCAAGGCGCTTGCCTCGCGCAGGACGCACACCATCGGCGCCATCACCGCCACCCTCGGGCACGCCAATGTCGCGACTGAACTGGAAGCTCTGCAACGGCGCTTGATGGATGCCGGCTACGTGCTGTTGCTTGCCTGCAGCGGACTCGACGAGGCCAACGAGATCGAGCAGGCCAAGCGTTTACTTGAACGTGGCGTCGATGCGCTGGTGCTCCACCACAGCAGCGCCCACGGCAAGGAAATTTGGAACCTGGTCGAGTCAGTGGGGGTGCCGACCATCGTCACCCGTGCGGTCGAACCCATCGAAGGCTACACAACCATCGGCTACGACGGCTATGCTGCCTTTCGGCGTCTGACCCGCCACCTCGTGGCGCTCGGCCACCGGCGCTTCGGCCTCATGATGATCGCCTCCCCGCAGATCGAGCACCTGCACACTCTGGAGCCCGATGCCCGGGTTCGCAAGGCCCACGCGGGCGTGGTGGAAGCGCTCGACGAAGTCGGACTCACCATCTCGCCCGACCACATCACCAACACGTACTTTTCCATCGGCAAGGGGAGATCCTGTTTCCGCAAGATCATGTCCGCGCCGACGCGCCCCACCGCCCTCGTCTGCATGAACGACCAACTCGCCATCGGCGCCATCTTCGAGGCGGCGAGCATGGGCATCCGCATTCCCCGGGACGTGTCCATCGTCGGCTTCGACGACATCGAACTAGCCGCGCTGGTTGACCCGCCCCTAACCACCATGCGCACCCCGGACTGGGAAATGGGCGAGGTCACCGCGGAGTGCGTCGTCGACACGTTGCAGTCCCGGGGCCCGCCGGTGTACCGCCGCGAAGTCGAGCCGGAATTCGTGCTGCGCCGCAGCACCGGCCCCCCGCCGTAGTGTCAACAGGCCCTAATTGACCGTCGCGAACTCCCGCTCACCACGCTTGAGCAGCGCTTCGAGTTCCAGCCACTTGGCGGGGTGGTGCCGAGCCAAGCTGTATCGTTCCATCGGATCCGCGCGCATGTCGAACAGCAGTGGGATATCCCGGCCTGGCAGCCAGCGCTCGATGTTGCGGTAGTCCGCCCGCACAACGATCTTCCAGTCCTGGGTTCGCAATCCCGCTATGCGGTCGTGATTGAAGAAGTAGAGCGCCTCGTGGGGAGAATCGTTCGAAGCGCCGGTCAGAATGGGCAATATGTTGCGCCCATCCAGCATCCGGGCCTCCATCGGCGGGATATCCAGGATGGCGGCAATGGTCGGGAACAGATCGATGTTCATCGCCATGGCGCCTGTCGCATGGCCCGCAGGCATTCGGCTTGGCCAACGGGCGATGAACGGAACCCGGAAGCCGCCGTCCCAGGCCGTGGCCTTGCCGCCACGCAATCCGCCGCTGCTGCCCTCCGGAAACGGGCCGTTGTCGCTGGTGAACAGGATGACTGTGTTCTCCGCGATGCCGTTGCGCGCGACGGCGTCGAGCAGTTCCCCGACGCTCCAGTCGAGCTCCTGGACCACGTCGCCGTATGTGCCCGCCCGGGATGAACCCGCGAACTCGGCGGACGCCGCCAGCGGAATGTGCGGCGCGGTATGTGCCATGTACAGGAAAAACGGCCGATCAGCGTTGCGGTCGATGAATTGCACCGCTTCGGTGGTGAAGCGGCGGGTCAGCCCATCTTGTTCAAAGTGGTCGGGCAGTGCCTGCGCGTTGCGATAGACGGGTTGCTCCACATCGTTTGGATGCAGCAGGCCATAGAACAGATCGAACCCCCTCGCATTGGGCCGCTGTCCCTCCCGGTGATGGCCCAGATGCCACTTGCCGATCAACGCGGTCCGAACCCCTTGGCGTTGCGCCACTTCGCCAAGGGTCATCGTGCCGGAAGGTAAACCGCGCTGGTCGTCCACGGTGACGGTGCCCGCCGCCAAACCGTCGCGAATCGGATAACGGCCGGTCAGCAACCCGGCGCGAGAAGGCGTGCAGACATTGCCGCTCGCATAGAAATCCGTCAACCGCACGCCTTCCCGAGCCAGCCGGTCAAGCCTGGGCGTCTCGATCAGTTCCGCGCCGTAAGCGCCGATGTCGCCATAACCGAGGTCATCGGCAAGGATCAGTATGATGTTGGGTGGCTCGGCAATCGCCACCCGGGCCAGCATCACCAATGCGAGGCAGGAAAACAGCGTCTTGAGCATTGCGTTCATTGCTTTGATTTTACTCCGGCACCGTCCCATCAACACGGATATCAAGAATGAGAGTGGGTGTGCGGTGCGGGCATGCGGCACAGTTAAGGCTCGTCGTAAGCCCTTCAGACCGGGAGGGCAACCCCGCCTGGCGTGCCGCATGCCCGCACCGCACACCCACTCGGCGTATCGAGCTTGGACAGCATTGCTCATTTGGACCCGCAAACGCTTGAAGAGAAGAAAGTCTAGTAGTAGTGTAAGCGCTTACATACGGCCTTCCGAATGGATTGAACTCAAGGGGGATACCATGTTCAGACACCTGTTCCGGAATCGTTGGACACCGTTCGCAACCTCTCTCGCAACTGTGGCTGCCTTGTGCTGGGCACCAGCGTCATTGGCGCAATCGGATGCCTCCGCCACCATCATTGAGGAAGTCATCGTCACCGCCCAGCGGCGCGAGGAGAACCTTCAGGAAGTACCGATCAGCATCAGCGTATTCGAAGGCGAGCAAATCGAGCGCTCCGGCATGCGCGGTGCGCGGGACTATGTGCAGCGGCTCGCCAACGTCGTTTTCAACGAGAACGACCAGCAGGGCACCAAGAACGGCGACATTTCGGTCCGCGGCATCAGCGATCTCACTTCCGGCGGCAATGAACGGATCATCCAGTCGCGGCCCGCAATCGGGATGAACGTCGATGAGTTCAGCGTGAGCTCCGTGGCCAGCGGCTCCGCCAACCCACCGCTGGACGACATCGAGCGCATCGAAATCCTGCGCGGTCCCCAAGGCACTTACTTCGGCCGCAACGCCACCGGCGGCGCCATCAACATCGTCACGCGAAAGCCCGACGAGAACGCCATGGCCAAGGTCAGGGTGGGTTACGGCAGTTTCGAGACCTACACCGTCGGCGCGGTCGGCAACGTACCCGTCATGGACGACCTCTTCGTTCGCGGCGGCATCGCTTTCGAACAGAGCAACGGCGCTGTGGAGAACTTGAGCCACACGGGCAACGATGCGGATCACGAAGACCTGAACGCGCGCCTCGCGATACGTTGGCAGCCGGAAAACTGGACCATCGACCTGACCGGACAGATCGTTCGCGAAGACCAGGGCAACCTCGGCAAGATCCCCACAGGCCAACGGCCTGCCGGCTTCTTGAGTTTCGGGCCCGGCGCGAGCGGCACCACCGACCCGGTCAGCACCTGTGGACTGGGCGAGGACATCTTCTTCCAGAACGGCAACGACCGCCACAACTGCGAAGACCAGGACACCTACCAGGAGGTCGAAAACAGCTTGGTGCTGCTGCGCATCCAGTATGACGCGGAGCGCTTCACATTCACCTCCATCACCGGCAACCAGCGGTCCGATTTCGAGCAGTTCGAAGACCTCGACAACTCCGGCTGGGACATCTTCAACCGACTGAACCGCTACGACGCCGAATCCTTCAGCCAGGAAGTGCGCCTGAATTCCGCCGACGACTGGGAGATCGGCGGGCGAGAATTCAACTGGACGGTGGGCGGCTTGGTGTACAACGACCGGTTCAATGTCGACAACCGCATCATCGCCGGTCAGGATGTCGTGCCGGGCTTCATTGGATTCCTGACTGTCCCCGGCGACCGGCCCAATGAAAACGAACAAAACGTCGAACGCGACGGCTGGGCGCTGTTCTTCGACCTGTCCTACGAGGTCATCGACGACCTGACCCTGTCGTTCAGCGGCCGGTACTCCGAGGACAACGACGAACAATGGTGGGAGAACACCTACGCATCCTTCGATTGCGGCACCCGACCCGTGGTGGATGGCGTACCGGCGCCGCTGCTCCCCGGCTGTGAACTGAGGCCCGACCAGCACCCCCTGCCGATCTATCAGACGGGTGGCGGCGGCATGTTCGTATCCGGTGGTCGTTTTCCCCAGAACATATTCAACGCCGGCAAAAACGACAGCACCGATTTCTCGCCGCGTCTGGGCATTAGCTGGGCCGGCTGGGAGGACCACAACCTGTACTTCACTTGGTCCCGGGGCTACCGCGCCGCGGGTATACGCGTCGCCGCCGATGCCGGTGGACGCGCCGCCGTCGTGGGAGAGGCGCTGGCCATTGACTCCCGCTCCTTCTTCGACAAGGAGCGGGTCAGCAGTTTCGAGTGGGGCTGGAAAGGCAGCTTCAACCAGGACCGCACCTATGCGGAACTGGCGGTGTTCCTGACCCAATGGGATGACATGCAGGTGCGGCTGGATCGGTTCGTCTGCCCTCTGGCCAGTGGCGAACTGGTGCCGTTCGACAGTCCGCAGGGCGTGGATTGCGTGGGTGGCCCGCAGCCGGACAGCCGCGTCAACAACGCCGAAGAGGCCGAGTCGAAAGGGTTTGAATTCTCCGTGCAAACCCTGGTCGGCGAAAATCTGCAGCTCGGCGCATTCGCTGGCTATTCCGATGCCAAGTTCAAGGATTTCAAGAATTCCGCATTCGGCGATGTCAGCGGCCAGCGGTTGCCCAACGCACCGAAGTGGACCGCAGGGGCAAACGGCCAGTTCAACTGGCAGATTGGCCCAGCCAATGCCTATCTGCGCGCCGAAGTGATTTACCGCGACAGCTTCACAACCCAGTTCAATCACCAGGATCGGCCTGAGTTCCCCTATGTCGCCGACGACGTGACGCTGGTCAACCTGCAGGCCGGGTTCGACTGGCAAAACCACAACCTGAACGTGAGCGTGGACAACCTGTTCGACGAGGACTACACCCTTGCCGCGGAAGACTTCTCGCAGACCGGGACGGTGGTGCAACCGCATCCGGCCTGGGTGAGGGTCAGTTGGACGACGCGTTTCGGCGAGTAGACCGGACTGATTCCATATTTTCGTGGATTCCGACTTCGATGTCGTCGTAATCGGCGGTGGTGTCAATGGGCTTTCCTGCGGTGCCGTGCTGGCGCGCGAGGGCCTGCGCGTCTGTGTGCTGGAGCGCAACCAATGGGTGGGCGGCGGTGCCGTCACCCGGGAAGTCACGTTGCCGGGATTCAAGCATGACCTCTATGGCTCATCCCATGTCTGGATTCAATGCAATGCTGATTTCAAGAGCATTCAACCGGAACTCGAGCACTACGGGCTGAAGTACATCGAACCCGAGGATCAGATCACCGGGCATCCGGACTGCAACGGTGGTCCGGGCATCGTGATCCACAAGGACATCGACCTCACTTGCGACTCCATCGCCAACTACTCGCGCCGGGACGCGCAGCGCTATCGCTCGATTTTCGAGGAGTTCGAGGCGATTCGCGAAGGCTTCGTCAAGAACTTCTTCTCGCCGCCCTCGCCACCGAGCGCACTTCCCCAAGCCTTGGAAAACACCGAGGCCGGCATTCGTCGGCTGCGGGATTTTTCCATGTCGGCGCGGGCTTGGGTGGAAACCTACTTCGAACACGATTTTGTGCGCGCCGTGTTGATGAATTGGGCATTGGCGCCGCAAATCCTGCCCGACCAGGGGGGCGCCGGCCAATCCTTCTACATCATGATCCCGGCGATTCACCTCTACGGACAGGCCATCCCCGAAGGCGGCAGCCAAATGCTGCCCAACGCCATGGCGCGCTACATCGAAGCGAGGCAGGGGCGCGTGCTAACTGGTTGCGCGGCGGAGAGGATCCTGGTGGAGAAGGGCAGGGCCAGTGCGGTGGTCACCAGCGCGCAGGGCCGCATCGGCGCCAGCCGCGCCCTCGTCTCCGCTTTGGAACCGCGCCAGACCTTCCTGAGGCTGATCGACCAAGGTGAATTGGAGGATGACTTTCTGGATATGGTGCGCGGCTACAGCTTCGGCAGGATTTCCGTCTGCCGGGGTCATCTGGCCCTTGAGGAACCTCCCCAATTCACCAACGGCAGCGACATGAGCCGCTGCGCCTTCCATCGCATCGTCGATTCCATGGAGCAGATGACCCGCTACTACGCCGAATTGTCCATGGGCATCGCGCCGTCGGATCCATTTTTGTGGAGCGCCTGCTGGACGCTGCTCGATCCAACCCGGGCTCCCGAGGGCAAGCACACCCTGATTTTCGACACATTCGTTTCCAATTGGCTGGCCAACGGCAAAACCTGGGCGGAGATTGGCGAGGATTACACCAAGCGCGTGCTGCTCGCCAAGCTGCAGCGCTACGCGCCGAACGTCGCTGACGAGAACATTCTGGCCCTAGCGGTGGACACCGGCGAAAGCCTCGAGGCCGCCAATCCCTGTTTCGTCGAAGGCACCACCAACGGCGGCGAGCGCATCGAGTCCCAACTCGGCTGCTTTCGACCGTTCCCGGGCTATGCCCACTATCGGTCGCCCATCCGCGACCTGTACATGACCGGCCCCCATTGCCACCCCGGCGGCGGCATCTCGGCCATGGGCACCATCACCGCCAACGTGATGCTCGATGACATGGGCATCAAGCCCGCAAGCTTCTGGTAAACCCTGCAAGGACTCACCCATGACCCACTCACCCATTGAGAAGTACACAGCCCTTGTCGTTCAGCCCCATGTGCGGGTGGCTAGCGACAGGTCGGAAATCAAGCAGAACCTCGACCGAGTGCTCAACCTGATCGACTTCGGCGTCGGCTACTTTTGGGAACTGCCGTCGCGGCTGGTTGTGCTGCCGGAGTACTTCCTGCAGGGCGTCACCACGCCCGGCAAGGGCGAACACGGCATCGACAGCTTCATGAAGAAGGCCATCGCCATCGATGGGCCGGAAATGCAGGCGCTCGGCGACAAGGCTAGGGAGTACAACCTCTACATCGCTGGCGGTGGGGTCGTCGAACAGGTTGCCGAGTTCCCGGATCGCTGGTTCAACACCGCCTTCATCATCGGCCCTTCCGGCGACGTGGAGTTGCGCTACCACAAGTGGCACATCCCGGCCTCCATCGGCCTCGGCACCAGCCCGCACGATCTGCTTGACGAATACCGCGAAGTGTTCGGCGCCGACATTCGCGACCTATTCCCGGTGATCGACACGCCCATCGGCAAGCTCGGCACCATGACCTGCCACGACGGTTGCACGCCGGAAGTGTCGCGGGCGCTCGGCTACAACGGCTGCGAAGTGATCTGTCATCCGGTTGCCCTGCAGGAGGCCGAGGGTGTCTCCGAACCCTGGGATTTCTGGACCTTCACCCGGCGTACCCGCGCCCACGACAACATGTGCTATCTGCTCGGTTCAAACTGGGGCACGGTGGACTACGACTACTACCCCCGGGCCTTCTGTTCCGGCAACTCCTTCATCATCGACTACATCGGCATGATGGTGCGCACGGCGCCCTATCCCGAGGAGCAGGTGATCGCCGCGCCCATCGACATCGAGGCACTGCGCGAACACCGCTCCCGCTGCAACCACAACTGCTGGGTGGACCTGCGCACCGAGGGCTTCCGGCAGATGTACGAGAATTCAATCTATCCGCCGAATCAGTTCCCGAGCGGCAAGCCGCCGCGCACCCTGGCGGATAAGATGCGCCCGGTTGAAAAGGTGTTCGCAGAATTGTATGGGCGCGGCCAATTCATGCCGCCGGCGGGCCTCAGCGTGGAGGACATGCCGAAGCGTCACCGGCAGAGGATCGAGGCCGCGCAGAACATCGGTGCTTTGAAGCGAGAGGATCAATCCGCATGAAGGTCACCAGTGAACTTGCGGACATTGAGTTTCAGGTGGGCGCCATCGGCCGCGACGGTGAGCAACTGATCATCGACAGCGCTCCGGAAAGCACCTTGGCGGCCCGGATCGTCGTTTCCCCCCGCGATGCCCGGGCTACTCTGGCGCGACTCCTGTTCAGCGGGTCCGCTTGGGGTTTTCTATTGCGCCTGCCGTTCTCGCCTGGCCGGAGCGCCGATGGCGGGGGAAGAACCGACCGGCAGTGGCGGGAACGTCGTCTCCGAACCGGCCTCAACAAGCCTTGGTAGAGTCAAGTTCCCGGTTCATCGTCCGGAGAAAACAGCGGCTCTCTGATGATGAATGGCCAGGGCGACGCCATGTCGTCGACGGGCACCTCGATCAGCGCCGGGCCCCGCTGCGCTAGGCAGCGCTCGATTTCATCGCGCAGGCGCCCTGGCGAGTCGACGCGAGAACTGCGGATGCCGAAACTCTCGCCGTACTTGACAAAGTCCGGATTGCGCAAGTCCGATCCGATGATCCGGCCCCCAAACCACTGCTTCTGCTGGCGCTGGACGTTTTGGAACTTGTTGTTGTTGAACAGCACCGTGACCAGGTCCAAGTTGTATTGGGCGGCGGTTGCCATTTCGTTCGAGGTGTACAGAAAGCCGCCGTCGCCGGCGAGATTAACCACGGGAGCATCCAGGTTGGCGGCCTTGACGCCAAGAGCGGTGGCGTAGCCGTAGCCCAGGGTTCCCTGATAGCCGCTGGTTATCAATCGCCTGGGTTCATAGACGGGAAAGGCATACCAGGAGGCATAGCCAACCTGGGTGATTTCATCGACCAGAAATCCATCGTCCGGCAGCGCTTCCCGAATCGCATCGAGATAGGCGACCTGGGGTTGCACTGACTCGATCTGTTGACGAACGCGACCCTTTAGCGCGGTCAATTCGGCCAACCGGGACGGCCGCCGACCCAACACCCCATCCAAGGCATTGAGAATGGCGGAAACCGCCGCCCGGGCATCGCAATGCAGCCCAACCGTGGGGGACCGGTGACGCGCCATCTCCGCTTCGTCGATGTCGATGCGGATCACCTTTCTGGCCGGCGGCATGCCCCAGTGCAGGTACTGCTGCTCCATGCGACTGCCGATGCCGATCACCAAATCGGCGCCGCGCCAGAGTTCGTAGCCAGCGGGCAGAATCTGCGAGAGCGGGCTGCGATCCGATACCACGCCCCGCCCGTTGCGGAAACTTGCTACGGGTGCCTGCAGCCGTTCCGCCAGCTCGTTGATCTCCGCCGTCGCCGAAATCGCGCCACCGCCCGCTATGATGAGCGGCGATTTCGACCTCGCCATCAGCCGGGCGGCAGCGGCCGCATCATCCTCATTCACCGCCAACCCATGGTCGATTGGCGCGGGCGGCAATGCCTCCACACGGCCACCACGCCCCATGATGTCCATCGGCATCTCCAAGGTCACTGGCCCGGGCCGCCCAGCCAGCATGTGCCGAAACGCCTGATTCACCATGCCCGGTGCGGCTTCAGGCGACATGATCCGACCCGACCAGCGGGTCAGCGTCTTGAGCGTCGCCAACTGATCCGGCAATTCGTGCAGATAGCCAATGCCGCGCCCGAGGCCTTCACTCGGAATCTGTCCGGTCAAGCCCAACACCGGCGTATTGGCTGCGTAGGCGGTACACAATGCGGCGGTTGTGTTCAACACCCCCGGGCCGGGAACCACGCAGTACACGCCCGGCCGGCCGGTGGAGCGCGCGTGACCGAGCGCCATGTACGCCGCCCCCTGCTCGTGCCGGCTGCCGATGTAGCGAATGCGGTGGCCGGCGCGCTGCATCGAATCGAAGAAGTGATCGAGTTGCCCGCCGGGCAGACCGTAGATGGTGTCGACCCCATTGGCCAAAAGTTGGGTCAACAGGGCATCCGCACCGGTCATCTCATTCACGGCAGGAGCTTTGGCATTCGCCACTCTGGATTACCTGTAAGATAAGAAGCCCTACGGTAGCGGCTCAACTCGTCCATGACCAGCCGTCCTGACATCCCAATCCACGACAGGGGAGGCAACAGCATTAGCACGCCCATCGAGGTGCCCGGAATATCCAGGCTGGCTCCCTACCAACAGGGAAAGCACGCCATCTCCGGCGTGGCGCATCCCATCAAGCTGTCCTCCAACGAATCCGCGCATGGGCCCAGTCCCGCAGCGCTTGCCGCCTATCGGTCGGCGGCGGGTCAACTGCACCGGTATCCGGATGGCTCGCAGTCGGATTTGCGGCAGGCCATTGGCGCGGCGCTCGGCCTCGACCCGGATCGCATCATTTGCGGCAACGGCTCTGATGAGATGATTCTGTTGATGATCCGGGCGTATCTCAAGGCCGGAGACCAAGTCATTCTCAGCGAGAACAACTTCGAGATGGCCAAAATTCACGCCATTGCCCAAGGTGGGGATGTCCGCATTGCGTCCGAGCGGGACGACCGGGTCGATGTGCGGGCGCTGCTCGGCTGTGTCACCTCCAAGTCGAAACTCTGCATCGTCGCCAATCCGAACAACCCCACCGGCACCTACATCACAGGCCGGGAACTTCGCAGTCTCCAGGCGGAGCTGCCGACCGGTTGCCTGCTGGTAATCGACGGGGCCTATGCCGAGTATGTGGACCGGCCGGACTATGATGACGGTGCCTCCTTGGTCGATGAATGCTCCAACGTGGTGATGACGCGGACCTTCTCCAAAATCCACGGTCTCGCTTCCCTGCGCATTGGCTGGGCCTACTGCCCGCCGAACGTAGTGGATGCGGTGCAACGCATCCGCACCCCGTTTAATGCCAACGGCCCGGCACTCGCCGCCGCAGCGGCAGCAATCCGCGACCGCGTTCATTTGGAGAAGGTGCGCAAGCACAACATCGCATGGCTGCAACGGATCGCCGACGCCCTGCCTCGGATGGGTCTGGGCATGGTGCCGAGTGTCGCGAACTTCTATCTCGTCTGTTTCCCACCTGACCAGGATAAAAATGCCACTGAAGCCGCGGCACACATGATGCGGCGAGGCATCATTCCTCGACCGGCGGGCGCAAGCGACAAATGCCTTCGCCTGACGGTGGGACTCGATCAGGAAAACGAAGCGGCCCTTGCGGCCTTGGCCGATTACATGCTGTCGCAGTGACTGGCCGGCGGCACGTCCAACGCTGGATTCGCATCGAAAAAGCCGACCGGCATCAGCATGAAGCCGGCGTATTCCACCGGCATGATCGGCCAATCCTCCGGCCGCGGCACGTGGGTCACGCCGAAGGTGTGCCACACCACGAGGTCGGCGTTTTCGGTGTTTCTATCCTGCTCGGTGTACACGGGCAGGCCCGCGTTGCCGGAATGCAGGTTAGTGAACGGACCGGCGTCCGCGTAGAGTTCCTCATCGGCATAGGGCGTGACCCACAGGTTGTGGCGGGCGAACCCGGCGCGCTGGTAATGGAGCGAACCCTTGCCCGACAGCAACGGCGGGCTGGCCTGGGCGAGCAGCTTGTATCCAACGGGGTTGCCCATGCTGTTGGTAACGTTGGGGTTGATCACCTTCCAAACGCGGCTGCGCTCCGGCGCGTTGTCCCGCTGCGCCTCCTGCTCGGAACGAAGCAGGCGAGAGACCGTCTTAAAGTAGTTGTCGTTGGGATTCCGTGGCCCAATGGGCTGTGGCTCAACATCAACCTCGCAGACCGAGTTGTCTTGGCCGTCGAGATTGAAGTCGAGCCGAAAGCAGAACAGATGTTGGTGCACGGGGGAGGCGATGCCCGGCGCCACCAGTGGCGCCGACTCCGTGCCTTGGCCATCGGCCACCAAGGAAACGCCGACGATGCCGGTCAGCTTGACCTCAAGCTGAATGGTGCCGTCTTGGTAGAAATACCAAAAGAACCCGTACTCGTAGTTGCCGACCGTGTGGATCATGCTGACCACCAAGCGGCGCTTGCGGCGGACTTCCGGCGGCAGCTTGGGGTTGAAGGCGTTGGTGTGCTTCCAAAGGATGCCGAAGTCCTCCTCATGCAGGCACACCGCGTTCTCGACCAACAGGGGCTTGCCGTCGGGGCGCAGGATGGTGTTGTCGAAGTAGTGGATTTCGCCCAGGCAGTCGCAGCCGAGCCTCAGCGAGTTACCGCCGTGGCCCATCAGCGTCTCGCCGGCGTCGAAGGCGTGCTTCCAATTGTGCATGGGCGATGAGTCGCCGTAGGGCACCACCATGTCGGAAAGCGAGGCGCGATAAAGGATCGGCCGCTCACGGCCATTGTCGTTGTAGCGCACATCGTAGAGCACCAAGCCCTCAACGGGATTGACCGCGATGCGCATCCGCCACTTCTGCCAGCGGATGACCTGGCCTTCAACGGTGAAGCTCGGACCCTCCGGTTGCGTGATCTCGAGGGGCTTTAAGTCCTTGCGGAACCCATCCATGGCCGCGGCCGCATACTCCGAGCCGTCTTGCGGGATCGGCACCACGCCGTGGTCCTCGACAATGACCACGCCTTCATCAAGGTCCACATGGGCGATCAGGCCCTCGATCGGCTTCGCATAGTAGTTGTCCTGGGGCCGCTCGCTCAGGAAGGCAATTGCCCGTATCGCGCGCGCCTGCGGATGCATGTCCGGAAGCGGCTGGCCGCATACCCAAGGCTCCAGATGCACCTTGGACACGTCCTCAATGCCCCGCTTGCTCACGGCGGCCACCCACTCGGCATCGGCCTTCACCAATTCCAGCATGCGCAGGTAGTCGGCGGCCGAGACAGGCGCCTGACCATCTTCGATCCAATTCAGTTCAACCAGCTGCCGGTTGGTCAATGAAACGTGCGCATCAAAACTCTGCTTGCGGGCGCGGTCGTGGCCGATCAAGCGGATCAGGCGATCAAAGTCCATGCCTGCCTCGAACTGAAGAACCAGGTCCTTCGGCGGTTCAGCAGGAAAGCCGCAGGCAAATGCAGCCTGCTCGCTCAGCTCGTTTGCGTCACGCAGTATCGATACGGCGAGAGTCAATTCCTCAGCGGTGCACGGGTCGAGGGGGTGAGTCGGATTGTTGATGACGCTGTTCATGGGCTTCCTTGATTGCGGTTGAGTAAAGTACCTCGTATTGCAGTTCGTTGGCGACCGCTTATTTTCGGATGGCGAAAATACGATGTAGAGGAATCTGCGTTTTTGCTGTCACGCACAGCGCTTCCTCGACTTCATTGTCCCGGGAGCACGATGTGAACGTCAAAACGCTACTGCTGCGTGCCAAGCCAACTTTGTTGACTTATCTGTTTCATCTTTCATAGTATGTGAAACAAATATGCAGAGAGTGTGGTGTCGACAACGGTGAATCAGTGGACCAAACAGGGGAGGGGAGCATGAGCCAAGCGGCAAGGGCGCAACCAGTCGTGCAGTTTCTGGCACGGCTGCAGGAAACCGGGGGGTTGAAAGGCACTGACATCGCCAACTTCACCGGCGTGTCGAAAGCGACCGTTTCGCGCTGGGGCAGCGGCCAGAAATCGCCGCATCCGCGGACGCAGCTGATCATGTCGGATCTGTCCTACGTGGTGATGCGGCTAGGTGAGTACTATGGGCACGAGGAAGTGCGCGCTTGGCTGTATGCGCGGCACCCGCAGCTCGACGGGGCGCGGGCGATCGACCTGATCCACGATGAGCGCACGGAAGAGGTGATCGCGATACTCGATCGTCTAGATGCTGACGCGTATCTCTAGTCATGCCACGGAATCACACGCGGGGTTCCGGCGGGATCCGTGATCAGTCGCTGTTGGATGCCCTCGAGGCCGTGGGGATGGCGCCGTTCGAAGGCACGGTGTGGCGGTCCGTGCGCACCGGACGGGACCCCCTCGTCTGCGGGCGTCCGGGTGGCCGCTGGGACGATGGGACACTGGATGTGCTTTACACCTCAGAGACGCGGGAGGGCGCGATCGCGGAACGCCGTTTCCATCTCTTCCAGGGGCAGCCGTTTCCGCCGTCGCGGGTGCGCTATGAAATGTTCGAGCTGTCGGTCTCGCTCGGGGCGGTCATGCGTTTTGCGGGGCTTGAGGCGCTGGCAGATGTTGGCCTGCGGGTGGCGGGATACGGACGGCTGAGCTACTTGGAACGCGAGCAGGAATACCCGCGGTCGCAGGAGGTCGCCGAAGCCTGTGCGTTCCTTGGGGCTGACGGGTTGCGGGTGCCAAACGCATGCGACTCGACGCAGAGCAATCTGATCGTGTTCTGCGAACAGCCGACTGTCGTCGACAAGCGGGTCGTCAAGAACCACGGTCCGGTGGACTTGTCGGCGGAGTGAAAGCGCTGGTGCCATGCGGACTCACCCAAATTGGAGAGGACCAGGCCCGTTCCTGAATGACCCGTTCAAGATTGTCGCGGGGGGCCACACCGGCGCGAAGGGCATCCCAAGTGGACCATCGACAGGTTGGATTTTCCAGGACGCGAGCGTAGTAGAACGCTTTTTGTTTTCCGTCAAATTCCGGGTCCTGCCACAGCGCCTTCAACTCTGCCGCGCCCCGGTCTGCGGAAACAGCGCAATCGGACAGATTCACTTTGGCGCCATTATCCGGACAGCGGTGGGTGGTCGGGTCAACCGCCAGTCCGTCCGAGCAGGCAACATCAAACACTCGCTCGTGGGCTTCGCCGTCTTCAAGCCAGCCCTTGATGATCTGCACGCGTTGCAACGGCGCCGATTGCGCATCCCGGGCCGCCCAGACGATAAAGGAAGGCGCATCACCGGGCTTCGCCGTCAGGTCTCCGCCCATGGATACGCCGCCGGCATAAGCGTGGGACATTCCACCCATAGTCCCGAGCATGGAGGGGTTGAGGTCATAGCCCGCGAAAAAGCGCACTCGTATCCGCGGGCCTGAGGTTGCGAAAGTTTCCTTGCGGCGAAAGGCGTCGTAAACGGACTCCCTAGTGTTTTCCTCCGCCCACACAGCCGCCAAGCCCGACGCGCCATAGACCGATGCGTTGCGCGACAGATAGCGTCTGCCATCCGACGCGACGTAGAACGTCGAGTCATCCGCATCGCTCAACTGGAGGGTATTCAGGTCCTCGTCACTGATCGGCACCGAACCGCGAAGGGCGGGGGTTGAGTCGAGGAGACCCACCTTGGAGAAGAAATTCGTTTCATCGTAGGAGCCCGCGCCGGTGTGGGTGTCAGAAGAGCCGATGAAGCCGTACTCGAACGGATTGCCCAGCCCTTCCGCTTCCAGCAGCAGTCCCTTTTTCATCGCGTCACGCACGTAGCCGCCTGCGGTCTTGGCAATGGTCAAAGGTCCGCCGCCGGCTATGTAGGGATCGATCTCAAAGCCTGCCCACTCATCGTTCATCGACAGAGCCGGGTGCGTTTCCGAAGTGCCCTTGACCTGGGTGATTTCAACCAGCGGTTCGTTGCGCAGGCGCTTTTCGTTGTGCGCCAGCGTCATCGGGTCGCCTGCCCAGGTGGCCAGTTCGAACATCTGTCCATTGGATTTGTTGGAATTGTGCGGGATCGCCAGGCTCTCAACGTCTCTTCTCCTCAGGTCGTCCATCCAGTTCCATAAATCCTCTGGGTCCAGTGACATGAGCCGATTGAAAGGCACCGCTGGCAAATTCTCGGTGCCGCGGAAGACGACGTTCCGGTGCATGCTGCCGCCGTCCTCCTTGCTCGATGAGTATTCATAGGCGGCGAAGGTGGTGAACTGTCCGGGTTGGTAATGGCGGTCGGCAGCGCGCACCTCATCCGCCCAGGTCGAGCGCATGATGCTCGCAACCTCCGCCTTTAGCGACTCGGAGCGGGCCATTGCTCTTGTGAACCCGCCGATCCAAGCGCGAAAGTCTCGCCCAGGGATGCTCTCGAGGGTAAGGTTTTCCGGGGCATTGAGATTGTGGATCGATTTCATGGCCGCGTAGGTGGAGATTTCGGTTGCGGGGTCCGCCCCCGCTCCGACCACCCCAAGATAAAAGCCGTGGTCCGTCACCGCGTAGAAGTCCAGGGGCCGGTCGAGCTGCATATCGAACCCGCCGGGATGCTTGATGGCCTCACCCTTGGCGTAGCGATAGGCGTCGTCAGGCGTTGCCAGCGTGCCGAACTGGTAGGCATCAATCGAATAGGTGGTGTGGACGTGGAGGTCGCCAAAGTAGGCATGGCGTTCGCGTCCCGGCGCAGAAGCCTCAGAGACAGGCTGCGCCGGAGGCTCATTCCGCTCTCTCGATTCGGACGCTGTTTGGCTGCTGGCAACGCCATCGCCGTCAGAACAGGCGACGATGGTTGCCGCCAGCACAGAAATCAATACTGAACCCCACAACGCTCTCATTGGGCCTTTCATCCGATTCCCTCTTCGTTTAGAGATCGTTCCTGTTGAGCACACGGACCAGATAGCGGCTTCGAACGGCGTTTCCCACCTGAACCCACGTCGCAGGTTGCCAGAAATGCAACCCTTTAGTCACGGCTGGTTCTCCCTTGACTGCCCCATTTTGGAGGCCACGATCCAGATTGTCCGGCTGGATGCCGACGGTCGAGGTGCGGAGGCGCTTACCGAGAGGCGGGAGGGGATTGGCGGTGCATTGGCGCGACCTGACGCGTCGAAACTCCGATTTCGGCTAGCGGCTGATCTCCATTCAGCCTATTCGTTGCTACTCAATATCGCCTGATTGACGGCAACGCGGAGGTCCCACTGATATGAGGGCCAAGTACCCATAAGCTGCATCATGCTGACAACCACTAGATCTTCTAAAGGGTCAATCCAAAAGACAGTGCCCGCACCGCCTGACCAAGCGTATTCTCCAAGCGACGTCATGACCCCTTGCGACGCTGGATCGGTCACAACCGAAAATCCTATGCCCCATCCACCGCTTGGAAAGCTGATCCTGTCTATGGGTGTGACGGGTGTCATTCCATCTGGCAAGTGATTCATCCGCATATACTGGACGGTCTTGGGGCTCAAGATGCGCACACCGTTGAATTCGCCGGTGCGCATAGCGAGTGCGAACCGTAGATAGTCCCTCACCGTACTAACCAATCCCGAACCGCCGGAAAAGAGCGACACATCTTCGTGGTCGCACATGGCCCTGCAATTTTCGTAGAACATATCCGCCGCGACAGGAAAGAACTCAAATATGTGCTCAATGGAAACAGACTTCATCGAGTTGCTATCGAACACGTGGTTGGGCAAAAGGCGGTCAAGCTTCTCGGGAGGAACAATGAAGGCTGTGTCAACCATATCGAGAGGCTCAAAAATGTGCTGATGCAGATACTCATCAAACCGTTGCCCGCTCAGTCTTTGAATTACAAGTCCAGTAACATCCACCGCAACCGAGTACTGCCAGTCGTCGCCCGGGTCAAACATCAATGGCAACTTGGCTAGTCGCTCAACGAACTCGACGAGATTCTTCGCCTCCCACAACTTTGCGTCCAAGTACATCCTGTCAACTGGATTGTTCGGATCGAAACCATAGCTAAAGCCTGCTGTGTGAGTCAGAAGCTGTTGCATGGTCATCTCACGCTCTACAGGCCGAATCACGCCGTCGTCATAGACACTGAGGCCTTTCAGTTCAGGAATGTACTTTGAAACCGGGTCAGTCAACTGGAACTTGCCTTGTTCGTACAGCTGCATGGCTGCAACGGCCGTCATGGGTTTTGACATGGAATAGATGCGAAAAATGTCGTCCAAGGCGATTGGTCGAGGGTCATCAACACCTCTTACACCCGACGTGCTCTGATGCACGATCACACCGTTTCGCGAAACGACTGTCACGATGCCGGCGACTGTCCCGGTTGCCGTCAATCGCTGATTCAGAGAGTCGACGTGGGCCAGGCGATCGCTAGACATGCCATGTTGCTCTGGCTGCCCATTCGCAACCTCGCTGGCCTCAAGAGGAGCGGCCAGGACCAGTAAGGTGATGAAAGACAATCGATTCACTGATAGGCGCCAGTGCGGTAACGGACCTGCAGACCCCAGGTACGCGGAGGTGCCCAGCTACCAATCACGCCTCCGACTGTCGCCACGGCGAGTTGGTTCTCTATGTATTCCTCGTCTGTGAGGTTTTCCACAAATCCTTGAATTTCCCAAGCACCGCCGGTGTTCCATATGACGCGTACGTTCTGTAGCGTGTAAGCGTCCACCTTTGCGAAGTCGTCATTGAACACCGTGGTGTAGTAGTCGTCCTTGTGCGAAGCTTCATAGCGCAAGGTCAAGGCACCTGAACCAGATACATCCATCGTGTATTGGACACCAAGGTTGTAGCTGAAATCGGGCGCACGCAGCACTTGATTGCCGCTTGCGTCCTGCACCATCCCTGTCATGGGGTTGGTTGTGACAAAGTCGATGTATTCAGTGTTCATCCAGGACACCTGAGCATCGAACTCGAAACCCGCCCCCGCAAGCACCAGCATCTCGGCTTCGATGCCCTGCATCTCGGTGTCTGTGGCGTTGTCCAGAAGTGAAGCATTATTGACAAATAGCGTTGCTTGCAAGTCTTGGTAATCGTATGCGAATGCAGCCAAGTTCATGCGCACCCGACCGTCGGCTAGAGTGGACTTCAGCCCAACTTCATAGGCGTCGATTGTCTCGGGATCGTAGGAGTTATTGCACCTGCCGGTATTGAAACCGCCGGACTTGAATCCTCGAGAAGCCAAGGCGTAGACCAGCACATTGTCGGCAAGATCCCAGTCTACGCCAAGCTTCCAAGTCGTTTCTTGCCAGTCCTCGCTAAGCCGCAAGTCTTGGCACACTGCCGGTGACACATTTGAAGTCACGCTCTGGAGAGTCGTCTTCTCATCGTCCGTATAACGTACACCGGCGGTGACTCTCCAAGCGTCCGTGAGCGAGAGGGTTCCCTGCACAAAAACCGCGCTGCTGTCTACATCGAGCTGATTGCTAAAGTCGAGGAATGGGACTGCTGAGCCCATTCCGGATGGCAAGCGTCCAGAATACAAGGGGTTAAGGGTTGGGTCACCGAGCCCCCCAGGCGGTAAGGGTGGCATGAAGCTGTTTTGAATGTTTGGAAAAACGCTCTCGAAGAATCCCTGTAGAGCCTCGAGGTCAAAGTTCCAAACAATATTGATGTCTTGCTCCATGTAGAAAACGCCGGCAATCCACTCAAGATTCCCATCAAGCGCTAGTCCGCTCACATTGATCTCTTGGCTGAACTGCTCGCTGGACTGGCCACCGCTCGTATCAAAGAACGGCAGATCCGTACCGTCATTGTCGTAGTCCACATCCTGCTTCGATTCGCGATAGGCGGTGATGGACCGAACAGAAATCTCATTGATGTCCCACGTCAGGTCTGCACTGACGCCCCAGTGCTCGGTTTGGACTTGGCTGTCCCGTTCGCTAATGACTTCATTTCCGCCCGGTGCCGCATTTCCACCAAACAGTTGTGGAGATAAGCCTGATCCAGGTACGGCCTCGAGATAGTCCCATACCGGGTTGTCGTCGTCTTGGTCGTTCCAGTCTGTACGCAGAAGCAGTTCAATGGTGTCTGACGGCGCAACCAGAAGGGATACGGCGCCAGCTTGGATGTCGCGTTCTTCAATCTCGCTTCCGTCAAATGGATTGTCGCGGTACCCGTCATTCGTGTCCGTAACAAAGCTACCTCTGACAGCGACGCGGTCTTTCACCAAGGTCGTTTGACCCGCAATGGTCGCCTTTATGCGGTCGTAGTCACCGTATAGCAGCGACGCCTCGAACCCTTGCTCGAATCCGGGGCGCTTGGTGTAGAGGTTGATGTTGCCACCAGTCGTGTTGCGTCCATAAAGGGTTCCCTGGGGGCCGCGAAGGACCTCGATACGTTCCAGATCGTTATAGGATGCCGTTTGGGCAAAGTTAGCCGCTTGGTAGACACCATCAATGAAAAGAGCGACGCCAGGCTCACCGAGCACGGTTGCGATGTCTTGCCCCACGCCCCGCATGTAGGTGTTCGCTGCGGTGCCGGAGCGGTTGAACACCAAACTCGGCGCCAGTTGGGAAATCCTACGCACGCCGTCGATCTGTCGCGTCAGCACCGTATCGGATGTGTACGCGCTGAGCGCCAGCGCAGTTTCCTGAGCCGTCTGCTCACGCTTTTGCGCGGTCACCACGATTTCCTCAATGATGTTGGCGTTTGCCGACCCAGGGTCCGCGTCTTCCGCTACCGCACCTGCGCCCAAAAGCAGGCTGGTGACCACGGCGCCTATTCGGCCAACGACTGACTGTTGGTCCTTGGACTTTCCCATTCGCACGTTGCTCTCCTCACTCTCAATGTCACTACTGGCAACGCTGAGTTGCCCGTCATTGCCCATCGAGATGGAGAGCCCGGTGCCGGCCAGCAGAAGCTTAAGCGCTTCCACCACTTCATATGGCCCGCTCAACCGGTTGGCCATCCTGTTGCTGGTTTCGTCGTACGAAAACAGCAATGTCCGATCCGCCTGCTCCGCAAACTCGATGAGCGCGAGGTCGGCGCGTTGCTTGGGTATGTCAAAAGTGTGTGTGTCGCTTGCTTGGGCAAGTAGGGAGACACACAAACCTATGATGAGCTGCACTAGCCTCAACCCGGCAGTTCCAACCGGGAGAACGCCAAACGCCTGCCCGGCAAACCTCCGACCTACTATTGGGTAGGACGATTGGCCGATGATTTTCCGCCAGTCGATGGACGCCGATGGGGAGAAGCTTCGCCGTCGGCTACCTTGGCGCATCCGTGCTGCGGCTCTTAGCGGCAGAAAGAAGAATGGTCTCGGTGCCAGCGCGCTGGTACACGATGTCGAAGTTCGCCTCCAACGACGCCAGGAACCCGGCCACGTCACCCGCTTTGAACAGGCCCGCCACGCGAAGGCGCTGCAGGTTTTCGTCCTCTATGACGAACTCGACGGGGGTATAGCGGCCCACTTCGGCAACGGCGGCCGCCAACGATTCGCCACGGAAGATCAGGTTGCCGTTGCGCCAGGATAGATGTACTGCCACCTCTTCCGGCTCAAGTGACTCCACTATCTCGCTGCCAGCGTTCAGAATCGCGCGCTCACCCTGAGCGATGAGTAGTGATGGGCCGTCGAAGCCGCCCAAGGCTTCAGTCCGATAGTCATCGGCTGTACCTTGTTCGTGTACCCCAACTTGCACTCGGCCATCAGCGACCAACACCTCGACACGCTGAGAAGCATCAATCTTCACGTTGAACGCAGTACCGACGGCCTGCACAATATGCCCTTGCGCAATGACGCTGAGCGGTCTTGCCGGATTGTGCGCAACTTCGATGTGCATCTCTCCCCGCTCCAGCCTCACGATGCGCTGCCGCTCACCAAAACTGACGACCGCACGGCTGTTGGTGTTCAGCGTGATCAGGGAGCCATCAGGCAGCTTGATGGTCGACATGCCGCCAATGGCGGTTTCGTAGGCCGCAACGTCAGAAACCAAACTGAATGGGGACTCGCCTTCGTGTCGGTTCAGGGTCGCCGCCGTGATCACCACACCGACGATCACTATAACTAGGGAGGCAGCCACGGCCAGCTGGCGGCCCATGCGGCGAACGGGCGAGGAACGGGCTTGCGATGCGTGGGGAAACACCTCGGACAAGCGCGCCAACGCATCCATCTTGTCCCACATCCGAGCCATCTCAAGCAGCTCGGCCTCGTTACTAGGATCTGCCCGCATCCAAGCCACCAGCGCCTGAACGTCGGCGTCAGCCAAACCCTTGTCCATCTTCGCAATCCAGGCACTCGCCTCCACGGCTTGCTGCGCGGCGCGTTTGCGCTCTTGGTCGAGCGGGTAGATGTTACTCACTGCGGGCCTCCGCTTGGTCGGATAGGGTTGTTTCGCGCCCGGCCTGCGCCCTCATGAAAGCCGCGCACCGCCGCACCGCAAGGGCAACGTGCTTTTCTACCGTGCTCTCGGCGAGCCCCAATTCGCTGGCGATTTCCCGCTGGGAATATCCGTACACCTTCTTCAGCACAAAGACGCGCCGTGCCTGCACCGGCAACCGTCGCACGGCCTCGCAGAAATGGCCGAACTCCTCGCTTGACGCGGCTTGCTCAAAAGTCTCGTCTGCCTCCATCCCGGCCATGCTGAGGCTGTTCTCCGCCTCCTCATTCCACTGTTCAGTCACGCGATTCTCGGCGCGCTTTAGGCTATCGAGCGCGAGGTTGCGGGCCGTTCTGTACAAATAGGATTTCGGGTGGTGGATCTGCTCAGGTGCGCCAACTTGGCACAGTCGAACGTAGGTCTCCTGAACGATGTCCTCGACCTCGTGAGGCGGCACAATCTTCGACACGGCGCGAGCGATGCCAAGCCGAATCGAAAGAAAAACCTCGCGGATGTCGTCCACACGCCCTCCAACGCCATCTTCGGCAGTATAACGACGATTGAAGGCGGGTTTTCCGCCAGTCAGAGGGCTGAGTCGGGTGGATTTTTCAGGCAACGGTCCGGTCGTGAAATCCAAGGGCGGCGTACATATCGAAGCCAACAAGGCGCCGCACTTCCGGGGACAGCTCCGCCAGGCGCTCCCGCGGCACGTTGAGATACTGGTTTTCCTCCTGCCGCACCCAGCCTAGGGAATAGGTCAGGATCACGCCGTAGCGCCAGTCCTGTGAGGTGTTGGCCCCGGCGCCGTGCAAGGTGCCGCCCATCCAGAACAGCACCGCGCCAGCGGGCATCTCCGCGTTCACGACTTCGCTCTTCGCCGCCTCTCGGTCGGCAGGCCATTTGTGGCTGCCCGGCACCAGCAGGGTGGCGCCGTTGTGGGCGCGGAAGTCGCTAATGGCCCACATGCTGGACACGATGATGCTGGGGCGCAGCAGGGGCAAGAAGGTGAACGAATTTTCCTCCTGGTGCAGCACCTGCTCAGCGACTTCACGACGGGGCGGTAGATCCTAGTCAAACAGCTTGTCTGATTTGGCGAACACCAGATAGAACAGCAGGCCGAATACCATGATGCCCGCCCCGGTTTGAAAAACCAGCGCCCAGGATCCGGTCTCCTGTAGGATCAAGCCACTGACATAGACACCAATGACGCCGGGTATTGTCCCGGCTGTGTTCGACAATCCCATGATGACCCCTGCGCCCCGAGGTGCGATGTCCAGATGATTGACTCCAAACCCGCCGGCCAGCGCACCACTGAATATGTTGCCGATTGACATCATTGCGATGGCCAGGGGAACACTTTCGACATAGCCAACAACGGACAGGACAATGGCGAAGCCGCCGAATCCAACGGCCTGCATCGTTTTGCGCACGCGGGTCTTGTTGAAACCCCGGCGTAGGAAGTTGTCAGCCAGCCAGCCGCCCGCATTGAGCGCCAAAAAAGCAAAAACCGCTGGAATCATGGTGTAGATGCCAACCGCGGCGAAGTCAACGCCAAGCCCCTTGTTGAGGTAGGTTGGCATCCACGCCAGCAGTACGTAACCGCCCCAGTTTGCGCAGAAGTGGGCAACGATGATTGCCCAGACGGCAGGCGTAGTCAGCAGAGCCCTTATGGCTGGCGGCGTGGTTTCATCACCACCTATGCCGTCCTGGATAAACTCGACCTCTGCCCGAGAAATCCTGGGGTGCGTTTCTGGGCGGCCGGTTGCGTTGCGTTGCCAGAACAACCACCAGACGAAACCGACGGCGCCAAAGAGGTAAAAGCCCATCTTCCAGCCATAGTGAGTCACGATCCAAGGGGTTGCCAGCAGAGCAAACACACTGCCGAGTGGGATCATCGAGAACAGTATGCCGATGGCGCGGGAGCGCGCTGACTCTGGAATCCATCGTCCGAACAACGCATAAATGGAGGGAAAGGTGACACCTTCACCCACGCCCATCAGCACCCTGGTGATCAACAGCGCGGTCAGCCCACCGGCTGCGGCGATCGGTGTCAGGATTGTCGAGAGTGACCAGAAGATGACGCCAGCCGCGAGAACGATTTTGCCGCCGTATCGTTCGGCAAGCCAGCCACCTGCGATCTGGGTCAACAGGTAACCGAGGAAAAAAGACGAGAGCACCAGACCTTGCTGTTCCGAGTTCCAGCCGTAATCCGCGGACATGGGGATGATGGCGATCGATATTATCACCCGGTCTATGTAACAGATGAAAACAGCCGCAGCGGCCAGCGCGACGATGTTGTAACGGACCGGCCAGCTACTCAAATGGCCTCCTCAAACCTATCTCCATAAACCGAGACAGCATTCCCGCTACGGATCCTCCGCCTCCAACACTTCGTGATGGCTGTGAAGATACTATCGACATGCCTACGTCGGCTATCTGCACCCCGCCTAAGGTGCCTCTGACCCAGTCCCGTCAACTCACCGGAAGCGGATTGGCAACAGCGAGTTTCGGGAAGCGCGAAAAGTCGCGATCAGCGGACCAGAGCACCCTGACGCCGTGATACAGGCAGAGCGCGGCAATCCGGGCGTCGTGCACGACCCCGCCTTGCAGGTGCGCGGGCCGGGCGATTCGCTCAAAGGCGTCCAAGTAGCCTTCACTTTCGGCTAGGAATCCGCCGCTGAGGCTGTTGAGGAGCCGTCCCATGGCATCCAGGGCCAAGTCCATCGGTGTGGGGTCCGTGAAGATCCGCGGGTTCGAGACGACCGCGAGAAATTCGTGAACGCATGGCCAGGGAACCGCCACCGGTTCCGGGCCGCCAACGGCGTCGGCCACCACCTGCCGGGCGCGCCCATGGAAGGGCATTTCCGGACGATGGGCATAAACCAACAAGTTGGTGTCGATGGCGATCATGCGCCCCGCTCACGATAGATCTCATCGCGGAGCTGGCTCCACGGAGCGCCCTGAAACTCCGGGGTGAGCCCGCTGCCGCCATAGCTTGGAAAGTCCAGTTCCCGGTGCGCCGCCGTCCGGCGGGCCTTGAGACAGCGCTGCAGACCTTCCTCGACCAGCCGCCGGAGAGTGGAGTCCTCCTGCCGAGCCACGCGCCGAAGCTGATCGAGCAACTCGTCCGGAAGCTCAATGGTGGTTTTCATATGGGTCACCCGTACTAGTGATACTGTTAAACCATATCGCGGTCTTTTCCGAGAGGCAAACAGGCGTCTATGTGTACCTTGATCGCACAGTTTGATTTGTTTGAAGCTTGTTGGGACACTTGTGAGATCGGCCAACAGACGCCAATCAACAGAAGGACTACGCATTGACGTTGCCCATTTCAGCAACCTTTCATCACGTCGGCATTACCGTCACTAACCTTGAGCGGGCCATCAAGTGGTATGGAAAGGTCTTTGGACTTGCGCCGGGTGTCGCGCTGGAAGTCTCCGGCCCCAGCGGAGAACGGGTGCTGCAGTTGCCCAAGCACGTTCACCGGGCGGCGCTGCTGCCGGTGGGCAACTTTGCGATTGAGCTGTTGGAGTTCGAGCCGACGCGCAAACCCATGGAAATGCGCCAGGACGACATCGGTTACGTGTACATCTGTTTTGCGGTCGATGATCTCGATGATGTGTACGCCCGGTTGACCGCTGCGGGAATCGATTTCCATACCGAACCGCTATCCGCGGACGAAGGCCAATTGGCGGGCTCCAAGTTTTGCGTGATGCGTGACCCCGACGGCAAGACCATCGAGCTGATCGAGCCGGGCCCGGGCATGCAGGTTTCGGAATTGCACAAGGCAGCAAGGGCAGGCGTCGACCTGACCAAGCCGCTCATTATGGATGGATAAGGGTATCTTGATCTCGCATTGAGCAGAGGAATCCCATCGAGGGCGGGACGCCCTCGCTCCGGGGGAATCACTTCGAACGAAGGTCGAAGCGAGGGTGCCCCGCCCTTGCTCCCGGGGGAATCACTTCGAACGAAGGTCGAAGCGAGGGTGCCCCGCCCTCGCTCCCGGGGGAATCACTTCGAACGAAGGTCGGAGCGAGGGCGTCCCGCCCTCGAACTGGTCACCCGAATTTTCTTTAGATTCAGTGGCTTGGAAATCAATCCTCGGGAGGGCTGTTAGAGCTACTGCAACCACTCCAACGCCCTGAAGCGTAGCTCGCACCACCAGTCGCACTCGCCGCCGTAGGTTTGGCGCAGGCTCGGATTGAACGTCGGCTCGGGGTGAATGATGCCGTAGTCCGTTTGCAGGGCTGCGTATCGCGATGCCAAGTCATCGCGCACTTCGGGGTGCCGGTCGGACAGATCCTCGGTTTCGCCGGGGTCATTAGCCATGTCGAACAGGCGCCAATCGCCCTTGCCGCGGGGTGGGTCCATCCAGCTGACCTTCCAGTCGCCGTGGCGCAGCGCCCGGGCACCGAAGAGTTCGATCAGCACCGTTTGCCGCGATGATTCACCGGTGCTGGCGAGCAAGGGACGCAGGGAATGGCCTTGGGGACGCAGCTTGCCTTCGTAGATCGGGTCGGTCACCGCGGCCTCAGCGCCTGAGAAGTCGAGCAGCGTGGGCGTTAAGTCCATCACATGGGCCAATCCACTCTCATAGCGTCCGGCGGCGATGCCGGGGCCGCGGGCAATGAAAGGCGAGCGAACGCCGCCTTCGCCGGGACTGCCCTTGACCAGCCGCCAAGGGGTGTTGGACACGGTGGCCCATTCCGGCCCCATGATGGTGAAGTTGCCGATCCGCCCCGGCTCCTCGGGCGGCGCGCGCCAGTTTTCGGCCAGCCATTCGGTGGTGTTGCCCGGATAGATGAGCGGCGCCACGGCGCTCGCGCCGTTGTCGGAAAAGAACAGCACCAAGGTGTTGTCGAGATCGCCCGAGGCTTGCAGTGCCTTGATCACGCGGCCAAGCTGCTGATCCATCAGTTCCACCATGGCGGCGTAGATTTCCATGGGACGGGCGTCGCGTGCCCGCTCCTCGGGCGTTCGCTCCGCCCAAGGCGCCCTGTGGGTCGGCAACCAGGCGGGGAAATTCGGTAGCTGCCAGAGCGGGGCGCCCTGCGGAAAGAGGCCGAGCTCGCGCACCCGTTCCGCTCGCCGCGTCCGTACCGAGTCTGGCCCCTCGTCGTAGGCCCCTGCATAGCGGTTCAGCCAGTCATCCGGCACTTGGAGGGGGTCGTGGGGGGCGGTGTAGGCCAGATAGGCGAAGAAGGGCGCTTCCGGGTTCCGCTGCGCCAGATACTCGAGCATCTTGTCGGTGTAGGAGACGCTCGAATAGAAGTCATTCGGCAGCGTCACTTCACGGCCGTCCTCCAGGTAGCGCGGAATCTCCAACGGACCCAGCGGCGTGCTGTCGGCGAAGTGGCTGGCGCCGCCTTGGATGAGCGTGAATGAACGGTCAAAGCCCCGGGCCTGGGGCTCCTGGTCCCGGTCAATGGAGAGGTGCCACTTGCCGGACATAAAGGTCTCGTAGCCTTGGGCCTTGAGGACTTCGGAGACGGTCACGACCCCATCGTGCAGTTGGGCGTCGTAGTTGCGATTCGCTTGATTGGGGGCGCGTATGTGCATCATGGTGCCGACGCCGGCCAAGTGGTTGTCCACGCCGGTCATGAGCATGGCGCGGGTCGGCGAGCAAGTGGGCGCCACGTAGTAGTCGGTGAGGACGGTACCTTCGGTGGCCAGCGCATCGAGCGTTGGCGTGCGGATTTCGCCGCCCAGCGCGCCAACGTCGGACCAGCCGAGGTCATCGGCAACCACCAGCAGGAAATTGGGAGGGCCAGGATCATCCGCTGCCGGCTCCGATTCGGTCTGCGCCGCCGGGCCCATGGGCAGCGCAAGCCAGACCAATCCGGCGGAAAGGGCGAGCTTGTGGATCCGGTTCATGGGCGGCACCTCCTTGGAGACAGGCGTCTCAGCTTCGCCATACGAGATTGCATGGCAGTATGCCAGCAATTGGCGAGATGTAATGTGTACCCGAACAAATGTTTGCCATAGACTGCAAAGTGGGAACATAGCTATGGGGAGCCCACACCATGGCCGAGTCAGCCTTTGAGCAGATCGTCGCGTCCGCCAACCGGGTTTTGGCCCATCCGCGCCGCGATTCCGTCGTCAGGATGGACGGCGCTTCCGCAACGGGCGGGCCGAGATTCGAGCTCTATCACTCCGCGCCCTCGCTGTGCTCGTTCAAGGTGCGCACGGTTATGTTCGAGCGTGGCATCCCGTTTCGCTCCCACGACATGAACATCATGCCGGCTGGCAGCTCCATTCCCGAAAACTACCGCCCCGAATACGTTGGCCTGCGCCTGCACGGTGCGCCGAACGCCAAGCTGGTGGATGGCTACACCGGCGTCTCCTCGGTGGCCACCGAAGGATTCGACCCGTGCGTGGTGCCCACCTTGGTTGATCACAAGAAGCAGCAGGCGGTGGTGGACTCGGCTCGAATCTGCGAGTACTTGGACCGCGAGTGGGCCGAGGGCGACCGTCTCATGCCGGATGAGTTGGCCAATGCGGTCAGGGCGCAGGTTGATTTGGTGGACCGGGCGCCCCACGTGGCTGTGCTCTACGGTGCCCATCCGGACGGTGACAACCGTCCCAAGGGACTGGCCGTCAACATCAAGGACATCCACGCGAAGAAGATCGCCGCCGTGGAAGCCATGATGGGCGAGGCGGAGAAGCAGAGTGCCGAGGAGACCCTGGCGGCCTACCGGGCAAAGATCACCAAGGAGTCAAGCGCCAGCCAGTTCGTTTACGACGCGCCGAGCATGCGCGCCGCCCACAAAGGCATGGCGGAACACGTGGAGGCCTTGGAGGCGCAGCTTGAAGACACCGGTGGCCCGTGGGCGTTGGGGAGTCGATACACGATGGCCGACATCATGTGGACCAACAGCCTTTATCGGCTCAAGTGGTTGGGCCTAGGGCCTCTTTGGGAAGGCCGTTCGGACCGGAGCCGCGTCGCCGAGTACACCGAGCGTGCCTTTGCGCGGCCTAGTTTCCGCCGCGCGGTCATTGAGTGGCCCTTCGCCTACAGCCCCTCGCCCCACGTCAAGGAGTTCAGCGGCCCCGTCGCCGCCGCCAAGTTCTTCTGGCAGATGCTGCGACGGCGCCCGATCTGAAGTCGGCCCCACTACACCAAGCCAGCCTTTTTTGCAACTGACCTCAATAGCCCATCGAGGTGACTGATGATTGAATTTACCCTGTACGGCATCCGGGTGCAGACCGATGAATCGCCCGACACGCCCCTGCTTTGGGCGGTGCGGGACACCTTCAAGCTGAAGGGTTCCAAGTTCGGATGCGGAGCGGGCTTTTGCGGCTCCTGCACCATGCATGTGGATGGCGAGGCGGTGCGCACCTGTGTACTGCCCATTGCGGCCGTGGCTGGCAAGGCGGTCACCACCATCGAGGGCTTGGCGGAGCCCGACCAGCTCCACCCCCTGCAGGAGGCGTGGGTATCCCACAGCGTCCCGCAATGCGGCTATTGCCAGCCGGGCCAGATCATGTCCGCGGCGGCGCTCTTGGCGCGAAACCCGAACGCCAATGAGGCCGAGGTGGAGAGCGCCATGGCCGGCAACATCTGCCGCTGCGGCTGCTACCCGCGCATCAAGCAGGCCATTTTGTCCGTGGCCGGCCAGGCCAGCGGCCCCTCGCTTGATGACTTGGCCACGGAGGTCTCCTGATGGACGGGTTGGTGAACGTCTCCAGACGCCGCTTTCTCAAAGCCTCCGGCGTCGCCGGCGGCGGGTTGGTGGTCGGCTTCACGCTCACGGGCTGCAGTTCCAGCGCGCCGCCCGTGGTCCGATTGGAAGGCGACTTCGTGCCCAATGCCTTCTTGCAGATCACCCCGGAGAACCACTTCCGCTTCTACTGCCCGCGCGATGAGATGGGGCAGGGCGTCAACACCGGGTTGACCACGCTGGTTGCCGAGGAACTCGACGTGGCCCCTTGGGAGATCGAGGTGCTCTGGGCGGGTGTGCATTCCGACTACGCCAACCCGGAGTTCGGCGTGCAGGGCACCGGCGGCAGCACGTCGATCAAGGCCCACTACCGGCAGCTGCGCCAAGTGGGCGCCAATGTTCGCGCCGTGCTGCTGGAGGCTGCAGCCGGTCAGTTGGGACGGCCCGTTGCGGCGCTCTCCACCGAGGACGGCCATGTGTTGGTTGATGGCGAACGGCATCCCTACGGCCATTTCGTGGCCGCCGCTGCGGCGTTTGCAATGCCCGCCGAGGCACCGCTGAAGCCCGCTAGCGAATTCAAGTACATCGGCAAGGAGTTTGCGCGGATTGATGCGCTGGAGAAGTCCACGGGCACCGCCGAGTTCGGCATCGACATCGATGTTCCGGGCCTGCATCACGGGGTGGTGCGGCGCTGCCCGGTGGCCGGAGGCGCGCTGAAGTCCTTTCGCGACGATAAGGCGCGCTCGGTCCCGGGCATCACCGACGTGGTCGAAATCGGCAGCGGGGTGGCGGTTGTCGCGGACCGCTATTGGGCGGCGAAGAAGGGGGCGCAGGCGCTCGAGGTGGAATGGAGCCTGCCGCCGCTCGCTAGCCTCGACACCGAGCGGCTACAGGCGGACTACCGGGTCGGCCTGGATCGAGACGGTGATGTGACAGGCGAGCGGGGCGACTTGGATGCCGGGTTTCGGCAAGCCAGCCAAGTCGTGGACAACGAGTACTGGGCGCCCTATCTGGCCCATGCGCCCATGGAGCCCATGAATGCGGTGGTGCGCATCGAAGGCGGCGAGGCGGATGTCTGGACCGGCAGCCAAGGCATCGTCGCGGCGCAAGGGCTGGTGGCGCGCTACTCCGGATTGGAGAAGTCGAAGGTCCGGGCGCACAACACCTATCTCGGCGGCGGCTTTGGCCGCCGGGCGACGTTGACCCATGTGATTGAAGCCACCCAGTTGGCCGTGGCCACCGGCAAGCCGATCAAGGTGCTGTGGAGCCGCGAGGACGACATTCAAAGCGGCATCTACCGCCCGGCCTCCCTCATGCGGATCAAGGCGGGCGTCGACGATGCGGGCCGCCTGACCGCTTGGCAGGCCAAGCGCGTCGGCGGCAACATCACGCCGGATACGCTAGGCAACATGATGCCGGCGCTGCTGCCGGGCGCGGTGGGCGACGGCGTCATCGATTGGATGGTGGGCCTCGCCGACGGCGCGTTTGACGGCTGGGTGGTGGATCACTCCAGCATCGAGGGGCTGTACGAGGACTACGACACCCCGAACCGCGAAGTGCGACACGTGACCGTCAACCACGGGCTGCCGCTCACCTTCTGGCGGTCGGTTGGGCACTCCTACACGGCCTTCGCCAAGGAAACGATGATGGACGAACTCGCCGCCAAGGCGGGCTTGGATGCAGTCGAATTCCGGTTGCGCAACACCCAGGACAAGCCCCGGCTGCACAATGTCATCCGGGTCGCGGGCGAACGCCTACGCCAGTGGCCAAGGCGTCCAGGCCGCCATCTGGGGTTCGCCGCGCATAGCTCGTTCAGCACCGATGTGGCGGAGGTGGCGGAGGTTTCCGTCGATAACGGCGCGATCAAGGTCCACCGCGTGCTCTGCGTGGTGGATTGCGGCGTCGCCGTGAACCCGGACATCGTGCGGGCACAGATGGAAGGCTCGGTCATGTACGGGCTGACCGCGGCCCTGCACGGTGAACTCGACTTGGAGAACGGCGCGATCAAGCAGAGCAACTTCCACGACTACCCCATCCTGCGCATGAACGAGGCACCGGCGGTGGACGTGGTGATCATCGACAGCACGGAAGAGCCAACCGGGGTGGGTGAACCCGGCTTGCCGCCAATCGCGCCCGCGGTCGCCAACGCGGTCTTTGCCGCAACCGGCCAACGCCTGCGCTCGTTGCCCCTGAAGCTCGCCTAGTGGCTGAGCCCTATTGGGCACTCGCAGCGGGCTGCGTTCCGGATGCGCTGCCTTGGGAGATCCCTCGCATTGCGCACAAGGCCGGTTTCGAAACCTGCGGCATGTGGGTTGACCCGGCAACGACCTGGGATGGCGATGCATTGGCAAACACCCGCGCCGCGCTGGCTGAGACGGGCATCAGGCTGGTTGACGTCGAGGCGCTTTGGCTCGGCGACGGCGACCGGGCGACGGATGCGCAGAAGCTGATTCTCGATGCAGGCTTAAAGCTAGGCGCCAGAAACGTTCTGGTGGTTTCCCGCCACGACGACTACGAAGCTTCCTTGTCTCAGTTCCGGGAACTCTGCGAGCTGGTGGGCGGCGACATTCGGATCAACCTAGAGTTTGGTGAGTTCACGCAAATCAAGTCGCTGTCAGCCGCCCGTGCGTTCATCGCCGCCGTCGATCGTCCGGCCGCGGGCATCCTGATCGATCTCATGCACCTGAACCGCGCTGGCGATGCCCTCCCGTCGCTGGATTCTGAGCAATTTGCCTATGTGCAGGCCTGTGACTTCCTTCAGTCGTCGGCCGCCATGGCGGGTGTGGATTACATCGAAGCCGCCGTGGACGGACGCTGTCCACTAGGGGAGGGCGAGGCAAGAAGGGCCGATATCGAGGCGGTCTGTCGCTCCGGCCTAGATGTCAGTTTGGAGATACGATCCAAGGCGTTGCGCGACGCCTTTCCCGATCCGGTCGAGCGGGCCGTTCAGATTCGCCAGCGCTGTCAGCGCTCCGCTTTCCTGTAGGGCCGGTCCCCCGGCACATCCTCAGCGGCCGGGCGGATTGCCCGCCATGTAATCGTTCAACACCTCGTGAAAGCGCCTGACCCGGGTTTCCTGGGCCGCCATGTAGGGTTCCTGGTAGCCTCTGGAGTGCCAGCCGGTGGTTTGGCCTGGGGTGAGCTGCCAGTCCTGAAACACCACTTGGTCGGAATAGTCCAAAACGCTTTCGCCATTGCCGTAGTCGCGAAAATCCAGCTCCGCTTCGGTGAGCTCAATGGGGTTCACCGCCGTGCGATTGACGAATTCATCCATGCCTTCAATGGGATAGGCCATCGTCCACTGATCAAAAAAGCACTTTTGCGGGTCAGTTGGGTGCGGTTCCCAACGCCAGACCAGGAAGGAATCCGCCGATGGCGCGATGGCGACGTTAGGGAAGAGCACTTGGAAGGGGCTTTCGGTCAGGTCCTCATCGTTGAGGTGTTCGTAGTGCAGATGGCCTTTTTCCCGCCAAAGCGCCCTCTTGGCGGCTTTCAGGTCCCGCCAGCCCTGCATGGCCTTGGTCTCGTAGTCGGGGTATTGATCGGGGTCGATGTCCCAGACCCGCAGCATGTCGTCAAACGGGTGCGGCGCGCCGTCCGGCAACTGGTCCCTCAAGGAAGGGCGGCCCATCTGCACGATGCGGTTGTGGCCCATGGGGAACATCTCGTAGCGGGACGTGAAGTGATCCTGATCGATGATCGGCGGCACTTGGGGATGCACGGTTCGCGTGTGGTAGGACTCGTTGAAGTTGTCTGACCAGAACTTCCAGTTGGTATCGAGCGCCACCCGCAGCCAGTTGACGCGAATGGTCTTCTCGAACTGGTGGTTTTTGTACAGTTCCGGAGTGGGTTCCAAGTACTTCATCAAGTCCGGCGCTTCGTCATCCATGGTGTACCAGACGAGGCCCGCCCAGGTGTCCACGCGGACTTCGGTGAGCCTGAGCTTGCCCACCGGGTCGCCTTGGGGAAAATCGTCCCGGTCCGGGCAATCCTCCAGCACGCCATCGAGCCCCCACTGCCAGCCGTGGTAGGGGCAGGTGAAGCAGGCTTGGCTGCCGTCCTGCCAGGCCAAGCGCTGCGCCCGGTGGCCGCAGGCGTTGTAGAAGCCTCTCAGCGATCCGTCGCGCTGCTTGACGATGATGACGGACTCGCGCACAAAGTCATGCACGATGAAGTCGCCGGCTTGCTCAAGCTGCTTTTCCCGGCCGGCGATGTGCCAGATCTTGGTCCAAAGGCACTCCCATTCCCGCGCCATGAACTCGGGGCAGTAGTAGCGATCCTGAGGAATCGGATCGCCTCGAAGAAGGGATGGATCCTTGCCATCCATCGCCAACGGATGCTTCACACACGCTTCATTGGTCATCGGTTGCGCCTCGCTGCATTTGCGGCATTAGACTAACGGATGCCACCGGTGTCAAAGCGTTGGCCCGAGTGGAGCGTTTCTCGGCGAGGGCGAATTCCGTAGGGTCGCCTAAGGAAAGCTGCGTCCGCTGACGGTCCCGCGGGCATTAGATTTCCGCAGCCATCTTTCCTCCCGAGCAATTTTTCTGTTGTGTCGATTGGTCGTGAAAACACCCGCCAGAATGGCAATGAGCCATATGATGCACGACCAAATCAATGATTCGACCACCCGCTTGAAGGTCGTCCAGTGGAGGTGTTCCGTCGTTCTTTCCCCCGATGCGCCATTGACGGTGTCCTGCCTATAGACGCTTTCCGAGAAATCCCGCCAAAACGTGATCTTTTCAAGGTCGTTCGAGCAATCCCGCCACAAAGCAAGGTCCTCAATGTCTTCGCGTGCAAGTTGGCGGATGCAGCCAGCGGACTGGGCGAGGCCATCGGTGCTGCGCCAAAGCCCAAATTCACCCAAGGCCCAAAGGCCGCCTACAACGAAAAAGGCCAGAACGCTCGAATAGAGCAAGCCGAAAAAGTTGAATATGAGCGTCAGCAGCGCCGATTTTCCAATTGACTTCTTGGCTTTCATCGACGGCTCCTTCTAAAGACGTGCGCCAGAGCAGCGTTTTGCCGGCCGGCTGCGCGGGGCGCGGGGTTCCGTCGGCGGCGGCGAGTCGATCCAATGCATCGCATCTTTCATCTACTCTTCAACCAGCAGGTGCAAGGTGTAAACGGTCACGCGGAAGTCACCTGTAGAGACGGTGATGGTGACGACGTTGCGTCCAGGCACGAGACCGTCAAGCGTGGTCGGTTTGGCGTTCCCCATGCCTCCCAAGATGACGTCCAAAAGGTTTGATCGCTCCGAAAGCTCTTTCCGCGATGCGTTTTGGCCAGCGACCTCAACCTCCACCTCGGGGTCGGACCCCGTTTCAAGCCGCACTTCCGAACCGCTCATCATTCCAATGTAGTCCAGGGTCGCAGGATCGAAATTCGGCACGATACTCACCTCCCCATCCCCGCCTTGGACTTCAAGGCTCCGCAACGTGGCCGCCACCGAACCGAACCGTTCAACGTTCAGCCGATACCTCTTCCGGTTGCCACCGTCCGCGTTCACCATGACCTCGATTGCATTGTTGCCGCGCCTCAAGCCGGACAGCGTCACGCCGTAGAAGTGGCCGTCGTCGGTATTGAGGTTGAAGGAGGACGATCGGCCGTAGCGCGCGCCGTCCGTGCCGACCATTGTGGCCGTCGCCTTCGACAGAGGCGCCGCTTTCGCACGGAGCAGGACGCTGGAACCGGCGGTCTTGGCCGCGTAGCGGTCAACGTCGGCGGCAAACCCGGGAACCAGTCGAATGTCTCCGTTGACTAGGTGCCCGGTGGCCGCGCTTTCCGCCAGACTGCGGGAAGGCGTTGAATTCCACAGTTCGAGCGCATGCAGAGTCGCATCGCCCGTTTGCGCAGCCGCCCCCACCGGCGATGCGCAACTAGCCCATGCGACGAGGAGTGCGGTAGCCCAATGCGTAGCAGGCCAAGACCGTCCGGAGAGGGTGGTTGAGTTCAACTTCATTTCCCCCATGGGCTAAGGCAGCGAATAAACCCTGTCATCGCCCCAGTCAACGATGTGGAATCGACCGTTGGCGAACGTGATGCCCGCAGGTTCTCGAAGGCCCTCAGGCAGATCGAAGTCGGCTGAGGGGTCGCGTTGTCCTGAGGCTGTGTAGGCGTACACTGTTTTGTCGTTTCCGTCCACGACGTGGAACCGTCCGGTCGCGAAGACGATGCTCACGGGATAGGGATTGCTGTACTTGAGGTCAAAGTCGGCTACCGAGTCGCGCTGGCCAGAAGGGCTGTACGCGAAGACCTTGCCACTACGGTCGACTATGTGGAACCGGCCGTTGGCGAAAGCGATCCCTCGGGGGCTGCGGTTGCGGTCCTGCAGTTCGAGGTCGTCCGCAGAGTTGTACTGGCCAGAGGCCGCGTAAGCGTGAACCCACTTATTGACGTCAACGATGTAGAACCTTCCATTGGCGAAGGTGATGCCCTCGGGCCTGCTCTGGCCGCGAGCCAAATCGAAATCGGCCGTAGGGTCGCGCTCACCCGATGCGGTGTATGCGTACACCTTCACGTCGCTATCCACGACGTGAAATCGTCCGTTAGCGAACGCAATGCCATTGGGGCTGCCGTTGCCATCCGCCAGATTGAAACCGGCCATGGGCTCCTCCCCACCACCTGTTGGAGGCGGCTCTGCTACGGCAATGACGAAGCTCAGCGAGTCCGTGTCGCCGTCGGCGTCGCTGGCTTGGTAGGTCATGTCGTAGGAATTGGCCTCGGTCGGTGTGCCGCTGAGGCTTCGCGTATCCGAATTGAACGTTAGGCCGGGCACACTGGGGGTGAGCGAGTAGGTCAGGATGCCTTCCCCACCGCTGGCCACCGGCAGCGTTAAGGCGGCTATGGCGGTGCCCTTCGTGTACATCTGATCGCCGGGGTGTTGAGCATCACCGAAGCTCGGTGAAGTGTCCCTTGCGACGATCCGGATGATCTGCCAAACACCGTTGCCCTGATGCTCGGCCTCAAACTCGTAAGGGCTGTTGAAGCGGGTCAGGGATATTGCGCCTGAAGAGGTGATGTCCAGGAACTCGCCCAGTCCTTCAGCGGTGACCATGAAATCGTGCCCCGTGTCCGGATGGGTGCAGCTCTCGCCCGGATTCACCAGCAAGCCGACATAGCAGTCACCCAACGCCGAAGTGTCGGCGTTCACGGTGATGGCGAAGCCCAGCGAGTCCCTGTCGCCGTCGTCGTCGGTGGCGGTGTAGGTCATGGCGTAGGCGCCCGCTTGAGTTGGCGTGCCGCTGAGGCGACGCGTTGCCGGAGTGAACGTCAGGCCGGGTACGCTGGGGGTCAGAGAGTAGGTTAGCGGGCCGTCGCCGCCGCTAGCCGCAGGCAATGTGAAGGCCGTTATGGGGCTGCCCTCGGTGTAGGTCTGATCGCGAGGGACGTCGGCACTGGCGAAGCTGGGTGCGCGGTCGGCGTTCACCGTGATGGTGAAGCCGAGCGAGTCCGTGTCGCCGTCCGTGTCGGTGGCGGTGTAGGTCATGGCGTAGGCGCCCGCTTGGGTTGGCGTGCCGCTGAGTCGCCGCGTTGCCGGAGTGAACGTCAGGCCGGGCACGCTGGGGGAGAGGGAGTATGCCAACGTGCCGTCGCCGCCGCTGGCCCTCGGCAGAGTCAACGCGGCAATGCGCGTGCCTTCGGTGTACGTTCGGTCGCTTGGTGCTTGGGCGCCGGCGAAGCTGGGCGCATCGTCCGTGCCGCCATCGCAGTCGATTTGCACCCTTTGGCCGGCGGGCGAAATGTCGAGCGTGCAACTGTCGCCGTCCAGCATGAAAGGCTCACCCGGATAGATGGGCGTGAACGATGCGTCCTCGTAGTAGGGCGCATCGCCGCATTCCGTCAAACGGCCGTCGCGGTCGGTGTCCACGCAGGCAAAGTCTCGAAAATTCTCGTAGTCCTTGGAGAATTGATCATCAAGCGTCCCGAAGTTCGCCCAAGCTCCGGCTCTTATCAGGTTCCAGAGCTCTTTGAGCTGGGCCTGCAATTCGTCGAACCCCCAAGTGCCGCCGTTGAAGACGCCGTCCCAGTTCGCATCCACCGTGCCGACCAGCACCGGTTGTCCCCCCGGCACCGGCCCCCACCAGCCGCTCCAGCCTTCGTAGCGAAGCAGGATGTCGGCGGCGCTGGACACGACTCCCGCCCTCTGCCCCGGCCCGTCCGGGCTCTCATGGGTATTCAAGCTCAGCGCGTACGGCAGCACTTCGCCGGTGGCGTACTTCACGTGGAGCACGGTGTTCACGCCGGGCGCCATTCCTAGGTGTATGCCATCGCGGGCGCTGCCATCGGAGCGCGCGAAAACCAGCGGGGGGCCGTCGTCCGTCAGGTTCCGGTTCTGATTGCGGTCGATGTACAGCTCGTGCAGCCACTGCTCGTAGTGAAAGTCCGTGTAGCGGGACGACGAGACCTGATGCTGGCAGAACTCGGCGCGCAGCAGTTCAGAGCACGCTTGGTCCCGCTTGTGGGAATTGATCATGACTTCAAAGACCGGATTGGCGCTGTCTCCAAGGCGGATGGCGTGATAGGTCTGGATGTCGCCGGCCGGCGCAGGGTAGCTGACGGACGAAGGCGGTCCGGAGTGCTTCTGAGCGATCTTTGGCTTGGATGGGGGACGCAAGTCCGCCCCGCCGTCGATGAACTTGAAGGACAACTGGCCATTGCGCACCCCCTGCCCTGGGTCGGTGTCAGACAGGTCTGGGGTGCCGTCGTTGTCGTCGTCCGCATCCAGGTTGTCGCCGATGCCGTCCGCGTCAGCATCGGCCCATTCCTTTGGATCCAGCGGAAAGGGATCGGCCGCATTGTCAGCGCCGTCGCCGTCAGCGTCCCGGTCAAGGAAGTTGCCGATGCCGTCACCGTCGGTGTCGAGCCACTCCCGGTGCTCCATCGGCAGGGCATCGATGATGTCGAGCGCCCCATCGTCATCGTCGTCTGAATCGACGACGTCCGTGAGACCGTCACCGTCGTGGTCGTTCGCGATGCTCCCGAAAAGGCGCGGAACCGGAGCGCCTGCCGACAACCAGTCCCGGATGGAGGCTCGGGCCGTCGCCCCTTTTGCGCAGTGGCCGCCGGACGCATCCAGATCCCAGCGGGTGCGCAGCCCGATCAGATCCCGGTAGTAGTCCCGGGTCACGACGGCATCGGCGTGCAGAAAGTCCTCAGTGGTCGCCTCCACGAACACCCGCACCCGTTGGGCGGCCTCCGAGGACACATGGGCGGTCCACGGCACCGTAGGCATCCACGGATTGGCTAGGCGCGGAGGCCGCTCGCCGCCATGCCGGCTCCAAATGCAGCCACAATGGGCGTGGAAGCCGCCGCCGTACACATGGGCGTAGCGCGCCAGGAACTCGTTGAGGAAGCAGGTTCCTTGGGATGCGCCGTGGAAAACGATCCGGTCGCGGTCGATCGCGGCGTTGCCCCCGAAGTCGCTGTGCAGCAGTTCGTGAATCAGGCGGGAATCCCGCGCCGGATACCATGCCCGTTCGCCGCCCGCATTGAGCCTAGTGCCGAAAAAAACGGCTTCCTTGGAATAGGAAAAGGCCGTGCCCGGAGAGGCGACGGCTGCGTAAAGCAGGCCCCTTTCCAGCGCGTCACGATCCTGGCCGAACCAATCCAGCATTTGCTGCTCGGTGCCGGTGTTGTTGCCGTGAAAGTAGATCACCAAGCCGCGTGCAAGGCTCAAATCCCAACTGCTGCCGTACTGCAGGCGGTAGAGCAGCGTTCGGCCCGTGGAATCGGTGAAGGTGTCCGTCAGGTATCGGGGGTCATCGGTCGCGCCCCGCACGCTTCCCGCGCAACATAGCAGCAACAGGACTGCGAGGCCCACGCCGTAGGCGAACTGAGGGTTGTTCCGGTTTCGCGCAATCACCTGCATTCCCCTAGTGCGCTCAACCGCCGACCCGGTCGATCCGCCAAACTCCGCCGCCTTGGTGCGACGCCGCAAATGAAATGTTGCCGGAGTTGATGTTTATCGCACCGCCGGAGGTGATGAACAGGAAGCGGCCCCGTCCGTCGGCGGTGACCGTGAACTCGTCGTTCGTGCCCGGATAGGCGCAGCTCTCGCTTGGATTCACCAGCAAGCCGACGTAGCAGTCGCCGTCCCGTCCCGTGCCACCGCCGGGGGGCTTGGCCACGGTGATGGTGAACAGCAGTGAATCGCTGTCCCCATCGGCATCGGTGGCCGTGTAGGTCATGTCGTAGGTGCCGACACTGGTGGGGGTGCCGCTGAGGCGGCGCGTGTTGAGGTCGAACCTCAATCCCGGGACGGTTGGCCTGAGCCCGTAGGTCAGGGTGCCGTCGCCGCCGCTCGCCGCGGGCAGAGTGAAGGCGGCAATGGGGGTGCCTTCGGTGTAGGCCTTGTCGCCCGGGCCTTGCGCACCCGCGAAGCTTGGCTTGGATGAGGCTGGATCATCATCAGCGTTGCTGCTGCCGGAACGAGGCGGGGACGGAGCCGTCGATAGATTCGTCAGATGCCCGGTGGGGCTGGCGAGCAAGCTCATGGCGTAAAGCGGAACGCTGGATTCAACGTCAAGCCGCCACTTGCCGCCGCCGTCGCCCAAGCGTCCGTCCAGTCCGCTGGCGCCCTCCTCCAGCGCCAAGGCGGAGACCGTTCGCGAAGCCCGTGCGGCTAATTCGACGCGAACCGGGCCCGCCGCGCGCCCCCGGTCGTCCACGCCCCGTATGGCCACTGCAGCCTCAGCATCGCCCGGGTTCACCAACCGCAGCAGGCTCTCCTGACGGAAGTTGCTGCCCGGGTTGAAGGTGACGATTCGGTACTTGTTCGTCCCTTCCTCTGCGGCGGGAGCAACATCGTGCATTGCGGTCACGAACCCGTCCGATGTGCGGATGTAGGCCAACGCCGCCATGCTGGGCCGCTCCATAGTGAAGTCGGCCCTGAGTTCCAGCCGCCAGTCGCCTTGGCCGAGAGCGCCGATGCGGCCGGTGAGGCCCTTGGCGGCGTTGCCGTCCTCCAGGTCAGCGGAGTTGAGATGCACCGTTTCCCGTGGGTCAAGGGCGAGCGTCACGGGGCCGAAGTCGCGGCCGCTTTCGTCGAACGCGCGGATCACCACGTCGATCCCCACATCATCCGTGAGGCTTGTCACGCGGATGAAGCCCTGCCAGCCGCGGGCGTTGTTGTCCGCCGGAAAGTATGGAATGTGCCAGACGGTTCGGTCGGCCTGTGCCTCATGCGGGACGCGGACTGTGTCGGCTGCTCGGAGGAAGGCGAGCGGCCGCGTTTCGTCCTGCGTGGAAGTGATTGCAAGCGCGGTCCGTGCGCTCAATTCACTGACGGAGGATGGGCTGGCGACCGCGGAGCCGGCCGCAAGCGCGAGGATGGCGGCCAGTGTTCGCAGAGACTTGAGAAGCAGCGTTTCCGTCATTTTCATGCCCCCTTCTTTGTGGTCATGATGGCCTTCTTGCTGGCTTGCTCGGAAAGCGGGGGCGCAGTCCCGCTTGAATCGGCATTGCAGCCGGAAATCCGCCTGCCGCTGCGGTTCGTCCAAATGCGGCAGCCTGTGTTGTTGTCCGCCCTGCATTCCGCCAGCGCATCCGTCTCGGCGGCGGATAGGCTTGTCGGGTGATTGCCCTCATAAACCCCACAGAATGGACCCTCCACTCCATAGGACATGGCGTAGCAGCCTTGGAAGACGTAGGTTTCCTCGTTGCACTCAGCCGTGCTGCCGCCGTCCTGTCGGCAGGCTTGGCGTGCGGCGCTCGCGGCGGCCGCCTGCGTGGCGTGGTCAAAGGTGATGCCCGCAGCGAGCCCAGGGCATGACGCGCTCACGTAGAAGTCGACGCTCAAGGCTCCCCAGGACCCACCTGTCGATCCGTCCCCGGGCGGTTCTGGGACAGTGGCCTCGCCGAGGTCAGACCAAGGCCCCGGAGAGGCGGCGGGGCTGCCGCAGAACGACTCGTTTCGGTTCCGGTAGCGCGCCTGGAGAACGCGGCCAGCCTCCAACGCCTCATCTGGCGGGATATCGACTGTGACAGTCAGCCTGTACTGACTGGCTGCGTCCGGTGCGAACTCGACGCAACCTTGGTCGCTACCCCACTGGTCCTCCCGGTACTTCAACTGCACGTCAAAGGACGACATGCCCGGCTCGAGGTCCGCTTCCCAGACCACGTCCACCTCGGTGGGCGAAGTGATCGATACTTCCGGCGCTGGAGGGGTTGGCGTTGACGGCGGCCTTTCGACGAAAACCAGCGGGAGGATTGGATAGGTTGATAGGTTGGTCACGTGGCCGGTTGGGGTCTTGAGCAGGCTCATGGCTAGAAGCGGTGTGCTGGACTCGATGAACAACCGCCACTTGCCGCTGCCATCCCCCAAGGTGCCGTCCAAACCGCTGGCACCCTCCTCCAGCTCCAAGGCGGAAACCGTTCGCGAAGCCCGCGCCGCCACTTCGAGGCGAACCGGGCCTGCCGAGCGCCCCCGATCGTCCACGCCCAGTATGGCCACCGCAGCTTCAGCATCGCCCGGATTTACCAACCGCAGCAGGCTTTCTTGGCGGTAGTTGCTGCCTGGATTGAACGTGACGATCAAATACGCATGCTCGCCAGCCGTGGCGGCAGGCAAGGCGGGGGCAACATCGTGCATCGCCGTGACGAAACCGTCCGACGTGCGGATGTAGGCCAAGGCTTCAATGCGAAGTCCGCTGGTCAGCTCCAGCCGCCAGTCGCCTTGGCCCGGTGCCCCGATGCGGCCGGTTAGGCCCTTGGCGGCGTTGCCGTCCTCCAAATCGGCGGAGTTGACGTGTACCGTCTCGCCCGCATCAAGGGCAAGGGTCACCGTGCCGAAGTCGCGGCCACCGTCGTCGATCGCCCGGATCACGACGTCGCCGCCGACATCGGAATGGTTGGCCACCCGCATGAAGCCCTGCCAGCCGTGGGCGTTGCCGGCCGCCGGGAAGAACGGGCTGTCCCACGCCCCGGCCCCATCGGCCACCGCCGCGGGCTGGACCGCGGCGAGGCGCTCCGCCAGCCGCAGCGTTTCGGGTTGGAACGAAGCGCTGTGTGCCGCCCAACAAACCAATCCTGCCAGCGCGACGATGTGCCGCTTCCTCAGACGAACTGCGCTTTGCATGTCAATCCCCATTTGCTGGCCCGGCAGTAGTTGTTTCCCGAACGGGCCGGAGCCGCGACTCGGTTGGAAAGGGGACATTGTTCACGGCAAACCGCATGTGTAGGGACGGCTAGAGCGTGTAGTTGGTCACCCCTAGTGCTCCATCAAGGTGATAATTGCCTATCAGTGGCAGCGGGAGCGTTCCGGGCCCTGCGCGCAAGCGCAGGCAGTCGCGCTCGGCATCGACGACTATGCCAAAATGAGAATTGCTGCCAGTAGG
>JAJEIQ010000045.1 GCA_022827905.1 Pseudomonadales bacterium | reverse complement strand
AAGCTGCTGGACGAGGGTCGCGCTGGGGAGAACGTTGGGGTTCTGCTGCGCGGCACGAAGCGCGACGAGGTGGAGCGCGGGCAGGTTCTGGCGGTGCCCGGGAGCATCACGCCGCACGTGGGCTTCGACGCGGAGGTCTACGTTCTGTCGAAGGACGAGGGGGGCCGGCACACGCCGTTCTTCCAGGGCTACCGGCCGCAGTTCTTCTTCGAGACGACGGACGTGACGGGCACGGTGGAGCTGCCGTCGGGGGTTGAGATGGTGATGCCGGGGGACAACGTGAACATGGCGGTGTCGCTGATCTCGCCGATCGCGATGGAGGAGGGGCAGCGCTTCGCCATCCGCGAGGGCGGCCGCACCGTCGGCGCCGGCGTCGTCACCAAAATCACGGACTAGGGCCTGTCGATCCAGATGGCGATATCAGGCTCCAGCCCATTGACGAACGAAAGGCCAGTAGCTCAATCGGCAGAGCAGCAGTCTCCAAAACTGCAGGTTGGGGGTTCGATTCCCTCCTGGCCTGCCAATGCCTTGCCGCGATGATTCGGCGAGTGCGGTTGGCAAATCAACACGGGCCGTCCAAGGTGTGGCGGTGCGAGGGCTGATGGCGCAAGGACTAACAAAGAGAGCCACGGGAACTGACGGCAGGAAGATGGCGGGCAGCAGCGCTGGCGCGACGGTGGGCAATGGGCTGGATTGGCTGAAATGGCTGATTACCATCGCGCTGATGGCGTTGGGCGTATTCGGCAACTGGTACTACCAGGACGAATCGCTGCTGATGCGCGTCATCGGGCTGATTGGCGTCGCCGCCGTTGCGGTCGGCATTGCGCTGCAAACCGAGCGGGGCGCTGCGATCTGGACCCTGCTCAAGGAGGCGCGCGGCGAGATTCGGCGGGTGGTTTGGCCCACCCGCGACGAAACCCTGCAGACCACCGTTATCGTCTTGGCGCTGGTGCTGGTCTTTGCGTTGATCCTGTGGCTGCTTGATTCAGCGCTGAGCTGGTTCGTCTCCTCGGTTATCGGGTAGCCGCGCAGGGGATAAAGAGCCGTTCATGGATAAGAAATGGTATGTCGTTCACGCCTATTCGGGATTCGAGAATAATGTGGCACGGGCGCTTGGGGAACGAATCGAGCTGTCGCCGCACAAGGACCACTTCGGGCGCATACTCGTGCCGGCCGAGAAGGTGGTGGAAATGCGGGCCGGACAGAAGCGCCGCAGCGAACGCAAGTTTTTCCCTGGCTACGTCTTGGTTGAGATGGAGCTCACTCAGGAGACCTGGCATCTGGTCAAGCAAACCCCTCGAGTCATGGGATTCATCGGCGGTACCGCCGACAATCCCGCGCCGTTGTCGCCCAAGGAGGCTGACGACATCCTTGCGCGCGTTGAAGCCGGCACCGGCAAGGCGGCGCCCAAGGTGGTCTTCGAGCCGGGAGAGGTGGTACGGGTCATTGATGGGCCCTTCAATGACTTTAGCGGCTACGTCGAGGAAGTGAACTACGAGAAGAGCCGGCTGCATGTGGCGGTCACCATATTTGGTCGTTCGACGCCGGTGGAGCTTGACTTCGGACAGGTGGAGAAAGGCTAACAATGCGATGCCTCAGAGCAACGCAAACGGGGAGCTCAAGGTGCGGCCTCAAGGGGCCGCGTTGCGAGCGCTGGCACCCGAGGAGATAAGTAGATGGCAAGAAAAGTCATGGCCTACGTCAAGCTGCAAGTGCCGGCTGGACAGGCCAATCCCAGTCCGCCCGTCGGGCCGGCCCTAGGCCAGCACGGCGTCAACATCATGGACTTTTGCAAGGCCTTCAACGCTCAGACCCAGAGTCTTGAGCAGGGCTTGCCCATCCCTGTGGTCATCACCGTTTACGCCGACCGCAGCTTCACCTTCATCACCAAAACGCCCCCGGCCTCCGTGCTGCTGAGAAAGGCGGCTGGCATCGACAAGGGCAGTGCCACGCCCAACACGGTCAAGCGCGGAACCGTGACCCGCGCTCAGCTCGAGGAAATCGCCAAGCTGAAGGATCCGGACCTCACCGCCGCGGATCTCGACGCCGCAGTGCGCACCATCGCCGGCAGCGCCCGCAGCGCGGGCATTGAAGTGGCCGGGGCCGATGACCCGGCGGTTGCGGAGGGCGCATAGAATGGCTGTTAAGTTGAGCCGTCGCCGGCAGGCCATTGCCGAGGCCGTGGACCCAGGCAAGTTCTACCCCATTGACGAGGCGGTGGGCCTGCTTTCCGACTTGTCCAAGGCCAAGTTCAAGGAGAGCTTTGACGTATCGGTCAACCTCGGCGTCGATGTGCGCAAGTCAGATCAGACCCTTCGTGGCGCGAGCACCTTGCCCCACGGCACCGGCAAGGCGGTGCGGGTGGCGGTCTTTGCCCAAGGCGAGAACGCCGGTTTGGCCGAAGCAGCCGGGGCGGATGCGGTCGGGCTTGACGAGCTTGCCGAACGAATCAAGGGTGGCGACCTGAATTTTGACGTGGTCATCGCCACGCCGGATGCCATGCGGGTGGTTGGACCCTTGGGCCGGGTGCTCGGTCCGCGGGGACTGATGCCCAATCCGAAAACCGGCACCGTCACCGCTGATGTTGAGGCGGCGGTAAAAAACGCCAAGGCGGGGCAGGTTCGCTTTCGCACCGATCGGGGCGGCATCGTGCATGGCAGCGTCGGCCAAGTGGGCTTTTCCGCCACCCAGATCAAGGAGAACCTGGAGACTCTGGTGGCGGATTTGAAGAAATCGCGGCCGGCCTCCGCGAAGGGCGTGTTTCTCAAGAAAATCACGCTATCGACAACGATGGGGCCGGGTCTTGCCATCGATCAGGCGTCGTTGGAGATTTAGCGGCCTTCCATTGGCGCCTCCTGCGGTCGAACGCGGGGCGAAGCGCCTGCTCAAACCATCACGCGAAACCATCTAGCGAAGGAACAAGGCGGAAAAAGTGGCTCTCAGGCTCGAACAGAAGCAGACGATCGTCGCCGAAGTTGGCGCTGAGGCGCGCAAGGCGCACTCGGCGGTGTTGGCGGACTTCCGCGGCTTGGCCGTGGTTGACATGACCGAACTGCGCGCCAAGGCGCGCAGGGAAGGGGTATACCTCCGGGTGGTTCGCAATTCCTTGGCGCGTCGCGCCGTGGAAGGCACCGACTACGAGTGTTTGAGCGACGCGCTGGAGGGGCCGACCCTGTTGGCCCTGTCGCTGGACGAACCGGGTTCGGCAGCTCGGCTGATGAAGGCGTGCGTCGACGAGTATGAAGCGCTTGAAGTGAAGGCGCTCGCCATTGGCGGCACCCTGCTCGCTGCCAGCGAAATCGACCGCGTCGCGGAACTGCCAACTCGCGGAGAAGCGCTCGGCTTGTTGATGAGCGTCATGCTGGCGCCGATAGGAAAGATGGTGCGAACCCTGAATGAAGTCCCGGGCCAACTGGTGCGCACCTTGGCAGCGGTCGGAGAAGCCAAGAAGGCGCCAACGGACGCGCCAGCGGAAGGTGGCGTGGAACAGGGCGCGCAACCGGCTGGCGGTGACTGAGTCCGCTGGGAAACGAAAACCGGCCGGGAACCAAAAGGGCAAACGGTTGGAAACCACATAAAGGAGATCAAACTATGGCATTGTCCAAAGACGACATCCTGAACGCCATTGCCGACATGAGTGTCATGGAGGTGGTGCAGCTCGTTCAGTCCATGGAGGAGAAGTTCGGCGTGTCCGCCGCAGCACCGGTTGCGGTTGCGGCGGCAGCCGCCGGTGATGGCGGTGCCGAGGCGGCCACCGAGGAGAAGACCGAATTCGATATCGTGCTGAGCGCCATCGGCGACAAGAAAGTCAACGTGATCAAGGTGGTGCGCACCATCACCGGGCTCGGCCTGAAGGACGCCAAGGGATTGGTGGATGGCGCGCCTTCGACCATCAAGGAAGGCGTCGCCAAGGAAGAGGCCGAGGAGTTCAAGAAGCAGCTTGAGGAAGCGGGCGCCCAAGCCGAGTTGAAATAGCTTGGCCGCTCATATGGGTCAAGTGGAGACGGCCCCAAGACGAACGGGTTGTTCCCTTGTCGTCAATGGTTTGCCGTTCTGGGGCGAGCTAAAGGCTTCACGTCCGGCAGCAAGCCGGTGCCCAACTCGGCGCCTGTGCCGCCCTGCCTGCGCGACCGACAGCGTCGCCGCCAGCCGGACCCTGGAAACGGGTTCCGGCCGTTTGTCGTTGTGTGAATAACTGATCCCCGGGAGATTCGAATGGCGTATAGCTTTACCGAGAGAAAACGCGTTCGCAAAGACTTCGGCAAGATTGCCGAGTCCATGGAAATGCCTTACCTGCTGGCCATCCAAGTGGAATCCTACGGCAAGTTCCTACAGCGTGGCGTTCCCGCCAGCAAACGTCGCGAAGTGGGCCTGCATGCGGCGTTTCGGTCGGTGTTCCCCATTGTCAGCTACTCCGGCAACGCGGCCCTCGAGTACGTGGACTACCAGCTCGGCGAGCCGGCGTTCGACGTCAAGGAGTGCATCCTGCGCAGCATCACCTACGCCGCGCCGTTGCGCGTCAAGGTGCGCTTGATCATCTATGACCGGGAGTCATCCAGCAAGGCGATCAAGGACATCAAGGAGCAGGAGGTGTACATGGGCGAAGTGCCGCTCATGACCGCCAACGGCACCTTCGTCATCAACGGCACGGAGCGGGTCGTCGTCTCCCAGCTGCACCGCTCTCCGGGGGTGTTCTTCGATCACGACCGGGGCAAGACGCACAGTTCCGGCAAGCTGCTCTACTCCGCTCGCGTGATCCCCTACCGCGGCTCCTGGCTCGACTTCGAGTTCGATCCCAAGGACTGCGTGTTCGTGCGCATCGACCGCCGCCGCAAGCTGCCGGCCACGATCATTCTGCGGGCACTTGGCTGCGCGAGCGAGGAAATGCTCGGAATGTTCTTCGACATGAACGTCTTCCACGTCAAGAAGAACGGCTTTTCGCTCGACTTGGAGGCGGATCGGCTGCTTGGGGAAGTGGCGTCGTTCGACATCACCACGCGCCAGGGCGAGGTGGTCGTCGAGGCGGGCAACAGGGTGACCAAACGGCATGTCAACCTGCTGCAGCAGAGCCGGATCAAGCGCTTGGACGTACCCCGGGAGTATCTGCTTGACGGGGTGACGGCGGAGGACGTCATCGATGATGAAACCGGCGAAATTCTGTTGCCGTGCAACTCCATCATCACCGAGGAAGTGCTCGAAAAGCTGCTGGAGATGAAGGTTTCGACCATCAAGACCATCTACACCAACGAACTCGATTGCGGGCCCTACATCTCGGATACGCTGCGCATCGACCCGACCTCCAATCAGCTCGAGGCTCTCGTGGAGATCTACCGGATGATGCGCCCGGGCGAGCCGCCCACCAAGGAGGCCGCGGAGAACCTGTTCGAGAACCTGTTCTTCTCCAAGGAGCGCTACGATCTCTCGACCGTTGGTCGCATGAAGTTCAATCGCCGCCTCGGACGGGGCAAGACCACCGGCGCGGGGGTCCTGTCCAAGGACGACATCATCGATGTCCTCAAGATACTGATCGACATCCGCAACGGCCGCGGTTCGGTTGATGACATCGACCATCTCGGCAACCGCCGGGTGCGCTCGGTGGGCGAGATGTCCGAGAACCAGTTCCGCGTTGGCCTGATCCGCGTCGAGCGGGCGGTGAAGGAACGCCTGTCTTTGGCCGAATCCGAGGGATTGATGCCCCAGGACATGATCAACGCCAAGCCGGTGGCGGCGGCGGTCAAGGAATTTTTCGGCTCCAGCCAGCTATCCCAGTTCATGGATCAGAACAATCCGCTTTCCGAGGTCACGCACAAGCGGCGGGTATCGGCCTTGGGACCAGGCGGCCTGACCCGGGAGCGAGCCGGATTCGAGGTGCGCGACGTGCATCCGACCCACTATGGGCGGGTTTGCCCCATTGAGACCCCGGAAGGTCCGAACATCGGCCTGATCAATAGCTTGGCGGCCTACGCCCGCACCAACGAGTACGGCTTTTTGGAGACCCCGTACCGCAAGGTGGTGGACGGCCATGTGGCGGACGACATCGAGTACCTCTCGGCCATCGACGAGGCGGAGTACGTCATCGCCCAAGCCAGTTCCCGCCTGGACGACGACGGCACCTTTGCCGAGTCCTTGGTCGACGTCCGCCATCAGAACGAGTTCGCCAAGATGGAGCCGGACAACGTCAACTACATGGATGTCTCCCCCAAGCAGGTCGTCTCCATCGCCGCCGCGCTGATTCCCTTCCTGGAGCACGATGACGCCAACCGGGCGCTGATGGGGTCCAACATGCAGCGCCAGGCGGTGCCCACCCTGCGCACCGAGAAGCCCCTTGTGGGCACCGGCATCGAGCGCCATGTGGCCCGGGATTCGGGGGTCTGCGTCACCGCCAGCCGAGGCGGCGTGGTGGACAGCGTTGATGCCGGACGCATTGTCGTGCGGGTGTCGGAGAAGGAAACCGAGGCCAACGAAGCCGGGGTGGACATCTACAACTTGATCAAGTTCACCCGTTCCAATCAGAACACCTGCATCAACCAGCGGCCTCTGGTTGCGCCGGGCGATCGGATCGAGCCGGGCGACATCCTGGCCGACGGCCCCTCGGTGGACAAGGGTGAACTGGCTCTGGGCCAGAACATGCGGGTCGCCTTCATGCCTTGGAACGGCTACAACTTCGAGGACTCCATTCTGGTTTCGGAGCGGGTGGTGCAGGATGACCGCTTCACCAGCGTTCACATCCAGGAACTGACCTGCATCGCGCGCGACACCAGGCTCGGTCCGGAGGAGATCACCAGCGACATTCCGAGCGTCGGCGTTGGCGCGTTGTCCAAGCTCGATGAGTCGGGCATCGTTTACATTGGCGCCGAAGTCACCGCGGGCGACATCCTGGTGGGCAAAGTGACGCCGAAGGGCGAAACCCAGCTCACCCCGGAGGAGAAGCTGCTGCGGGCCATTTTTGGCGAGAAGGCCTCGGACGTGAAGGACACTTCCCTACGGGTTCCGACCAGCGTCAAGGGTACGGTGATTGACGTGCGCGTGTTCACCCGGGACGGTGTGGAAAAGGATGAGCGCTCCAAGGCCATCGAACAAGCCGAACTGGCCCAGATCCGCAAGGACCTCGACGATGAGCACCGCATCGTCGAAGCGGCGACCCAGGAGCGGCTGCGCAGTGCCCTGACCGGTCAGGAAGCGGCGCAGTTGCCAGGGGTGGAAGGCCGGGCGGCCGTCACCGGCGCCTACCTCGATGAAACGCCGTTCGAGGACTGGTTCAAGATCCGCATGGCCGACGATGGCCTCAACAAGCAGATCGAAGGCGCGGAAAAGCAGTTGAAGGCTCGCGCCAAGCGCTTGGAGGAGATCTTCGAGGACAAGCGCTCGAAACTCGAAAGCGGCGACGACCTCAATCCCGGCGTGCTCAAGATCGTCAAGGTCTACTTGGCCATCAAGCGCCGAATTCAGCCGGGCGACAAGATGGCCGGGCGGCATGGCAACAAGGGCGTGATCTCGGTCATCATGCCGATTGAGGACATGCCTTTCGACGACAATGGCGAGCCGGTGGACATCGTCCTCAATCCATTGGGCGTGCCGTCGCGAATGAACGTTGGCCAAGTGCTTGAAACCCACCTCGGCTGGGCGGCCAAGGGCATCGGCGACCAGATCAACGCCCTGCTTGAGCAGCAGCGCAAGGTCGAGGAGGTTCGCGCCTACCTCGATGAGGTTTACAACGCCGTCGGTGAACGCAAGATCGACCTCACCGGGTTTTCGGACGCCGAAATCCTGGAGTTGGCCGGCAACTTGCGCGATGGACTGCCCATCTCCACGCCGGTTTTCGACGGTGCCGCGGAGTCTGAAATCAAGGAGATGCTGCGCCTCGCCGGGCTGCCCGAGAGCGGTCAGGCCGTCCTGTACGACGGTCGCACCGGGCAAGCCTTTGACCGGCCGGTAACCGTTGGCTACATGTACATGCTCAAGCTTAATCACTTGATCGACGACAAGATGCACGCCCGTTCAACGGGCTCATACAGCTTGGTGACCCAGCAGCCCTTGGGCGGCAAGGCGCAGTTCGGTGGCCAGCGCTTTGGCGAGATGGAGGTGTGGGCCTTGGAGGCCTATGGCGCGGCCTACACCCTGCAGGAGATGCTGACCGTGAAGTCGGACGACGTGAATGGGCGCACCAAGATGTACAAGAACATCGTTCTCGGTGATTTCCGCATGGAGGCGGGCATGCCGGAGTCGTTCAACGTGCTGGTCAAGGAAATCCGGTCGCTCGGCATCAACATCGAGCTGGAAACCGAGTGACCGCCATGCCGTAACGCCAAAGCCGAGTTAAACCAAGGGTTCGAAACCAACACAAAGCAGCCGGAGGCAAACCTTGAAAGGCCTATTGAACGTTCTCAGGGATCAAGGGGAAGCGACTGAATTCGATGCGCTTCACATCGGGTTGGCTTCGCCGGAAATGATCAAGTCCTGGTCATTCGGCGAGGTGCGCAAACCGGAGACCATCAACTACCGCACCTTCAAGCCGGAGCGGGACGGCCTGTTCTGCGCCCGGATTTTCGGGCCGGTGAAGGACTACGAGTGCCTGTGCGGCAAGTACAAGCGCATGAAGCATCGCGGCGTGGTCTGCGAGAAGTGCGGCGTGGAGGTGACGTTGACCAAGGTGCGCCGGGAACGCATGGGGCACATCGACCTCGCCAGCCCCGTCGCCCACATCTGGTTTCTGAAGTCGCTGCCCTCACGCATCGGCCTGCTGCTCGACATGACGCTCAGGGACATTGAGCGGGTGCTCTACTTCGAGTCCCACGTGGTCGTCGAACCCGGCCTGACGGATTTAGTGCAGGGTCAGTTGCTCACCGACGAGGAGTACTTTGAGAAGCTGGAGGAGTACGGCAGCGAATTCGACGCCCGCATGGGTGCCGAGGCGATTCAGGAACTGCTTGTGTCGATGGACTTGGATGGGCAGATCCAGGAACTTCGCGAAGCGATTCCGGCCACCAATTCGGAAACCAAGATCAAGAAGCTCTCCAAGCGCCTGAAGCTGATGGAGGCGTTCGTGAACTCCGGCAACAAGCCGGAATGGATGATCCTCAAGATGCTGCCCGTGCTGCCGCCGGACCTGCGCCCGCTAGTTCCCTTGGACGGAGGCCGCTTCGCCACCTCGGATCTGAACGACCTCTACCGCCGGGTCATCAACCGCAACAATCGCCTACGGCGCCTGCTCGACCTCTCGGCGCCGGACATCATCGTGCGCAACGAAAAGCGCATGCTGCAGGAGTCGGTCGATGCGCTGCTCGACAACGGCCGCCGGGCCCGGGCCATCACCGGCACCAACAAGCGGGCGCTGAAGTCGCTCGCGGACATGATCAAGGGCAAGCAGGGCCGTTTTCGGCAGAACCTGCTCGGCAAGCGGGTCGATTACTCGGGGCGTTCGGTCATTGTCGTCGGGCCGACGCTGAAGCTGCACCAGTGCGGCCTGCCCAAGAAGATGGCCTTGGAACTGTTCAAGCCGTTCATCTTCGGTCAGCTCCAGGACCGGGGGCTCGCCACCACCATCAAGGCTGCCAAGAAGGTCGTGGAGCGCGAGACCGCTGAAGTCTGGGACATTCTGGCCGAGGTCATCCGCGAGCATCCGGTGCTGCTGAACCGGGCGCCGACGCTGCACCGTCTCGGCATCCAGGCCTTTGAGCCGGTGCTGATTGAAGGCAAGGCCATTCAGCTCCACCCCTTGGTCTGCACCGCCTACAACGCCGACTTCGACGGCGACCAGATGGCGGTTCACGTGCCGCTCACCCTGGAGGCCCAGTTGGAGTCCCGGGCGCTGATGATGTCCACCAACAACATCCTGTCCCCGGCCAGCGGCGAGCCGATCATCGTGCCCTCCCAGGACGTGGTGCTTGGCGTGTACTACATGACCCGCGAGCGGATCAATGCCAAGGGCGAGGGCATGGTCTTCGTCGATCCCCACGAAGTGCATCGGGCCTACCACGGCGGACATGTGGATCTGCATGCCCAGATCAAGGTGCGCCTGCCGGACGAGGGGGGCAGCGAGCTCATCGACACCACGGTGGGCCGGGTGCTGCTCTACGAGATCGTGCCCGGCGAACTGCCCTTTGCGTCGGTCAACAAGACCATGGACAAAAAGGCGATTTCCCGGCTGATCAACGATTGCTACCGCAACGTCGGCTTGAAGGACACGGTAGTGTTCGCCGACCAGCTCATGTACACCGGCTTCAGCCACTCGACCGCCTCGGGCGCCTCCATCGGCGTCGATGATCTGGTCATACCCGACGAGAAGGCCACCATCATCGACCAGGCCAAGGATGAGGTGCAGGAGGTGGAGCGGCAGTACGTCTCCGGCCTGCTTTCAGAGGGCGAGAAGTACAACAAGGTGGTTGACATCTGGTCCTGGGCCAACGACTTGGTGGCGCGCTCGATGATGGACAGCATCTCCAAGGAGGCGGTGGTCGATAGCGATGGCGAGGAGCAGGAGCAGAACTCCTTCAACTCGGTGTTCATCTACGCGGACTCCGGCGCTCGGGGCTCCCCGGCGCAAATTCGCCAGTTGGCGGGCATGCGGGGCCTGATGACTCGCCCGGACGGGTCGATCATCGTCAACGCCATCACGGCCAACTTCCGTGAGGGGCTGAACGTCAACGAGTACTTCATCTCCACCCACGGCGCCCGCAAGGGGCTGGCGGATACGGCCCTTAAGACGGCCAGTTCCGGGTACCTGACGAGGCGCTTGGTGGACGTGGCGCAGGACGTGGTCGTCACCGAGCTGGACTGCGGCACCAGCAACGGCCTCACGGTTTCCGCCATCATCGAAGGCGGTGACGTGGTGGAGCCCCTGGGCGACCGGGTGCTTGGCCGCGTCGTGGTGGCCGACGTGGTGGAAGCCGAGACCGGGGAGGTGTTGTTTGCGGTCGGCGACATGCTCGATGAAGCCGGGGTGGAGCGACTCGACGATCTCGGCATCGACGAGATCACGGTGCGCTCGGCCATCACCTGTGAGACGCGCCTCGGGGTTTGCGCCACCTGCTACGGACGCGACCTGGCCCGCGGCCATCGGGTCAACGTCGGCGAGGCGGTGGGCGTCATCGCCGCGCAGTCCATTGGCGAACCGGGCACCCAGCTCACCATGCGCACCTTCCACATCGGCGGCGCGGCCTCCCGGGCAACGGCCATCGACAGCATCGAGGTCAAGCACGGCGGGTCCATTCGCTTGCACAACCTCAAGACGGTGACCCGGCCCTCCGGCGAACTGGTGGCCATTTCCCGATCCGGCGAAATCGCCGTTGCCGACAGCCACGGCCGGGAGCGGGAGCGCTATAAGCTGCCTTACGGCGCGGTCATTTCGGTAACCGAAGGCGACGCCGTCGAATCGGGGGACGTGATTGCCCGTTGGGACCCGCACACCCACCCAATCGTTGCCGAGGTGGAGGGTGTCGTCGAGTTCCAGGACATGGAGGAAGGTCACTCCATCAACCGCCAAACCGACGAGTTGACCGGCTTGACCAACATCACCGTTCTCGACCCGAAGGACCGCCCGACCGCCGGCAAGGACCTGCGTCCCGCGTTGGTGCTGATCGATCCGTCCGGAGAGAGGGACGCGGCCAAGGACACGACCTATCCCCTGCCCAGCGACGCCATCCTCAACTTGGAGGACAAGGATGCGGTGCATGTTGGCGACATCATTGCCCGCATTCCCCAGGAAGGCTCCAAGACCCGGGACATCACCGGCGGCCTGCCGCGGGTGGCGGATCTCTTTGAGGCACGCAAGCCCAAGGAGCCGGCGGTGCTCGCCGAGGCTTCGGGCGTGGTCAGTTTCGGCCGTCCGACCAAGGGCAAGCAGCGGCTGGTGATCACCCCTCCCGAGGGCGATCCCGTGGAGACCCTGATTCCGAAATGGCGCAGCGTCGATGTCTTTGAAGGCGAGCACGTCGAAAAGGGTGAGGTGGTGTGCCATGGTCCCTTGAGCCCCCACGACATCGTCCGCCTGAACGGTGTCGAGGCCTTCGCCAAGTACATCATCAACGAGATTCAGGAGGTCTATCGCCTGCAGGGGGTGAAGATCAACGACAAGCACATCGAAGTGATCGTGCGGCAGATGCTGCGCAAGGTGGAAGTGATGGCGCCGGGCGGTTCCGACCTCATCCGCGGCGAGCAGATCGAGTACACGCGTCTGCGCGAGATCAACGAGGCGCTTATCGAGGAGGACAAGGAGCCGGTGGGCTACCAGCGCGTGCTGCTTGGCATCACCAAAGCCTCCTTGGCCACGGAGTCCTTCATATCGGCGGCTTCGTTCCAGGAGACCACCCGGGTGCTCACCGAGGCGGCGGTCACCGGCAAGCAGGATGCCCTGCGCGGCTTGAAGGAGAACGTCGTCGTCGGACGGCTTATCCCGGCGGGCACCGGCCTCACCTACCACAGCGACCGCAAACGCCGGCGGGCCGAAGAGGCGGCCAACCTGCGGGCCTCTGCATTGGCGCCCACCCCGGCCCCGGCCCGGGTGGACGACATCGACGCCAAGCTGTCGGAGGCGCTGAGCGCCAGTGCGAACTAAAGTTCGCGTTGGAGTTTGGCTTGCGCCAGCGCGAACTGGCGTTCGCGTTCGAGTTCAGCTTGCGCTGAACTCTGGTGCACCTACGCCGCGGGTAGTGTTTGATTGATGCCGCAAGGAGTTTTAGAATGCCGCGCCCCCGGCGGGTCCGGGGGCGTCGAGTAACGGAGAAGCCATGGCCACTATCAGCCAGTTAGTGCGCAAGCCGCGCAAGCGCAAGGCGCGCAAGAACATCGTGCCTGCCTTGCAGGGCAACCCGCAGAAGCGCGGCGTTTGCACGCGGGTGTACACCACCACGCCCAAGAAGCCGAATTCCGCGCTCCGCAAGGTGTGCCGCGTGCGCCTGACCAATGGCTACGAAGTCACCTCCTACATCGGCGGCGAAGGGCACAACCTGCAGGAGCACTCGGTGGTGTTGATTCGCGGCGGCCGGGTCAAGGACTTGCCCGGCGTGCGCTACCATACTGTTCGCGGCACCTTGGACACCTCCGGGGTGGCCGACCGCAAGCAGGGCCGTTCCAAGTACGGCGCCAAACTACCCCGGTAAGCGATAGCTAACTCAACCAGCCCAAAGTAAGGCCCCGGCGCCTGAGCCAGTTCGGCACAAGCCCTCGGGGAACCCCCTGAAGCAAGGAGCCAAACCATGCCCAGACGCAGACTCGTTCCCAAGCGGGAAGTCCTGCTTGATCCCAAGTACCAGAACCAAACCGTCGCCAAGTTCATCAACCATGTGATGGTCAGCGGCAAGAAGTCCGTTGCCGAGCGCATCGTCTATGGCGCCCTGTCGCGCATCGAGGAGCGCGACCGCAACGATCCGGTGGACGTGTTCGAGAAGGCCTTGGAGGCGGTGGCGCCGGTGGTCGAGGTCAAGTCCCGCCGCGTCGGCGGCGCGACCTACCAAGTGCCCGTGGAGGTGCGGCCTTCCCGGCGCCAGGCGCTGGCCATGCGCTGGCTGGTGGAGAGCGCCCGCTCCCGAGGCGAGAAGTCCATGGCCCTGCGCTTGGCGGGGGAGTTGATGGACGCTTCAGCGGGGCGTGGTGCGGCCGTGCGGCGGCGTGAGGAGACCCATCGCATGGCCGAGGCCAACCGGGCGTTCTCGCACTACCGGTATTGAGTCTGGCCTGGCCACTAAATGGGCCGGCATCGGTCCCTTGACCCCATTGACGACGGAGAGCACGAATGGCTCGTGAAACCCCCATCAGCCGCTATCGCAACATCGGCATCGTGGCCCATGTTGACGCCGGCAAAACGACTACCACCGAGCGGGTGCTGTTCTACACGGGCTTGTCGCACAAGATCGGCGAGGTCCATGACGGCGCTGCCGTCATGGACTGGATGGAGCAGGAGCAGGAGCGCGGCATCACCATCACCTCGGCCGCCACCACCTGCTTCTGGCAGGGCATGAACCAGCAGTACGACCGCCACCGGGTCAACATCATTGACACCCCCGGCCACGTGGACTTCACCATCGAAGTGGAGCGCAGCTTAAGGGTGCTCGACGGTGCGGTGGTGGTGTTTTGCGGCACCTCCGGAGTGGAGCCGCAGTCGGAGACGGTCTGGCGCCAAGCCAATCGCTACGAAGTGCCGCGCATGGTGTTCGTCAACAAGATGGACCGGGCGGGCGCCGATTTCCTGCGCGTGGTGGAGCAGATTCGTGATCGCTTGGGGGCCAACCCGGTGCCCATCCAATTGGCCATCGGCGCGGAGGAGAATTTCAAGGGTGTGGTCGATTTGCTGCGCATGAAAGCCATCTACTGGAACGAGGAGGACCAGGGGCTGACCTACGATTTGGCCGACATCCCCGATGACCTGCAGGCGGAAGCCGAGCAATGGCGGGAGGAGATGCTGGAGACGGCGGCGGAGGCCAACGAGGAGTTGATGGAGAAGTACCTCGAGGAAGGCGACCTCTCGGAGGCCGAAATTCGCGAGGGCTTGCGCATCCGCACGTTGGCCAACGAAATCGTGCCGGCGCTGTGCGGCTCGGCCTTCAAGAACAAGGGCGTCCAGGCGATGCTCGACGCGGTGATCGACTACCTGCCGAACCCAACGGAGGTCAAGGCGATCGAGGGCGTTCTTGAGGACGAGGAAACCCGCGCCACCCGTCCGGCGGACGATACGGCCTCCTTCGCGGCCCTTGCCTTCAAGATCGCCACCGACCCCTTCGTCGGCACCCTGACCTTTTTCCGCGTCTATTCCGGGGTCCTAAGCTCCGGCGACCAGGTGTACAACCCGGTCAAGCGCAAGCGCGAGCGAGTGGGCCGGATGGTGCAGATGCACTCCAACCACCGCAACGAAATCAAGGAAGTGCGGGCCGGCGACATCGCCGCCGCCATCGGCCTCAAGGACCTCACCACGGGCGACACCCTCTGCGCGCAAACCGACGTCATCACCTTGGAGCGCATGGAGTTTCCCGAACCGGTCATTTCCGTCGCCGTGGAGCCGAAGTCGGTGCCGGACCAGGAGAAGATGTCCGTGGCCTTGGGCAAGCTCGCCCAGGAGGATCCCTCGTTCCGCGTCGAGACCGACGAGGAGTCCGGCCAAACGATTATCTCCGGCATGGGCGAACTGCATCTCGACATCATTGTCGATCGCCTGCGCCGTGAGTTCAGCGTCGAGGCCAACATCGGCAAGCCCCAAGTGGCCTATCGGGAGACCATCCGCGCCAGCGTCGAAGTGGAGGGCAAGTTCGTTCGCCAGACCGGTGGCCGGGGCCAGTACGGCCATGTGTGGCTCAAACTTGAACCCTATCAGGACGAGGAGGGCCACTACGAGTTCGTCGATCAGATCGTCGGCGGCGTGGTCCCCCGGGAGTACATCCCGGCGGTGAACAAGGGCATTCAGGAGCAGATGCAAAACGGCGTTCTGGCGGGCTATCCGCTCATCAACGTGCGCGCCACCCTCTATGACGGCTCCTTCCACGAGGTCGATTCCTCGGAAATGGCGTTCAAAATCGCGGGTTCCATGGCGATGCGCGACGGCGCCCTGAAGGCCCGTCCGGTGATGCTCGAGCCCATCATGAGCGTCGAGGTGGTCACTCCGGAGGACTACATGGGCGACGTGGTGGGCGACCTCAACCGGCGCCGCGGCATCATCGGCGGCATGGACGAGAACCCGGCGGGCAAGATCGTGCGCGCCGATGTGCCCTTGGCGGAGATGTTCGGCTATTCCACCGACTTGCGCTCCGCTACCCAAGGGCGCGCCACCTACACGATGGAGTTCGACAAGTACGCCGAGGTGCCGGACAGCATCGCTGAGAGCATCATGAAGCGGTGACCGCTGCGGTCTCTAACCACCGAACATCCAGTTTTTGTTGAAAAAACTCTACTGAAATCAAGGAGAAAAACATCATGGCGAAGGAGAAGTTTGAGCGGACGAAGCCGCACGTGAACGTGGGGACGATCGGTCACGTTGACCACGGCAAGACGACGCTGACGGCGGCGCTGACGAAGGTGTGCGCGGCGGCTCGGGGCGGGGAGGTGCGGGAGTTCGACCAGATCGACAACGCGCCGGAGGAGCGCGAGCGTGGGATCACGATCGCGACCTCGCACGTGGAGTACGAGAGCGAGGTTCGGCACTACGCGCACGTGGACTGTCCGGGGCACGCGGACTACGTGAAGAACATGATCACGGGGGCGGCGCAGATGGACGGCGCGATCCTGGTGGTTTCGGCGGCGGACGGGCCGATGCCGCAGACGCGGGAGCACATCCTGCTGTCGCGCCAGGTTGGGGTGCCGCGGATCGTGGTTTACATGAACAAGGCGGACATGGTTGACGACGAGGAGCTCATTGAGCTGGTTGAGATGGAGGTTCGCGAGCTTCTGGACCAGTACGAGTTCCCTGGGGACGAGACGCCGATCATCGTGGGCAGCGCGCTGCGTGCGCTGGAGGGCGACGAGGGCGAGCAGGGGCTGGGGTCGATCCAGGCGCTGCTGGACGCGTTGGACGGTTACATTCCGGAGCCGGAGCGTCCGGTTGACCAGCCGTTCCTGATGCCGATCGAGGACGTGTTCTCGATATCGGGCCGGGGCACGGTGGTGACGGGGCGGATCGCGCGCGGGATCGTGACGGTGGGCGACGAGGTGTCGATCGTTGGGATCAAGGAGACGCAGAAGACGACGTGCACGGGCGTTGAGATGTTCCGCAAGCTGCTGGACGAGGGTCGCGCTGGGGAGAACGTTGGGGTTCTGCTGCGCGGCACGAAGCGCGACGAGGTGGAGCGTGGCCAGGTTCTGGCGGTGCCCGGGAGCATCACGCCGCACGTGGGTTTCGACGCGGAGGTTTACGTTCTGTCGAAGGACGAGGGGGGCCGGCACACGCCGTTCTTCCAGGGCTACCGGCCGCAGTTCTTCTTCGAGACGACGGACGTGACGGGGACGGTGGAGCTGCCGTCGGGGGTTGAGATGGTGATGCCGGGGGACAACGTGAACATGGCGGTGTCGCTGATCTCGCCGATCGCGATGGAGGAGGGGCAGCGCTTCGCCATCCGCGAGGGCGGACGCACCGTCGGCGCCGGCGTCGTCACCAAAATCACGGACTGACGGCCTGCTCGAAGGAGCGGCGGGCTAGACTTCGGCTCGTCCCGCCGTTCCCCCTTTTTCGGACACCCACCGCCGCCCCAATATGCGCGCAATCTCCCGGAACGGGGTCAGCAGGTTGTCGCTCAGGCTGGTGTACTTCGCTTGGTCCGGCTCCGTTAGGCCCCAAGGGGTTTCCTCGTAGCGTTCGGCGAAGTAGAGCGTCCCGAACAGCCGGTCCCAGATGCTGGTCACTAGGCCTAAGTTGGTGTCCCAGTGCTTCTCCAAGTAGCTGTGGTGGGTGTGGTGCATGCCGGGGCTTTGCAGCCAGTACTCCAGCCAGCGCGGATAGCGGAAGGAGACGTGGTAGTGCCGAAAGTTGCCGTTCAGCGCGTACAGAAAGGAGAAGACACTTAAGTTCACGATGGTGATTTGGGTTATGCCGCCGTTGAACAGATAGGCGAACAGGCCCCCGGAGATGGACAGCCCGATGGCTGGCCCCAACGCCCAAATGGGGGCGGCAATGAAGTGCTCCCGCATCCGGGTGATCGGGGTCAGCACTTGGGCGGAGTGATGCACCTTGTGGATGGCCCAGCCGATGTCGGTCTTGTGCATCATCAGGTGGGTGAAGAAGAAGATCATGTCGGCAATCAGCAGCGTCACCAGCCCGTAGGCCAGGCTCCAAGCGAGATTGGGCGTCAGCGCCGGACTGCCGCCGAAGGCGGATTGCAGCGCCCCGATGGTGGTTTGCTCGACAAAGGGTGCCACCGACCCCAGAAAGGCGACCACCCAGACCGGCATCAGGCCCCGGTCGAGCAGGTAGAGCCCGATGTCCACCCGGGCCGATGGGTGGGTGATGATGCTCTTCGGCATCACATAGGCCAAGAGCCCCATGGGCTGCTCCCGGCCGTCCACTCCCTTGGCCCCCCGCCCGCGGCGCAACGCCCACAGGATGACGGAGAGAATGGCCGTCAGGAGCAGCAACGGCCACCAGAGGGAGTTGGTGGTGGAGCCGGGAAGGACTGCCAGCCAAAGCGCCTCGGAAATGCGGTTGGCGAGATCCGAGAACGGCCCCAGAATCTCCGCGCTCGACGCCTTCACGCCGGAAGCCTCAAGCAGCTCCTCAACCTCCGCCTTGAATGGACTCTCGCTGGAAATCACCGGGTCGCGCCCCAAGCGTCGAAGTAGGTGACGTCCTCGGCGGGCTTGCGCCGCACCGGGCCGAAACGGCCCATGGGGAAGCCGATCGGCAAAGTGACGACGATGCCGTATTCCTCGGGAATGCTGAAGCGCGCCTGCATCTCGTCCTCGAAGACTTGGTGCATCGTGGTCAGGGCGGCACCTAGGCCGACAGCCCGGCAGGCTAGCAGGATGTTCTGCACGCAGGGGTAGATGGCACCGTAGTTGGGAGGCGCCAAGCCGACGCGCTCTTCGGGCGGCACCCGGAACGGCCAGTCGCGCAGCCCGCAGACCACCAGCAGCACGGGCACTTCGTGCATGTGGTCGATTTGGTAGCGCAGCGCCTTGAGTTCGCGAGTCAAGGAGGATTCGCGCTCCGGAATGCGCACGGCCCCGAAACGGGACTCGATGGCTGCCCGGTAACGCTCGGCGAACCACTCGCGGCCTGCCGCATCCTGTATCACCAAGAACGACCAAGGCTGCTTGTTTTGGCCCGAAGGCGCCTTGACCCCAGCGTCGAGCACCTTGCGCAGCAACGCCTCCGGCACTGGGTCCGGCTTGAGGCGCCGCATGGCCCGCATGTTGCCGACCAGATCAAAAAATCCGGGATTGTCCTCCATCACTTCTACGCCCACTGGTTCTTCCCTTGCCGCACTTATGCCACATGACGCCTAGCCCGTCATGGTATTGTACCGTTACTTCACAATGTGCTCGGAGAAAAACAGTGAAATGGCATTGTGGACTGTTGGCGATCCCCGGTTCCGCGCTCTTGGCATCGGCCCTCCTGCCTGCTGACTTCGCCTTGGCCGCCCAAGCGGAGGCTGACGAGATCGAGGAACTCGTGGTGCTCGGCACCCGCCGGGCGGAGCGCTCGGTGGCGGATTCCCCCGTGCCCGTGGACGTGGTCACCGGCGAGGACTTCGAGAACATGGGCTCCGCCGACATGGACGACATGCTGCGCAATCTGCTGCCGTCCTACAACGTGCAACGGCACGCCATTGGTGATGCGGCCACCATCACGCGGCCAGCCACCCTGCGCGGCCTGCCGCCGGACAACACCCTGGTGCTGATCGACGGCAAGCGCCGCCATCGCGGGGCGGTCATCGCCGAGTTGGGCGGTTCCTTGGCCGCTGGCTCCCAAGGGCCGGACCTGTCGGTGATTCCGGCGGTGGCGATCGACCAAGTGGAGGTGCTGCGCGATGGCGCCGCGGCTCAGTACGGCTCGGACGCCATCGCCGGGGTCATCAACTACCAGCTCAAGCGCAACCGCAATGGCTTGACCCTGGAGGGCAGGTGGGGGGAAACCTACGAGGGCGACGGCGGCCTGTGGATGGTGGCCGGCAACGCCGGGCTGCCGCTGGGTGGCAGCGGCTTCGCGAGCGTCTCCTTGGAATGGGCCTCGGCCGATCCCACCAGCCGCAGCCTGCCGCGCACCGACGCCCAAGCGGTTTTGGAGACGGGCAATTCCGCCATCGCGCAGCCGGTGCAGATCTGGGGCGCGCCGGAAGTGGACGACGATGTGGCCCTGTTCATCAATGCGGGCATCGAGGTGTCCGACAGCCAGGAACTGTACGCCTTCGGCAACTACGCCGAGCGAGCGGTCACCGGCGGCTTCTACTTCCGCAACCCGAACAGCCGCTCCGGGGTGTTCACCAGCGGCAGCCAGCGGGCCATCATCGACACTGCCTTGGCCGGCCAAAGCGGCCAGACCTCCAACTGCCCAGCGCTGCAAAGCCCCGGCGGCACGCCCACCGACCAAGCCGCAGTGGATGCGGACCGGGCGGCCTTGGCGGCGCTGCCAGCCAACTGCTGGGTGGCCAACAACCTCTATCCCGGCGGCTACACGCCCTCATTCGGCGGCGACAATGAGGACTTCAGCGGGTTGGTGGGCATGCGCGGCGTGTTGGGCAACGGCCTGAACTACGATTTGAGCGTTGGCCTTGGCCGCAACGAAACCGCCTTCCGCATCGAAAACACTTGGAATCCCTCATTGGGCCCAGCCACCCCCACGGCGTTCCGACTCGGCTCCTACATCCAAGAAGAGCAGAGCTACAACGCCGATTTCAGCTTTCCGGTCCCGGTGAACGCCTTCGAGTCGGACCTGAACGTGGCTTTCGGCGCCGAGTACCGGGTGGAGACCTTCAAGATCATCCTCGGCCAGGAGGAATCCTGGGTGGCCGGCCCCTATGCCTTCCAAAACGCCAATGTGCACAGTGACGGCGAGACCCCGCTGGTGGCCATGAGCATCGGCTCCCACGGCTTTGCGGGGTTTAGCCCCAGTCAAGCGGGGGAGTTCGACCGGGGCAACATCGCCATCTACGCGGACCTCGAAGCGGACGTCACGGCTAACTTCCTGCTCGGGGTGGCGGTACGCTTTGAGGACTTCGAGGACTTTGGCAGCACCACCAACGCCAAGGTCCAGGCCCTTTGGCGGCTCACCGACAGCCTGGGGGTGCGCGGCTCGTTCAGCACCGGCTTTCGGGCGCCGACGCCGGGCCAGTCCAATGTGGAGAAGGTCTCCACCGTCACCATTGATGGCCAGTTGCTGCAAAGCGGTCAAATTCGTCCGACCAACCCCATCGCCGCCTACTTGGGCGGCGAAGCCTTGGACGCGGAGGACGCCACCAACATCACGGTTGGCCTGCATTGGGATGTCACTGACGCGCTGAGCGTGACGCTCGATTACTTCAACATCGAAGTGAAGGATCGGATATCGTCCACCGGCACCATCGACATTCGCACGGAGGATGCCATCCCCGAGTGCCCGATGACCCATGCCGTCGGCGGGCGCTTGGCCGAATGCCTGCAGGAACTCGGTGTGCCGGGCGCATCCGACCTGTCCTCGGTGCGCTTCTACACCAACGACTTCGACACCACCACCGAAGGCGTTGATCTGGTGGCCACCTACGTCCTGGATTGGGGCGAGGCCGGAACCAGCATCCTCACCGCCGCTTGGAACTGGACCGATACCGAGGTGGACCGCGCCGGTGTCGAAGTGACCCGGGTGAAGATTGCGGAGCTTGAAAACTTCAACCCGGAAAGCCGGGGCATCGTCACCCTCAACCACTTAGTTGGCAACCTGCGCCTTCTGGCTCGGGCGAGTTACTTTGGCGATTGGATCGACGCCAACGGCAGCAGCGACGGCGTCTACGCGCCGGGCAACGCCCGCTATCAGATTCGCTGCGGCGTGGGCGGCTCAATGGACCACTGCTACAACGGCGGCTGGGTATTTGATGTGGAGGCGGCCTACACCTTCAACGGCCGCTACACCCTCATCGCCGGGGCCAACAACGTCTTCGACGAAACCGGCCCCCGGGAGCGGCTGAACACCTCGGCGGACCCCAACTTCTCCAACTGGGCGGGCCGCAAGTACGCGGGCTCCGTGCATTGGGGCTCCGACGGCGGCTTCTACTACTTCCGCTTCCGCGTGGACTTGGACTAGTAGCCCAATGACGGCACTGAACTCAGGGTTTTGCGTTCGGCTCGAACCTGCTGATGTGGGCCACGACATCACGCAGCGCCGCATCGCCGGCCAGCACCGCCGTTGAGGCGCGCATTTGCGCTCCCCAGATGTCGCCGGGAACGCCGCCGCGACGCCCCGATTGGTAGCCCTCAAGCTGGCGGACCAGATACCAATCGTTCTGGCCCGCCAGCGGCGGTGCATTGAAGGACTGATTGCCCTGTCCCCGGTCCCCGTGGCAGGTGGCGCAGGTGCGGTAGAGGTCGCTGCCGCGGTCGGCGTCGCCGCCTAGCACGGGGGCTGCGCTAAAAGGGGGAACAGCGGCTACTTGGGCGGTTGCAGCAACCAAGTCGTCGCCGTCGAGCGCATGCGCATCGCCGTCCTCGGCGCGCAGCCCCCGCTGGTAGTTCCGCAGTTGCCGTTCAACGTACCAAGCGGGCAGGACCGAAAGGTTCGGCGCACCCTTGGCCTGATCGCCGGCCAAGGCGCTTCCGTGGCAATCGGCGCAAGCGCCCAAGGGTTCATCGGCCCGAGCTGCCAAGGAAACGCTGGCGAGGGACGCCAATGCGAGCAACGCGATTGCGCGGCGTGGTTTGACGATAGGCTCGATGGTGAGACCGGGCATCGGGAAAACCATTGTCACAGGAAGCGGCTACCATAAGGAGAGCCTCTGCGGAGCGCAACTCACCCGCTGTCCAAGCGGGCTCCCTTGGCTCGAGGGCGTCCCGCCCTCGCTCCGAATCGAAGTGGTTTCATGCAAGCGGTGCGTAGGGTATCGTGCCATGCTCCGTCCGGTAGCAAGATCAATCCGTCGTGTCCATGATTGGAACTCTACGCCGCGCCATTCTCCTCGCCGCGCTGCCAGCAGCACTGCTGCAGGGCTGTCAGTCCGCCTTTGGTCCGGAGTCCCTGCAGCGCACCCATCCGGCCTACAACGCCGCCATCACGGCGTCGGTGAATGAGCAGATGCTGCAGAATCTGGTGCGGCTGCGCTACCGGGACGTGCCCTTCTTCCTGGAAATCGGCAGCGTGACCGCCACGCTTTCGGTGGGTGCCAACGCCCAGCTTGGGGGTTCGGTGGCCATCGGCGGCGAGGACTCGCTCAGCCCACTTGCGGGCGTTGCCTACATGGACAGCCCCACCATCTCCTATGCGCCCCTGCGCGGGGAGGACCTGCTGAAGAGTCTGCTGAGTCCCCTGCAGTTGGAGTCCATCTTGGTGCTCACCCAGTCCGGCTGGCGGATCAGCCGCGTTTTCGGGCTGTGCTTTGAGCGCATCAACGATGTGCGCAATGCGCCGACGGCCTCCGGCCCGACCCCGGACACCGAACCCGACTATCGATCATTCAACCGGCTGTTGGATGCGTTGAACAGCTTGCAGACACGAGGGCAGATCGAAGTGGGCGCGCAACGGGAGGGTGGTGACGCGGGCATCATCGTCAAGCTAACGGCCAATGACGGTGATTCATCGCGCGGCCTTGACGAAGTCCGTATGCTCTTGGGGATCGAGTCCGACGGCAATCAATTCAGCCTCAACACCAATTTTCTGGAGGCCGCAGCCAACCAGTGGACCGTGCGCACCCGCTCGCTGTCGAGCCTCCTGTACTACCTTTCCCAGAACGTGGAAACGCCATACGCACATCAGTCCGCTGGCTTGGTCACCGTCACTGAAGCCCGAGGCGGCGGCGTCTTCGACTGGGGTGCCACGCCCGCAGGTCGCCTGTTCCAGGTGAGAAGCGGTCCGGAGCGGCCTCATGGCGCGTACATCGCCACTTTTTACCGGGGCCATTGGTTCTGGATCGAGGACAGCGACCTGGAGTCCAAGTCCACCTTCATGCTGCTGCGGCAGCTCTTTGACCTGCAAGCCGGGCAAAGCACTGTCCAAGGGCCGACCCTGACCCTGCCCGTGGGGCGGTGAAGATCCACCCTCTTTCACACATGGAACTTAAGGAGCGCGCATGAAAATCGGCGCTGTGTTTCCCCACTTGGACATCGGCAACGATCCGGCCGTCATCCGCGATTGGGCGCAGACGGCGGAGGGCTTGGGCTACTCCCACATCCTGGCCTACGACCACGTCATCGGCGCCGTGCACGAGGGCCGGGAGCCGCCGCTCTGGGGGCCTTACACTGAGCAGTCGGCCTTCCACGAGCCATTCGTCCTGTTTGGCTACTTCGCTGCCTGCACCACGCAAATCGAGCTGGCCACCGGCATCCTGATCCTGCCCCAGCGGCAGACGGTGCTGGTGGCCAAGCAGGCCGCCGAGATCGACCTGCTTTCCGGGGGACGCCTGCGCCTCGGCGTCGGCACCGGCTGGAACTACGTGGAGTTCGATGCCCTGAACGAGGACTTCGGCAATCGCGGCGTCCGCCAAGCCGAGCAGGTGGAGCTGTTGCGCCAACTCTGGGCTGAGCCGGTTCTGGACTACAGCGGCCGCTGGCACCGGGTGGAGCGGGCGGGCTTGAAGCCCCTGCCGGGACGTTCCATCCCGATCTGGTTCGGTGGCTTCACCGATGCGGCGTTCCGGCGCGCCGCCCGGATCGGCGACGGCTTCATTTTCGGGGCCAGCCAGAAGGCCAACCTTGCCGCCGCGGAGAAGGTCCGCCTCGAACTCGCCGATGCCGGAAGGGATCCGGCGGGCTTCGGCTTCGAGGCGCTGCTGAACTACCAATCCGGCCCCGACGCCTGGCGTTCAGACATCGAAGCTTGGCAAGCCATGGGCGCCAGTCACGTCGCCATGCGCGGCATGGCCCTGCGCGGCGTGGGCGAGAGCATAGGCCCGCCCCAGGCGCACATCGACGCCCTGCAAACCTACTGGGAGGCGGTCGGCGATTTAGCGTCCTAAGTCTTCTTGATGATCCCGCAGCCGATTCGTCCACCCGCACCGCCGATTGGTTGGGTCAGGTGATCGTCGGGCTGGTCGTGAATGACGACTGCGGAACCGTCCTCGTCCAGAAGCGCTGGCATGTCGCCTTCCGCCACGGAGACGCGGGTAGTGAAGAACTCCGCCTTGGCGGAGCCGTCTGCCGCCACGTACAAGTTGGGCAGGTCGCCGCTGTCCGGCCCGTCCGGGTTGCGCAGGCCGTGTTGGACCGCGTCGGGATTGACATGGCCCTTGGCGGCCTTGAAGTCCGGTGTGCAGGCACCGGTGCCGTGCAGGTGGATGCCGTGCGCTCCCGGGGGCAGACCGGCGACATCGACGAATAGGAGCACGCCGGATGGAGTCTGCTCAAATGTGGCTTTGCCGACCACTGAACCCTCGGTGTTGAGGATGTCCGCTCCGGCCCTGTCAGCGGCCGAAGCGAACGCGGACATTAGGATGGCAGCGAGTGCGGCGCATGCAACTGCTGTGTTTTTCATCGTTCTCTCCTCCTTCATGCGGACCCCCGCAGGCTAGCCCGCGGCCGCCTCAACCGCCACCGGCGGTTGATTGTCCACGCTGTTCCAAGCCACTTCGTCCGGCACCCCCATGACCCGCTCATAGAAGCCTTCCGGGTAGTTGGTCATGTGCGGGCCGGGGCTGTCCAGACCGGGCTGCGCCACCGCGCCTCCTTCATCGTCGTAGTCGGCGGGGCGCTTGTAGCGGGCGAGTTCCTGGGCGGAAATGCCGGCCATTTCCACCACTTCGGGGTCGATCCAGGCTTCCTGATTGATCGGTTCCATGGAGTAGGACAACTCCAAGGACAGATTCTCCGGCCCCGCAAAGTAGATGGAGGCGCAAAAGCCGTGGTCTATCGGCCCGGAAACCGGAACCCCCTTGGAGCGCAGCCGGTCGCGCATGGCGAGAATCTCGTCATGGTTCTTCACCCGCAGCGCCAAGTGCTGCATGGCGCCCCGCGCACAGTTGGCGGCTGGATTGCCGGCATGGGTCTTGCCAAGCTCCACCGGAATCTTCCCGATGTCCGGGTTGCAGACGAAGGCGATGGAGGCCTCGTCGTTCAGGCGCAGAAAACCGTGCCAGGTGTTCGGCACGCCATGCATCCAGTACAGTGCAACGAGTTCCATGCCGAGCTTGTCGGTGAAAAACTCGATCTGCTCCTTCATGTTGCTGGTGCAGATTGCCAAGTGGTGCAGTCCGTCAACCTTGTTCATGTCGTCCTCCTCCTTGATCCGCTAGGCGCCACCGGTTTTCCGCCGTTCCGGGCGCTTTCAGAGTGGCTTCAACACCCAATTATGCACCTTTTCTTGCCTGTGCCGCTTGCAGGGCATCGTAGCTAAAGAGGTTGTGCATTGCCCGCCCTCCGGCCCGCTTCGCCGCTTGATTGCGCAGCCAGGCCTTGACCCCGGTGAGGTGGAAGAGCTTGGCGTTGCGTCGCGAGCCGTTCTGAACCCCCGCCGTGCGCTGGCGGCGCAGGTCTTCATAGCGCTTCAAGCCGGCGGCCACGTCACTGTTGGCGGCCAAGCAGCCCGCCAGCACGGCGGCATCCTCTATGGCCATCGCCGCGCCCTGGGCCATGAAGGGGAGGGTGGGATGGCAGGCGTCGCCGAGCAAGGTGACCAGGCCCTCGCCCCAACGGGCCATGGGCGCCCGGTCGTGCAGCGCCCACTTGTACAGGGAGCTTCGGTCCATGTTGTCGATCAGGGCTTGAACGTCCTCGTGCCAGCTCGCGAAATCGCTCTTGAGTTCATCGAACTCGCCGCGCTCGGTCCAGGATTCGACCTCCCAGCCGGTCTTTTCGACGATGCAGACGCAGTTCACCACAGTGCCCGAGCGCAAGTAGTAGTGAACGAAGTGCTTATGCGGCCCCCACCAGGCGGTGGCCATGGGCCGCACCAGGCCGGTGGGCAGCCGTTCGGCAGGCACCAAGGCCCGCCAAGCCACGTTGCCGGTGAACCGTGGTGCGTCGTCGCCGAAGAGTTGGGCGCGGACTGCCGAATGGATGCCGTCGGCGCCAACCAGCGCATCGCCCTCACGGACCGAGCCGCCGGCCATGACCAGCACGTGCCCCTCCTGCTCGAACCCCGTCACCTCGCACGCCCTGTTCAACTCGATGGCGGACGAACGTTCAGCCGCTTCCACCAGCACGCGCAGTAGGTCGCCGCGGTGAATGTTGTAGTAAGGGGAGCCGTATTGTTCCTGCACGGTCTGGCCGAGCACTGACGAGGCGATCACCCTGCCCGACTTCCAGGCCCGGAACTCGCCGCCGTCGGGCAGGAAGGCGCATGCCGCCAAGGCCGATTCCAGCCCTAGATGGTGCAGGACGCGGGTGCAGTTCGGGCTCAGTTGAATGCCCGCGCCGATTTCGCCAAATTCGGCGGATTGCTCGAACAGGGCCACCTCGAAGCCCGCCTTGGCCAAGCAGAGCGCCGCCGTCAACCCGCCGATGCCCCCGCCGGCAATGAGTACACGGCCGCTAGCCATGCTCGCCCCGCGAGCCGAACGAGCCCAAACGGCCGCTCACCTCGCTACGGTGCCGTCCTTGACGACCCTGCGGCGAGGCGGGCGAAGACGTAGCCGCCAACCACCCCCGCCCCGGCTTGCAGCGCAAGCCCCAAAGCCGTTCGGGTGGCCGGCACGGGATGCATGCCGAATGTGGCGGTCATGATCAGATGCAGCGCCCAGATGGCGGTGCCGCCCGCCAATGCGTAGCCGAGGGTGCGCGGCAGCCGGACGTAGCGCAGGGCCACGGCGGCGACTGGGAATGCGACCAACAGGCTGGCGCCGATCAGCGGCAGGTAGGCCATGGTCATTCCCGCCAAGTCATGCAGCGTCGCGGCGGCACGGTCGCCGAAGCTGACCGGCATGCCCAACCCGGCGACCTCGCCCAGTATCATCTGCGTTGAAACGATGGCCGCCACGATGTAAGTGGCCAGCACCCCGGTGGCGAAGGCTGCAATTCGGCGAATCATGTAAGCTTGGCTCTTGTCATGGGCTAAAGATAACCGGGGTCTTATGGTAACGAAAGCGGTCATTGTGGGATTGGCCCTAAATTTGGCGACGGCCGTTGCCGCTGCGCAGGACTACAAGCTGGTTCCCGTTGCGGAGGGCTTGGATTTTCCGTGGTGCGTCGCCTTCCTTCCCGACGGCAGGCTGTTGGTCACCGAACTCGGCGGCACGCTTCGGGAAGTCTCTCCGGAGGGCGCGCTGAGCGACCCCATTGCTGGCGTGCCCGAGGTGCATCGCCTGAGCCAGGGCGGGCTGTTCGACGTGCTGCTGCATCCCGGCTTTGCAGGCAATCAGACCCTATTCCTCTCCTACGCCGCGCCGCCCGCCGACGACAACGCCACCGAAATCTTGCGCGCCCGGCTGGTGGATGGCGCCTTGGTCGATGCCGAGGTGATCTTCTCCGTAGAGCCGCGCAAGCCGACGGCGGTTCACTACGGTGGCCGCATGGACTTCCTGCCTGATGGCACCCTGCTGCTGACCTCCGGTGACGGTTTCGACTTCCGGGAAGCGGCCCAGGATTTGGGCAGCCTGCTGGGCAAGACCGTGCGCATTCACGCCGATGGCCGCATCCCCGAGGACAATCCCTTCGTCGGCCATGACGGAGCCCATCCGGCCATCTACACCTATGGCCACCGCAACGCCCAAGGCTTGGCGGTTGCCCCCGACGGCACGGTGTACCTCAACGAACATGGCCCGCGCGGCGGCGACGAGACCAATCGGCTTACTCCCGGGGCCAACTACGGCTGGCCCGCCGTCACCCACGGCACCGACTACAACGGGGCCTACGTGTCACCGTTTCAGGAGGCGCCGGGCATGGCCGCGCCCCTCGACCACTGGACCCCGTCCATAGCCCCGTCCAGCTTGGCGGTTTATGCCGGCGACCGCTTCCCCGACTGGCGGGGCGACCTCTTCGCCGGCGCCTTGGTGGATGAGGAAGTCCGCCGCCTGGATGTCGAGAACGGCGCAGTGGTGGGCGAGGAGGCGTTGTTCAGTGAACTCGGCCGCCGCATCCGCGACGTGCGCGCCCACGATGGCTATCTGTACGTCGTCGAGGACGGCGAGAACGCGAGCATTTGGCGGGTTGAGCCCGCCGCCAACCAGCAAGCCGCTACGGAGCCGCCGTCCCCGGGACCTCGGCCGCGTAGCGGGGCCAGTCGCTGAGCAGTTCGTCGATTACCGCGCCGCCCACGATGTACAGCGCCTCCAAGGAGGCCCGCATCCCGGAATAGCCCTCGTTCTCGCGCAGCAGGTTCTCGGCGGCGCTGATGCCGGGGGGCGGCATGGTGTGGTTGCTGCCCGTGCGCAGGACTAGGAAGCGGTCCTTATCCACCCGGCCTGCCTCGTGCAGGTAGGTGATGGCCTGATAGGTGCCGGTGTCCTCCATGGCGGAGGTGACGAAGTCGGTCTCGCCGCCTGACCAGTAGCGGACGTAGGCGTTGGCCCAATCGTTCATCAGCGCCCCGTGCCAGAAGGTCATGGCGGCGATGTGGCCGCCGCGGGTGACGAAGGGCGGCCGGCGGGCGTTGGGATGTTCGACGTAGAGGCTGCGGTGCGCCGCCAGTTGCGGGGAGTCCGGCAGTTCCAAGTCCTTGGTCAACTCAAAGGCCCAGTCGCGAAGGCCTTCATTGATGAGGAACATCTCGCCCTGGGGTTCCGGGCGGTTGGGGTCGAATGGAAAGCGGGTGCGGCGGGCGAAGAAGCCAAAGTCCCAATCCTCGGGAATCTCCCGGGCGTCTATCTCGTAGCCCAGGTCGCCGTCCACGAGGTACGCGGACCAGACCGCGGAGCCGACCGAGGCATCCTCCGGGTCGATGCCGGCGATGCCTGCCACCAGCCAGTAGGCCTGGCGGAGGTCGAAGCGTGGGTCCAAGCCCAGCGCCATGGTCGCCGTGGCGGACTTGGCGGTGCCGACGCCGGTCACCATGCCGAGAATTTGTGAGTCGGCGTTGTAGTAGAGATCGTGGTGGGAGTGCGGGAAGGCGAAGCGCTGATCGAGGTTTCGGCGCTCCTTCCAGAACTGAAACTCGCCCGGTTCGTCGCCTTCGTCCGCGCCCCGCTCGAACATGGTGACGATCACCACGCGCACTGGCACTGGAACGGGAGCGCCAGCGCTTGCCGCTTGGGAGGGAGGGGGTGCCGAAGTGTTTGGCTCGGCACAGCCCGCCAGCGCCAAAAGCGCGGCGAGGACGGCCAGCGGTTTGTGCCAATCGCCAATCAACATGGGCTGTGCTGGCCTCGGGCTCCCACCCCCTAAAACTTGTACGCCACGCTTGCCTGATAGTGCCGAGGCAGTTCCGGCAGCACGATGGCGGATCCGAACAGGTTTGGGAAGTTGGAGCGGAAGTAGCGTTCGTCGGTGAGGTTTTTGCCCGTCACGGTGAATGACCAACTGCCGAGATCGTACTTGGCGCCGAGGTTGACCAGCGTATAGGCGGGCAGCTTGACCGCCCGGGAAAACGCCGAATAGGCGCTGTCCACGTCAATGACGCTGCCGAACAACTGCAACCCCGTGTCGAAGCGGTAGATGCCGCTGACGCTGATGATGTTCTCCGGCACCCCGGTGCGCAGCGCTTTCGGGTTGGTCTCCAAGGTGACGAAGCCCGCCGCCGTGCCGCCGTAGAAAGTGGTGGGGTCGGTGTCGGGCAGGTCCTCGGCACCCAGGAAGCTGAACCGGCCGCCGCCGTCCAGGGTGCTCCGATTGACCACCTCGATGTTGGTGTAGGCGGCGGTGAGGGTGAAGTTGGGAGTAACCAGCCAACGCAGTTCAAATTCGAAGCCCTCGGTGTCCGAGACTTGGTTGGTGACGATGGCCTGGGCGCTGAAGTCGGTGCGCTTCTGCTCGTAGTAAATCGCTTGGGCGAACAGTTGCTCGTCGAGGAAGGTCCCCTTGACGCCCACCTCGAACAGCTTGGAGCTGGCCACGGAGTTCTCCGCTTGGACTTCCTCGGGGTTGAGGTTGGAGCCTTGGCCGACCACCACGGTGGTCTGCTTTGAGACGGTGACGTAAGGCACGATGCCCACCGGCGTGGTGTAGGAGACGCTGGCCGTCCAGGAGAAGGCGTCGTCGGTGTAGCTGGCATCGATGTCGCTGCCGAACAGGGTCTTGTGTCCCGGTTGGCCGCTGCTCATGTCGATGGAGTCGAAGCGGCCGCCGAGCAGGATGTTCAGGCCGTTGTTGAAGTCGAGGTCGGTCAGCAGTGCCAGCCCGTAGATGGTGTAATCGCCGACCGAGTACTCGGTGTAGTCGTCGTCGATGCGCGTTGCCAGCAGGCGCAGGTCGCGGGCGGTGGAGGGGCCGGTCAGGTCGCGGCGGTCGAAGAACTCGTTGATGAAGTCGTTGGCGTGCTCAAAGTCGGTGTGGCGTATGGACGGCGAGAAGAGCAGGTCCAGGGTGAGGGCGTCAAACTCCTCGGTGTAGTTGACGATCAATTGGTTCTCGATCACCCAGGAGTCCGCGAACTGGGAGAATCCGTAGGCGTTTTCGTTGAGGTTTTCGTAGGACTCAAAGTAGAGCTTGTTGGTCACCGTCCATTTTTCGTTGAGGTCCATGATGATGTCGGCGTAGAGGATGAGATCCTCGTTCTCCAACGTGTCGTCGGAGGCCACCAGCACTTGGTGCCCGTCCAGTTTGGCCACGCCCACGGTGGCGGGGTCGAGCGCGAAGTCAGGGCCGAAGGTCACCGGTCCGGTTACGCCTGCCGGATTGAAGGTGAAGGAAAACAGTCCGCCACCGTCGTTGGCGGCGTTGAACTCCTGGTGGGAAATTGCCCCGTCACCGTCCCCATCGAGGGGCATCGCCAAGCCGGTGGTGTAGGTGCCGTCGTCGATCAGCGCCTGGGTCAGCCGGTTCCAGCCCGCCACCTGGTTGCTTTTGTAGTCGTGGTACATGCCGCCGAAGGCGATGCGCGCCCGTTCGGACAGGTCCATGTTGAAGGTGCCCTGCAGGATGGTGTTGTCGGTGCCGGTGTTGTCGTAGTAGCTGCCTGAATCCTCGACTTCCCCGAAGAGGTAGTAGCCGAAAGGGCGCTCTCCGAGCTGGCCGGGACCGCCGACTTCGGCGGTGAGCAAGGACTTGCTCCAACTGCCCCCGGTAAAGGCCACCGCGCCGGTGGGGCTGGACAGAAACTGCCCGGTCTCGGCGCGGGCGGACTTGGGGATGAAGTTCATGTAGCCGCCGATCTTGCTTGGCCCGTAGATCACCGACGCCGGGCCGCGCACGATGTCCACCCGGTCGGCGGCGCCGATGGGCGTGGCGTAGTTGCCCGGGTTGTCCAGCCGCCGCACCCCGTTGAAGTAGTTCTCCCCGGAGGTGCCGCGCAGATCGAGGGAGCCGGAAACGCCGAAGAACGACTGGGTGAAGCTGCCCGGCGAAAGCACCACGAAATCGTCGATCTCCGTGATGCCGTACTGTTCGATGGTCTCGATGGTGATGCTGGTCGCCGAGCGCGGTGTCTCGAGCAGCGTCTTGTCGAAGCCGAAGACCGCGTCCATCGGCTCCGTCGGCAGGATGCCGATTTCGTCCTCGGCCCGGTCTTCGGCGACGAAGGTTTCGAGTTCAACCACCTCGTCATCCGCTGGCGCCTCCTCCTGCGCCCCCCAGACCGGGGACCCAAGCGCCAACGCTGCCACTAGCGCGCCTGAACCTGACAGTTGGCGAAGGCGCCATCCCATTTGACCTGTTTCCATCATCCTCACTCGTTTGCGCGCAGCCCAACCGTGCGCCGTCAACCGGAAACCCCGCATTGTAGTGCGCTCCCGGTTCAAGGCCAGCGGTTTTTGCGGTGGGTTGCGGCCCGGTTTGCGCGGTAACATGGCAGGGAGCGGGGGCAGGGATAAGGAAGGCAGCCGTTGGGTTCGGAATTTCTGGAACGACGCTTTGATCTCAGCGGCCAAGGCACCTCGATCCGGCGCGAGGCGGTGGCTGGCCTGACCACCTTTCTGGCCATGGCCTACATCACCGTGGTCAACCCGGCCATTCTCTCCGAGGCGGGCATGGACTTCGGCGCGGTCTTCGTGGCCACCTGCCTAGCCGCCGCCGTCGGCTCGCTCATCATGGGCTTGGCCGCCAACTATCCGGTGGCCTTGGCGCCAGGGATGGGGCAGAACGCCTTTTTCACCTACGGCATCGTCCTCGGCAACGGGCATCCGTGGCAGACGGCCTTGGGCGCGGTGTTCGTATCCGGATTGATCTTCGTGGTTCTGAGCCTGCTGCCCATCCGCGAGTGGCTGATCAACTCGATCCCCCGCAACCTCAAGTACGGCATGTCGGCCGGCATCGGCCTGTTTCTAGCCTTCATCGCCTTGCAGAACGCGGGCGTCGCCGTCGCCAACCCGGCCACCTTGGTTTCGTTTGGCCACTTGGCGGCCTTCGCGCCAGCCGCCGCGCTGGTCGGCTTTTTCGTCATCACCGCCTTGGCCAGCCGCGGCCAGAGCGGCGCCATAATCATTGGAATTCTCGCGGTATCCGCGGTTGCTTGGCTGGCTGGCCAAGCGGAGTTTCACGGCATCGTCGCCCCGCCGCCCTCATTGACGCCCGTGCTTGCTCAGTTCGACTTGGTAGGCGTCTTCGATCTCGCCATGCTGAGCGTCATCTTCACGCTGCTGCTGGTCGATGTATTCGACACCGCCGGCACCTTGGTCGGCGTCGCCACCCGCGGCCGGCTGCTGGACGCCGACGGCAAGCTGCCCCGCCTGCGGGGCGCCCTGTTGGCCGACTCCAGCGCCACCGTCATCGGGGCGGTGGCGGGCACTTCGCCCACAACCAGCTACATCGAAAGCGCTGCCGGGGTGGAAAGCGGCGGCCGCACCGGCCTCACCGCCGTGGTGGTGGCCGCGCTCTTCCTGCTCTGCTTGGTGTTCGCCCCGTTGGCGCAAAGCGTCCCGCCCTACGCCTCCGCGGCCGCCCTGCTGTTCGTCGCCGTCGTCATGGCCCGCTCCCTGACCGACATCGACTGGAAGGACCTCACCGAATCCGCCCCCGCCGCCCTCACTGCGGTCGCCATGCCCCTAAGCTTCTCCATCGCCGACGGCATCGGCGCCGGCTTCATCAGCTACGCGGCCATCAAGCTCCTGAGCGGCCGGGCTGGCGAATGCCCAGCTGCGGTGTACTTGGTGGCAGCGGTGTTCTGCGTTAAGTTTGTGTCGTTGTAGGTTGCCGACAACCTAGTCGGCTTAAGTCACAGAGTTGGTTAACTTCTGAGTAGAGATGCCATGGATTTTCGGGACATCGTGGGCGGAATTCGGGACGTTGGCAGTGTGCTCGTCAAGCGAGGCACGGCCATGGGGCCACTGGTTCCAACGCTACTACTAGTTCCGGGATTCATCTTTGCTGCATGGCTGTTCCGAACAATTGCGGTTGTGTGGGAAATTCCGATTTTCAGTGCTGTTTTCGTGCTTGTGGCGCTTGCTGCACTCTGGGACTATCATCGCCACTATTCAGCATTCGCAAAAAACGATCCGGATAGGCTGCAATCCGAGGAGTATCGCATTGGAATGGCGCGGACTCAGATGATTGCTGCAAAGGAGTTGCCCCAACCAATGCCTGAAGACAAACTTCCACTTCAAGGCCCTGAATCAAATCCAACGCAGAAGGAAACGCGAACTGACGACGAAAGTTCTGGTTCCGCTAGTGAAAAGGCAACACCGTGAAACCCTACCTCTTCACCTATAGTCAAGCGTGTACGCAATCGCAGGTGCATGCCGTTCTCAATGACACGGCGGGAGTCGAAACTTGGGTGGCGCCATTCCCATACGCTGCGATCCTAGTGTCCAAGCTCAGTGCGAAGGATCTCGGCGCCATTCTGCGCGGCCGTTTGCCAGGTGCATGGCTTTTGGTTTCGGAGGTGAATGCCCACACCGTGGATGGTTGGCTGCCCGGAGATCTTTGGGAATACGTAAACAATCCGGCTCAAGCTTGGACAAAAAACATGTTCGCCCGCTTGCCGGTACCAGAACTGCCGCCAGAACAAAGCGGACTGTTGCCCGAAGGTGGGTCAGGCGGTCTGTTGTCTAGGGCTGCGGGGGCAGCAGGAAGAGGCTCTCCGTCCCGGAGCGGGTCGGGTGGTCTGCTGTCCCAGGCACGGAGGGAAGCAGGAAGATGAGTCTGTGGATTTTGTACTCATTGAATCAATTAGGCTTAAGCAACCCGCAGAGTTCCAGTGAAAAGCCGCTATGCGCTAAGCAGCGATGACTCGGCCCATTCCCCGGCGAGATTGGCCGGTGAGATAGGCGCGGCCACACAGTTTGACGCGCTAGTCGGCGTCGAAGAGCTCCCCTACATCCACGGAAAACCCCTCAAGAAGCAGGGATTCCGCCTGCTCGCCTCGGCCATGGGCACCATGCTCCGCATAAGTGCCATTGCTTAGAGTTAGAACGGCCACAGACTCATCGATCGGGTTTACGATCCAGTATTCAGGGATGCCTGCCTCGGCGTAGTCCAACCGCTTTACCTGCGTGTCCCGTCGCGGGTCATCCGGGCAGACCACCTCCATCACCAAGTCCGCGCCGCGCCAGTAGTCGTTTTGGCGGCGGCTGTCGTTGGCGTCCCGCATCAGCAGGAGGTCCGGCTCCCGGAACTTGCCTTCACGGATACGCAGGCGCAACGGTGCGAACAGCACCGTGCCGCCAAGGCGCTTCACGAACGGGTGCAGAGCAAGAAACAAGAACTGCGAGAGGCCTTGGTGACGGTCTGTGGGAGGGGATAGGACCTCAATGCGGCCATCCGTGAACTCAATCAGGCGCCGCGAGTGGTTGGTGAGCTCGAGGTACTGCGCTTGGGTGCAGATGCCGTCCAAGGGCCGGATTGCATTTTGGGTTGCCACTGGTGCCGGTCAAGCCGCGGCAGAGGCGCGGACCCGTTCGTCCCGGGCTGCTTCCTCGCCGGGCAGGTAGCGCATCGCCAGGAGCAGCAAGGCGGTGCTCGCGCCGAACAGGGCGAACGACCACATCATGGCATTGCGCAACGCCAAGCCGTCATGCAGCCCCGAGGCGATGTAGGCGTCGCTGATCTGGCCGATCATGAACGGCCCCAAGGCCAGGCCGACGAAGGTGATCATGAGGATGTAGTAGGCGGAGGCGGTGGCCCGCATGTGCGGCATGACCAGATCGTTCACGGTGCTGGCGCCGCCGCCCACCCACATGGGCGAGGTGATGCTGAACACGAAGACGGCGAAGTAGGCCATCCAGGCGCTGTCGGCCAGCAGAAAGACGAACCCGCTCGGCAGCGACAGCAGCCCCGCCATGACGCCGATCCAGAGCCGCGCATTGGCCGTTCGGGCCTTCAGGCGGTCGGACAGGACGCCGCCCAGGGTCACGCCCAGCCAGCCGCCGACGGCGGCGGCCAGCCCCATCACGATGCCCGCCTCGGCGAGGTCCACGTCGTGCACGCGCAGCATGAAGGGCGGCCCCCAGAAGCCGACGCCATAGGTCACGAAGGAGAGACAGGGAAAACCGGTGGCAGCGAGCAGAAACGCCTTGGAACGGAACATCATGGTGAAGGTGGCGGCCTCGCGAATCTTAAGCGCCTGCACCCAGGAGACCGCCGCATAGACGCCGACGCTCAAGGCGATCCACTGGATGGCGCTCGGCATGAGTGCGTGGGCGCCGTAGCCCGCAGCGGCGATCGCCAGCGCGGCGGCAAGGTTGCGGCCAACGGCGGGCAAGCCGCCTAGACGAAGAAGATTGTAAAGCGTGAACGGCGGCAGCACCGATTGCAGCGAGCGTAGCGTTTCGCGGAAGGGATGCGGCTCCGGTTCGACGACCAAGCCTTCGCTGGCGCCCCGCACCGGCTCGCGCAGGGTCCACGTCCAGACTGCGACCAGCAGACCGGGCAACCCAACCGCGAAGAACGCCGCCTGCCAGCCTTTAAGGCCGAAGGGCGCCAGTGCGGGATCGGGAAAGGCGTCCTTCCAGGCATCGACGATCACGCCGCCGAGGAACAGGCCGATGCCGGCACCGATGTAAACGCCGCTGGAATAGACCGCCAGCACGGTCGCCCGAACCTTGGGCGAGAAGTAGTCGGACAGCATTGAGAACGCGGCGGGCGAAGCGCTGGCCTCACCGACGCCGACGCCGAAACGGTAGGCTGCCAGCGCCGCGAAGCTGCGTGCGGTTCCCGACAGGGCGGTCATCAGGCTCCAGAAGGCCAGGCCAATGGAGATCAGGCTCTTGCGCGTCCACACATCGGCGAGCTTGCCGAGCGGAATGCCAAACACGGCGTAGAAGACCGCGAAGGCGGTGCCGTAGAGAAAGCCGATCTCCGCGTCGGAGATGCCGAGGTCCGCCTTGATCTCCTCGGCGAGTATGGAAATGATCTGCCGGTCGATGAAGTTGAATACGTAAACGACCAGCAGCACGCCCAAGGCGTACTTGGAATAGCGCCCGCCCGTCTGATGGCTATCGGCGTTCATGTTCCAGCCTCCGAATCAAACGTGGATGGTGGCTCGGCTCGGATTGCACCAAATCCAAGCTCAACCCTTGCCCCAAGGCGGATGCTATATGGGTTGCTGCCCGAGTGTCGAATCGGTTTGCCCGCTGGCGCCGGCAACCCGTGTTTCCGGTCATGATGCGGGGGCAGCCTCGTTGCCGTGCATTCGGCTGGGCAATCCCTTACATTGGAGATCATCTCAAGGAAGGAAGCGGGCCTCATGGCTTGGAATTCGATGCGGCCGCTGGTGGCGGCGGCCTTGCTCGTCGGGCTTTCGCTCCAGCACGCGGGCGCGGACCCCGTGCGCCCGGCCGACGGCCATCGGGTGGTCGAGTGGTCCGCAGACGGGCCCGTGCCGGAGCTGGCCCTGCCGGTCGGCCGGGTGACCACGCTGTCGTTCGAGGACGGTTCGGGCGCGCCTTGGCATGTATCCGAGCTGGCGCTCCCGGACGCGCCCTGGCTCCGGCTGCGCCGGTCGGCGTCGCACCCGCACGTGGCGCTGCTGGAGGCGGTGCCGGAGGCTTCGGCGGGCGGCGGCGCGTCGAACTTGGTGGCGCTGCTGACCGGGCTGCCGGCGCCTGTGCACCTGTCGCTGTCGCTGGGCGCGGCGGAGGCGCCGGCCGCCGTGGCCGTGCGCGTGGCCGGGTCCGGCGGCCTCCCGCCGACCAACGGGGCAGCCTTGCTGGGGAGCGCAGACCTTGACGCGGCCATGCGGGCGTACCTGCTGGCCAACCCGGACGTGCTTCGGGAGGCGCTGGACCCGCGGCGGCAGCTGGCGTCCCGGGTGTCCGAACATCGGGACGAGCTGCTCGGGGCGCCGGGCGTTCCGGCGCTCGGCGACCCGTCCGGCGCCGTGACGGTGGTGGAGTTCTTCGACTACCGGTGCGGCTACTGCAAGCGCTCGCTCGACGCGGTGCGGGGCGTGCTGGAGATGGCGGGGGTGCGCCTGGAGATGCGCGAGTACCCTACCCTGGGCGAGGAGAGCGAGGCCGCGGCGCGGGCGGCGCTGGCGGCGGCGCGCCAGGGCGCCTACGAGGCCGCGCACTTCGCGCTGATGGCGCACGAGGGCGGGTTCGACGCGGAGGCCGTCGCCGGGCTCATGCGGGCGCTCGGCCTGGACATGGAGCGCTTGGCGGCGGACATGGCGTCGGAGGCGGTCGGCGCGCTGATTGACGCGAACCGCGAGCTGGCGGCCCGGCTCGGGGTGACCGGCACGCCGGCGTTTCTGGTCGTCGGCCCGGGCGGCGTCGAGGTTTCCCCGGGCGCCGTGGACGCGGACCGCCTTGCGGGAATGATCGACACCGCGGGCTGACGCGCCCCCGCCCCTCCCGCGGGCAAGGGGAACCCCGGCGCTTCTCATTCACCGGGGTTTCCGTTATGGTGCCTGTCAGAGGATGGGGAAACCGAAGGTTCGGAGGGTGGCATGGTGCAAAGTTCACTTCACCGTGCGGGTGCACTGCTGCTCGCGGCCCTGCTCGGATCCATGGCCCGGGCGGAGGCCCCGGCCTACGACGAGTTGCCCGAAGGCTCCTCCGAGCAGGTTGCGCGGCTTTACTACTCGGCGCTGGCGCTGCCGGAGGTTTTCGGCTGGGGCCGGGAGCGGCGGCTTGCACTGCTGGACGCCGCGACCCTGCGCTACCGGGACCGGCTCGTCGACCGTGCGCCGGCGGTGTCCCGCGGGCAGGTTCTGCGGCACGTCGGGCGCCTTTCCGCCTCCGCGCTGATGGGGCCGTCCGCAGTGGCGCAGGCTTGTGCGCGGCACGGCCTTCTGGAGGGCCCCTGCGCCGGCCACAGGGGCTACGTGCGGCGCGTTCAGGTGGTGGAGGAGATGCTGGCCCAGGGCCAGTTGACCCTGGACGACCTGGAGGCGGAGCTGGCCGGCGCGCCGCGCCCGCCGCTTGGCGGCGCCAACAGTGAATGAGCCTCGGATCCTAGGCATGGCTTCGTGAGCGGCCTGCGCTCCGCCGGGCCGCTCCTTGCAGCTGCCGCCTGCGTTTTGGCCGCGGCGGCATGGGGGCTGGCCCAGGGCGGACCCGCCCCGAACGCGCCCCAGGGCGCATCCGCCGCCAACCAGCCGCCGGTTCTTTCGAAGGAGCCCGGCCGGGTGTCGGTCCGCGCCGGCGGGCGCGCGGCGCTGGCCGTTGAGGCGCTGGATCCGGACGTCGGCGCGGACGGCGCCTTCGAGGCGGTGTGGCTGTCCGCGGCGTTGGCGCCGGCGCCCGGCGGGGCGCTTCCGTCCTGGCTGGACGGGGGCGCCTGGAGCGCCGGGCCGTCCGGGCGGCCGCGCCTGGAGATCGCGCTTGAGCCGCCCTACGGTGCGCCGCCGGGCACCCACGTCATCGAGGCGGGCGCGACCGACGCGCGGGGGCTGAGCGCGTTCGCGACGTTCGCCGTCACGGTGCTGCCGCCGAAGTGCGGCCCGCTGGAGATTGAGGACGGCGGCGTTTGCCTGGGCTGCCCCGAGCACCGGCTGCCCGACGGATCGCGCGCGTTCTGCGAACCCTGTCCGGCGGGCACTGAGCGGCCCGCCGATTCGCCGTCCTGCACGGACTGCCCCGTCGGCGAGGCCAGCCGCGGCGGGGCGGCGTGCGCGCCGAGGCCCACCGCCCCGAAGGCCGCGGCGGCGCCGGCCAGCGCGGCGGCGAAGTCCTCGACCGTGCCGGACACGACCGCGCCGACGATCACGGCGGCCCACTACGCGGGGAGCACGGTGACCCTGACGCTGAGCGAGCCGGCGTGGGCGGAGTTGCCGCCCGCGGGCAACGACTTCGCAGTCCGTTCGGACGTCGTCTACGCCGTGACCGCGGTGGGCATGGCGTCGCGGGAGGCGGAGGCGGACAAGGCGATCACGCTGACGCTGGGGCGGGCCATAACCGGCTCGGCCGAGGTTCTGGTGAGCTACGTTCCGAGCGGCGCCGCGAAGCGGCAGCCCCGCGACGCCGCCGGCAACCGGATGCGGTTCCACACGGTGACTGCGCAGCCGCGGCGCACGCTGACGGTCAGCTTCGACGGCGGGGACGAAGCGGGCATCGCCGAGGATGCGGGCGAGGTCGGCGTCACGGTCTCGCTGGACAACCCCCCGGACGCGGGCGGCTACACCGGCTGCGGCCTGCGCCTGGCCGCGGGGGGCGCCGCCGACGCCGCCGACGTCGAGTTCATCAACGCCGACCGGGCGCTGAACCCCGGCAACGGCTGGCGGGCCGCCGACGTGAAGCTGCTGCGCGTGGTTGACGACGCCTTGGCCGAGGGGGACGAGGCGCTGGCCGTGGAGGCGTTCTGCGCGGGGTCCGAGGCCGGCACGTCGCCGGCGGCGTCCGGCCTGGCGTCGGAGCCGGCCCGCGTCACGCTGGCCGACAACGAGTCCCGCGCCATCACGCTCGCCGCCAAGCCCGCCGCGTTTCCCGAGACGGCGGGGCCGACGCCGGTGACGGTGACGGCGACGCTCGACGGGCAGGCCACGGAGGGGCTGGCGCTCGACCTGACGCTGTCCGGCACGGCGACGGCGGACGACTACGCGGTGACGGGAACGCGGCGCATCGGGATCGGCGCCGGCGCCACGGGCGGCTCGACCGTGCTGACGTTCACGCCGGTCGAGGACGCGGACGGGGCGGACGAGACCGTCGCCATCGACGCCACGCTGGCCGGGTACGCGGTGGCGGGCGCGGTCGTGACCATCGCGCAGCCGGTCCCGCCGCCGACCGTGGTCGCGTCGACGGCGGCGACGGTCCTGCGGGAGGACGCGGGCACGGTCACCTTCGAACTGACCCTGGCGAACCCGCCGGCGTCGGGCGGCTACACGGGCTGCGGCCTGCGCCTCGCCGCGGGCAGCGAGGCGCAGTCGCCGGCGGACGTGGCCTTCCCGAACCGCAAGCGGCTGCGGGCGGCGAACGGCTGGAGGACGCAGGGCAAGCTCCTGCGGGTGGTGGACGACGCGGTCGCGGAGGACCGGGAGGCGCTGGTGGTGGAGGGCCACTGCACGGGCCGGGAGCCGGGGACGGAGCCGGCCGTCGGGGAGCTGCTTTCCAAGCCGCTGCGCCTGGCCATCAAGGACGACCACCAAGTTCGGCCGCTGGCGCTGTCGGTCGATCCCGGCACGATCGGCGAGACGCTGGGCGAGCAGGCGGTCACGGTCACGGCGACGCTGGATGCGGCGGCGCCGTCGCCGGTCACCGTGAACCTCAGCCTGGGGTCCGGCTCCTACGCGGTTGCGGGGACGCAGCGCATCACCGTGCCGAAGGGCTCGGCCAGCGGCTCCACGACGCTGGCCTTCACGCCCCGCGACGACAGCAACGCGGCCGACGACGCGGTGGCCATCGGCGGGACCGCCGCCGGCCACCAGGTGGCCGGGGCCAGCCTGACCATTGCCGAGCCGACGGTGGTGGGCGGGGTGGACGTGAGCGGCCTTGCCGTCCGGCTGACGGTGAGCCCGACGGCGATCCGGGAGGGGACCAAGGGCGGCCACCGGCTGGGCGTGCGGCTGGACGGCGTGGACGTGCCGGCGGTGGACGTGTCGATGGTGCCGGACATCGGCGGCACGGCGACGCGGGGCGCGTCGCACGACTACAAGCTGACCGGCGCGTCCGGGTGGAAGCGGCTGACGGTCAGGGCGAACGACGCGCACCTTGAGGCGTCGAGCCGGGTGACGGTGACGGCGCTCGCGGACAGCGACGACGAGGGCGAGGAGACGGTGACCTTCACCGTCAGCCAAGTGACCTGGGGCACGAAGGCGGTGCAGCTCCGCGCCCCGGCCGTGGCGACCCTGCGCATCACCGAGGCCTGGGAGACGCCGCGGGCGCCGAAGGGGCTGGCCGCGGCGCCCTCCCCCGGCAACGCGGCCCACGGCCTGGACGCGCGCTGGGACGCGGTCGCCGCCACGCCGCCGGTGGAGGGCTACGTGGTCCGCCACCGGGAGGTGACGGACCCGCCGTCCGCCTGGACCGAGGCGGAGCCGCAGCCGGGCACGGCGACCGCGGTCACGGGCCTCAACGCCGGCACGCGCCACGAGCTTCGGGTTTACGCGCGCAACGCGGCGGGCGACGGCCCGGAGTCGGGCAGCGCCTACGCGGTCACGGCGGACGGCGGCTGCCCGATGGCGGCGCCGTCGGTGGCGACGCCGGCCGGCGCGCGCTCGTCGTCGAGCCTGGATGCGTCCTGGCGGGCGCCGGCCTGCGGCGCGGCGGTGGCCGGGTACCGGGTGCGCTACCGGGAGGACCCGGACGTCGAAGGGGTCGAGAACGGCTGGACGGAGATCGCGGCGTCGGGCACGGCGGCGACGGTCACCGGCCTCGTGCCGGACACCGCCTACGTGGTGGCCGTGCGCGCGGTCACCGCGGGCGGCGACAAGGGGCCGTGGTCGCCGGAGGGCAAGGGCCGCACCGGGCTGGACGTGCGGCTGCCGCCGCGCATGGGCGCCCCGTCGGTGGCGCCGCATTCAGCGGACGGCGGCTCCCGTCTGGACGTGACTTGGACGCGGGTGGCCTGGACGGACGGGAACGGCGCCGTCCATCCAATCGCGGAGTACCAGCACCGCCACCGTCCCGACGGCGGCGCCTGGACGGCGGCGGCGGACGCGCGGGCGACGGCGCGGGAGGCCAAGTCGATGACGCGCTCGATTTCCGGGCTGGCCGCAGGCACTTGGCACGAGGTGCAGGTGCGGGCGGTGAACCGCATGGACGGGGCCGCCCATCCCGGCAAGTGGTCGGCGCCGGGCCGCGGCCGCACCTGGGGCGCGCCGGACCGGGTGGAGGCGCCGTCCGCCCACCTGATCGGCCAGGCCGTCGAGGTGGCGTGGAAGGCGCCCGACGACGGCGGCTCGCCCATCACGGACTACGACGTGGGCTACCGGGTCGAGGGTTCGAGCCGCTGGAAGTCGCATCCCTACGCGGGCTGCGCCATGGGCGCCTGCGCGGCGGAGGCGTCGATCGATGCGCTGGCGAGGAAGGTTCGGGTGCGTGCGGGGAACGCGCTCGGCATGGGCGAGTGGTCGCGGGCGGCCAAGGTCGAGCCGCGCAAGCAGCTGCGGGCGTCCTACGGCGCGGCGGCCGCGACGGTGCGGGAGGGCGAGTCGCTGCTGGTGACGGCGCGGCTGGACAGCGCTGCCGACCGGGCGGTGACGGCGCCGGTGACGACCGCGGGCGACGCCACGGCGTTCCGGCTCGACGGGCTGGACGGCAACGGGGCGGCGGCCTTCGGCCTGGGCACGGCGGAGCAGACGTTCACGTTCGTGGCGCTGCAGGACGCGGACGCCGTCGGCGAGAAGGTCACCCTCGGCTTCGGGACGCTGCCCGCCGGCGTGCTCCTGGAGGCGCCGGCGTCCCTGGTGGTGGCCATCATCGACGACGAGTCCGGCAACGGCGCGCCGGCCTTCGACGCGGGCGCCGCGGCGGTCCGCGCGGTGGCGGAGAACGCGGCGCCGGGCACGGCAGTGGGGGCGCCCGTCGCGGCGAGCGACCCGGAAGGGGACGCGCTGGCCTACAGCCTGTCGGGCGTCCACGCGGCGCTGTTCACCGTGGACCGGGCCTCGGGGCAAATCAAGGTGGGGGCCGGCGCGGAGCTGGACTTCGAGGGCGCGGTGGCAAGCTACGCCGTCACGGTGGAGGTGGGCGACGGCAAGGACGCTTCGGGCGCGGCCGACCCGGCGGTTGACGCCACCATCGCGGTCACGGTCAACGTCACCGACGTGGCGGAGCCGCCGTCAGCGCCCGCCGCGCCGGTGCTGACGGCGACGGCCACGACGCTTGCGGCCGCATGGGCCGAACCGGACAACACGGGGCCGGCGATCACTGGCTACGACCTGCACCACCGGGCGTCCGGCGAGGTGGACTGGACCGACGCCCAAGTTGCCGGCACGAAGACATCCGCCACCCTCGGCGGCCTGGCCTCCGGCACGGCCCACGAGGTCCGGGTGCGGGCGGGCAGCGACGAAGGGACAAGCGGGTGGTCCGCATCCGCCGAGGGAAACACGCTCCCGGCGGTGTCCCTGACGGCGGACGCCCTCAAGCCGGAGATCGCGGACGGCAACGCGGCGGTGGCCGTGACGCTCAGCGGGCGGGCCGAGGCCGCCGGGGGCGGGACGCTCCAAGGCGCCTGGCTGGAGCGCGGCGGCGACGGGACGGTCACGGTGCTGGCGGACGGCATCGCGCTGGCCAGCGGCGTGGCGGCGACCCGCACGGCGTCCTCGTCGGCGCCGGGGATGCGGACGTTCGGCTTCCGGGCCACCCACAGCCTCGCCGGACGGACCGGCGAATCGACGGAGTGGATCGGCATCGAGTGGCGTCCGCAGGCGGTCCTCTCGGCCGCCCCGGCCAGCGTCCCGGAGGACGGCGGCGCGGCGCAGGTCACGGTGACGGCGACGCTCACCGGGTCCAGCGTGACCAAGGCGGCCAAGACGGTCACCGTGTCGGTCGCGGGCGGCACGGCCACGGTCGATGACGACTTCACGGCGGTCAAGGACTTCACGATCGGCATCCCCGGGGAGGCACGCAGCGCGGACGGGTCGTTCACGCTGACGCCGGTGGCGGACTCGGCGCGGGAAGGCCCGGAGACCGTCGCCGTCAGCGGCACGGCAACCGACGGGAACGCCATCACGGTCACTGGAACGGCCGTGCGCATCGTGGACGCGGACCCGAAGCTGACGGTGGCCGCCCCGTCGAACGGCCACGTCACCGGCACGACCGGCAGCGGCGATGCCCAAAAGACGGTCATCGACTGCGGCTCCGGGAGCCGGACGGACTGCGGCGCGTCCCTGCCGGGCGGAACCCTGGTGACCCTGTCCGCGACCGCGGACACGGGGCACCTGTTCGACGGCTGGACGGGCGCCTGCTCCGGCACGGCGGACTGCGCGCTCACGCTGAACGCCGACGGCACGGTCGGCGCCAAGTTCGTCGCGGCGCGCACGCTGACGGTGACGGCGCCGGCCCACGGCAAGGTGGTGGGCAAGGTGGGGACCGCGACGGTGATCGACTGCGGCAGCGACTGCGCCGAGACCGTGGCGGACGGCACGAAGGTCGCCTTGAGCGCGAGCCCGGGCGCGGGCCACCGGTTCGACGCCTGGGGCGGCGCCTGCGCGGCCGAGGCCTCAACCGACTGCTCCCTGACCCTGGACGCCGACCGCGCGGTGAGCGTCGCGTTCGCGTCCATCGCGGTGGACGGCCAGTGCGACGAGACCGCGGTGGACGCCTGCGCTGCGGGTGGCCTGAACACGGCCGCGGTCGGCGACACCGACAGCCACCACCGGTGGCGCTGCGACGGCACCGGCGGGGGCGCCAACTCGCGCGCCTGCGCCAAGGCCAAGGACGGCTGCGACGCCGGCAGCCGGGACTGGAGCGTCCTCGGCAACGCCTGCACGGGCCCGTTGACGGGGGCGGCCAGCGGCCAGACGCGCGCGGCGAGCGACGGCGGCGGGCCCGCCACGGGCTCGGCCTCGTTCAAGTGCGACGACGGCGCCTGGACGGAGCAGGCCGGGAGCGTCTGCGGGCTGGAGTGCGCCGCGCAGACCCGCTCCCACTGCGAACTGGCCAAAACGGCGCACGGCGGCAGTTCGGGGACGTGCGACGCCGACTCGACCGGAAGCTGCTCCCACTCCTGCGACAACGGCGCCTGGACTCGCGAGAGCGGCCAGTGCAACGCCCGCTGCCCCACGAGCGCCGAGACTTGGACGGTGGGGGACGACAGCTGCTCGGACACGTTGGCGGGCGGGGTCCATGGCGACACGCGGACGGCCAGCGACAATGCGGGCTCGGCGCGGGGCTCCGCCAGCTACCGGTGCTCCGACGGGGACTGGCTGGAGCAGTCGGGCAGCACCTGCGAGCGGGAGTGCCGGGCCGCCACCCACACTTGGCAGGTGGGGCCGGCCGAGTGCAGCGCGCGGCTCGACACGCTGCCGAGCGGCTGGAGCAACCTGGCGGAGGACGACACCTACCGGGACACGGGCACGGCCCGCTACGCCTGCGAGGACGGCTCCTGGACGGGGCCGTCCTCGCAAAGCTGCCAACGTGGCTGCGCCGGGAAGGCGATCGACGGCTGCCAGCTGTCGGACACGGTCCACGACGAAGAGTCGGGAACCTGTGCGAAGGGCCCGGGCTCCTGCTCCTACACCTGCAACAACGGAACCTGGGATGAGGTCAGCAACAGCTGCGAGGCGGAGTGCGCCGCAGCCTCGGTGTCCTGGACCGTGGACGACGACACCTGCTCCGGCAGCTTGACCAAGGATGCGCACGGGAACAGCAGAACCGCGGCGGATGGAGCGGGCTCGACGCGTGGGACCGCAACGTTCAAGTGCGAGTACGGGACGTGGACGGAGCAGCCGGGCGCCTCCTGCGGGCGGGAGTGCACGCTTTCGACGGTTCACTGGAGCGACGGGGCGGACAAGTGCTCCGTGGCGCTCACCCTCACGCCGCATGGGTCGGGCCGCACGGCGACGGACAGCACCTACACAAGCGGCACGACGGACCTGGCGACCGGCTCCGCGGACTACACGTGCGTGGACGGGGCGTTCAGCGGGCCCACGGCGGACTCGGACAGCTGCCACGCTGGTTGCGCCAAAGGAACGGAGGACGGCTGCATGCTGTCGGACACGGTTCATGACGGGACGTCGGGAACCTGCGCGAAGGACTACACGGGCACCTGCTCCTACACCTGCGACGACGGCGGTTGGGACAAGGACAGCAACACCTGCACCCCTCCGAAGTACACGGTGAAGATCGATCCCGTGCCGACCAAGGGCAAGGCGACCGGGGACGGCTTCGACTGCCCGGGGAAGGTGTGCGAGAAGACGTACACAGGCACGGGAAATCAGGTCAACGGCCTCACCGCAGGCCCCAACGCGGGCTACCGGGTCGGCGACGTCCCGTGGGGCGTCACGGAAGGGGAAAACGCGGTTAACTGCTCCACGGCGACCTGCAGCTTCGACGTGACAACAGACGTCACGCTAAGCCCGCTATTCTCCCCTACCCTTGAGGCCGACGCGGGCGGCGAGAACGGCGCCTACGATGCGGAGTACTTTCATTCGGTGGCGCCCTTCGGAGGCACCATATCGTTCTACTTCGCGACTGTGACCGCCTCCGCGACGGGCGGGATACCGCCCTACGTATTCCAGTGGTCGGAAAAGCCGGCCGGAGCCTCGGCCTACTACGTGTGGCCTCCCAACACCACAGGCACCAAGAAGGTCAAGGTCACGGTCACCGACCGGAACAAGCACGACGAGGACAAGAAGGACACCGCCGAGGCCACGGTCCAATTCCCCTCATCCAGCAGCTCGGCCAGCGACGCCGCTCGCAGCGAGGGCGGAGGCTCGCCGGCCTTCGAGGTGCCGCTGGGCGGCGAGGCGCACTTCGTCTGGGGCGGGGACGGCGCGGTGACGGCCCGCTCGGAGGACGCCAAGGTCGTGGCGGTCGGCGTGTCCTCCCCGGTGGTTCGGGTGGCGGGCGTGGGGATCGGCGAGACGCACGCAGTGATGGTGACGGAAGAAGGTGAGCTGTGGCTGCCGGTGGTGGTCAAGTGACGGTTCGGGGCGCAGCGGGGAAGGATGCAGGCGTTCAACGGGTATGGCGGACGTCCCGCCGAGGGCTTCTGGCGTTGGCGGGCGGGGCGTTGTTCACGGCTTCGGCGGCGCTTGCCGAGGCTGACGCGGTCGCGCTGTTCACGACCGAAGGCAAGGGGCCGGCTTCGGCTCCCTCGTCGGACGTAGTTGCGGCGTCGGAGGCCGGGGAACTCCGCCGCATCGCACGGGTGGACCGTGGGGGCTTGGCCGCGCTGCGGGAGGAAGTGGCGTCGGGGCGGACTGGCAGGCTGCGCCTGAACCTGTTCACGGACGTCGAATTCACGGCGTCGCTTGAGCGCAGCGCGCCCACCGCGTCGGGCTACACGCTGAGCGGGCCGCTGGAGGGCGTGCCCTTCGGGCGCGCGGTGCTGGTGGTCAACGACGGCGTCACCATGGGGCGCGTGTACACCCCGGAGGCGAACTACGCGATCCACACGGCCGGGGGCGTGCAGACGGTGGAGCGGATGGCGCCGGACCCGCTGCGGTGCGGGCTGAGGGAGTTCCCGGGCGCCGACGCCGGGCTGGACGGCCATGCTCGGACTTCCCATCGGCCAGGGCATGGCTCGTCAGTAGGGCAGTTCCGCTTCGTGCCCGCCGCCGCGGCCGTCAAGCTGGCGCCCAAGTCCGCCGCCGCGGACGACGGCGACGTCGTTGACGTGCTGGTGGTTTACCCGTCCTTCGTGCGCGAGATCGAGGGCGGCTACGCGCGGATGCTGGCCCTGATCGACCTGGACCTCGCCACGGCGAACGAGGCCTACGCGGCGAGCGGCGTGGATCTGCGGGTCCGGCTTGCCGCCGCCGAGGAGGTAGAGTACGACCACTTCCACGAAATGAGGCTTCGCGACCAGGGGCGGGCGGGTTTCGATCTCTGGAACGCCGCGATCGAGCATCTCACCGGGCGGGACGACGGCCACATGGACGAGGTCCACGCGCTGCGCGACCGGCATGCGGCGGACCTTGTGCACCTGCACCTAGGCGGCGAGGTTCATGAGCTGCTTGGGCGCTTTCCCGTTGGCGGCGTCGCCTGGTCCGTCCCCGACGTGACGGCGGAAGCCTTGGAACGGCTGGGCTTCTCGGTCGCCCACTCCGGCGACGGCACCTTCGTCGCCCACGAGCTTGGCCACAGCATGGGTCTGATGCACAGCCGCCACCTCGACCGGGGCAACGGGATGTTCCCCTACAGCCACGGGTACCGCTACCAATATGTTCACACATGGAGCGACGGCTCGAAGTCCGATCCCTACTGGCTGGGGACGGTCATGGCGACGGGGCTGGGCTCCACTAGCTACCTTGGCCATGTGCTGACGTTCTCCAACCCCGACCGCGTCCATCCGGATGATCCGTCCATCCGGCTGGGGGTGCCCGGCGACGAGCCCTCAACGGAACCCGACGGCCCGGCGGACGCCGCCCGCCACCTGAACCAGCTGCGCGGAACGCTGGCCAACGTGCGCTCAGGCGCGGATGCCGAGGCCTGCACTTACGAGTTGCAGGGGGACCAGGGCGGCTTGCCGGCCTCCGGCGGAACCCACCATGTGCGGGTGGAGACCCAGCCGGGCTGCCCCTGGACGGCGGCGGGCGGCGAGTGGGTGGCGTCGGTGTCGCCCGGAGCGGGGACGGGGAGTGCGGACATCGAGTACCGGGTGGGCGCCAACGATGCCTTCCGGCGGCCGGTGGAACTCCTGGTGGCCGGGCAGGTGCACGCACGCCCGCAGGCCGGCTCGCGGCCGGTGACGCCCGTTTGCGAGCGTTCGGACACGGTTCGTTGGCCGTTGGAGCGCGACCATCCGGACCGGGAGCGGGTGCATCCGTTCTTTGACGAGTACACCCCCTGCGAGGAGTTGAACTTCGACGCCGAGTACCTAGCGGGCGTCCGCACCCTGTATGACAATCACTTGCAACGTGAACGTGGGATTGACGGGTCCGAGGCCCGGCCGGGGGATTTCGACGGGTTGACCGGCTTGGCGGACCTCAAGCTGCACTCCATTGAACGCATGCTGCCGGAGCTCTTTTTTGGCATGAACGGCCTTCGCCGCCTAGGGATCGGCGCGAAGCTTTCGTGGAAGCCCGAGACGGCGGCCCCGGCGGAGATCGAGCCGGGGGCGTTCCGGGGATTGCCGGGTCTCAGGCGGCTGGTTATCAATGTCCACCGTCTGACCCGGCTTGAGGCGGGCGCGTTTGAGGGGCTGCCCAAGCTGGAGACATTGGAAGTGGAGCTTTCCCGAGGCGGGCCGCTGACGTTGGAGCCCGGAGCGTTTCGCGGGCTGCCCAACGCACGGGAGCTGAGTCTTCTATTCACTGCCCTGAATCCACTTGACCGCGGGGTTTTCGAGGGCATGGGCAAGCTGAACAGTCTGATCATCGCGGGGACCGGGCTTGAATCGGTCGCGCCCGGCGCTTTCGACGGCCTGCCCGAACTGCTTTACTTTAGCTTGAGCGGTAACCGCTTGGCCTCGCTGCCGACGGGCGTGTTCAAGGGGCTGCCGAAGCTGGAGCGTTTGAGCCTGCAAAACAATCGGCTGGCCGAGGTGCAGCCCGGCCTCCTGGACGGACTGGAGAGCCTGTCGCTTCTGAATTTGATCGACAACAGGCTGGCGACGCCGGAGTCCGGCGCGTTTGCGGGAATGCCCGAACTACGCCATCTGTGGATCATGAACAACCGCCTGCGCAACCTCCCCCCCAACCTGTTCGAGGGCCTGGGGTCGTTGTCGAAGCTGGTGCTTGACGGGAACCCCCTCGGCCCGGTGCGCCCGGGCGCGTTCGCCGGCCTCGACCAGCTCGCGTTCCTCTACATGTTCGATTCGGGGGTCACCTCGGTCGATCCCCGCGCCTTTAGCGACTTGCCGAACCTTCAGGCGCTTGACTTATCCAAGAACCGCATTCGGGAAATCGCGCCCGGCACCTTTCGCGGACTGCATCTTTCCGGGCTGCAATTGGAGGGCAACCCCGGTGAGCCCTTCACGTTCTCGCCCGTCCCCGTTCCGCTGCCGCCGCCGGACCCCACCGATGGCGTGCCAATGCGGCTCGTCTTGGAGGCCGTCCCCGAGGCGCCCTTCCGCATGGCCGCCGAGCTTTCCGCCACTGGCGGCTCCCTGGGGGAGCCTTCGCCTAGGATTCGGTCCGGCGAGTCCCGCAGCGGCCCGGTCACGGCCACGCCGGACGGCAGCGGCCCGGTGACGGTCCGCACCGGCCGGGTGCGCTGGCGGGGCGAGGACGGGCATGTGTCGGATGCCGGCCGGGGCGGCGGTGCGGGCGGGCTGTCGTTCACGGTCACCGAGCGGTACGGCTACTCGGGCTTCCGGGTCGCGCCGGGACCGCCGCTGGTTCTGCACGGGTTCCCGGACGTGGCCCTGGGGCGGGGCGGCGAGCCCCGGACCTTCGACCTGCCGTCGGTCTTCGCCTACTTCCTCGGCGGCGCGGCGGACTACGCGGCGGCGGCGGACGACGAGGGCGTCGCGGCGGCGGGCATCGACGGCCGGACGCTGACGGTCACGCCCCACGGCGCCGGGGCCACGGAGGTGACGGTGACGGCCACGGCGCCGGACGGGGAGACGATGACCCGGCGCTTCACGGTGACGGTGGCGGACGACCGCCCCTCGGCGCCGCTGTTCCTGTCGGGCGCCCACGCCGGGCGCGAGGGGTTCGCGCGGGTGCTGAACCGGTCGGGAACGGCGGGGGATGTGCGCATCACGGCGGTGGACGGCGAGGGTGCGCGCCGGGAGCCGGTGACGCTGCGGCTGCGCCCGTACGGCGCGGTGAACTTCAACTCCGGCGACCTGGAGGAGGGGAACCCGGGGAAGGGCTTGGCGGATGGGGTGGGCTTCGGCACCGGCGACTGGCGGCTGGAGTTCGAAAGCGACCTGGACATCGACGCGCTGGCCTACGTGCGCACCCGGGACGGGTTCGTGACCGGCATGAACGCCACCGCCCCGTGGTCCGGGGGCGTCCACCGGGTCGCGACCTTCAACCCGGCCAGCAACCCGCGCCAGCTGAGCCGCCTGCGGGTGGTCAACCGGGGCCCATCCCCGGCGGCGGTCGCCGTGCGCGGGATTGACGACGCCGGGGCGTCGCCGGGCGGGCCGGTGCGGTTCACGGTCCCGGCGGGCGGTGCCCGCGAGTTCGACGCGGTGCAGCTGGAGGCCGGCGGCCCGGAGCTGGACGGCTCGCTCGGCGACGGCGAGGGCAAGTGGCGGCTTGCGGTGGAGTCGGATGCCCCGGTGGCGGTGATGGGCCTGCTGGAAAGCACGGCGACCGGCCACCTGACGAACCTGTCGTCGGGCCCGGTGGTGCCGGACGCGGGCGGAACGCACCACGTGGCGCTGTTCCCGGCCGCGTCGGACCCGTTGGGGCGGCAGGGGTTCGTTCGGGTGGTCAACCGCTCGGACGCGGCGGGCACGGTGGGGGTTGCGGCGTTCGACGAGGCGGGAGTCGAGCACGGCCCGTTGGAGCTGTCCATCGGCGCCAGCGGGGCGGCGCACTTCAACTCCGAGGACCTGGAGTTCGGCGCGGCCGGCAAGGGCCTGGAGGGCAGCGCGGGCCCCGGCGAGGGCGACTGGCGGCTGGAGTTGCGCAGCGCACTGGACATCGGGGTTCTGGCCTACGTGCGCACCGATGACGGGTTCCTGACCAGCGTGCACGACACGGTGGCGGTCCGGGACGGTCGGCGCTTGGTGGCGACGTTCAACCCGGGCAGCAACACGGGCCAGGTGAGCGTGCTGCGGCTGGTGAACCCGACGGGGCGGGACGCCGGCGTGTCGGTGGTGGGCACCGACGACACCGGGGGCGCGCCGCCGCACCGGGGGGCCCTGCTGTTCACCCTCCGGGCGGGCGGCGTGGTGGAGCTGGACGCGGCCGAGCTGGAGGCGGGCACCCTTAAACCGTACTACGTCGAGAACCCGGACCTCATTCCGGCTGACGAGGAACGGGAATACTACCACTGGTTGCTGCTGCCCTTGGGCGACGGCACGGGCAAGTGGCGGCTGTCGGTGGATACGGAGCCCGGCGTGCTGGTCCAGAGCCTGCTGCGCAGCCCCACCGGCCACCTGACCAACCTGTCGCCGGACGGGCGGTGAGGCGGCGGGAGCCGCTGCGTTGAGCAATGGAACGGGTTGAACGTTGCGCTGGCATCGCCTTCGATCAGGCCTCGGACCCGCCAGTGCATCATCCGCACCACACGAAATCACACTGATCCACTGTCCGCGCTTAGTGCCCCTGTGTGGACTCAGCCCCTGTGGACTCAGCCCCTTGCTTGAGAAAGCATAAGCTAATATCCTTTCTTAGCTGGCGGCTTAAGGAAGGCTTCGTTTCCTAACGACATGACAGAGCGCCGTTCCGACCGATTGGGCACGTACTTCACCAGTTCCTCCGCTGGTGAAACCGTTCGTGCCTACTTGCCGCCGCCCCTGCCCCCGGAACCGGGGGTGGACCTCGGGCGGTTTTATGGCCGTATTGATGCCGCGAACCGTGCCTTGGGGCAACTGGGCGGCATTGCCTCCGTCCTGCCGGATCCATTGCTCTTCCTTTACATGTATGTGCGCAAGGAAGCCCTACTGTCCTCCCAGATCGAAGGCACCCAGTCCTCGTTCTCCGAACTGCTGGCGCACGAGAGCGATGCCGCACCGGGGGTGCCCACTGGCGACGTGCAGGAAGTTTCAAACTACGTCGCTGCGGCGGAACTCGGCGTTGAGATGCTAGGACAAGGCATGCCCATCTCGGTTCGCTTGCTCAAAAACGTTCACGCCAAGCTGCTCCGAACAGGACGGGGCAGCAGCCAAGCTCCCGGGGAGTTTCGGCGTTCCCAGAACTGGGTGGGGGGGACGCGGCCGGGAAACGCGCTCTATGTGCCGCCTGCGCCCCATCAGGTTGGCGCTTGCATGAGCGACTTGGAGCGCTTCATCAACGATGGGACCATGCGGTTGCCTTTGTTGGTCCGGGCCGCCTTCGCCCACGTTCAGTTCGAAACCATTCATCCCTTCCTCGAAGGCAACGGACGGCTTGGCCGACTGTTGATCACGTTGATGCTCCACGACGAGGGCGTGTTGGACCAACCGCTTCTCTACCTCAGCCTGCGTTTCAAGGCACATCGCCAAACTTACTATGACCTGCTGCAGCGGGTGCGAACCCACGGCGAGTGGGAGCGTTGGCTGGACTTCTTTCTGGATGGCGTTGAAACTACCGCCCGTCAGGCGGCGGGCACCGCGATGGCCGTTCTGGACCGGTTTGCCGCCGACCGCGCTACCATAGAGTCCTTGGGCCGGCCAGCGGGCTCGGCGCTGCAAGTTCACCATTACCTGCAGCGTAACCCCATCGCCTCCGTTCGCAATGTCGTCAAGGCCCTGCTGTTGTCCCCGCCGACCGTGCGCAAGTCCATCGACCACTTGGTGAAGGCGGGCATCCTCCGGGAAGGGACCGGCCAGCGCCGTGATCGGCGGTTCGTCTACCACGAGTATCTGGGCATCCTGAGCCAAGGCACGGAGCCTTTGTGATCGCGTTTTTGATGCGGTTTACGAGTTAGGACATCAGCCGTTCCGCATCGCCCAGCAGAGCCGCCAAGTGGGCCATGAACCGTCCGGCTTCGGCGCCGTTGATGGCGCGGTGGTCGTAGCTGAGTGATAGGGGCAGCATCTTGCGCGGCGCGAATGTCTCGCCGTCCCAGACCGGCTTGGTGGCGAGCCGGCCAACGCCGAGGATCGCCACTTCCGGAGCGTTGATGATGGGCGTGAAGCCGGTGCCGCCGATGGCGCCGAGGCTGGAGATGCTGAACGAGCCGCCTTGGAGTTCGTGCATGGCCAACCGCTGGCTGCGTGCCTTGGTGGCCAAGTCGGCGGTGGCCTCGGCCAATTCCCAGATGTCCTTGGCGTCCGCATTCTTAATGACCGGCACCAAGAGGCCCTGCTCGGTGTCCACGGCGATGCCGATGTTGGTGTAGCGCTTGAGGATGAACTGGGTGCCGGTGCTGTCCAGGGAGGCGTTGAAGATCGGGAACTCAGTGAGGGCCAGGCAGCACGCCTTGATTAGGAACGGCAGCGGTGAGAGGGCGACGCCGCGCTCCGCCGCCTCGGCCTTGAGCGCAGCGCGATGCGCTTCGAGTTCGGTCACGTCCACCTCGTCGTGCTGGGTGACGTGGGGCAGGTTCAGCCAGCTTCGATGCAGGTTCTGGGCGCCGGCGGCGCGGATGCGCGACAGCGGCACGGTCTCGGTCTCGCCGAACCGGCTGAAATCGATGGCCGGCAGCCGGGGCAGGGCGCCCTCGCCCTTGGTCAGCCGCTGCTTGACGTAGGCCTTCACGTCGTCCTTGACGATGCGGCCCCGGGCGCCGCTGGCCGTCACTTCGGACAGATCGACGCCCAGTTCCCGCGCTAGTCGGCGAGTGGCGGGACCGGCGTACACCGGCGCGCCCGGCGCTCGCCGCGCCGCCGGGCGCTCGGCAGGTTGCGCTGCCGGAGGCGGCACCGGCTCCGGCTGGGGCGATTTGGGTGCGGGTGCCTGTGGCTTTGTTCGCTCGGTGGGGGCCTTTGCCGACGCTTCGACGGCTTCGCCCGCCTCTGCCTCGATGCGGGCGATGGACTGTCCTTCCACCACCGCATCGTCGATGGCCACCAGCAGCGCTTCGACCACGCCGCTCACGCCGGCGGGCACCTCCATGGAGGCCTTGTCGGACTCGATGACGATCAGCGCATCGTCCGCTTCCACCCGGTCGCCGGGGGCCACGCACAGCTCGATGACCACGACATCCTCGGCATCGCCGATGTCCGGTATGCGGATTTCCCTCGTGTCACCGGACATCAGCTCAAGCCAGCCTGGGGTTGGGCTTGTCGGGGTCGATGCCGAAGGCGTCCCGGGCGCGGCGCACGTCATCGACCGGAATGTGTTGGGCGCGGGCGAGGGCGGACAGCGCCGACAGGGCGATGAAGCGCCGATCCACTTCAAAGAAATCCCGCAGTTCGGCCCGGGTGTCGCTGCGGCCGAAGCCGTCGGTGCCGAGTACCGTGTAGGGCGCGCTCAGGGCCCCGCGGATTTGCTCCGGCAAGGACTTCTGGTAGTCGCTGGCGGCGACAATGGGGGCATCGCCGGAGAGCAGTTCCGCCACGTGGCTGTGCTTTGGCGGCGCTTCCGGATGGAGCAGATTCCAGCGCTCGACGTCGCGCATCTGCCGGGCCAACTCGTTGTAGCTGGTGACGCTGAACACCTCCGCAGCGACGCCTTGCTCCTCAAGCAGTTCCCCCGCCGCCTCCACCTCGCGCAGGATGGTGCCGCTGCCCAACAGGCGGACCTTTGGTCCGTTGACCCTCGGTCCTTTGCCGTCCGCTGGGCGCAGGCGGTAGGCGCCCTTGATGATGTCCTCGGCCACGCCTTCCGGCATGGGCGGCTGCGGATAGTTCTCGTTCATCAGGGTGATGTAGTAGAACACCCGTTCGCGGTCGGCGAACATGCGCTTGAGGCCGTCCTGAACGATGACGGCCAGCTCAAAGGCGTAGCAGGGGTCGTAGGAAACGCAGTTGGGGATCGTCGAGGCCAGTACGTGGCTGTGGCCGTCCTGGTGCTGCAGGCCCTCGCCGTTCAGGGTGGTGCGTCCGGCGGTGGCGCCGAGCAGGAAGCCCCGCGCCTGCATGTCGCCCGCCGCCCAAGCCAGGTCGCCGATCCGTTGAAAGCCGAACATCGAATAGAAGATGTAGAAGGGGATCAACGTGAAGCGGTGGGTGCTGTAGGAGGTGGCGGCGGCCAGCCACGCGGAGAACGCCCCCGCTTCATTGATGCCCTCCTCCAGCACTTGGCCCTCCTTGGACTCCTTGTAGGCCGCGAGTTCGCCAGCATCCTCCGGCTCGTAGAGCTGCCCCGATGATGAGTAGATGCCAAGTTGGCGGAACATGCCCTCCATGCCGAAGGTGCGCGCCTCATCGGGGACGATGGGTACGATGCGGGGGCCAACGTCCTTGTCGCGCACCAGCGCGCCAAGCAGGCGGACGAACTGCATGGTGGTCGAGTTGGCGCGCCCGCCGGTGCCCTTGAGCTGTGCGGAGAACCGGTCGAGGCCCGGCACCGCCAGGGTTTCCTCCGCCTCGCTGCGCTTGGGCATGAAGCCGCCGAGGCTCGTCCGGCGCTTCTTCAGATAGACGGTTTCAGGCGCGTCGTCCTTGGGGCGGTAGTAGGGCACGCTCTCCAGTTCGGCATCGGTGAGCGGAATGTTGAAGCGGTCGCGGAAGTGCTTGAGGCCCTCAAGGTCCAGTTTCTTCACTTGGTGGGTGGTGTTCTCCGATTCGCCCGCATCGCCCATGCCGTAGCCCTTGATGGTCTTGGCCAGGATCACCGTCGGCTCGCCCTGGTGATGGACCGCAGCGTGATAGGCGGCATAGACCTTGTAGGGATCGTGGCCACCGCGATTCAATCGGTAGATGTCGTCATCGGTGAGGTTCTCCACCATTTTCAGCAGCGCCTCGTGGCGCCCGAAGAAGCGCTGCCGAACGTAGGCGCCGCCCTTGGCCTTGAAGTTCTGGTACTCGCCGTCCACGGTTTCGTCCATGACCTGCTGCATCAAGCCCAGGTCGTCCTTGGCGAACAGCGGATCCCACAACCGTCCCCAGACCACCTTGATGACGTTCCAACCGGCGCCCCGGAAGTAGCCTTCCAACTCCTGAATGATCTTGCCGTTGCCGCGCACCGGGCCGTCGAGCCGCTGCAGGTTGCAGTTGACCACGAAGATCAGGTTGTCGAGCTGCTCCCGGCCGGCCAAGGACAGGGCGCCGAGGGATTCCGGCTCATCGCACTCGCCGTCGCCGACGAAGGCCCAGACCTTGCGATTTCCCATGGGCACGAGCCCCCGGCTGTCCAGGTACTTCATGATGTGGGCTTGGTAGATGGCTTGAAGCGGCCCGAGCCCCATGCTGACGGTGGGGAATTGCCAGTAGTCGGGCATCAGCCAAGGGTGCGGGTAGGAGGAAAGCCCTTGGCCCCCAACCTCCCGGCGGAACTCGTCAAGCTGCGCTTCGCTCAGGCGTCCCTCCAGGAACGAACGCGCGTAGATGCCCGGCGAAGCGTGTCCCTGGAAGTAAACCAGGTCGCTGACCGGCTGGCCGTCCCGGTCGTCATCGCCGCCGCGGAAGAAGTAGTTGAAGCCCACGTCGTAAAGGGTGGCGGAGGATCCGAAGCTGGAGATGTGGCCGCCGAGATCGCCCTCGCGTTGATTGGCGCGCACCACCATCGCCAAGGCGTTCCAGCGGATCAGCGAGCGGATGCGCCGCTCCATGAACAAATCCCCGGGCATGAAGGCTTCCTGGCTGGAGGGAATGGTGTTCCGGTACGGGGTGGTGATGGTGTAGGGCAGCCGGGCGCCGGTCTTGGTCATGCGGGCGGACAGCCGCTCCAGCAGGAAATTGGCCCGCTCCACGCCGTCGTTGCTCAGCACGAACTCCAAGGACTCCAGCCACTCCCGGGTTTCCTCCTGATCGCGATCGGTAGCATCCAAAGGGGGTGCGCGCCTCGTGCCAATCAACAAAATCCAGCCACCAACGCCGCTTCATGCGGCCAGCGATTGGGCCGTCGGGATTCTATCCTATGCTGCGGCGGGTTTCGTTTGCCACCGAAGTCCACCAGGACTTGGGAGTGCCCTAGCTCAAGGCCAACAGCAGCCGCCGCCAGTCGAAGTGGGGGCCGGGATCGGTTTTGCGTTCCGGCGCCACTTCCAGATGGCCGACGATGCCTTCGGGGGAAAGCGCCGGGTATGTGTCCAGCAAGTCTTTGATGACGGGGACTAGCCGCTGATACTGCGCCTCCGCATAAGGCTCGGCATCCGTCCCTTCGAGCTCGATGCCGATGGCGTAGTCGTTGCAGCTAGGTCGTCCCCGCCAGACGGAGTGCCCGGCGTGCCATGCCCGTTTGTCGAAGGGGACGAATTGGGTGCAATGCCCTTGGCGGTCGATCAACAGGTGGCTGGACACGCGCAGTCCTTCGAGATCCGCCATTGGCCCCGCTGGGTCCACTTGCAGTCGATTGGTGAACAGCTGCTCAACCAGCCCGCCGCCAAACTCGCCGGGCGGCAGGGAAATGCCGTGCAGAACGATCAGGCTGATGTCGTCCGGGTCCGGGCGGTCGTCGCAGTTTGGCGATGCGACGCACCGCACGCTGCTCAGCCAGTGGTCGGATGCGATGCTCACGGTAGAATCATCCCGGCATCGGCGGCAATCATCAAGCGATCATGGACGTTTCAAGTGCGCTTCGCGCCCATATTGAGACCAGCGTGGCTGACGCGCTGGCCGAGGACATCGGTGACGGCGACGTCAGCGCCGCGCTGATTTCGCCGGCCGCCGAGGCCCGCGGTGTGGTCGTTGCTCGCCAGGACGGCGTGTTCTGCGGACAGCCCTGGGTGGAGGAGGTGGCCCGCCAGATGGGCGGTGCCTTCGAGGCGGATTGGCATGTGCGCGATGGTGCGGACCTTAACGCCGGTCAGGCGCTGTTTGAGTTGCATGGCCAAGCCCGAGCCATCCTCACGGCGGAGCGGACGGTCCTGAACTTCGTTCAACTGCTGTCCGGTACGGCCACCCGAACCCGGCGTTTCGTTCGGCTGCTGGAGGGCACCGGATGCCAACTGCTTGACACCCGCAAGACCTTGCCCGGCCTGCGCTTGGCCCAGAAGTACGCGGTGCGTTGCGGCGGCGGCGCCAACCACCGCCTAGGCCTGTACGACGCCTATCTGATCAAGGAGAACCACATCGCCGCCGCAGGCTCCATCGGCGCTGCCGTCGCCCGGGCCCGCCAGCGCCAGCCCGGCCTGCCGGTGGAGGTGGAAGTGGAATCCCTGGCTGAACTTGGCGAAGCGTTGGCGGCGGCAGCGGATACCATCATGCTCGACAACTTCTCCATCGCCGAAACCAAGCAGGCGGTGGCCCTGACTGGGGGCGGCGCCCGCCTCGAAGCCTCCGGAGGCATCGACGAGTCCCACATCCGCGTCATAGCCGAAACCGGCGTGGACTGCATCTCGGTGGGCGCCCTCACCAAGGACGTGGCTCCCTTGGACCTCTCCATGCGCTTCTCGCTGTGAAACCGTTGGACCGGTTTCATCCCTCGATCAAGACGTGGTTTGATCGGCGCTTCGACTCGCCGACGCCGGTGCAGGCCAATGCTTGGCCGAAGATCGCCGCCGGCGGGCACGTACTCGCCACCGCGCCCACGGGCAGCGGCAAGACGCTGACCGCCTTTCTCTGGTCCTTAAATCAATTCGCGGCGGGCGTTTGGCGTCCGGGCGCGACCCGCGTGCTCTACGTGTCGCCCTTGAAGGCGCTCAACAACGACATTCAACGCAATCTTCTCATCCCCCTTGCGGAGTTGCAGGAACACGCCGGTTTTCCCGAGATCAGCGTGCGCACCCGCTCCGGCGACACGCCCGGCGGCGAGCGCCAGCGGATGCTGCGCCATCCCCCGGACATTCTCATCACCACGCCGGAAAGCCTGATGCTGCTGCTCACGACGGTCAGGGGCCGCCAAGCCTTGGCCACCGTGGAGACCCTCATCCTCGACGAAATCCATGCGGTCGCGGACAATCGGCGGGGCGCGCAACTCATGGTGTCGGTGGAGCGGCTGGCTCGCTTGGCGGGCGAGTTCCAGCGCATCGCCCTATCGGCGACGGTGCGCCCGCTCGACCCGGTCGCCGCCTACGTCGGCGGCTGCCTGCCCACCGGGGCGGAGCGCGAGGTCGCCGTCATCGACGCGGCCGCCAGTGGCAAGGAAGTCGTCCTGCGGGTGCGCTATCCCGAAGCGGTTCGCGACGCTGCGGCCCATGACACCAAGATTTGGGAGCCGCTGGCAGAGAACTTCCGCGATCTCATCGACGGCAACCGTTCCACGCTGGTCTTCACCAACAGCCGCAGGCTCGCCGAGCAGATCACCCTCAAGGTCAACGAGGACCAGCCGGCACCGCTCGCCTACGCCCACCACGGTTCCTTGGCGCGCGACATCCGCGCCGAGGTCGAACGGCGCTTGAAGGCCGGGGAGCTCAAGGCCATCGTCGCCACCAGCTCATTGGAAATGGGCATCGACATCGGCCATCTCGACGAGGTGGTGCTGGTGCAGACGCCGCCGTCCATTGCCGCGGCCCTGCAGCGCATTGGCCGGGCGGGCCACGGCGTCGGCGAAGTCAGCCTAGGAGCCCTGTACGGCACCCACTCCCATGACCTGCTCGAGGCGGCAGCGCTGGCGGGCGCGGTCGCCGAACGCGACATCGAACCGCTCAAGCCCTTGGAGAATCCGCTGGACGCGCTCTGTCAATCCATCGTCTCCATGTGCGCCCACGAGGCTTGGCCGGTCGATGAGCTCTTCGCCGCCATTCGAACCGCTGCGCCCTACCGGCGGCTGCCTCGGGAGCAGTTCGATTTGGTCCTGGACATGCTGGCCGGACGCTACGCCGGCTCCCGGGTGCGGGAACTGAAGCCCCGGGTCGCCCTTGACCGGATCAAGGGCACCGTGCAGGCGCATAAGAGCGCGGTGTTCGCGCTCTACAACGCCGGCGGCTCGATTCCCGACCGGGGCTACTATCAGTTGCGCCATGCGGACAGCGGCGCCACCATCGGCGAGCTCGACGAGGAGTTCGTCTGGGAGGCCACCACCGGCCAGACCTTCACCCTCGGCACCCAGAACTGGCAGATCCTGCGCATCACCCACAATGACGTCATCGTGCGGCCGGCCCGGCCTGGCGCAACTGCGCCGCCGTTCTGGCGCAACGAGACCATCAACCGCAGCTTCCACTTCGCCGACCGGATCGGCAGCTTTCTTGAATCGGCGGAGGCGCATTTCACCAGCGGGCGTCGGGAGTCGTTCAAGGCCATGCTGATCGAGCAGGCGGGCTTTGAGGAATCGGCGGCGGAGACCTTGTGCGCCTATCTCGAACGCCAGCGCCAGCACACGGAGGCGGCCCTGCCGCACCGCCGCCATCTGCTGCTGGAATGGGTCCAGTCCGGCCCGGACGGCTACGCGGGCCCGGACGCGCCTCGGCAGTTGGTCATCCACAGCTTCTGGGGCGGACGCCTCAACCGTCCTTGGGCGCTGGCTCTTGAGGCCGCTTGGCGTGAGCGCTTCGACGCGGCTCCGGAGATTCACGCCGACAACAACGCCATCGTGGTGCTGATCAAGGAGCTGCCGGCTGCGGAGGAGCTCCTGGGCTGGGTCACCCCGGAGAACCTCGACGGCCTGCTGCGCCGCTCGCTGGAACGGTCCGGTTTCTTCGGCGCGCGCTTTCGCGAGTGCGCGGGCCGGTCGCTGCTGTTGACCAAGCGCCGCTTCAACCAGCGCCTGCCGCTTTGGATGAGTCGCCTGCAGGCCAAGAAGCTGATGACCGCCACCGCCAAGTACCCGGACTTCCCGGTGCTGCTGGAGACGTGGCGCACCTGCCTCACCGACGAATTCGACCTGCCGGCCCTGCGCGAGCGGCTCGGTGAATTGGCCGACGGCAGCCTGCCGTGGAGCTTGGCTGGCACCGCCACGCCGAGCCCCTTTGCCAAGAACCTCACCTTCGATCAGATCAGCCGCTACATGTACGCCGATGACACGCCGGACCCCGCCGAAGCGAGCGCGCTGGCGGATGACCTGATTGCCCAGGCGGTGGGCGATGAGCGACTGCGTCCCCGGCTCAAGGCCAAGGTTATTGAAGCGTTTGAAGCCAAGCGCCAGCGACGGGCGCAAGGCTATGAGCCGCGCAGCCTGGAGGACTGGCTGGAGTGGGCCAAGGAGCGGGTGCTGACGCCTGCCTCGGAGTGGCCCGACGAGGTGGCGCATCCGCGGCTGGTGCGCTTCGCCGCCGGTGAGCGCGCCTGGGTCGCCCATCTCGAAGCGGCTCATGCGTTGGTCCGATGCGGCCTGTGCGCCGGACTGGCGCACCAATGCGAACTGCCGGCCATTGACGATGCGCGAACCCTCGATGACTTTGTCGGCGAGGTGCTCTCCTTCTACGGTCCGCGCTCCTTGGCGGAATTCGAGGCACTGTTGCCGCCGGGCATCCCTGACCTCGAAGGGCTGCTCACGGACAGCGGCGCCTTCGTTGTCGGCACCTTGGTTGAGGGCTGCGACGAACTGCAGTTCTGCGATGCCGACAACCTCGAAGCGCTGCTGCGCTTCCAACGTGCCCGAAACCGTGCGGAGGTGGCCGCCAAGCCGGTGACGGAGCTGCCGAGATTTCTCGCGGCTTGGCAGGGCTTCGGTCAGGCTTGGTCGCCGGCTGCCGGTTTGCGGGCCGTTGAGCGCTTGAGCGGCTACGCCGCCCCAGTGGCCGCTTGGCTCAAGGACTTCCTGGCCGCCCGCTTCAGGGACTTCGCCGACCATCACCTTGATGAACTCATCGCCCAGGAGCAGATCATCTGGTTGGGCTGCGGCAATCAACAAATCACCCTGTGCTACCCGGAGGAGGCGCCGCTGCACGCGCCATGCGAAGACGCTGCGAACATCGGCCCGCTGTTTGCGGACCCCCAGGCCCGCTACGGCTATCACCAGCTCAGTGACCGGGCGGCGGAAGGGAACGGCGCGGCGGGCTTCAACGACCGCTGGTGGCAGGCGATCTGGTCAGGGGCGCTGCTGGCCGACAGCTTGACGCCGCTGCGCTTGGGTGAGGAGCGAAAGTACCGCTTGGCCGAAGCCTCCGCGCCGATCCGCCGCCGGGCCCGCATGGTGGCCCAAGGCTGGCCCGGCAATTGGCGGTTGAACCTGGCGCCGCCGCCGTCGGACGATCCTCTTGAGCAAATGGAGGAGGACAAGGAGCGGGTCCGGCTGCTGCTGGATCGCTACGGCTTTCTATGCCGCGAGATCGCCAATCGGGAGACCCGCTGGGCGTCCCTGTTCAAGGCGCTGCGCATCATGGAACTGGCTGGCGAGGTCACCGCTGGCTACTTCTTTGAAGGATTGTCCGGCCCCCAGTTCATGGCGCCGGCGGCCCTGCATCGGTTCCGCGCCCACCAAGCGCCGCAGAGCCTCTGGATGAATGCCACCGACCCGGCTTCCCCGTGCGGGCTGTCCTTGGATTGGGTGACGCTCCCTTCCCGGCGGGCCGGCAACACCCTGAGTTTTCTGGACGGCAACCTAGCGCTCGTCATCGAAAGCCACGGCCAGCGGCTCAACTTCCTCATCGCCCCGGACCATCCGCACATTGATGCCGCCACCGAGCCGGTTCAGCACCTGGTGCGGCAACGCAAACGCATCAAGGTGGCCACCATCAACGGCCAACCGGCCCGCGGCAGCCCCTACCTCCCGGCCTTGGACCGCACCCTGACCCGCACCAGCGACCACCGGCACGTTTACTACGAGCGTTGAAGCCAAGCCACCAGCAGCCGAATCTGCGCGTCATCCAGCCGCTCGCCGAAGGCCGGCATCTCGCCGCTGCGGCCTTGGCCTATTGAGTGCCGGATGGCGGCGGGTGACTGGCCGTAGAGGCTGGCGTCGTCGGTGAGATCCGGCGCACCAAGCAGCGGGTTGCCGCTGCCGTCCGCGCCATGGCAGGCGGCGCAGAACTGCATGTATTGAGCCTCCGCGGGGTGGCCGGCGGCAGCGCCGTTGCCAAGCGCCAAGGTGTAATCGGTCAGTGCGTCGATGGCGGGCTCGCCAAGCGCGGCTTCCCAGCCGACCATGACGGCCAAGCGGCCATGGCGTATGGAGTGCTCGATTTGCGCCGCCTGGCCGCCCCATTGCCAAGCCGCGTCGGTGAGGCTGGGGAAGAGGTTGGCTTGTCCTCCGGCATCGTAGGCGTGGCAAACCGCGCAGTTGCGATCGTAGATCCGCTGCGCCGATGCCATGAGCTTGGCGTCTTCCTGCAAGGTGGCGAGTTGGGCCTCGGCCACCAACCGGCGCACGGGGCCGAACTCGGTTTGATAGCGGTTCAGACGCCGGTCGATCTCGCCGCCTTGGGACCAGTTGAGGGCGCCGCCGAACGCCCCGAGGCCCGGGTACAGCATGAGGTAAATCACGGAGATGACCAGGGAGGCGAAGATCAGCCAAAACCACCACAGCGGGGCCGGGTGCTCACCTTCGCGCAGATTGCCGTCCCAGACTGGGCTTGGCTCCTCGGCATCCCTGCCGCCCTTGGTGAAATAGATGCTGTAGATCAGCCAAAAGACGCCGATCAAGCTGGCGACGGTGATGACCGCCACCCAGCCGCTCCAGAATGCGCTCGGCAGTTCAGCCATCGCCGGGATCGTCCTGCATGCCGTCCAATTCATCCTGCAAGGGGATTCGAGCCGCCTCATCGACCGCCTCGTTGGAACCGCCCCACAGCACCCAGACGGCGAGCGCCGCCATGAAGGCCATCACCAACATGTCGCCGGCGAAAATGAACCAGGTCATGGCGTCGTCTCCACAGCGGGTGCGCGCAACGCCTGTAGGTAGGCCACCAAGGCATCCACTTCCTTGAGCCCGGCCAAGGCGGCGGGCGCCGCTTCGATCTCGGCATCGGTGTAGGGATGGCCGAGACGGCGCAGCGCCCGCATCTTCGACTGGATGCTGCCATCGGCGTCCGCCGCCCGCTCGCCGAGCCACGGGTAGCCGGGCATGATGGAGTCCGGAACGACCGTGCGCGGGTCGAGCAGGTGCATCCGCTGCCAGACATCGGTGTATTTGCCGCCAATGCGGTGCAGGTCCGGCCCGGTGCGCTTGGAACCCCACAGAAAGGGCCGGTCATAGGCGGACTCCCCCGCCTTGGAGTACGGTCCGTAACGTCTGACCTCCGCCAGCAGGGGGCGCACCTGCTGCGAATGGCAGGTGCTGCAGCCCTCCCGGATGTAGAGATCGCGTCCGGTCAACTCCACCGGGCCATAGGGCTGGGTGCCAGGCCCAGGCGTCACCAGATCATCCTGCAGCACGCTCGGCAGCACCTGCACCAAGCCGCCGATGGCGGAGACGAACAGGATGCCGAAGATCAGCAAGCCGCTGTTGCGCTCCAGCTTTCGGTGCAGTTCAACCGCGTTCATGGTTGGCTCGACCCCGCTGCGGGCGGTGACACGGCGACGGTGCGCCGCCCCTTGCCGGTCATGGTGAGGTTAAACGCCATCAGCAGGGCGCCGCCCAGGAAGATCAGCCCGGCCAGGAAGCGCAGGGCGTAGTAGGGCGCCATGCTGGCCATGATGTCCTTGAAGCTGAAGCTGAGTTCGCCGATTTCATCCAGGCTCAGCCACAGCAGCCCTTGGGACACCCCCGCGCCCCACATCGCCAGGACGTACAGCATGGTGCCCGCCAGCGCCAGCCAGAAGTGGATGTTGGCGAGCCTAACGCTGTAAAGGTCCGCGCCGACCAGCCGGGGCACCAGGAAGTAGAACGCGCCGAAGGTGATCATGGCGTTCCAGCCGAGCGCCCCGGAATGCACATGGCCGATGGTCCAATCGGTGAAGTGGCTGACGACGTTGACGCTCTTGATCGACATCATCGGTCCTTCAAAGGTGGCCAAGCCGTAGAACGCCAAGGACAGCACGATGAACTTCAGCGCCGGGTCGGTGCGCAGCTTCTCCCACGCCCCGGCCACGGTCATCACGCCGTTGACCATGGTGGCCCAGGAGGGCGCCAGCAGCACCAGGCTCATCACCATCCCCAAGGACTGCACCCACTCCGGCACGGCGTTGTAGTGCAGGTGGTGCGGTCCGGCCCAGATGTAGCTGTAGGTGAAGGCCCAGAAGGCGACGATGGACAGCCGATAGCTCCAGATCGGCCGCCCGGCGTGCTTGGGCAGAAAGTAGTACAGCATGCCCAGAAAGCCGCCGGTCAGCAGGAAGCCGACGGCGTTGTGGCCGTACCACCATTGCACGATGGCGTCCTGCGCCCCCGCAAACAGCGAGTACGACTTCGACAGCGTCACCGGCATCGCCAGGCTGTTGACGATGTGCAGCATGGCGATGACGATGATCAGCCCGCCGTAGAACCAATTGGAGACGTAGATCGGCTTGATGCGCCGCTTGGCGATGGTGCCGAAGAAGACGATGGCGAAGCACACCCAGACCACCGCGATGGCAATGTCGAAGGGCCACTCCAGTTCGGCGTACTCCTTGCCGCCGTTCCAGCCCGCCAACAGCGACACGCCGCCCGCCAGCACCCCCGCCTGCCAGGCCAGTGCGCAGAACCAGGCGAGGCGAGGCGCAAACAGCGGCACATGGCAGGTGCGCTGGACGCTGTAGAAGGCGGTGCCCATCAAGGCGGAGACGCCGAAGCCGAAGATCACGCCGTTGGTGTGCAGGGTGCGCAGCCGTCCGTAGGAGAGCCACTCGCGGCCAAAGTCGATGGTCGGCCAGACCAGTTCGGCGGCGACGTAAACGCCGGCCAGCATGCCGAGGATGGACCAGGCCATCGCAAAGGCCGTCAGCCAGGACACCACCCGGTCGTGGTAGCGTTCCCCGATGGTGCCGTCCGCCATCCTAGACCCCGATGGCGGGGCCGATGCCGCCGCTCCAGAGCGCCACGGTGATGCCGAGCAGGCTCACCAAGGCGACTAGCAAGTAGCCTGCCAGGGCCGACGCCATCAACATGCCTCGCTCCGGCGGGATGCCGAGCGCTTCGGGCAGGCCGCGGTAGAGCAGGTAAAGACTCCAAATCAGGGCCGGTATGAGGACCAGCATGTTGACGAACACGTGGGGCGCGAGATGGGCGACGCTCGCTAGAATCACCGGCGTGGCCACCATGCCCGCGAGCGCCAGATGGGTGCCGAACGCCCGTTTGGCGCCATAGGTGGTGGCCATCCAAGCGCTCACCGCGGCGCTGCTGACCAACCCGAAGATCAGCGCAAAGAAGTAGGCGAGGCTAATGAGCGTGAGGCTTCGGGCAGGCATCATCAACGGCTCCCCGCCGCCCAGCCGCCAGCCGAAGGTGGCACCGCCGACATAGGCCAAAACGGGGGGAATGAGGCTTAGGGGAAGGATGAGCTGGAAGAAGACGCGATGGCCTTCCGGTGCCCTCTCGGACAGCGCCTTGAAGACAGCCATCGGCTGCGTCATCAGCCGGGGGAGCACGGCGAAACTCAACGCATCGGACATGGGGCGAGTATAGCGTCTTGGGAAATGGGGAACGAGCGCAACCGGCAGATTGTCCTTGCCGATGAATTCCCTCAACCGGGGCTGTCGGCGAGCAGACTCCAGGATTGCCTAGCGGTCTCGGTGCGTCTTGGAAAGGATGCTGTCAAGGCTTACGTCGAGATGCCGAGCGCCGATTTGGGCGAAGGCCGCCAAACGTTCCGTCACGCCGTCCGGACCCTTTGCGGCGGCTAACTGTTCGGCATCCAGGGCTTCTGGCAACTGACGGTGCAGATCCCATAGAGTGACGGATTTCAAGCTGCGTCCCAGCGCGAACCGGCCCTTCTTGGTGGTTTGCAGCAGCCCCTCCCGGGTCAGCAGGTCGAAAATTCGTTGCCCTTCCCCGCTGTCGAGCGGCACCGCCGCCTCGATTTCATTGATGCTCAAGGACTCGCCCTTTAGGTGGGCTTCGTTTAAGGCCGCGATCACCCTGACGCACTTCAGCACCTTGGGCGCGGGGCTGTCGCCATTGCCGGTCCCAGGCGGCAGCGACAGCGTGCGCACAAAGACGGCGCCGCCGAGCACCATGATCCAGACTAGGTAGAGCCAAGCCAGGAAAAAGGGCACTGCAGCAAAGGTTCCGTAAACGACGGCGGTGAAGGATTGGGCGACGAATTCGGCGAACAGCCAACGTGCCGCCTCGAACAGCAGCATGGTCAGCAGGCCGCCGGCTAGGGCATGGGCGAACCGTACGGGTACGTTCGGAACAGCAAAGTACAGGATCGTGAAGGTGGTCGTGATGGCTAGTGTCGGCAGCATGGAAAGGATCAACTCGCGAATGCCAAAGGCGTCGATGCCCGAGATCAGCGGCAACGCGTAAATGTAGGACGTGGCGAGCAACGATCCGATCAGCAGCGGCGGACCGAAGCTTAGCACGCCCCAATAGACCAACAGCCGCTGCAAGCCGGTGCGTGGCGCAGGCGCTCGCCAGATCACGTTGAAGACCTCCTCGATACTGATCAGGGCGAGAATCGCGGTTAGCACGACCATTGCGAAGCTGAGCGCTCCGAGCTGACCCGCCTGCGCTGAAAACTCGGACAGTTTCCCGGACAGAGCGGCGCTCGCATCGGGAACGAAGGTCTCGAACACGAAAGCCTCCACCGTCTTGCCCAGTGCGGAAAGCTCCGGCACCGTGGACAGGATCACGTAGGTCACCATCATGATGGGGACCAGCGCAAGCAGCGTCGTGAAGGTCAGCGCGGCGGCCCTGCCCAGGCATTGGTGTCCGACGAACTGGCGAACCACGGTGCGCACAAACCAACGGCTGTGATTGAACCATCGATTCAGCATGTTCGTGCTCGGAGCGCAGACCCGTGGATCATAGTTGCGGCGACTCAATGGCGCATCAATTCGGGGCTACCATTGCCCGGATTGGCCGCCTAGGCTATAGAGTGAACTGCCGTGCCGCCTCCTCGATGAAGCGGACAGCGCCTTCGGCGTCGCGCAAGCGTCCCGGCAGCAGCGCCAAGCGCGACACGCCGAGGTCCTCGTAGCGCTTGACGGCGTCCGCATCCACCGGCCCCGGCGGCGTCACGGTGATTTCCAGTTCGCCCAGGCCCTCCGGCCGCGCCTCGGCGGCCGCGGCCTCCTTAAGCCCAGCGATGGACGCACCGGCCGCCTCAACGGTCTGGGCGAAGCCGTACCAGCCGTTGCCTTGGCGCACGGCGCGGCGGTAGGCCGGTGGGGACATGCCGCCGATGATGATCGGCGGATGGGGCTGTTGATTCGGCATGGGCTGCTGCCGCACGCCGGAGATTTGCGTGAAGCGGCCTTCGAACTCGGGCTGCTCCTGGGTCCACAGGGTGCGGATGGCCTCAATGTGCTCGCTGACCCGCGCTCCCCGCTCCGGGTAGGGCACGCCGATCACTTCGAACTCCCGCGGCACGTAGCCCACGCCCACGCCGAAGATCAGCCGTCCCTTGGAAAGCCGGTCGATGCCGGACAGCTCCTTGGCCAGAACCACCGGATTGCGCTGCGCCAGCAGAATGATGCCGGACGCCAGCCGGATGCGCCGCGTGACGCCAGCCGCAAAAGCCAGCGCGGCGACCGTGTCCAGCATGGGAAAGTCAGGCGGTACCGGCGAGGGCGGCTCCTGGGGATCGATCAGCACCACGTGCTCCCCGGTCCAGGCGGACTCGAATCCGGCGTCATCCATGGCCTGAAGCGCTTGCGCCATGGCCTCGGATTCAGCGAGGGCACCGTTGTTGAAACCGAAAAATCCTATCTTCATGGCAGCCCATGATACGGCCGAACGACGCCTCGCAACAGCCTCAATTGATAGCGGACTTGATTCAGATCAGGTGCGCGGTCTTGTGGGGTGGGGTTTCCGCGAGGCCCCGCTTTCACCCTGAAGCCAAGCGCCGCTGGCTGCTCGTGGGCATCCTCCGCAGTCCTAGCCCGATGGGTCAGCCAACCAGTCGTGCTTGTGCAGCGTGTCCCTAGCGATTGCAAGCTGGCGCTGCGAAAAGCGGGCCTTGCGCTGTCCCCAAGCGTACGTTCGCGCCGCCAATTCATCCATGGTCATCGTACCTTCCTCCTCGACCACCCAGTGAACGGTGGACAGCAGTTCCATGCCAAATGGCGATTCGAACCCATCGACCAAGTCGGATACGCGGTCGAGTCGTCGTTGCGTGTCGGGTTGGTTGGCAAGGAACGTCTTGGCATCCTCCAAAGCTCCGGGCACAAGCTCTAGGGACTTTCCCGGTTGATCGCCACCATCGGCGTAGCCGGAGACCAAGTGTCCTTCCACCCGTCGCAGCACATGCCGGAGATTCTCGGCGTAGGGACCATAGTGACCCTTGGTGAATCGTAGGCTGAGCGGCTCCCCGGCAGCTTGCATGAAGTACATTAGCTTATGTACTTCCAGCAGCGTCACGAACGGGTCCAAGAGCCCGTATAGGTAACGATCGATCAATGTTACTAGTGCCGCCCGTCCGGGCGTCATTCGAGGAACATCAGTCGAGTGGTTGGCTCGGTTGTCCGAAGGACCACCTCCCGGCTCGAACACCACGATCTTCAATTCCCTGAATTCACTCAATGCGTTTTCTATGCGGGAGCGCACCTCAGCCCAATCCAGTGCCCCTAGTCCGCTCCCTAGCGGGGGTAGGGCAATGGACCTGATGCACCGAGCGTCGATTTCCTCGGCCAGCGCCGCTAGACCCGATTCGATGTCCTCAATCCGGCTCTTGCCTCGCCAGTGGCGCTTGGTGGGGAAGTTGATGATATAGCGCGGGTTGGTGATCATGCCCGTTTCGAAAACGAACATCTTTCCCGGCCGAACTGCGCCACGCTCACAGGCAGCGGCGTATGCCTTGAAATTGTCGGGAAATGCCCGCTTGAACTGCAGGGCGATTCCTCGCCCCATGACACCGACGCAATTTACGGTATTGACTAAGGCCTCCGACTCAGCCGCCAGTGCGAAGATATCCCCCGTTCTGTATTCGATCATCGTCTTCCTCTCAATAGTACCAGTCGCGCTTGACCTGGACTTTCGGTCGATGCGTGGACTTCGATATAGCGTTGATGACCTGGTTGCCCACCTTTCTTGACCCTATTCCTATTCGGGAAATCAAGTGCCAGGGAAAAGAGTGCTCCATAAGGAATTCAGCCTGCTTGTCCGCCTTGTGAGTCTGCCAATCCCGGCTATTCACCGTATCCCAATCGATATGTTCAAGTTGGTCCAGATCGCTGTAGTCGTTGAAGTAGCGAGAACCCGCGTTGGATGTTGTAAATGCCCATCGCTGGCCATTTTGATCAGCCCACTTGGCTGACGCGAATAGGTCTGCCTCAAGATGCACAATAGGATCCTGCCCACCACGAAAGGTTAACTCGCGGTGATTGGCCTTGTGAATCACGTAGAGCATTACTGAGCGGGGGCAGAAGTAAAACGGCACACAGCTTCCAACAAAAAGACCTGGGTAGTTGGTCACCCCTAGTGCTCCATCAAGGTGATAATTGCCTATCAGTGGCAGCGGGAGCGTTCCGGGCCCTGCGCGCAAGCGCAGGCAGTCGCGCTCGGCATCGACGACTATGCCAAAATGAGAATTGCTGCCAGTAGG
>JAJEIQ010000077.1 GCA_022827905.1 Pseudomonadales bacterium | reverse complement strand
TCACCGATTCCGGTGATGCCGCCATGATCGCGGCCACGGTCTGCAGCAACGCATTCGGCCGCGCTCGCAACCTCAGCACGATTGACACCACCCCCGGCACCGGGGAAGGCAACGGGGGCTTATAGGCTCAGTTGCCGGCGGACGCATCCTGAGGGTGCGCCCGCCCCGCCCCGCTCTGCGGTCTGATCGTTTGACTTGGCCCCCGGCCGCCCATGCGGCCGGGGGCTTCCTTTTCCATCCCACCGGCATCGCTGGCCAAGGCGCTGCTTCAACCCCCCTTCACTCAGCCGCTGTCCCACCCGGCTGGTCTCCCGCAGCTCGCTAAGGTCGCCAACTTCCGCATCCCCTCAGCAAACCGATTCCGCCAATAGTGGTGTGGTCAAGGCGTCATTCACCATTTCAGGTGGCAGGTTTATCGAGTTGGACAGCACCCCTCCGTTGGAGGCGACGCCGGAGCTCGATGGGGAAAACAAGAAGTTCAGAACCCCGTTTGCCCAAGAGGTCGGGAACAACGGGGAAACGGTCACCTACTCGCTCCGGGCACGGAACGCCTTCGCCTACGAGGGGAGCGGAGACGCAGCAATCCTCACGTTCCGGCCGCATCGCATCATCGCGCTGGACGACGCCGCCTTGGTGACCGTCGTTCTCCAGCTGACGGATGACGGCAGCGCAAGCCGCTTGGACCAGCCGGAGGAATGGCTGCGCGCCACCAAGGCCCTGGCCCACTTCGACTCAGTCGTTCCAGGCTTCGGGATCATCCCCGCAGACCATCCAACCGCCTACATCGAGTTTCCGGGCCGCAGCCAGCTTGACGCCCACCCCAACCGGGACGTCGGCCATTCCGTCGAGGCGCTCACCGGCGGCAACCACATGCTGGTCGCCCACTTGGGCCAGGACCGGAGCCTGGAACCCGCACCCCCGGAGTTGCGCAGCCCCGACGGCTTCCCGCTGAACCTCCAGAACCCGCACAGCGGCCTGGCCGCCGACGTGCATGTCTCGCTGCGGACCTTCGGCGGCGGCTCCGCCTTCATCGACGAGGACCACAGCGGCGCAGGGTCCACCGGCGAGCGCTTCCCGGCGCCCACCGGGATGAACGAAAGGCTCACCACCACCACCATCCCGCTGGCCACCTTCGCCGACGACCCGCTGCCGGTCTACTACCTCCCGCCAAGCGACTCAGGAAACCTGCAGCCCGACAGCATCCGGCTCTGCGCCGAAACCCGCCACACGTCCGGCTCATCACGGCCAAGCGACAGCCACGGCTGCATCTCCGCCAACACAGCCTACGACGCCGAACCGCCCCAGCTAGCCGACGGCCTGCGCGGCCCCACCAGCCTAAGCCCGTCCGTCCTGACCCTGACCTGCCTGGACCCCTGGCGCGAATGCCAAGTCCTGGCCGAGTGCCGGGACCGCAACGGCACAGCCCACCAAGGCCTCCTCCCAAACCTCAACGCGGGCTCCACAACCGTCCACTCCACCAGCACCTTGGCGGAAAGCCTATCCCCCGCCGGCTTCCTGAACGACACCGCAGACAACCCCGGCCACTGCCAGTTCCACAGCAGCCACCGGCTGTCGGTTTTGCATCGGAGGGATTGACTCACGCCCTTCGGCTCGAGGGCATCCTGCCCTCGCACCGAACCACGGAATCCTCTTGAGGACGGGACCGCATTCGGGTTCACGGGGCGGGCGGCTTACTCCCCGAGCGTGCGCCTTTGGGCGCAGCCTTCCAGTCGGAAGAGCGAACGTCCATGGCCCACTCATGGTCTTCCCTGTAGGTTTTTGCCAAGCGTCCGTCCACGGTCCGAAACAGCAGCGCCGGGAGTTCGCCGTCGACGGAGTTGTCATACACGTAGCCCCGGTCCACCACGCCCAAAGCCTGCGCCAACTGGGCAATCGACTTGCGGCGCCGGCTGATGATCTTCGGGATCGGCACGTCATGGCCACCTTCCAGAACGCGCTGGGCAACGCGGGCCGCGTTGATCCGGGGACTGTCGGTCCCGATGTAGAAGAGGCGGGTGAAGTATCCGGCAGCCTGCGCCCGCCGCAGGAAGTCAAGCCTGGGAGGCGACGAGAAGACGGTCTCGAAAGCCAGCGACTGTCCTTCGGCCAAGCAGGACTCGCGCAGCCGGTCAGCTTCCTGGGCGGCCTGCAGAATCGCGCTGGGTTCATTCCACCCGCCGAACCGCTCATTGGCGATCAAGTCGGGATTGACGTACTGGCAGCCCGCAAGCCACTGGTGCGCAAGGACACGCTCGGTGAAGGTCGTCTTGCCGGCCCCGTTGGGGCCGGCGATCACAATGAGCCTAGGGCGCATTCAGGAGGCAGGAACAAGGGTGTGGCCGCTAGGCGACTCGCAGGGCCGCCGCCAAGCTGGCGCGCTCGGCGGCCTCGGCCTTGGCCGCCCGCTCGTTCACCGTGTGCAGGAAATCCCGCATCAAGAGCTCAAGCTCCTCATCCGTCGGCTCGATCGTTTCGTCGAGCAGATCGACTTGGGGCACATGCAAGGGCGCGTCTTGGTCCATGGGATGCTGAGCGGTGTTCGGTACGCTCGCACTGTACCATATGTCCGAGCGAGGCGGAGATCTATGACCAAGGCGGCTTTGCGAGCGTCAGCGAGGCGAACCGATCCACTTGTATCCCCACGCTGAACCGCACCTCCACCTCGATGGTCTCCCCCGCCAAGTGGCGTCCGTCCGCGCCCGGATCGGACACGACCTGAACGCTGGTGACCGTCGGCCGAACAGGGCCGTCGCCCCCCGTGCCGTCCCCTTGCGCCAGGACCTGCACCTCCACCGATGCCGAACAGTTGTTGGCCCTGTCCGACTCCCCCGGCACGCCATCCACGCATGCCCCGTAGTAGTACGTGCCGACCGCCGCCGGCGCCGTCAGGCGAATTGTCGCCACGTGGTTCGTGTTGGGATCGCGCGGCCCAACCGCCTCCGTGCCCTGCAACGCGTCCGCCGTCGTGATGGTGCTGTTGGTCGAGCGCAAGCACCGCACCGTGGTCACCCCGGACTGAGCGTCGCCCTGGTTGTGCACCGTCGCCACGAACCCGAACGCCTCGCCCGCCTCCGGACTGCTCTCGTCCACGTTGGCGCCCAGCACAACCAAGTCCGGGGCCGCCGCTTGCGCAGGCGATGGGACGGCTAGTAGCAGGCTTGCTATTCCCAGAGCGAGTGAGTACACCCAACCCGCACGTCCATCCACGCGAGGCACGCGGCAAAACAACGACACACGTAATCTCCGTCTCACAAGCGTCATCACCGTAACATCAAAACGGGCAATTCACTCCCCAAAATGGCCAAAAGCGCCGATGTCCCGAGCGCCCAAAGGGCAATCTCCTACAGACCTTTCAGCCTTCTCGACCGGCCGAATCCCACCCCCAATGCCCGGTTGTCGGTTACCATGGTCCCCACAGCGCATCTGAAGCCAACGAACCAACAGCAGTCAACGAAAAAGGCAAGGCAACCATGGAACCCCGGCAGTCAACCCAAACCCAGAACGACCAAATAGCCGAGCTCGGCCAACGCATGGCCCGCATGGAGACCAGAATGGAGTTCGTCGCCACCCACAAGGACCTCGCTGCGGTGCGCACGGAGGTCGAGGGCACCCGCACGGAAGTCGCCAGCCTGAAGGGCGAGCTTCTCAGCGAGATGGCGCAGATGAACACGGCGATGGTCGCCGAAGTCGCCAGCGTAAAAACCCTAGTCGCCAACCGCGAGGCCTCCATGCAGCGCTGGCTGCTCGGCATCACCGCCACCACCGTGGTGGGCGTCAGCTCGGCCATGGCCGGCGTGGCGGCTACCCTCTTTGGATCCTTCGGATAGCCTCTGAGCGGAAGGAAGGGAAGAAGCAGAGACGCACGCGATTTTCGTCCCGCCAACGCCATCGCCGCGGCGCTGATCGACATTGATGCAAGGGAGTTAACAGACACCGGAGCCCTTGGATAGTCCAGATTGCGCACCAGAAACCAAACCTTCGCTCTCCCGCAGGTTATTGGTAAAGTGTCAACGACCGGTCTTGGGCGACCGAGCTTGGAGCGACAAGCTGTGGAGATGACTTACGAAGAGATTAAGGCGCAGTTCGACTCGGAATGGGTGCTGGTCGGGGCACCGGACACCGACGAGGGGCTGAACGTTCGGGGCGGCACCGTGCTGCACCACAGCAAGGACCGTGAGGAGGTGTACCGTCGGGCGCTTGCGCTGCGTCCACCCCGGGCTGCCGTCCTGTACACGGGCACGATGCCGGAAGATACGGCGACTGTCGTGTGAAGGAGGCATATGACGACAGCCTGGGCGTCTTGGTGGTCCCGGCTGAAAGGTGTTGAGCCAGGAGCGCAACGGCTTTCCCGTATTGGCGCATACGCTGCCACCCAGTGCGCACATCGACGGTCTGTTGGGCCTAGACTACATGCGGGGGCAGATGCTCACGATTGACTTTCGCCAAGCCACCGTATCGTTAGAGTGACACCGTCAAATCCCGCGGGGATTGGGAAGGTGACCGGCCCGCGCATCGCGCCGCCCACGTCAAGCGCCAGCGTCGGCGAGGCGAACCGATCCATCTGTATCCCCGCGCTGAACCGCACCTCCACCTCGATTTCCTCCCCCGCCAGGTAGCGTCCGTCCGCGCCCGGGTCGGACACGACCTGAACGCTGGTGACCGTGGGCCGCGCCACGCCGTCGCCCCCCGTACCATCTCCCTGCGCAAGTACCGCACCCTGGTCACCGCGGATTGAGCGTCGCCCTGGTTGTGCACCGTCGCGACGAACCCGAACGCTTCGCCCGCCTCCGGACTGCTCTCGTCCACGTTGGCGCCCAGCACGACCAAGTCCGGGGCCGCCGCCTGCGCAGGCGACGGAACGGCTAGGAGCAGGCTTGCTATTCCCAGAGTGAGTGAAGAAAACGGCGACACACGCAATTCCTGTCTTACAACCGGCATCACCGTAACATCAAAATGGCCTATTCACTCCCCAAATTGGCCAAGAGCGCCGATGTCCCAAGCGCCAAAAGGGCAATCTCCCACGCGCCTGTCAGCCTTCTCGCATAGCCGAATCCCACCCCGATGCCCGGTTGTCGGTTACCATGGTCCCCACGGCGCACCTGAAGCCAACGAACCAACAGCAGTCACCGAAAAGGCAAGGCAGTCATGGAACCCCAGCAGTCAACCCAAATCCAGAACGACCAATTCTCCGAGCTCGGCCAACGCATGGCCCGCATGGAGACCAGAATGGAATTCGTTGCCACCCATAAGGACCTGGCCGCAGTGCGCACGGAGATCGAGCGCACTCACACCGAGATCGCAAAGACGGACGGCCGGATCGCGAATTTGAGGGTCGAGGTCCTCAAGGAAATCGGGGATGTGAAGACTGAAATCGGCGGCGTGAAAACTGATGTGGCCGACGTCAAAACCCTGATAGCCAACCGCGAGGCCTCCATGCAGCGCTGGCTGCTGGGCATGACCAGCACAACCATGGTGGCCATCACAGCGGTGCTGATACGCACCTTGGTATAGCAACCTAACCGGTCAGCCGACGGTGTCGTATTCCTCCGGCAAGTTTGTGGGGCTGTAGTCGTTGGCGCCACTCTTCATGCGCTCGAAGACGCTTTTGTGGGTTCTCGCTCGCGGCGGGATCAACCGCGTCTTCTGGCCGCGGAGTTTCCAGAACCCGTCGTACGACTCGTGCGCCAGATCGCGATGGGCTTGGCCACGGCCTTCGACGTGGTTGAGGGCCGCCCCCCTCGTGCCTTACTGCAGCGAAAGAACGAACAGCCCATGTTGCATGTCGCTCACCAGGATGGTGCCGGATGGCAGGTACGGGTACACGCTCCAAGCGCCCTCGAAGTCGCGGCCGTCGCCCTCCGGATACGTGTCGAAAAAGGCAATCTCCTCGATCTCCCCCGCCGCCAGGTCGCCGAACTCCAGCACCCTCAAGCCGGAGCTGTAGTTGGCTTCGAACACGCGGTTGCCGAGAACGTACAGGTTGTGGTCGGTCGCGCGCGTGTCCAGCTCATGCGCGTAGAGGTGCGTCGGCGCATCGAGCGCCGACACGTCGAACACGTGCGTGCGCGTGGGCCCGTCGAAGTCGATCTCGTCCAGCTCGTCGCCGAGCAGGAGGAAGGCATGATCCTCGGTCAGCCAAGCCTGGTGCACGTACGCCATCTGCGGATAGTCCGTGGATGAAAGCGTGAGCGGGGCGGACTTGTCGGTGACGTCCACGATCGCCAGATGGTCCTCGTTGGAGTTGAAGCAGATCTCGCGCCCGCGAAACCCGGCATCGGGTCCCCGGTACACGACGCACTGGGCGTCGTGGGTCCCCGCCTCATCGTGGCAGCCCGCGAAGAGCGGGTTGTTCGGCGTTCGGAGGTCGATCATGTGCAGGCCGTGGCCGCAGGTGTTCGACGCGACAGCGTAGCCGAACCCCGTCTCCTCGTTGACCGCCAGGTTGTGCGCACTCCCGAAGTCGCCGTAGACGACGTCGGCGAGGAACGTTTGCGATCCCGTCAGCCCGCGCAGGCGGGTCAGGTCGAACACCTGCATGCCGTGCGCGCCGGAATTGTCGGCGACGATGTAGGCGTGGTCGCCGCGCACCTTGATGTCGCGCCAGACGGAGGCCTGCGTTTCCGTGGGCAGCCGCCCCAGAACCGCCGGGTCCTCGGGGTCGGTCACGTCAACGAAGGCCGTGCCGTCGGTCATGCCCATCAGGGCGTACTCGCGGCCCGTCTCCCCGTCGCGCCAGCCCCAGAGGTCGTTGCCGGCGGTGCCGCCCATCGCGTCGAGCGGCACCCGGCTCAAGAGCGAGATGCCGTCGCAGGCGAAATCGCCGGCGCGGCCGTCCGCGCAGGGCGCCGGGCCGGTGCTGAGGGAGGCGGGCGGCGGCGGGTCCGGGCTGGCCGGAGGGGGAGGCGGCGGGTCCGCGTCCGCCGGTGGGGAAGGCGCCGATGGCGCGGGGGAACCGCCGCTGCCGCCCCCGCATCCGCACAGGATTGCGGCGGCAACGGCGACCGCCCATCGTTTCCGAATCGCCATGCGAGAAAAAACAACGACACACACAGTTTCTGTCTCACAACCGCCATCGCCATGATATCAAAACGGCCAATTCGCACCGAGATTGGCCGGTTGTCGGTTACCATGGCCCGCATGGAGACCAGAATGGACTTCGTCGCCACCCACAAGGACCTCGCTGCAGTGCGCACGGAAGTCACTTGACAAGGGTCGCGTTGGCTCAGCTTGAGTTTCATGTGGTGCCTTAAGCGAAAGGCCGAGTTGTTGGCCATCATCGCCTTGTTTGGCGGGGTTGCTCTCGCACAAGGCGATGAGCCTGCCGCCGAGGCGGCCCCCCAAGCGGGCATAGCGGAGACCGGCGAGCAAGTGGCGAGCCGGTGCGCCGAGTGCCACGGTGAGGGCGGGCGAAGCCAGACCCGCGACATGCCTTCCATCGCCGGTTTTTCGATGCTGGCGACCATGGACCTGTTGGACACCTATCGCATGGGCCTGCGGACGGCACGTGCCGTCGAACTGCCGGATGGCACCAAAACCGACATGGTGGAGGTCGCCGACTCGCTTTCCGATGCCGATGAATGGGCGGTGGTGATCTACTACGCCAACCAGCCGTGGCAGCCGCACGAACAGCCCTTTGACGCGGCCTTGGCTCGGCGGGGCGCGGAAATTCACGCGGAGAAGTGCGACCGGTGCCATTACGACGGCGGCCGGGATCCGGAATCGGACCTGCCGATCAGTGCCGGGCAGTGGCGCGACTACCTGGAGGCGGAATTCGACAACTTCGACTCCGGCCGCCGAGCCATGTCCGACAAGATGCGGGAGAAGTACGACACGCTTTCGGCGGCGGATAAGCGGGCCATCATTGAACTCTATGTGAGCGCAGGGGATTATTGAGGGCATCGGACGCCACCCGCGGGTGAACCCAATCCCCAGCCACTCAATCCCGGTTGCCATTGCCTGCGTTGCGGCCCTGCTGTTCAGCTTGGCGCTGTCGGCCGATGACCGTTCAGGCGATGCCGATGCCGTGTTGACCGCAAAACTCGCGGCGGGCGACTACTCCAACCGTGGCGCGGACACCTGCCTGCGCTGTCACGACGATAGCGAGCCGTTTCCCACCGCGGCGGTTTTCGACAACGTCCACGGCCATCCGGCCATTCCGGGCACCCCGTTCAAGTCCGGTTCGTCCGCCCAGCGTCCGGCGGGCTTGCAATGCGAAGCCTGCCACGGGCCCGTCGGCGAGCACGGCCAGCGCATGCTCGGCGAGGGCATGGAGCGGGAGCCCATCGTCAACTTCGGCAGTCAGGCCAATGCCTCGGCGGACCTGCAGAACCACTTCTGCCTCGCTTGCCACGAGGACTACGGGCGCGCCCGTTGGGCCGGCAGCGCCCACGAGCAGGGCGATGTGGCCTGCGCCGATTGCCACCGCATTCACAATCGCGTCGATGCGATACGCACCCAAACCGGACAGGCCGGCACCTGCCTCGACTGCCATCGGGCGGTGCGGGCCGATTTGCTCAAGCTCTCCTCCCACCCGCTGCGCGACCACCAACTGGTTTGCCGGGATTGCCACGATCCCCACGGCGGCGGCGACGGGTTGTTGCGCGAACAGTCGGCCAACCAGGCCTGCTTCGGCTGCCACGCGGAGAAGCAAGGCCCCTTTCTCTGGGAACATCCGCCCGCCACTGAGGACTGCGGCATCTGCCACCTGCCGCACGGCGCCAACCAACCGGCGCTGTTGGTGCGCCGGGCGCCGCAGCTCTGTCAGGCGTGCCACTCGTCGGTGGGACATCGCAGCCTGCCGGCCCTGGCTGAGCGTTCGCCGGAAGACCCCGGGGCGGAGTTTCTGTTTGCCAACGCCTGCCTGAACTGCCACGCGCAAGTGCATGGCTCGAACCATCCGTCCGGCAATTTGCTGCGCCGATGAAGGAAGCGGGTTCCAACTGCGTTGTTGAGGATCGGGCTGCGTCGCTGGGGCAGACCCTGTGGCGGCGTTTGGCGGCGCTGTCCATTCTGGCCGCCGTTCCCGTGGCCGCGGCCGCCGAGTTCGCCACCAACTACGCCAACGCGGATGTCCGGCGGTGGTCCTGCCGGTTGTGCGAATTTGACCGAGCCGCCGCCCAAACCGGAACCTTGGCCGTCGGCGCCATGGAATCGACGGGGGGCGAGGCGCGCTTTGGCCGCGACACCGGGATTGACAAAGCCGGTGGCCATCTCGACTTGAACGCGGACTACCGGTTGACCACGGGATCGGACTTTTTCTTGGAATTGACCGGCCGCAACCTCGGGCTCGACTCGCGGGATGCGGCGCTGCGCGTGGAAAGGCGCCAGCGCTACGGCTTGCGCGCCCGCTACCGGGAAACCCCGCGCAGCCGATCCGATGACGGGCGCTCGCCCTTCACCCTGCTGGACGGGCTGCAACTGCCGGCGGACTGGACGCCGGCCTACGGCACGGCGGCCATGACGCAACTGTTGGAGGCCAGCCAACCGGTCAAACTGTCTTCCAAGCGTCGCCGCTCGGAGTTGGGCGCCTGGTTCAAGCCGCTGGCGGGGGTGACCTTGGAGGCGGGCTACTTCCACGAACAAAAGCGCGGCGTCAGTGAAACCAGCCGCGACTTCCTCTACCAAGCCACGGCGCTGCCACAGCCCATCGACCACCGAATCGAGGGTGCGGACGCCCGCCTCGGCTATGCCAGCCAGCGTCTTTCCGTGGCCGTTGCATACGCGCACCGGCAGTTCCGCAACGGCGAGTCGGATCTGGTGTGGGACAATCCCTACATCGGTCCGGTGGCACGGGGCCAAAGCGCCGCCGCGCCGAGCAATGAGGCCAACACTTGGTCGTTCGTCTCGCGCCTGCGGCTGCATCGCACCACCCGCCTCAACGCCACGGTGGCCCACACCGAGGCGAAGCAGAATGCGCCCCTTCTGCCCTACACCGCCAATGCGGGCCTCGAATTGGCGCCCATCGGCGAGCCCGGCCTCGGCGCCAACCGAGGCTCGTTCAGCGCCGCGGTCAACCTGGTCAGCCGTCCCACGCGGCGGCTGCGGTTGAGCATCGCCCATGCGGTGGTCGACCGCCGTGACAAGCGGCGGGCCATTACGCTGGCCCCGGTGCTGGGTGACCGGTTCGCAACCGCCCCCCGCGAGGCCATCGGCTACGACTTCCAGCGCACGAACACCGACGTCACACTGCGTTACGGGTTGCCCGGCCGGACGAGGATCGCGGCGGGCTTTCGCAATGGGGAGAACCGGCGTTCCAATCTTGAAATTGCCCGCAACAACGAGCGCCGGGGCTGGCTGGAGGTGTCCCACGAACTGGGTGCGGGCTGGCATCTAAACCTCCGGCACGCCCGGGGCAGCCGCGATGCGTCCCAGTTCATGGCCAACACCGCCAACAACCCGCTGACCCGGCGCTACTACCAAGCGGCGCGGCGTGAGCGGGGATGGCAGGGCGGCTTGCGTTTCGATTCCGCCACTACCGGGCTGACCCTCGGCATCGACGCCAACCATCGCAAGTTCAGCTATCCCGACTCGTTGCTGGGCCTGCAGCGTGACCGCTCCAGCGGCTGGCTGGCGGATGCCGCCTATGCCGTCGGCGACCGGGTGTCGCTGTCCGGCTTCTTCGGCGTTCAGTGGCGCGAGGCGACCACGGCGGGAAGCGTAGCCTTTCCGGCCTGGGATTGGCTCTACGCCACTGACGATCGAGTGAAGACGGCCGGGGGACGCCTGACCGCCAAGGGATTTCCGCGTCCCTTACTCGATCTGCGCCTGGAGTACGCCCATTCCGATGACGTCGGCGACTACGCGACGACGTTCGAGTCGGCAACGGCGAGCTTTCCGAGCCTGGTTTCCCGCCATCGGTCGCTGGACGTTCGGCTGCAAACCGCTTGGCGGTGGAAGTCCAAGCTGGAACTGCGCTACTACTACGAGCGCTACCGGGCGGCGGATGGGGCGATCGACGGCGTCGCCCAGGATGGCATTCGCAATGTGCTCACCTTCGGGCGCGGGAGCCCCCGCTACGGCAATCACCTGCTGGCCCTGTCCGTGCGCAGGGCGCTGTGAGGAGCGCCGACCCGCCCCCGCCCGTCAATAGTGAACGAACACGCCGCGCTCCCGCAGTTTCGGAATGTGCATCTCAAGGGCGTCGGCGTCCAGGGGGTTCCGGTACAGGTTCAGCCATTCGAGTGCCTCCAAGCCGCTGATCGGCCCGATGTCCGAGACGCCGTTCTCGCCGAGGTTCAACCACAGCAGGTTCGCCATCTTGGACAGGGGCGCCACGTCGGAGATCTGGTTGCCGCCGAGCCCGAGCCCTTGCAATTGGGTCAGCCGGGCCAAGGCGGAGACGTCGGCAACGGAATTGCCGCCGGTGAGGGACAGAATCTCCAACCCATGCAAAGCGGACAGTGGCGAAAGATCGTGGATGGCGTTGCGGCGCAGGTACAATCTGCTCAGGCCCGTCAAATTCGCCAGCGGCGAAATGTCCGAGATGTCGTTGCCGTCCAGGAACAGTGTCTCCAACTCCCGGAGATTTTCCAGCGCATCGATGTGCCGGATGTCGGCGTAGCCAAGGTTTAGTCTTTGAAGTTGCGTCAGTTCAGCCAGTGGGGAGAGGTTTGACACCGGATTGCGGCTCACGTCCAGATCAGTCATCGATGCCAGTTTCGCCAGCGCCCCGATTTCCCGGATTTGGTTGTCGGACAAATTCAAGTTTGTGATGCGAACCGAGTTTGACAGGGGCTCGATGTCAGCGATGAAGTTGCCGCTGGCGTCCAATGCATAGAGCTTGGTGAGATCGGCCAGCGGTGAGAGGTCACGGATGGCGTTGTTGCGCAGCATCAGCCAATGGAGATCAGTCAGATTTCTCAGGGGCCGTATGTCCTCGATGCTGTTGAGCTGCAGGTACAACGATCTCATTTCCGTTAGGTTCGCGAGAGGCGAAACGTCTTTGATGTTGTTGTTGATGGCATAAAGGCTCCGCAGTTCCGAGGCTTTCGCCAACGGCGAAAGGTCTTCGATCTTGTTGTCCGACAAGGCAAGGTCTTCCAGTTGGGTGAGCCCAGACAGCGGCGAGATGTCCTCGATTGCGTTGTCCCACAGATCAAGTTGGCTCAGTTTGGTGAGCCGCGACAAGGGCGAGATGTCCTGGACCCCGATGCGTCGCGCCACAAAGTAGGTCAGGTTGACAAGGCTTGCCACGGCTGAGATGTCGGGCAGTCGATTGTAGCTCAGTTCCAATGACAACAAGCCGCTCAGGCTGGCCAGAGGTGAGATGTCTTCGATGTTGTTGGACCATAGACTCAACTCAGACAATCCGGTCAGGCCCGACAGCGGCGACAAGTCGCCTATTCCAGTGGCGGGAAGCCAAAGCGTTTTCAAGTTGTGCAAGCCCGACAACAGGGAGGCATCCCCAATTGGGTTGAAGCCCAGCCACAATTCCTCGAGACCCACCAGCTCGGCAATCGGCTCTATGTTGGTGATCCGATTTTCGTAGAGATTCAGTTTTTTCAGACCGACAGCGAACTCCAGCCCGCGCAGATCACTGATGGATTGAGAAGACGCGCTCAGTTCGGTCAAGGTCGCGAGCTCCGCTTCAGTAATGGGTTCCTCGGCCGACTTTCCGAGCGCTTCCGCAATCACGCGCTTGAGCGCCGGGTCCGGAATCAATTCAGTGGGTTGGCCCCCGCCGCTCAGCAGTTCCAGGAACCGCTCCATGTGCCCGTACTCGGCGCTGTCGGCGGCCACTTGGGTGCCGCCGCCGTGGGATATGCGTCCGGTGATCTTGTCCAGTATCCGCTCCGCGCCGCCATCGACCTCGGCGACGAAGTCGCGGAACTGCTGCTCGTTGTGAACCAGGTGAGTCGAGTCGGTTGACGGCAGGAACACCAGGCGGGTGTCTCCGGACTGGCCACCCGCCACGTGGCAGTTGATGCACTGGCGCTGCACCAAGGGCGAGATGTGCTCCTCAAACACTTCGCTCGCCGTCTGCGCATGGGCCGCCCCGGCGAAGCCCAGCCAACCGCACGCCGACAACGCGACTGCCCGGAACAGGCTGTGTGCTGGCATCAGGAGGGTGGGGGGCATCCGCTGGGCCTAGCCAAAGAAGGCGAAGTCTTCGGTGTTGTTGAACGGATAGCGTTGCGCGCCGGCGGATTCCTCAACGCCCAAATAGCGCCGCAGCGCCTTGTGAACGTGCTTTGGATGAATGATGCGGCCGTGGCGGCTGTCGCGTTCCAAGGTCGAGGGATTGACCCGTTGCGCGAAGTGCAGGGGGTTGGTGGCGCCAACCGCCCGGTTGGTCCAGGGCTGGTTCTTCTCCATGACGATGAAGCTGCCGATGGGCCAATGGTCCTTGCCGTCGTTGGCGTTGTAGTAGTTGGTGCGGCCGAAATCCGAGCCGATCACGACCACCAGCCGGTCCGCAACGTCCTGCTCCTCGGCGAAGTTCCACAAGAAGTCCACAGCGCCGGTGAGTTCGCTCAGCAAGGGCGCGGAGGCGTCGTCGTGGTTGTCGTGGGTGTCGAAACCGCCGAGTTGAAGGTCAGCGCTCACGGCCACGCCGGTTCGAAAGGCAAGGACAGCCTGCTGCACGTGGTGCTGCAGCCCATTGGCGAAATTGGCTGACGCCAGCGCATCCGCGAAGGCGCTCAACCCCTCCGCCCGGTGCGCGGCCCGGTAGGCATCCAGGCGCCGCCGGTCGGCCTCAATCAGGTTGGGGGCGGCGGCCAGCCGCTCCGCCGTTGCCGAAAGGTGCCTCTCAAGCGCGCTCCAATCGGATTCACCGAGGAAGCGGCTGCCGTTGCGGTCGGCGTCGGCAGGGTTGGCGATGTTTTGAATGAGCCTGCCACTGCCAAGGCGGGTGGGGCGGACAATCCCGGCGGGATAGGAGTACCCGCCGAAGCTGAGGTAGGTGGCGGGCAGCGAGGGGGCGAAGTGGCCGGCCAGCAGCGCGGTGAGGGTTGGGTACCCTTCCGCGTTGCGGCCGCTATGGTTGTGCACGACGCCCACTGAATGGGAGTTGGTTTGCGCGTCAACGCCGTTGATGACCAGCATTCGATCGTAGTATTTCTCGAAGAAGGCCTCGTTGTCCGCGAACGGCGCGTAGGGAAGGTTGCCGGCCTGGCGAACCTCGTCGTTCTCGGCCCAATGGTTGATGACCAGCTCCCCCGGGGTGTTGGCCTTGGGGTCGCAGAAGCTGGTGGGGTCCCAGCCGCCATCCGCTTGAATGACCAGCAGCACCTTGCCGGCGTAGTCCTCGGCATGGGCCAGCGGCAGGCGCAGCCCGGTCGCCGCGCCGGCGGCAAGAAGACGTTTCAGAAGCGTGCGTCTGCTGGTTCCCATGGCCGTCAAAGGTAGAGGTAGCGATAGTCCATCAGCATCGCCGCCAGGACGACCACCCAGGTCTTGCCCATGTGGTCGGGATCGTCGGGGTTTGTGTCGCGGTTTCCCTCCGGGACATCGGCAAGGAAGTAGTCATCGCCCCAAGTCCAGCATTCAATGGCGTCCAGCAACGGGCTTGCGGCGGTGTCGCGTTTGCGGTTCCAAACCTCCTCCAGGAAGTCGTAGGCCGCCGTGATTTCCGCGGAACCGGTGCTGACGCGAACGCCCAGGAGCCTGTCATGGAGCACGGCAAGGGTTTCGCGTATTGCCCGCTCGCCGCCGGGCTGCTCCGGGGTGGTGGTGATGTCGAGGCCCCCAAAGAGCTTGCGGTCCTCGTCAGGGAGCAGGTGGAACTCGCGCAGCACGATCGGGCAACTGACCTCCGCGGCGTGCCGTTTCGCCACGCCGAGCATGACCGACGTCAAGTCCCGGGCCCGTTCGGTGACCCCGTCGGAGTCGATGCCTCCGTACAGGATGGCGTAGTCGGTGTTCAAGTCGTGCTGTTCCCTGACGAGCGGCCTCCGGTAGCCGTAGTGTTGCTCCAGAGAGGGGGGTTCGCGGCGTCCCCATTGAAAGCCGGTCAGGGCCAGCGTCTTGGCCGCGAGTTCCTCGGGCGTCAGCAACCGCCCGCCGCCGGCGTCGCGGAGGGCGACCGCCCGGATGGGGTCTTGGTCGGTGACCGCACCGGCTCGAAACCACTTGGACATGAAGATTTTGACTAACAGGTTCTTCAGGTTGCGGGGCTGGCCCTTGCCGTACCCGTACCCGTACCAGAACTCCCTGGCGATGCGTCCCACTTCCAATGCCTGGGCTTCGGCGGCGAGGCGCAGCGCATCGAAGTCCGGATCGTTGGGGTCTTCCGGCAGCGAAGCGACTTCGGTTCCCATGATGGCGGGCCACCAGAACTTGACAGCCGCCTCGGCGAAGCGGCGGTCGGCGGCCATCCGCCGCGCCAACCACTGCAGGCTGTTGTCGGCATCGGGGGCTTTCCTGTTGCCATACCCGGCGGGGAGCATGTCGCGGTACCACGTATCGCCTGCACGGTAGGCGTTGGTCCCATCCATCCAGACTCTGACGGCAGCAGGGGTGTAAATGTTGCTGTACCCCTCCCAAGCGTCGAAGTGCAGGGTGTAGGTGCCGTCGCGGGGAAGCCTTACCGGGACATCCAAGATGCATGACGTGGACAGGAACCACCCGGAGGACCAACCTTCAAACCCGCAACCGGAATCCTGAAACAGCTTGACTGCGGGAGCTCTCATTATCAGTCGGCGGTATTGGTCGCGAACCGAAATGCTGTCAACGACGGCCCCCGAGGTTGACCAGTTCGTCACGGCTGCCAAACCGATTTGGTTGTCGCCAGCCTGGAGATGGGCAGAGGTTTCGAGCCTCTCCCGCTCCCTCCACGAATCGGCTTCGATGATGTGGTCGACGCCCCCGGGGCGGTTGTTCTTGTAGAAGAAATCCAAGGAGTCCTGGCCCCCGAAATTGTCCCGGTAGTTGCCGGTCGCCGCGTAGTTCTGATAGGCGCCCGCCACGGGGTCGAGGGTATCGTGGCAGGCCGTGCAGGCGGGGTTCTTGAGCGTGGGGTTGTCGGTGTCGGCCAAGGCGTCCGGATTGATGGTGCGCGGGGCCAGCGCCTCAATGTCGATGCCCAGAAAGTGCTGGTAGGTCCAGCGGGCCCTGGCCCGGTTGCGGTTGGTCGTGGTCGTGGGGTAGCGCTGCAGAAAGGCCTTGGTGTTCAGGATGCCGGCGTGGGGGAACTCCTGCCGCAGGTCGCCCGCATCAGTGATGCGCCGGCCGCACCTGTCGGAGAATTCGGTTTCCCGCGACTCGTCGAGGAGATGGTAGCTGACGTACTTGCTGGGCTTGAACTCGTGAACGTCGTCCGGGTTGTCGAACGCCGTGGCGCTGCCATAGACCGGTGCCGTCCAGGGGTTCGCCATGATGTAGTCGGCGGTCAGTATTTCGGTGTACGGGAGGTCGTTCTTAACGACGTGGGCGATCAATTCCAAGGGCGCGCGGCGGGCGCCGTATTGAACGCCCCGGTACCACAGGTCGAAGGCCGCTCTGTAGGTTTCGCCGCCGGATTGCTCGCAGCGGCGCACCCATTCATTGACGTACTCGACCAGCGGCTCCCCGGAACGGGAGGAGAGCACGGTGCCTTCCCGGTCGGTCAGCAGTCGATCGTTGGCGGAACGAATCAGGAATTGGTGAAACCCCGGCCCCGTCATCAGGTTGCGGATGGCGGAGCGTATGCCGATCTCTTGGATCGATGCGTACTCCGCCTCGGTTGGAATCCGTCCCGCCAGAATTAGCGCGGCGCGGCGCAGGACGGTGCGCTGCGGCACCGGCTTCACCGTATCGAACAGGTTCTCCGGGGTTATCGAGGCAACCGCGGTGTTGCCGCCCAACACGTTGAGGAACTGCTCCATTTGGGCGAACGCCTCGCTGCCCGCCTCCACCTGCACGCCGCCGCCGTGGCTTTCGCCGCGAATCTTGGCGAGGATCAACTGCTCGCCGTTCTCCACCGTGGCCAGAAAGTCGTCCAAGCGGCGCAGGTTGACCGATTCGTGGTCGCTGTTGTCCGCCGTGACGAACACGAGGCGCGTGTTGCCGGAGACGCCACCATCGACGTGGCAGTTGACGCACTTGGACTGCACGATGGACGAGATGTGGTCGCGGAAGAGGTCTTCCGCCCGCTCATCCTCGTCTTCCGCCGACTTTCCAACCACCCGGAGCGGTGGCCACTCAGCCGGCGCGCTTGGTTCCCAGGCGCCGTACTCCGCGTGCGGTGGAGACTGGGCGTGGGGGGTCATGGGCTGCGACGGCGTGGAGGCGTACATCGTGTCCGCCATCAAGGCATGGCCCACCGCCCGCTGCCGTTCGTAGGCGATTCTGGCGAGCTCGTCGTCCGCAGCCCCGCCCCCGGTGGCAAGCCCGATGATCGGAAGCAGGGTCAATGCTCGACTCGCCCTATGCACGCCCGCTACTCCGCCGGCTCTGAGCCGGTGCCCTCCAACACGCCGAGGAAGCGCTCCATGTCGTTGTATTCGTCGGTGCCCTCGGCCACCTGAACCCCGCCGCCGTGGCCCAGCCCGCCTCGGATCATGGCCAGAATATAGTCCGCCCCGTCGCCCGTGGCGTCGTTCACCGTGTCCACCAGGCTCTTGATGGCCGCGAGGTTCTTCGCCAAATGGTCGGGGTCGGCGTCCGTCACGAACACCAGCCGGGTGTTCCCGGACACGCCGCCCCTAACGTGGCAGTTGACGCACTTCGACTGCACGATGGGCGAGGCCAAGGTGCGGAAGGCCTCCGCCGTGGCGTCCGCTCCGGTTGGCCGTGCGGCGCCGCGGCCTGGCGCGGTGGAGAGGTTCGCTAGGTGCCCCGTGGGCGTGTCCAGGAGGCTGGCCACCAGCAGCGGGTGGTCCGAAGTGACCCAGAGCCGCCACTTGCCCTTGCCGTCCTCCAGCTTCCCTTCGAAACCCTCGCCGCCTTCCTCGAGTTCCGCTGACCCCAGCGACACCGCCCGGCCCGCCGGCACGCGAACCCGCACCGTCGTGCCCGGCGATAGGCCAGCGTCGTCGATGCCCTCGATGGCCGCCTCGGCGTCCATCGTCCCGCGGTTCACCAGCCGCAGGTGGCTGGCCTGCCGGTAGTTGCTGCCGGGGTTGAAGAAGGCCACCCGGTGCAGCAGGCCGTCCGTTGTCGGCACTAGGTCGTGCATTGAGGTCACGAACCCGTCCTTGGTGCGGATGTAGGCGAGCACCTCGATGTCCAGGTCGCTGCTCAGTTCCAGCCGCCAATCGCTGCGCCCCGCCCCGGTGCTGCCGGTGAGTCCCTTGCCCTCGTTCCCGTCCTCCAAGTCGGTGGAGTTGAAGTGCCGGGCCTGGCGAGGGGCCAGCGACAGCGTGACCGGCTCGTAGTCGAAGTCCGACTCGTCGAACGCCTCGATGCGCACGGTGCCCGCCGTGTCGGAGCGGTTCACCACCCGCAGGAAGCCCTGCCGCTCCAAGGGGTCGGAGGCGGACAGGAACAGCGGCACCGAGTGGGCGCCGTCCGCGTCGGCGGCAGGGGGCGGTGCCGACAGGTTCGCCAAGTGGCCCGTGGGGGTCGCTAGCAGGCTCATCACCACGATGTCCTGTTCCGACTCGACGCGCAGCCGCCACTTGCCCGCGCCGTCGCCGAGCGCACCGGACAGGCCGGGGGCGTTGCCGCTCTCCAGCTCCGCCGCCGTGAACGTCCGCGACGCCTCAGCGGGCAGTTCCGCCGTCACCTCCGACTCGCCGGGCTGTCCGCTGTCGTCCGTCCCGATGATGCGCGCCGTGGCCGGTTCCGTCCCCGGGTTGACCAGCCGCAGGTGGCTTTCCTGCCGGTAGTTGCTGCCCGGATTGAGGAACGCCACCCGGTGGGCGCCGTCGGCGGTGGGCGCCACGTCGTGCATGGTGGTCACGAAGCCGTCGTCGGTGCGGACATAGGACAGCGCCTCGATATCCCGCTCGCTTGACAGGGTGAGCCGCCAGTCGCCCTCGCCTGAACCGAGGCCCTGCGGCAGCCCCTTGCTGGCGTTGCCGCCCTCAAGGTCCCCCGAGTTCAGGTGGACCGCCTGCGCGGCCTCGATGGTCAACGTGACCGGGCCGGCGGCCGTCCCGGCGTCGTCCACCGCCTCGATGCGCACCGTCCCGCGTTGGGCCGAGTGGTTGACCACCCGCAGGAACCCCTCCCGTCCGGACTCCTCTGCGGCACCGAGGAACAGCCAAATGCGCTGGACCTCGGAGGCCCCGCCGGCGGGCAACGCAACCGCGAGCAGACCCAGCGTGGCGAGCAGCGCAGCCCGCCAGTCGATGGCGCCCCACGGTGGCCCCGACACACACAATTTAGGAAGGTTCCTCACAAGCGACTGACGTCGTCAAGGCGGGATATGGACCTGTCGAAGGTGCCCATCGGCCGATGCCCCATTTTGCGGGCAATTTGTACGACCAGGCAGTCCACGAACCCAACGGAAGGGTGCGCTTTGAAATCCTCAAGGGCCTTCTCCACCACGTCACGGTCCTGCAAGGCCAACTGGTCGTGCTCCATCAACATCCCGACCGCCGTGGCGACACCGTTGGCGTTCAAGTTGTAAACGGACCCCAGAACCCAAACAGCCTCGGCGAGCACCAAGTGAGAAATCCAGGCACCGGGCGCTAGGAACGCCTCAGCTCTTTGGACCTGTTCAGGATCATCGCGAACGATCAACCGGACCAGTACATTGGTGTCAACGGCGCGCATGCTTCTTGCGCAGATGTGCGCGAATGCCCTCATCCATCTCGGCGATGGTGCGGTGCCGGGGCGGTGCATCGAACAGCGCGTCGTGGATGTCTTGCGAACTGTATGTGGTTGCCCGTCGAACAACCACCTCGTCCCCCCGCTCGCACCATTCCACCTTGGACCCGGGGCCGAGCCCCAGCTTTTGCCGGATGCGCGCTGGTATGGATATCTGACCTTGGGAGGTTATTCTCGATTCAATGTGTGCCACAGTGCGTCTCGCTTGATTCGTCCAGCTTGGCAAGATTGAGCATATTACCGGGGTAAGTCAATACCTTTGCCGTTGACATGCGCTGGATGCGGCAACATCATCGTGCTGTTGCAATATCGGTGTGCCGTCATGAGCAAGCGTCTGCTTTCCTCCCTCCTTTGTGTTGCCGCCGTCTTCATGGCGGCCAACGTCCGCTCTGCGGAGATCAATGCCGGCGAGCTGTTCAAGTCGGTCACCGAGCTGCGTGCCGAAGTGGAGCAGATTCGCGTCGTCATGGGTGAGCCGCTGCCGCCTTCCCGGGAGTTTCGCATTCACGATGCCGTGCCTAGGCACGTGTTCTACCAAGCCCAGACGCTGTTCAGAAAATCGAACCAGTTCGCTCAGCAGATAGCGGGCGTATCGAGGCAGCCCCCGAGATCGGCGCCCGAGGGCGCCATCGAGTCCGATGATGTCCTCCTGCTGCTGAACGATTCCCGCGAGCAACTCGGGTTCGTGAAGGCGGCCCTGGGTATCACGGAGCCCGTTGCGCAGGCGAAGCTCGACCCGCGCAAGCGGCCGTCGGACGTTCTTTACGACCTCATCGAAGCGGGACGGGTCGTCAGTTTCATCAGTGGGCACGCCGTCGCATGGACGTCCATCTACGATCGTGTGCTGTTGGCGATCACCTACGTGGGCGGCGCCCTGCCGGAAGAGAGCCGGTTCCCGCCCTTGCCTGATTTCGAATCCGGCAAGTTTCCCCAGCATGTTTTCGGCCGGCTCCAACGGTGCATGGAGCTGTCGCGCGCGCCGGCGGCAGAGCACGGCGTGGCAATACTGAGAGTCGAGCCCATTCGGCGCACCGAAGTGGGGCCCACAGCCATCGAGGTGCTGGACATGGCGACCATCGTGCTGTCGGACCTCGCCGAACTGACCTATGAAATGGAAGCGGAGGACGTGCCCAGGCCGGAATACCCGCATCCGAGCCGCGTGTTCCCCTCCCACGTATATCAGCTGGTCGGGGTGCTGCAAGCGCAACTGGAGATGCTCGCCGAGGCCTAGGGAGCCTCGCATCATCACACCCCTTTGGCAGGGCGCCTCCCACGGCGTCCCGCCCTCCATTTGGGAACTTTGAGGAGGCTGGATCGTGACCCGCCGTGACGAGTTCGCGAAGCCGCCCAGCCGCGCCTATGCCCACTATGTGCTGGCAGTGCTGGTGCTGGTGTACATCTTCAACTTCATCGACCGCAACATCCTCGCCATCCTGGCGGAGGACATCAAAGCGGACCTTGGCGTCACCGACGCGCAGATGGGCTTTCTGTACGGCACTGTGTTCGCCGTGTTCTATGCGGTGTTCGGCATTCCGCTGGCGCGCTTTGCCGACGTTTGGTCGCGCCGCAGCCTGATCGCCGTTGGCTTGGCGTTCTGGAGCGCCATGACCGCCGCGTCCGGCTTGGCCCGATCCTTCGGGGTGTTGGCGGCCTGCCGCATCGGCGTCGGCATCGGTGAGGCGAGCGCCTCGCCGGCCGCCTATTCGATGCTGGCGGACTACTACCCGCCGCATCGGCGCGCCACGGTGATCGCCACCTACGCGTCGGGCGTCTACATCGGGGCCGGCATCGGCATCTTCCTGGGCGGCGCCATTCTCGATGCCTGGGCTGCGGCCTACCCGGACGGCGGTGCCCCCTTCGGCCTTAGGGGGTGGCAGGTTGCCTTCATGGCCGTCGGCCTGCCCGGGTTGGTGATGGCTCTATGGGTGCGGACCCTGCGCGAGCCGACCCGGGGGATCAGCGAGGGATTGATCGCCGAGCGGCATCCGGCGCCCTTTCAACTGCTTGGCCGCGAGCTGATGGCGGTGTTGCCGCCCCTCAACCTGCTCGGCCTGGCGGGCGACCGCCGTGCGCTCACCCGCAACGCCATCGCCGCCACGGGTTTCGCCATGGGCGCCGCGCTGTTGATACTCATCACGGGCAGCATCGCCCAATGGGCGGCCAGCGGCTTGGGTGGCTACATCACCTTCTCCTGGGCGCAGTCGCTGAAGATTCGCGATCCGGCCACTTACGCCATGATGTTTCGTTCGCGCGCCTTCATCTACACGATGCTGGCCTTCCCGATGACCGCCTTCCTGGGCTACGGGGCCGGCTTTTGGATCCCGCCGCTGCTGCTGCGGCTGCACGATGCCAGCGTCACCGAGGTGGGCCTGTTCCTCGGCTTGGGCGCGGCTGGCGGCGGATTCCTCGGCATCACCCTCGGTGGCTGGCTGGCCGACCACTTGAAGCAGCGCATTCCGGGCGGCCGGATGATCGTCGGCTACATCAGCATCATCGGCAGCGTTCCGGTCCTGTTGCTGCTGCTGTACAGCGAGTCGTTGGCCGTCGTTTTCTGGCTGAACTTCGTGCTCACCGCCTTCTCCGCCTGCTGTGGCGGCGTTCCGCCGAGTACCGCCGCCGACTTGGTGATGCCGCGCATGCGGGCGGTGGTCGGTGCCTACTACATCCTGCTCAACACCTTCATCGGCTTGGCGCTCGGCCCCTACTTCATGGGCCTGCTGTCCGATCTGTTCTTCGCCAGGGGCATGAACGAGGCGGAGGCGCTGCGCACCGCCATCGCGGTGTCGTTGCTCACCCTCATCCCGGCCCTGCTGTTCATGATACTGGCGCACCGCCGTCTGCCCGGCGACGAAGCCACCCGGCTCGACCGCGCCCGCGCGCTAGGCGAAGCGGTCGACCCCTAGCATTGGAATCGCTTCGAAGCTGATCCCGGAGCGAGGGCGACCCGCCCTCGAAGGGCCTCCCCGATTCAAATCGAGGCAAGATGCCCTCGCTCCGGGCGTTTTCCTGGAGCGAGGGCGACCCGCCCTCGAAGGGCCTCCCCGGTTCAAATCGAGGGCAAGATGCCCTCGCTCCGGGCGTTTTCCTTTGGAGCGAGGGCGACCCGCCCTCGAACTGACCGCTCGAGTCCGCTTCAGAATCGGCGGCGCAGGGAAAGTTGGATGCCGTGGCTGGTGAGTTTCGCCCGAGTCTTCGCCAAGTCGATTGCCAAGGGCGGGCGGCGGCCGTCGTGCCAAACCACCTGCCCGGTGTCCTGTCCGGTTTCCACATCCCCCGAAGCGAGGTAGCGCCAAGCGATGTCCAACGAGACTTTGCCGCCCAGCGCAATGGCTCCCCCGGCGGTGACCATCCAAGTGAATTCGGTTTGCGTTGCGCCCGGCACGAGCGTTGCGGTCCTCGGGAAGCGCATGCGCATGGGCTCTATTTCCAGCCTTGAGACACCCACGCCCGCGCCGACGTAGGGTTGCATCCAACGGAACGTCGGCAAGCTGCCTTCCCGAAGGTCGAGGTACCCGGCCAACAGGGCCGACACCGAGGAGGCCTCCGCCCCAACCGGCTGCCGCGCTTGGACCTGAATGAAGTTTGCGCGGCCATCGAAGTCAAAATCCGGGCGGTAGCTCACCGCCGCCTCCAGCCGCAACGGCCCGGCAACGGAGCGCCCAATCCCGACCTCGACCCCGCCGATGCGCCCGAAACTTCCCCTTGAGCGTATCGGCGACCCGTCATTGCCGGTTCCGCAGCCGTACAAGGCCGCAGGCGCAGCGCTCGCGCAGTCCTTGTCGGTGAACTGGGTTTGCTTCGACCAATCCAGCCCAACACCGCCCCGCACGTAGAACCCCTCGGCCACCGCACCCCCCGGCCAAGCCGAAACCGCCAAGGCAAGCGGAAGAATCGAGCAAGCGCGCAATGTCATCCCGAAACTGCGCTACGCCGATGCCCGGCTCTTGTTCACCAAGGTCGCGGGGGAGCCTTCATCGCCTCGCAGCGCTGTCTGAATGGCTTCGAGTTGGCTGCGGTCCAGCCGGTAGCCGCGCAGGCAGGCGAGGCCCGGCAGCGCCAGCAGCGCCGTGATCGGGCCGGAGAGGATGGCCAGCATCAGCAAGGTGTCGGTGGGGATGTCGGCGGCGGTGCGCACCGCATCGCCGGTGGGCCAGCCGATCCAGACCAGCGCCAAGCCCGCCAGGTAGGAGCCCAGCGCCGCGGAACACTTGTTGGCGAAGGCCGATGCGCCAAAAAAGACGCCCTCCTGCCGGCGTCCGCTGGCCAGTTCGTTCTCGTCGGCGATGTCGGCCATGGCGGTGCCGATGCCGACGATCAGTTGGGCGATGGCCGCGCCGGCGAAGACGACGATCAGGGTCAGGAACAGGGCGGCGGCCCAGGTGCCCGGCGGCGGCGCCCAGCCGGCGAGGTAGAGCAGCACGGGCAGGGCGTGCAGCGTCATCCAGAACAGGCCGCCGACGATCATGGCGTTGCGCTTGTCGAGCCAGACAAAGAAGCGCCGCGCCACCCCGTAGCCGAGCATGCTGCCCAAGGGGCCGGCGACCAGCACGCTCAGGATCTGAAACTGGTCCAGTTGCCAGAAGAAGGTGAACATGTACAGGCCCGTGGCCCCGGCCACGCCGAAGGCGATGATGATGAGGATGAAGCCGAACATCATCCATCGGAACGAGGCGTTTTGCATGGCTGCCCAGGCTTCCAGCACCACGTCCCGGGCGCGCACCCGCGCCTCCGTTGCCCGCGCCTTGGGCAGGTGCGGGATGCGGCTGCGCGTTCCCCAGGCGGTGGCGAGGACGCTGACGGCCATCAGCAGGCTCAGGACCAACGCGAAGGGCGGATAGGCATCGGGATTGGTTTGGCCGTTCGGAAACTCGACCGACGGCGAGAAGTAGTGGCCGAACCCCAGGGCGAACACGCCGATGAAGGCGAGGGCGCCGAAGAAGTGGCGAATGGCCACCAGCACGGTGCGTTCGTCGTAGTCTTCGGACAGCTCAGCGCCCAAGGCCATGTGCGGGACGTGGTAGAGGGTCATGGTGCCGCGCGTGAGGATGGTGGTGATCAGCATCCAGGCGAACAGACCCGCTTGGCCCGCGCCGTCGACGGACACCCAAGGGTCGAAGAGCAGGTAAAAGCTCAGTCCCAGGGGCAGGGCGGAGGCGTAGAGGAAGGGGTGGCGCCGCCCGCGCGGCCCCTGCCAGCGGTCCGACACGCTGCCGGCGATGGGGTCGGTCACCGCGTCGAACAGCAGCGACAGGGCGATGGCCAAGCCGGCCAGGTCCGCCGACAGGCCCAGCACCTGGTTGTAGTAGAAGAGCAGGAAGGTGCCGAAGCAGCAGGTCTTGATGCCTTCGGCGGCTTGCCCCGCCCCGAAAAAGAACTTGACGCTGAAACTCAGGCGTGTTGATTTTACGGCCATCGCGCAACGCTAACTGATTGCGCGGGCAATTACTAAGGAGCGGATTGCATGAGTGGAAGGTTGGACGGCAAGGTGGCCGTGATTACCGGAGGGGCCAGCGGCATGGGCGCGGCGACGGTGCGCAAGTTCGTCGCTGAGGGCGCCCGGGTGGTCATCGCCGACGTGCAGGAGGAGAAGGGTCGCGAACTGGCGCAGGACATTGGCCCGGAAGCGGTGTTTGCGTTCGCCGACGTCTGCCGGGAGGCGGACGTGCAGGGCATGATCGAAACCGCGGCTGCCGAGTTCGGGGGCTTGGACTGCCTGTTCAACAACGCCGGTTTCGCCGGCGTCATGGGCGACATTGAAACCACCGACATGGGCGAACCCTATGAGCGCACCGTCGGCGCCATGCTCACCGGCGTCGTGCTCGGCATGAAGCATGCCGTCCCGCATCTCAAGGCGCGTGGTGGCGGCGCCATCATCTCCACCGCCAGCGTCGCGGGCATCAAGGGCGGACTGGGCCCCCATGTCTATTCGGGGGTGAAGGCGGCGGTGGTTAACCTGAGCCGTTCGGTGGCCATGGAGTTGGGGCCTTTCAGCATTCGGGTCAACGCCATTTGCCCCGGCGGCATCGCCACGCCGATCTTCGCCGGCCAGCTCGCGCAATCCGGCGGCAACGAGGACTACGCCGCCGCGGTGCGTCCGCTGCTCCAGCAAATGCAGCCCGTGCCCCGCGCCGGGGAGCCCGAGGACATCGCCAACGCGGCCTGCTTTCTGGCCAGCGACGAGGCGTCCTTCATCACTGGCCAGGCCCTAGTGGTGGATGGCGGCTTGACGGCCGGCAACTGGGTGCCCCCGGGCGAAACCTCGGCCTTGGATGCCATGGCAGAGGCCTTCGGCGTCGGCGATGCGGCCAACATGGACATGGTGGTCCACGACCCCCGCGATGGACAAAATCGTTAAAAGTGAAAGAATGATGGAATCGAATTCGCTAACTGCTTGATGCGGTTAGTGATTTCCAAAATGCCCTTCCGAGAGGCCGAAACCCCCCTTTTTTTGGCGGCAATTTTCGGTAATCTAGGAACCCTCACTAGTCGGCGCTGTATGTATTAACTGTATTTAAACACAGTGTCATTCTCCTCGGCAGGGCGAACGATCGCATGGAGCGTCGACTAGTTGAGGCCAACCCCGCCCACCCCTTCAAATCAGACCGCGCTTGGCAGCTAGATCCCTCGGAGCGAGGGCATCTTGCCCTCGAAGGAAGGTCGGAGCGAGGGCATCTTGCCCTCGCAACGGCGCTTGTTCAGAAGGCCGTTCCCGGCGCGCCAGCGCAGTCAGCCAGCCATCAGCCTACGTTCGGCAGCTTCTCATGCCAAGGAAAGCCCGCATCCGCCACCGCGATGAAGTCCGGGTTCAGCACATCCGCCTTGTTGTAGGCCAGCGGCTCGCCGTTCAGTTGCCGCACGGCGCCGCCGGCGGCGCTGAGCACCGCATCGGCAGCCGCGATGTCCCATTCGGAAGTGGGGCCGAGGCGCGGGTAGAGGTCCGCCTGGCCTTCCGCCAGCAGGCAGAGCTTGAGCGAACTGCCCATGGGGCGCCGCTCCAGTTTGGGGAAGTCATTGGCTAGCGCATCGAGGTAGCGCTTAAGCCGTTCATTGCCGTGGCTGCGGCTGGCCACCACGGTCAGGCTTTGTCGATCGGTCATCCGCCGTCCGGACAGGGGCGTGGATTGGCCGCCAACGCGCTTTTCCGCATGGCCGTTCTCTACATCACCGATAAACAGTTGATCGAGGCAGGGTGCGCCGACTAGGCCGAGCCGCGGCCGCCCGTCCTCAATGAGGGCGATGTTGACGGTGAACTCGCCGTTGCGATTGACGAACTCGCGGGTGCCGTCCAACGGGTCCACCAGCCAGTAGCGCCGCCAATGGCGCCGTTCGGCGTAGGGCGGGGGCTCGGATTCCTCGCAGAAAATGGGCAGGCGCGGATGCAGCTCGGCCAGCCCCGCCTCGATCACCCGGTGGGCAGCGAGGTCCGCCTGGGTCAAGGGCGATTGATCGGATTTGTGCTGCACCTCAAAGTCGGATTCATAGACTTCGAGGATCGCCCGGCCCGCCGCATAGACGATTTCGGCAAGTGCTGGCAGGGAGAAGTCCATGGTCGCCATTATAGGTGCATGCTTAGAGCGGGTGCGCGGCGCGGGCATCCGGCACGCCCGGCCAGGTTGTTGTGCTGAAGTTCGAGGGTGTCGAGGGGAGCCTTATTCGTGCCGGATGCCCGCGCCGCGCACCCACTCAATGGATGCGGTTTGCCGTCAAGGCGCTTCCGTTGACTGGGTTCGCGAGTCATACTTATGTGAATGAGCGAGAAACTGGAGCCGGAGTGGGCGGGAGAGCCCCTTTAGGCGGTGAATTGTGACTTTCGTTGGGCAAACATGAACCAAGACCAGATCCTTGCCGTTCGCAAGCGCGACGGTGTGATCGAATATGAGCAGCACATGGGGAAGGCTCAGCATGACCGTGTGGCGCTTTCGTTGCCACTGAGCATCAGCCATGCGGGCGCTCTCGGTCGGTCGGTCTCGCTCGCCCAACTCATCGCGACGTGGGCGAACGCCAGCCCTGAAAAACACGTTCGGACTAGGCTCGACACTGAGGATTGCGACAACATCGAGCGTTTCTCCTCGCGTCTGCATGGTCTGGCGGCCGCATATTTCGCGGACCGCATCACGGGGGCGGATGGCCAAGCAAACTTGCGGCGCACCCTCCTCAAGGCAGCGACTTCGCGCATTTGCGCGATGAGTGAGAGGCGGTACGAGAACACCGCTAAAGGTCGCTTGACTGAGCTTATCTTCCTTCACGGCGCCACCCGGCAGTTCCACTCTGCTGCCTACCTGCGGGAGCCGACCCCTTGGGACGTTATGGATCCACAGCGCCACGGTGAATTGGTCGTGTCGCCGCGCGAGATGAATGCGCTTGTGCGTCAAGCCCTTCAAGCACATCAACTGCCGAAAGCCGATTTTGCTCGAATTGCGCCGCTTCTGGATCGTCGGGACGTTCCCCTCGGCACGTTGTTGCACGAAGCGTTTCGGAATACGGCGGAACATGCGTACCTGAATCTGGGCGGTCGGGTACCGTATAGGGGCCTGCGCTGCATCCTGATCGCCGTGCGTAGCGTGAATCCACAGGAACTGCATCCTGGGGCACTGGTCTCCACAGAACATCCGGAATTGGAATCGTACTGTGCTGGCCTGCGGGGACTTGCCAAGCAGGGCTTTCGTCGCCTAGTTCACTTCCTTGAGTTGTCCGTACTCGACACTGGCCCAGGATTCGCGGCTACGATCGCCAATAGGGCGAAGGAAGGAATGAAGGACGGAATGGAAGATACGGAACTGGTCACCTGGTGTTTCGATGAGCATGTCTCCAGCAAACGCGGGCCTAACTCGGGTCTTGGGCTCGGTCGAGTCCTTCATCACGTTAATGAGCTCGATGGATTCCTGCGTATCCGGACGTCTTCCACTGAAGTGGCTTTTACGTCGCGATTGCGGGCTCTGGACACCAATATGGCCCCCCACGTTGTCGGTGGGCTCCCGGAGGTCATCGGCACTGCCTTGACCATGGCGGTACCGCTTCGGGCGTAAAGCCACATGTATTCGTTTGAGTTTCTCCTGCCATTGGAAGGGGTTCCTACCGCCCTTCAGGTTGTCTACGCCGGACACGAAGACGGTGATGAGCGCTTAGCTTCGGCAGGGTTGGCGGAGTTAATCGAGCGGTACAACCGGCGGGTACCGCCTGCACGTTTGTTATTCGTATGCCCCTCCGGCATCGAAAGTACGCTACAACAAGCGTTTGACGACAGGAGGAAGGAACTTGATGGACGCCTAGCTTCGGCATCCCACGCGGTAATCGCTCCGTACGGTCGGGATGGGCGACTGGCCTCCGATCGAATTATACACCTCAAAGAGGGCTCGGCGAGCTGGAGTCTTATCCAACGAGAAGTGAGCCTGAACGGGAGCCGGGTTTCCAACGGGAAGTGAGCCTGAAGGGTCGGTTTTTGGGATCATCGGAGGATGATCGTGACACTTCAGACCGAGCGGATCAGGACGTTGGAGGAGGTTC
>JAJEIQ010000018.1 GCA_022827905.1 Pseudomonadales bacterium | reverse complement strand
GAACCTCCTCCAACGTCCTGATCCGCTCGGTCTGAAGTGTCACGATCATCCTCCGATGATCCCAAAAACCGACCCTTCAGGCTCACTTCCCGTTGGAAACCCGGCTCCCGTTCAGGCTCACTTCTCGTTGGATAAGACTCTCGCTCCGGCAATTCAGAATTGCTGGTAGCATGTGAGGTTCCCCCGCACTCAAGCAAGGCGCAACCCATGTCCACAACAACCAAGTACTCCATCTGCACCATCTGCGACATCGGCTGCCAACTCCGCACCGAGGCGGAAGACGGCAAGGTGAGCCGGGTGCTGGCCCACGACAACCCCATGCTGGCCCGCAACATCTGCTTCAAGGGGGTCGCCGCGCCGCACATTCACAACCATGACGATCGGATTCGGGTGCCCCTCAAGCGAGTCGGCGGCCGCGGGGAGGACCGCTGGGAGGAGATTCCCTACGAGCAGGCGATGGATGAAATCGCGGCGCGGCTCAAGAAGGTTGTAGATCAATACGGCCCCGAGTCGCTGGCGGTGTCCACCTCCGGCTGGAACACCCAAACCACCCACGCCACCGACCGGCGCTTCATGAACTTGCTGGGCTCGCCCAACTGGATCAGCGGCGTGGCGCTCTGCGCGGGCAACACCGCGGCCGTCAACCGGCTGACCTACGGCTGGTTTCCGCAGCCGGACTACGCCAACACCAAGTGCATCGTGCTGTTCGGCCACAACCCCCGCAAGCACTCCTGGACGCCGATCTACAACGCCATCAACGCGGCGCGGGCACAGGGCGCCAAGCTGATCGTGCTGGACCCGCGCGTGTCGGACCAGGCGGAGACCGCCGACCTGCACCTGCGCCTTCGGGCAGGCACGGATGCCGCCATGTGCCTCGGCTGGCTGAAGGTCATCTTCGATGAGGGTCTTTACGACGAGGCATTCGTCCGGGACCACTGCGTTGGATTCGACGAGCTGCGCGAGCGGGTCGACGAGTATCCGCTGGAGCGCGTCGAAGCCATCACCGGCGTCGATCGCGACCTGATCGCCGAGGCGGCCCGCCTCTATGCCACCTCCGAGGGCGCGGTGATTCCCTGGACGCCGATCACCGACCAGCAGATTTCATCCACCTCGGCCATCCGCCTGCACTCGATCCTGCGGGCGGTCACCGGCAACCTGGATGCCGAGGGCGGCGAAACCCTCGGCGGATTCAGCCCGGACTACATCCCGGAGTCGGAGATCGGCCTGCACGAGGCCCTGCCGGACGAGCAGAAGGCCAAGCAGCTCGGCTACGACGACCATCCGGCCTTCACCTACCGCGTCGCCGAAATGCTGAAAGAGCCCACGGAAAAGGTCTGGGGCTACCCCTACGCGGACATCGTCATGGGCTGCCACATGGCCAACCCCTCCCATGTGTTCCGGGCGATGGCGACCGGCGAACCCTACCCGGTCAAGGCGTTCATCACGCTGGGCAACAACACCCTCCTAAGCTACGCCAACCAGCACCAGATCCATCAGGGGCTGATGAACCAGGAGCTGATCATCGCCCACGAGCTGTTCATGACGCCGACCGCCATGCTGGCCGACTACGTGCTGCCGGGGGATACGTTCACCGAGCGCAATCACATCGCCGATAGCTGGAGTTGGAGCACGCGGTTGGCCTTGTCGCAACAGGTGGTGGAGGCACCGGAGCAGGCTTCAAGCACCTTCCAGTTCTGGCGCGATCTGGCGGTCCGCTTCGGCTTCGGCAACGAGTTCCCCTGGGCGAGCCTGCAGGACATGCTCGACTACCGGCTGTCGCGCTCGGGCCGCACCTTCGCCGAGTTCGAGCAGTCGGGCTACATGGAAATGCCGCCACCGGAGTTCCACAAGTACCGAAGAACCGGCTTCGCCACGCCCAGCGGCAAGGTGGAGCTCTACTCCAGCGTGCTCGACGACCTAGGCTTCGATCCGCTGCCCTATTACCGCGAGGGGCCTCGGCCCAGCGAGGAGTACCCGTATCGAGTGTTCACCGGCGTTCGGGAGGATGCGTTCTTCCAGACCGGCCAACGCAACATCGAGGTGCTGCGCCAGCGCTCCCCAATCCCCAAGATCTTCCTGCATCCCGAAGACGCAAGCCGCGAGGAATTGACGGAGGGGGATTGGGTCCGGCTCGAAACCGCAACCGGCCAAGTCACCGCCGAGCTGTCCGTGCAGCCCAGCATGAAGGAAGGGCACCTGCGCGTGCCCCACGGTTGGTGGTACCCGGAACTCCGTGGCCAGGACAACCTCTCCGGCGCTTTCATTTCAAGTGACGCCGTACTCTGTTCCGATGACGACGAATTTCTGGATGCGGAACAAGGTGTCCCCCACTTCAAGGGCTTTCCCGGCCGAATCAGTAAAGCCGAGCGGCCGCGCCCCCTGGCTTAGTTGTAGTTTCGGGCGGATTCCTCGGAGCGAGGGCGTCCCGCCCTCGAACCGGCCGTCGAAATTCGGCAAAGCCCTAAAGCGGATGCGCAACGACCGGCAATTCCGTGTAGCCGCGGATGAAGTTGGAGCGCACGCGCTGCTCCGGGCCGACAACCTCGATCATCTCGAAGCGTTGCATGATCTCCTCCCAGAGCACCCGCAGTTGCATTTCCGCCAGCCGGTTGCCCATGCAGCGGTGAATGCCGAAGCCAAAGGCAAGGTGGTGCCTCGAATTGGGCCGGTCGATGATGAAGTCATCCGCGTTCTCGATCACGGTGTCATCGCGGTTGCCGCTGATGTACCACATCACCACCTTGTCGCCCTTGCGGATGGTCCTGCCCTTTAGTTCCACGTCTTCGATGGCTGTGCGGCGCATGTGAATCAGCGGCGTCTGCCAGCGGATGATTTCGGGAACCATTGAGTCGATGAGGGAGTGGTCGGCGCGCAGCTTGTCGTATTGCGCCGGGTTCTGATTCAGGGCCAGCACGCCGCCGGAGATGGAATTTCGGGTCGTGTCGTTTCCGCCCACGATCAACAGGGCGATGTTGCCCAGAAAGTGCATTGGATCATCAACCATGCTTGCGGTTGCTGGGTCGCGCTGCATGAGCGACAACAGGTCGAAACCGCCCTCCGTCTGCTTGCGTTCGTGCCAGAGCGCTTGAAAATACTGCAGGCACTCGAGCATGACGGCCCGGTTCCGGGCAGTGCCTTCCACATCCTTGGGCGAAACGCCAGTCGTTAAGTTGTCGGACCAGAGCGTCAGCTTGTGGCGATCCTCGAACGGAAAGCCGAACAGGGTGGCCAGCATCTGGGTCGTCAGGTTGATGGACACCAACTCAACCCAGTTGAATTCCTCCCCGACCGGCAGGCTTTCGAGAATCTCGATGGAACGGGATCGAATCAGCGATTCGAGGTTTTTGAGGTTCTGGGGAACCACCACCGGTTGCACGGCCCGGCGTTTGGGGCCGTGAATTGGCGGGTCGGACGTTATGAAGCTGCTTATCGGAAGGCTCGAAGCCGCATCGGCGATGGTAATGCCCTTGGCCGATGAGAACTGCTTGTGGTTGGTGTCCACGGCAACAATGTCGTCGAACTTCGTGATCGACCAATAAGGGCCAAATCGCGAATCCTCATGAAAGTGAACGGGGTCCTCGTTGCGAAGCCGCTCGAAGAAGGGCCGCCATTGGTCCTTCAAGTACAGGCTGGGACGGCTAACGTCCAGATCCGCCAGATCGGCTTGCCAGGGACTTTCAGTGGGATTGCCTTGGGTCATGAGTCTTCAATGTACCAAAATTCCAACTGATTGGATTCAATGCGGAATTAGGCACTCAGTTCAAGGGAGGTACGCCTTCGCTCGGGGGAACAGCCTCGCGCGAAGGTCGAAACGGGCGTCCCGCCCTCGGACGGCGTACCGCGCCTTTATTCCACGGGATGGACGTACCCAAGGGAAAACACTTCCTGCACGCCCACGCCTCGACAGCTTCCGGCCAGCGGGCACCAAAAATGCCACCATTGAAGACGGGGCAGATCAAAACATGTTGTTTAGCTGCCAGAGTTTGTCTCCTGTAGTAGCATGATCATGTTGGCAACTGTGGCGTTCTCCGGTAAAACTGTGTAGCGGTTCGCGGGGCGCTTTTTCCCACCACAGTCGCCGATCCAATTGGGAAGATCCCAGAGTTGACAAACAAAAGAAGGCGCCAACGCATGGATCTAGACGAGTCGAGCATGCCGTCGATGAAACTGTGGAAGTGGCCGTTCTGGAGAGGCGTGGCCATGCTCACATGTGCTGCGTTCGCAGTGATGGGGCTCGTAGCGCTGTTTCAATCCGTCGTTCCGAGCATCATCGGCATATTCTCTACGAAGCCTTTTGATTTCAACTACATTCATCTGAAGGCTGAGGATGGTATCGACTCGGTCCAAGCCACCGAACCAATGGACAACGGTGGCTTTCTCGTGGCCACAATGTTGTTCGACCATGACACTCGGCGAGCCAAAGGCGGCGTGCATTTGGGCACTGGTCCGTGCGATGCACCCGAAAAGACCTGGAACGAAGGCTGGATGGCCGTACACTCCGCGGGGACTGGGACAGTTCTTCCCATACCGCGTGGCCACTGCTGGAACGCTACTCTGATCGGCGATGGGGAGGAGGCCATCCTGTGGGTGATGATGGACCGCAAGTGGTGGCAGTCCAAGGCTCGTATGACATTGACACGGAACAAATAGGAATGTCTAGCCTGTGCCACCACAGTCAGAGCTGCGGCTAGCAGCGTAGAGAAGCGGTGCAATCGCCGCAGGAACTGGCTCTACCAGTTCACTGGCCCAAACGGGTACACGGCGCATAGGCCGATCCATGTGAGCCGTTTCAGGCGGAGTGATCCCATGAGCGGACTTGAAGTGCTGGACTTCGCGGCAGAGGAACTTCAGGGACAAATACTAACCGTGTCGTCCCTGTCGGCCTTCGTGGCTGCGGAGAAAGCAGCGAACTCTCTGAATATGGCGGTGGCCTCGAGACAAGCGGCGGAGCTTGCCGTCCTGTTGCCGAAGGCTTCATTGGACCGAGTTCGAGAAGCGTTCGGCACCCCGGTTGCCGAAATCGTAAAGGCGCTACGAAGAAGTAGCGTGTACTCAACGATCTCGATCGAGGCAATGTCGCTGTACGTGCGATCGTCCGACGACAGAATATGCCGGGACGCTGCGATCGCCGCAATCGCAGCCGAGGTTGCGGTTGCGTCGGAAAGAGACCACAAAACGCTGACACGCGCGCTGGATCTCATGTTCGAGGGGGAGCACGACGATGGACGGCAGGCATTCATCGAGAAGTTGCGGGAGCAATTGTCCGCCGATGACTTCGCCGAGGATGGAGAGGCCGGGAAAGGCGGTCGAACGCGGGTCATTTCGATCTCGATGGATGTTTGTGGATCGACGGACGTCAAAGCGCGAATGAGGCAACGTGCGCGGGACGAAGAAGAGTTAAGTCGGTGGTACAAGGAATTTCATCGGCAGTTCCTATTGGCGGAGTGGGGCTTCTACGAGTCACTGTTTCGAGTGGTTTCCGGCGAGATTCACTGGGACTGGAAACATGCATTTGTCGTGAAAGGAATCGGCGACGAGATATGGCTCCTGTATGAGGTATGGCAAGAGGACGATTGGAAGCTGCCGGCACTGGTAGCACGTCTGTTGCACACGGCGCTAAATGCAGCGAGCCAACTGATCCGTTGGACATCGGCGGTGGACAAGGATGAGGAAGAGGACGGCGAAAGACGGGGTGATGAGCCGTGGGAGATGAAGGAACTGCCGCTCAAGTTTTACGTCGACATCATCAATGACGCCTTCGAAATCACCGGTCCACGGCTTGACTTCATGACGGAGCGATTGCATCTGATCCTAGGAGAGGAGGATGCTTGGGCGAGCGAGGACTTCATTGAGCTCGGAAACCGGCTGCATGCCGGCAGCCTCCTAGGGGATGGGAGGAGATTGGTGACGACTAACCGCACTGACTACATCGGCTGGGAGGTTGACCGGTTCTTCCGTATGACCAAGTATGCGTTACCGTGCGTTGTAGCCGTCGGAAAGAACCTATTCGAAGAGGCAGCGTGGGGGTCGTTGGACGAGGCCGATCAGGTCGGCGAGACCGAAATGCGCGAAGCAGTGCTCGCATGTCCCACCCCTAACAGCTTGGGTACGCGATATGACCGTGGGTTCCGCTTCGTAAAGGAAGAAATCGACGCCGACTCTCTAAAGGGGGTTGGTAAAGGGTACGCGGTGTACCGCGTGCTGCGGACACACGACCTGCTTGGATTGCGCCATACCGGCACAGATGACGAGCTTATGGAGGACACGTACAGGGTTTTTACGAAAGAGATGGAGGAAGCTGTACGAGCGCAGAGAAAGGTTTAGAAAAATCTCGTCAATTTCGCTATCGCCACCCGTCTATTGCACTCAACTCCGCATACTTTTAGCGCAGCCTTGCTCCGTACTGGAAATTCGCCTATGTCTTCATCTCACCACTCACTCTTGCCAGCCCTAACCGCTCTCAGCAAAGACCAGATCCAACAAGCCGGGCAGAGATACACGCCGGGGACCGATCCTGACGCGCCGAATCTCAGGATCGAATCGCTCTTCACTGCGATAGAGAACGTTGCCTGCGGAGAACGCGCTCGTGCGAGATTTCAGTTGGTGCTCGATGAGTTATCCGAAGCATGGAAGCGTGCCAAGAGCTGCAGCCAGCGGCCCGACGTACTTCAGCGGCGAGTGGACGGCGCCTGTGCCTTCTTGTCACCGATGATGGACCGATTGCGGGCACGCGAAGCAAGCGCGGGACAAGAGTGGTCAGAGGTTCTTTCTAGCATCGAAGCGGATTTATCGGCGGATATGGATCACTGGCACGCGGAGGAGGCCAATTTGCAGCCGACCGAGAACGATAGCGGGTACTCGTCCAAACGTAACACTATCCGCAGCAACATGAACGACATTGATCGCTGTTTGGACATTGTACGTGGGGAGATAGAGTACATACGGACCCCGGCGTTCAAGGTCCTGTCTGATCCGATCCTCTTGGTAAGCGGCGAATGGGGTACGGGCAAGACACACCTGCTGTGCGACTACACGCAAGGCCGAATCGCTCGGAACCAGGCCACTGCCCTTGTTTTGGCCAAGAACTTCCAAGGCAAAGTTGTTGCACAGATCTGTTCCCGGATCGAAGCTGGGCGCCCAGCGGCCAACTTGTTCGATCGGCTTGAAAAGTTGGCGGCTCAGACTGAGGATCGAGCGGTCGTGATCCTGGACGGCGTGAACGAAGGTGGTCGTCGGGACTGGCTGAAAGGCGTTGCCGCCTTTCAAGCGCTCGTTGCAAACCGCCCGAACATTGGTTTGATCGTCACGTGCCGAACACCGTTTGAGTCCATCGCTATCAAGCGGAAGGACTTGGATAAGTTCCACAAGGTCGTGCACTTTGGTTTCGACGACCAGGAGTTCGACGCGCAGGCGGAGTTCTTCCGGTACTACAAGCTGCCGTTGCCTGAGGTGCCGCTGCTGGATAGAGAATTCTCGCGGCCGCTCACACTGAAGCTGATATGCCAATCGCTCGAAAGTCTGACGGGCAGAAAACTAAAGCAGGGGTTCGCAGGCATAGCCTCGGGCCAAAAGGGAATGACTTATGTCCTTGAGTCGTTCGTCAATCGCGTCGGCAAGCCGATTGAGCACCAATATGGGCTCAAGGCGAAGGGATGCTGGGGGCTGCTGAAGGGGAGTGATCAAATCGCTAACGGGCGGCTCTCCGGCTTTGCGCCGTGCATGGCGGCGAACTCGCGCGGCTTCGTTCGCCCGTCGGAGGCCGATAGGATCATCGCGGCCAACTACCCCGTATTGAGACCGGCACAGCGGAAGCAGCTCCTCGACGTGCTGCGGACGAGCGGTCTCATCGAAGAGGACGCCGTATGGTACTTAGGCAAATCCGGGCACAAGTCCCGGATTGTCTTTCGGCTTCCCTATCAACGATTCAGCGACCACCTGATCGCGAGGCACTTGCTGAAGGCGTATCTCGACGTTACTTCGGTTGCAGCGATCAAGCGAAGCTTCACGGGCAAATCCCCGCTCTCCCGAGTCTTCCGGGTGCCAAGGCGATACCACCGAGGATACGCGGAGCCCGGCTGGGCGCAGGCGCTGATTACCGAGTTTCCTGAGCGAGTGGGTAAGCGACTTCCACCCAAGCAGCGGGAACTGTTCTTCATGTTGCCCCCAAGGGCTCAAAACTTGAGCGCATACTTCCGCCCGTTCATCGAAGGGGTGTTTTGGAGGGATCCTGCAGCGTTCACTGAGGGCACACGGGCTATAGTCAATCAGTATCTGAACGCTGGATCGGGGACATGGGAGCAAATGGTTGACGCTTTAGCTGCCGTCTCGACCAAACCAAATCACCCGTACCACGCGCGTCGTCTGTACGATTTCCTAGCGAGCTATTCGATGCCGGATAGGGATCTTCAGTGGTCCGAATACCTTCGGCGACGGCACGCATCGCCCACCATTCACCGTCTATTGACTTGGGCGGAGAAGCTCGATGCCGCGAACATGACGCAGCGCTCGGCAAGGGAGCTTGTTGTACTGCTGTCCCTGGTTCTTACAACAGTCGTTCGAAGCGACCGCGACCTGGCGACGAAGGCGCTTGTGTTGATCGGCGAGAGGTTTCCACAAGTGCTTTTCACTCACGTTGTGACCAGCTTCGGATTCAATGATCCGTATGTGCCAGAACGCATGCTGGCGGCTGCGTACGGGACGACTTTGTCCTTGGTGGACTCGGAGGCGGCACCAACGTTTCGACCTGTCCTCGGAGATCTCGCAAATACCCTCTATCGGGAGATGTTCGGACCCGGTGCGCGGAACGCCACCCACCATACGTTGATGCGAGACTATGCGCTCGGCATCATCGAGGTCGCCCAGCGCGTGAGCGGTGTCGCGCCACCCCAAACCGTTCGCCGGAACCTGACTGCACCGTTTCCGAACACTCCCTCCGCGTTTTCTAGTGACGGCACACCTGATTCATCTGTGAAAGATGCCATTGGTCATGCCATTCGCATGGACTTTGGCAACTACACGATGGGGCGCTTGATCCCCGATCGGGCCAACTACGACGACAAGAATCCGGATTACGTTCAGGTACGCGCAAAGATCGAGCGACGCATGGTCGACTTGGGGTATCAGGCGGAGCGATTCGAGGATGTCGATGCTGAGATCGGCCGTGGATCATGGAATGCACGTGATGAAGGGAAGGTGGACCGGTACGGCAAGAAGTACTCGTGGATTGCTTACCATGAGATGTGGGGCGAGCGTGAGGCTCACAGAAAGCTGCCGGAGTGGCGCCTCGGAGAGAGAACCTCCGATTGCGGAATCGATCCGAGTTTTCCAGTGCGCCCACCCGACTGGGCGCCGCCTATTCCAGACCTCTTTGGCGACTTGGACTTGGCCACTGAAGCCTGGGTCGAGGGCGGTTTTACGCCGAAGTGGCATCCGTTGCTCGTGGTCCCGGAGATCAACGGACACAAAGGCGAGTGGGTGCTTGTGGAAGGGTATGTTTGTGGAGCCAACGAGCGTCACGATAGGGAACTCTTTGCTTTCCTGCGCGGAGCATTCATCGCCCGCAAGGACGTGCACAGTTTGAGAGCGAAGTTCCTAGGGGAGAAATACCCTGGGAATGACAAGATTCCCGAAGGCGCCACAGAACACTATCTATTCGCGGGGGAAGCCGGACGTCGTCAGAACTATGCTCGGCACCTATGCCAGCGAAACGGCCAGTATCGTCGACAAGTCGAGGAAGCGCTTTATCGACACGTGCAAGTGTATCCGAAGGAGAAGACTCCACCTGCCACTGTCTCGAAAAGATCGGCGCCTGGCGAAGGAAGCGAGGCGGACAAAACACTCCCGGAACTACTTGGCCCGATCCAGAAATGGCGTCATGTTCCGGGCATTCGTCTCGAGATCCCGTACATTCACTTTGGCTGGGAGTCTCACCACTCTTTGCACAACGACTTCTCGGGCTTTGATCTTCCTGCGCCCAGTTTGATACAGCGCCTTCGCCTAGCGAGCAAGAATCGTGAGATCGATTTCTACGACTCAAAGGGAAAGCCCGGAACTCTCTACCGAGAGGCTGGGGACCCCTGGAAGGGTGATCGGCACAGTCTGCTGTACGTCCGTGCCGATCTTCTTCGGCGTTACCTAAAGGACACGCGCCAAGTACTGATCTGGTGCAACTGGGGAGAACGGGACTGGCTAAAGAAGATGGATGGATTCGACGTGCTCCGCAATCCTGCCAGGGAACGAATCCTGCGAGCCTACGACCACATACATCGTTCCTTTCTTCAGTGGACTGCCAAGGACCGGAAGATCGTCTAGCACGGCTGCTTGATGCGCTCTCTCTTGATCCGCAGTCACCTGTTCCGGACTCTCAGCGCCACATGGGCATTGTTCTACAAGCCAAGGAATCTAGCGGCTGCGCGACTCAAATCGTCAAGTGTGGAGTCGTCCAATGTGCCGACGAGGTTGCCCAAACGCTCGCGTGGCACCGTTGAAATCTTGTCCACCATGATGTGCGTCGGCCGGTCAAGTCCATTAATGGCGCTTGGAGATACCAGAAGCCGAATGCCGTACTCGCTCGTGGCATGGGATGTCATAGGGCACAGCGTTACTGATTGCGTCTCGCTGAACCTGTCGTCCTGCAAAATCACCGCCGGACGTGGTTTTCTGGCGTACGGTGCGCCGCCGGACACCGTCCAAATCTCGCCGCGCTTCATTCATCGTTCCAATCGGTGATTGCATCGACAAAAGCTTGGTCTTCTGCCTCCCAAGGGCTGTTGGCAATCGCCTTGGCGGCTTCACGGGCTCGGGCCTCAAAGTACGCTTTTGTGGCGGTGGCGTTTGGATCGTCGTCGGAAATGGCTTCTGGCAGAAGGTTGACGATTTGAGTTGTCTGCACACTGAGATGAACGATTCGCTGAATTGATGTAATCAAGGCGCGGGGATCGCTAAACCAAGCATTCGGGTCATTGACAATGCCGCTATGCTTGTCCTTCGTGATGCGATAGCGATCAATGAACCACTCCAGCGGCGTGCGGCCGTTGACGACGTACCCATGTGCCTGGGGAGGGATCATCGCCAGCCGGACATGTTCATTGATGATCAGACCGGAGCGGGCCTCGTCGGCAAACCGCATCGGTTTGCCGACGAGGCGAAAGTGCTCCGGCTTCGGCGATCCTTGGGCCGAAGATTCGATCTCCAAAGGGTACTCCGGGCAGCTTTCGTATCCCAAGTGCAGTTCGGCAAGTCGTTTCCCGGCACTAGCGAAGGCTTCGAAGTCAGGGGCGAAGGGGATACGGGGCAACTCCTTCGACAGGTTGTTCTGGAAGCGAATCCGGTAGGCCGTTGCGTGCAGAATGCCGTAGATGTAGTCGAAGATGGCGTCCTTGGTGACGTCGTTGGTGCCGTAGTGGGAACGAAAGGCGCGCAGGACGGTATCTGTAACGTTGTCGATGCGCACTAGATCGGGTGCCTCCTTGAGCAAATCGGACTGAACTGTGTTGGGACGCTCAAAGCGATAGCGGGGAAAGCACTGGCCCTTGGAAATGAGTTCAAGGTCCGGCATCGTACCAATCATCAACGTTGAGAAGGGTTTGGTCGAGCCGACACCGGACACGCAGATGGCACGATTGCCATCTTTGGACAATGGAAATGCCTCGTCAATTCTAGCCGGTCGCTGCGCAAAAACTTGATCTGCGTACAGGTATTGCTTGACGAAGGGTCGATAACAAACTCGACGAATGTGTTTCGGCGAAAACGCCGACCTGACCCCCTTTTCCGCTTTCTTTTTGAGCTTTTCGTCCCAATGAACGGGGCTATTTCCTTCTTTGTGCCCCTTGCCGATTTCGTATGTTGGCCGACTCTCCCGAGTTTGAAGCTCAGATTGATAGGCGTTCACCATTTTCTTCGCGTTTTCCGAGCAGCCTTTCCGCGAGAAGTTGTAAACGTAACCGTCGCGCCCTGTCTTGTAGCCATTGCTAAACAGGCGAAAGACTGCTTCTCCATGCTTGCCGCGTTTAGTTTCCTCCGAGCCGATTGGATAGAGCCGTTGAAAGTCCTCGTTGCGCTGGTCGATCCAATCGTGATGTTGATTGGGCTCGATTTCCTGCCAATCGGCAATGCCGTCGATTGCGCCCCAGTCCCGTAATGAGCCGAGCTTTTCCTCCCGCTTGAGGTAGTCGCCGATGTCCCGATAGAGAATCCGGCAGGCTTTGCGGGAAACCTTGGGGTTGCGCACCAATAGGGTGATGGCTACCGGGGCTCGCGAGCCTTGGCCGAATACTTTGCCACCCTCCCTCCGCGAACGCTCGCCTTGGGTCCTTTGGTTGCCGCGTAGGTTCAGCACCCATATCGAAGTGAATTCCTCCGCCAGACAAGCCCTGACCCCTGAGTCCACGTTTCCGTCAATCCAGGAGCCATTGGTAACGAAAGCGACGATCCCCTGCTGTCCGATGCGATCCGATGCCCAGCGAATCGCCATTTTGTAGGTATCGTAGAGGCTGTTTTTCAGCTTTGCCGTCGAACGGGCGGCAAAGGTCTCCGCAACACGCCCCTCCAGTTCAGGGTAGTCCACGTTGGGATTGTCGTCGGAGGAGCTTTCCTGCCCGGTTGACCAAGGCGGATTGCCGACGATCACCTGAATGGGCAGCTTTTGCTGGCGTTCGGCGCGCTCGCTGTTTCCGGGTAGCCAATCCTTGGGAAATCCCACCCGTTCCGTGTGCAGGTTGAACGTGTCGGTGAGCACGATGCCGCCAAAGGGCTCGTACGGGCCATTCACGCCCGTGCGACCATGAAATGCCTCTTCAATGTGAACCGCGGCAATGTAGTACGCGAGCAATACCAGTTCGTTGGCATGCAGCTCGCCACGGTACTTGCGATGCACGTCCTGATCGCTAATCAACTCGGACTGCAGCAGGCGAACCAGGAAGATGCCGGTGCCGGTGAATGGGTCAAGCACATGGACGCCCTCATCCGTCAGGCCACGCCCGAACTCGAGGCGCAGGGCTTGGTCCGCGCTGTGCAGGATGAAATCAACCACTTCAACTGGCGTATAGACGATGCCAAGGCGGTCCGCATCCTTCTTGAGGGCCGTGGCGAAGAACTTCTGGTATAGCTCCATCAGAACGCTTTGCCGAGCTTGGGCATTGTCCAGTCCCCGCGCTCGCAGGCGGACGCTTTCGTAGAACCCCTCAAGGTCGCGAACTTCGTTTTCCAACCCGAATTCGCCGAAGTCCCGGCGCAGTGCGTTGAGCGCTTTGGCAACCGGATTGCCCGCAGCAAAGTCGTAGCCGTCGAACAGGGCTTCAAAAACCGGTTGCGTCAAGATGTGTTGGGCCATCATGTCAACGGCGCTTGCGGTTGTGATGGACTGGTTGATCGAAACCCTAAGTTCTTGGTGGAATGCCTCGAACCAATCCCTCAACGTCTCGTTCTCGGCGTTGCTCAGCAGGTTGCCGATGCGAAGCACCAGGCGCTGGAAGATATCGGCCACGTCCTTGGCCCAGCTTTCCCAGTACTTTCGGTCCCCGCACTTGTCAACGATCTTCGCGTACAGGGCACCCGGCGGCAGGTCTAGCGGAGGGAACGCAAGGATGCGTTGCTCGCCAGACAATGCATCTTTCTCAAGCTGGCTTTCGTTGCTCTTGCCAGTGAAGATGAGCCGATCGGTAGGCGTGGTGTTCAGGTCGATTTGGTTGATCTCGGCGTCAAGGCGGTCATCGTGAGAGCGAAGGGCCTGCAGCACGCTCCAAACCACATCGAACTCCTTGCCGGAGTCTAGAGTATTGGCGGGGTCCCGGCCGGCGGGGACGGCCACGGGAAGCAGGATGTAGCCATGGGTCTTGCCTTCGGACTTGCGCATGACCCGGCCCACAGCCTGAACGATATCGACCATGCTCTTGCGTTCCGTCATGAACAGCACGGCGTCCAATGCCGGCACATCGATGCCTTCCGAGAGGCAGCGGGCGTTCGACAGAATGCGGCAGGTGCCGTCGCCCGAACCCTTAAGCCACTCGATGCGCGCCTTGCGGTCGAGCGCGTTGTGCTGGCCGTCCACATGTTGGGTTTCGCAAAGCAGGGCGTTTGCGCGCTCCGTTTCCGGCAGCAGCACGCTGGCCTGCTCGATTAGGCCACTCCAGTGCGCGGCCAATCGCTTGGACGAAGCAATGGTGTTGGTGAAGGCGATGGCGCGGCGCAGCGGCCCGCTGGAAGTATCGTCCGGTGGCCGGTTCTCGGGGTTCTGCAAGGCTCGCCAACAGCCGACGATCTTGGCGGCATCGGTCAAGTTTATGGTGCCGCCGCTGTTGGCCAGATGGGACTGCAAGGCCCCGTCCACATGGGATTCGGACAGGGCAAACACAACCACCTTGTAGTCAGACAACAAGCCTTGGTCCACCGCCCTGGAAAACGGTAGGCGATGGAACTCCTGCCCATAGACGGCCTCATCGTCCATGGAAAAGACTCCGATGTCGTGATTCGCCGCCTTGCTTTTCGCGCTTGGCGTGTAGAGCCGCGGCGTTGCGGTCATGTACAAGCGCTTCGTGCCCTGAATGCGCGTCCCGTCGTGGACGAGAACGAAGGGCGAGGTCTGATCATCGCCGGGGCGTTCTATGCCAGTCGTGCGATGAGCTTCGTCACACAGGATCAGATCGAAGGCGGGGGCATCGGCGAGTGCCTGCGCCTGTTCAATCAAAGGCAGGGATTGGTACGTGGAGAACGCAACAGTCATTGCCTCCGAAGAGGTCGCCACAAGCGCGGCGGCGATGGCCCCGGGTTGGGTTGTGACGGGTATCTCCAATTCCTCCAAGGGAATATCCTCGTCGGTCTTGCCCGCTTTGGTGTCAGAACAGATGCCAATGTAGCGATGCCGGCATTGCCGTTGTCCCGCCCACTCCCGCATGGATTGCTGCAGAAGCGAGATCGAAGGCACCAAGTAGAGCACCCGTCCGCCGACGCCCGCCATGTGTTCGGCGATGCGCAGGGCAGTGAAGGTTTTGCCCGTGCCGCAGGCCATGATGAGTTTGCCCCGGTCGTGCTGCGCAAAACCCTGCGTCACTTGATCAAAGGCCAGTTGCTGATGTGGGCGCAGCTGGAAATCGCCAGGGCGGAATCGGAGGGCTTCGGGATCTTCACGGACCAAGTCCGGCCAGTCGCATTGGGCGCTGGCCAGATCATCGAAACGCAGAATCTTGCACTCGGGCTGAAGCCCCAAAATGATCTTGCGGGCGTTGGCGCCCCAACCCGCACCCGTATCGACTAGCAAGCGGGCACTGAATGGCTTTCGCGCCGATGCGGACACAAAGGAATCGATGTGCGATTTGGCAAGATGGGTGCCCGGCGCATAGCACTTGCATTGAATGGCGCAGTATCCGCCCGCCCGTTCTTCGGCCACCAAATCGATGCCGATGTCCGACCCATCAAATTCCCTGCGTGTAGCCGCCCACTCGGCCCACGTCAGGACGCGATTGAAGCGCTCCTGATAGATTGGATCCTGCGAAAAATAGGTCTGCATCAGCCGCTCGAACAGCCGCCCCTTCTCGGCTTCCGAGCTGGCGATGGACCGTAGCTGGTCCAGGGTTTTTTGAAAGGAATTGGTCAAGGCTGCGGCCCTTGGTTGGTTTTTCCGACTAAGCCGCCAACCCCTGCGAAGTCACCCATTGCCAAGTCTGGTCGAGCGCCTTGCCGAGCTTGGTGAACAGCTCATCCACCTGCGCGTCGGTGATGATCAACGGCGGGCACATCGCCATGACGTCGCCGAGGTTGCGCAGGATCAGGCCGTGGGCCTCGCAGCGGGCGTTGCAGTGGACGCCGACGCCGGCCGATGGCGGGTAGGGGGTGCGGGTGTCCTTGTTGGCCATCAGCTCCGCCGCGCCGAGCAGGCCGCGGCCCCGGGTGTTGCCGACCAGGGGGTGCTCCTCCAAGGCCGCTAGGCGCTCCTGGAACGCCACGCCCACCTTGGCGGCATGGCCAAAGATGTCGCGCTCTTCCATCAGCTCCAGGTTGCGCAGCGCCACCGCCGCGCAGACCGGATGCCCGGAGTAGGTGAAGCCGTGGCCGAAGATGCCGGCCCGTCCGCTCGCCTCGATGAAGGGTTCGTACATGAATTCCGGGATCAGCACCGCCGATAGCGGCAGGTAGGCGGAACTGACCGCCTTGGCGACGCTCATGGTGGTGGGCTTGATGCCCATGGTTTCGGCGCCGAACGGCTTGCCGGTGCGCCCGAAGCCGCAGATGACTTCATCGTCGATGAAGAAAATGCCATGCCGGTCGAGCACTGCCTGCACCTTCTCGTAGTAGCCAGCAGGCGGCACCATGACCCCGCCGGCACCCAGGATTGGCTCGGCGATGAAGGCGGCGATGGTCTCCGGGCCTTCGCGCAGAATCAGGTCCTCCAGGTTGGCGACGATGCGGTCGCAAAACTGGGCCTCGGTTTCCCCCACCTGGCCATCCCGGTAGTAGTGGGGCCGGTCGGTGTGCAGCACCTCCTTGATGGGCAGGTCGAAGTGCTTGTGAAACGGCGGCAAGCCGGTGAGCGATCCGGAGCCGATGGTGACGCCGTGGTAGCCGCCGATGCGGGAGATGATCTTCTTCTTTTCCGGCTTGCCGATGGCGTTGTGGTAGTACCACATCAGCTTGATTTGGGTGTCGTTGGCGTCGCTGCCGGACAGGCCGTAGAACACCCGGCCCGCGTCGAAGGGCATCATGCCTTTGAGCTTCTCAGCCAGCAGAATGCTCGGCTCATGGGTCTTGCCGCCGAACAGTTGCGAATAGCTGAGCGTGCGCAACTGGGCCTCGGCGGTCTTGGCCAACTCCGCCTCGCCGTAGCCCAAGGCGGTGCACCAAAGCCCGGCCAGGCCTTCGAGGTACTGCTTGCCCTGATTGTCCCAAAGGTAGACGCCCTCGGCACGGGCGTGGACCTTTGGACCTTGTTCATGCAGCAGCTTCAGGTTGGTGGTGGGGTGCAGCAAGTGCTCAAGATCGCGCGCCTCAAGGGAGTCGGGCGGAAATTCGTTGTGCAGGGGATCGGCCATGATTTCGTTCACCGTCTAGTGGGCGGGGCACCAAGCCCCAGCAAAAACCGAAGGCCGCCAGCCTTCGGGCAAAGCGCAAGCCTATGCCGCGCAAGCCGCTGGACGCAACCCAAGCGCCTCGGCGACCCGTGGGTGGCGGATGGTGCCCTTGTGCACGTTGAGCCCCGCAGCGAACCCGGCGTCGCACTTGAAGGCGTCGCGCCAGCCCTTCTCCACCAACGCCTTGACGTAGGGCAGGGTGACGTTGTTGAGCGCCAGGGTCGAGGTTCTAGCCACGGCGCCGGGCATGTTGGTGACGCAGTAGTGCACCACCCCGTGTTCAACGTAGGTGGGGGCGTCGTGGGTGGTGGGTCGGCTGGTCTCGAAACAGCCGCCTTGGTCGATGGAGATGTCCACCATGGCCGCCCCGTTCTTCATCTGCCGCACCATGGATCGCGTGACCAGCTTGGGCGCGGCCGCCCCGGGCACCAAAACCGCGCCAACCACCAAGTCCGCGGCCCGCACCTCGTCCACGACATTCTGCCGGGAAGCCATCAGCAGGCGGACGCGGCCCCCGAACTGCTGGCCAAGCTCACGCAGCCGGTCGATCGATTTGTCCAGAATGCTGACCTCGGCCTGCAGGCCAACGGCCATGGCGGCCGCTTCCGCGCCCGCCACGCCGCCACCGAGGATGACGACCTTGCCCGGCGCCACCCCCGGCACGCCGCCGAGCAGGGTGCCGCGTCCGCCCGCTGCCTTTTGCAGCGCGTAGGCGCCCACCTGCACCGACATGCGGCCCGCCACTTCGCTCATGGGCCGCAGCAACGGCAGGCGGCGTTGGGCATCGGTGACGGTTTCATAGGCAATTGCCGTGGCCCCGGAGCGCATCAGCGCCCGCGCCTGGGGCTCATCAGCCGCCAAATGCAAATAGGTGAACAGCACCTGCCCCGGCTTGAGCCGCCGGCACTCGTCGGCCAAGGGCTCCTTGACCTTGACCACGAGGTCGGCGCTGAAGGCATCCTCCGCCGTGCCGATGGCCGCGCCAGCCCGGCAGTAGTCCTCATCGGCAAAGCCGATGCCCGCACCGGCGTTGGCTTGCACCACGGCGCTGGCGCCGAGCGCGGTCAGCTCCGCGATTGAATCCGGCGTCAGGCCGACCCGGTGTTCATGGACCTTGGTTTCCTTGGGTACGCCGATGCGCATGTGCTCGATGCTCCGTGTCCGGTGCAATGGTTCGCAGGCCAAGATACGCCCGCAACGACGGCAAAGTATTGCTTTTTTGCGCTAATTCACCGATAACTCGCAATTAAATTCCAATTAAATCGAAAACATGCAAGATTATGAGACACTGGATCGGTTGGACCGGCGAATCCTTCACGAACTGCAAATCGACGGCAAGCTCACCAACAGCGCGTTGGCGGAACGGATCAGCCTGTCCGAATCCGCCTGCCTGCGCCGGGTGCGCCGGCTGGAGGAAAGCGGCATGCTGCGCGGCTACGTCGCCCTCGTCGATCAGTCGATGGCGGGTTACCCCGACAACGTGTTCGTCAACATCACCTTGGAAAGCCAGCAGCAGGCCGATCTGGCAGCTTTCGAGACGGAGGTGAAAAAGCTGCCCGAAGTGATGGAGTGCTACATGATGTCGGGGGAGGCGGACTACCTGCTACGGGTGGTGGTCAGCGACGCCCGGGACTACGAGCGCATCCACAGCCGCTTTCTCACCCGCCTGCCCGGCGTGGACCGGGTGCATTCAAGCTTCGCCCTGCGCACGGTCATCAAGAAGACGGAACTGCCGGTGCGCAGCTAGAGATCGGCTGCTGGCGTAATCCCCACCAAGCCAAGTCTCGGCTATTCTTAAGGGATGGACGATGACGAACTGCTGCGCTACAGCCGTCAGATCATGCTCCCCGAGGTGGACGTGGCGGGGCAGGAGCGGCTCCGTAACGCCAGGGCGCTGGTGGTCGGGCTGGGTGGGCTGGGCTCACCGGTGGCGCTCTACTTGGCAGCGGCCGGGGTCGGCAAGCTGGTTCTGGCCGACGATGATGTGGTGGAACTGTCCAATTTGCAGCGCCAGATCGTCCATGCCAATGCGGCGCTGGGCCAGGCCAAGGCGTCGTCCGCCAAGGCTTCCGTTGCGGCGATCAACCCAAGCGTCGAGGTCGAGGCCTTGGCGGAGCGCATCGGCGATTCGGATCTCGCGCCCTTGCTGAACCGGGTCGATCTAGTGATCGATGCCACGGACAATTTCACCACCCGCTTCGCGCTCAACGACGCCTGCTGGCGCAGCGGCACGCCCTTGGTGTCCGGGGCGGCCATTCGCTGGGAAGGACAGGTGGCGGTCTTCGACCCCGGCGATGCGGCTTCCCCCTGCTATCGATGCCTGTACGCGGACGGTGACGGGGAGGCGTTGAACTGCGCCGAGAACGGCGTCATCGCGCCGCTGGTCGGGGTGGTGGGGGCCATGCAGGCGATGGAGGCGGTCAAGCTGATCACCGGCGTTGGCGAGCCGCTGACCGGACGGGTGCTCTACTACGACGCCAAGCGCGCCGAGTGGCGGGCCTTCAAGCTGGCAAGGCGTCCGGAATGCCCGACCTGCGCCGGGTGACGATGGGATAGACCTGCTCCAATTGGCGCAGCAAACGTGACTGGACCTCAGCGAGGTCCGCTTCCCCGCACAGGTCCTTGAGCTGGGTGACGGCCAAGCCCGCCATGCCGCAGGGATTGATGCGGGCAAAGGGCGAAAGGTCCATGTCGATGTTGAAGGCGAAGCCGTGGTACGCGCAGCCGCGCCGCACCCGCAAGCCCAACGCCGCGATCTTCGTGCCTTCCACATAGACGCCAGGGGCGTCGCAGCGGGCGCTGGCGGCGATGCCGAATTCCTCGAGCACGTTGATGATGGCGTTTTCGATGCCGGACACCAAGCCGCGCACGGAAAGACCCATGCGGCGGATGTCAAACAGCAGGTAGCCGACGACCTGCCCTGGGCCGTGGTAGGTGACCTGCCCGCCCCGGTCGGACTGCACCACTTCGATGCCGCCCGGGGCCAGCAGGTGCTCCGCCCTTCCGGCTTGGCCTTGGGTGAACACCGGCTCATGCTCGGTGAACCAGATTTCATCCCCGGTATCGCTGTTGCGTTCGGCGGTGAAGGCTTGCATGGCGGCCAGCGTGTCGCCGTAGCGGGTGCTGCCCAAGTCCCGGACGACGACCTCAATCCGGGAAGCCCCAACTGTGCGAGGGCAAGATGCCCTCGCTCCGACCTTCGTTCGAAGCTGTTCCCCCGGAGCGAGGGCGTCCCGCCCTCGTCCTGAAGCAAGCTGGTCCAAGGAAGCGCTCACCCAAACATCCGGCGGAACAACAGCGTGAGAAAGTCGCCCAGCTGAGCGAGGACCCCGGCCTCGGCAACGTTCGACAGGGCGATCAACGGGCTGCTGTGAAGCGTTTCCTCGTTCACCGAAACACGGAGTTCGCCCAACTCGTCGCCCGCTTGAATCGGCGCCTCGATCACTTCGGGCAGCGTCATCTCCACGGTCACTTGCTCGTAGTGGCCGCGGGGAAAGGTGATGGTTACCGGCGCGGCGGTGCCGAGTTCCACGGCATCCGCCTGGCCGTACCAGACCTCGGCGGACTCCAGCGGCGCATCGGCCTCGTACAGGCGCTTGGTCTCGAAAAAGCGAAAGCCGTAGGAGAGCAGCATTTGGCTTTCCTGCACCCGGTGGGCGTCATTGTCCGCCCCCATGACGACGGAGATGAGCCGCATTCCGTCGCGCAGCGCCGAGGCGAGCAGGCAGTACCCGGCCGCCTTGGTGTAGCCGGTCTTGACGCCATCGACGCTCTGGTCGCGCCACAGCAGGCGATTGCGGTTGGGCTGTTCTATCTCGTTGTACGTGAAAGATCTTTCCGAGTTGATCGCGTAGTTCTCCGGGAACTTCCGAATGTAGGACCGAGTCAGCAGGGCCAAGTCCCAAGCCGAGGTGTAGTGGTCCTCCGCGGGCAGCCCGGTGGCGTTGCGGAAGTTTGATTTCACCATGCCCAGTTCCGCCGCTTGCCGGTTCATCATGTCCGCAAAGGCTGCTTCGCTGCCGGCGATGTGCTCGGCCAAGGCCACGCTGGCGTCGTTGCCCGACTGGATGATGATGCCCCGCAACAGATCTTCGACACTGACCTCGGTGCCTTCCTGAATGAACATGCGCGAACCCGGCGTACGCCAGGCATTGACGCTGACCGGCACCTGATCGGTCAGGCCGATGCGCCCGCCTTCAATCTCCCCCGCTGCTACGTAGCCGGTCATCACCTTGGTGAGGCTCGCCGGCGGCACGGGATCCCGGCTGTTGCGCTCGGCAATCACCTTGCCGGTGTCCGCGTCGATGAGCAGGTAGGAGGCCGAGGAGAGGTTTGGCGGCGCGGGCACGATGGAGGCGCCATGCGCGGCTGTCGCAAAGATCAGCAACGCGGCAAAGACGGTGGGCAGGGAACAAGCCTGTTTCCTGCGGGAGAGCCATTCAGGGAAGTGCATCGGCATTCTTAAGCGGATTCGACAGGCGGTCTAGTGTAACCCGGTTGCGATGCAGCCATGGTTGGGCCACGCCATTTCAGTCGCTGCCGATGCGCACTATGAGGGGCAGGGCGTGGTTGGCGGCGACGATCAGCGACTGCAGTTGCTTGGCGCGCTGCTCACCCACAAGCGGGCCGATGAGCACCCGATACAGCGAGTCATTGGACTGTTGCACGACCTCCGCCTGCTCACCGGTCAAGTTCGCCAGATTGCGCTGCAATCGCTCCGCGAGAGCCTTGGCGCGAAAGGCGCCCGCCTGGAGGAAGAGCGTCTCGCCCCCGTCAAGCGCCTCCACCCGCACCCGCGCCGTGCCTTGGCGGGAAAATCCGAGCTTCACTGCCGCGGCATAGGATAGGTCGAGCATGCGGTCATCGTGAAACGGGCCGCGGTCGTTGACCCGAACCAAGGTCTGGCGGCTGTTTTCGAGATTCGTCACCCGCACGTAGGTCGGAATCGGCAGGGTGCGATGGGCGGCGGTGAGCTTGAACATGTCGTAGGTCTCGCCGCTGGAGGTGCGCCGGCCATGGAACTTTGTGCCATACCAGGAAGCAATCCCCTCCGCCCGGTAACCTACCGCCGACTTCACCGGATAGTAGGTGGTGCCCTCGACGTCATAGGACGGTGGATTGCCGTAGCGGCTGGGCGGCTCGACACTGGGAACCGGGTCCGGCAGGCCGCCCAAGTCAAAGGGTATCTCCGATGGTGCCGGCGGACCGTCCTCGACTTCCGCCGGCGGCGGGACGGCATCCGGCCCGAAGACCGCGCATCCGCCGATGAGGCCTGCCGCGCACAGCGCCAATGCCCGGCGCCAGCGGCAAAAGGCTTCGGCGCTCATCTCGCCCTTGGGGATGCCGGATTCCGGGGCGCGGCGGCGACGGCATCCAGCGCGGGCTCCGTCGCGGCGGCTAGCCGAGCCTGGCGGCGCGCCTTGATGGCTTGGCTGAGCTGATGGACCGCCAAGGCGTACATCTGGCTGCGGTTGTAGCGGGTGATGACATGAAAGTTGTGCAGCGCCATCCAGTATTCGGCGCCGTCCTCCAACTCCATGCGCAGCAGCGCCGCCGCTTCAGCCGCTTTCAAGCCGGGCGCTTCAACGCCCAACGCACGCAGTTCGCCAACCGTCTTGTTCAAGTCCAGGCCACGCAGGACCGCGGCATCCGCCTGCTCCGTATCGGCGACATCCACCCGGAGGGCCACGTCTTGCGCCGGCCGCCAACCGTGTTCAGCGAAATAGTTGGCGACGCTGCCGATGGCGTCGGCGGTGTTGGCCCAGATATCGCGCAGGCCGTCGTTATCGAAGTCCACCGCATAGTTGCGGTAGCTCGAGGGGATGAACTGGCCGTAGCCCATGGCGCCGGCGTAGGAGCCCTTCATCGCGCCCACCGAGCGGCCCTCCTCGCGCGCCAAGAGCAGGAACTCGGTCAACTCGTTGCGGAAGAAGTCGGCCCGGGGCGGGTAATCGAACGCCAAGGTCGAGAGGGCGTCGAGCACCCGATGGGAGCCCATGATGCGGCCAAAGCGGGTTTCGACGCCGATGATGGCCACGACGTACTCCGGCGCCACCGCGAAGCTCTCCTCCGCGGAGTCCAGCGACGCCTCGTTTTCGGTCCAGAAGGCAACGCCCTGATCGATGCGGCTGTCCTGGATGAAAATGCGCCGGTACTCGTACCACTTAAGCGCCCGTTCCGCGGGCCTCGAAATCGCTTCAACGATGCGCGGTTGGTGGCGGGCGTCCCGGAAGGTGGCCGTAAGCTCCGCCCGGTCAAACCCATGCTCGGACACCAGTCCGTCCATGTAGGTGCGCACGTCGTCCCGCTGGCTGTAGTCGGCGCCGGCTGGCCCGTACAGCAGCAGGGCGGCAGCGCCGAGCACGATGGCTACTCGCATGATTTCCCTCAAGCCAATGCCCCCGTCAGCAGGGGCGGATGCCGGGAAGCGGTTCGCTCCCGGCCCATCATGACCGGTGGCTGTGAATGGACATGATGATGCCAAAGCCCAACAACAGGGTGATGGCCGAAGTGCCGCCGTAGCTCACCAGCGGCAGGGGCAGGCCAACCACCGGCAACAAGCCCGCCACCATGGCGATGTTGGCGAACAGGTAAACGAAAAACACCATCGTTAGGGAACTCGCCGCCAGTCGGCCAAAGGTGTCCTTCGACTGAGCGGCGATAATCAGTCCACGGGCCACGATCAACACATACAGTATCAGCAACGCGACCACCCCGGCAAAGCCCAATTCCTCCCCTATCACCGCCACGATGAAGTCCGTATGGCTTTCCGGCAGGAATTTCAACTGGCTCTGGGTGCCGTCGTGCAGCCCCTTGCCCAATAGCCCGCCGGAGCCCAAGGCAGTGGTGGACTGGATGATGTTCCAGCCAGCGCCCAGCGGGTCTTTTTCCGGGTCGAACAAAGTCAGAATGCGCTGCTGCTGGTAGGGCTGCAGGGCGAACCAGAGCGCCGGCGCCATCGCCACCACGGCCAGCGAGCCATAGAGCATCCAGCGCCAGGAGAGGCCCGCCAAGAAGACCACGGTCAACCCGCCCGCCAACGCCAGGATGCCGGTGCCGAGATCCGGCTCCAGGACGATCAACACCACCGGCAGCCCGATGAGGGCGGCCACTATCAACAGATCCTTGAAGGTCGGCGGCAACGGCCGGTCATGGAAGTACCACGCGATCATCAGCGGCAGGGCAATCTTCATCAACTCCGACGGCTGGAAGCGGGCGACGCCGGGCAGTTCAAGCCAACGCTGGGAGCCCTTCACCGTGACGCCCACCACCAGCACGGCAATCAGCAGCGTCACGCCCACCGCATAGAGGCCCGGCGCCCAGCGCAGATACCGAGCCGGATGCACTTGCGCGGCCATCGCCATCAACACCAGCGCCAAGCACAGCCGCGCGATTTGCCCGCCGACGATGTCCATGTCCCGCTCAACGGCGCTGTACAGCATGATGAGGCCGTAGAGGATGACCGTAATCAGCAACACCCAGAGGATGGGGTCAAGATGCAGCCGGCGCAGCCCGGCCGGGACTACCAGGCCGCTATGCTGCGGCAGGCTGCGGACAAACTGCGGCTCGCTCATCGGCTGACCAATTGCTCATCCGGTTCGGCAGGGGCGGGAGGCGCTTCGGACAGATAGGCGTCGAGCACCTGGCGGACCACCGGCGCGGCCACCGAGCTGCCGCCGCCACCGTTTTCCACCAGCACGCTGACCGCTATGGCAGGGGCGTCTGCCGGGGCGAAGGCGATGAACCAAGCGTGCTTCTTGTTGTACTCATCGAGCTCTTCCTCATCGTATTCTTGGCCCTGCTTGATCTCCACCACTTGGGCGGTGCCGGACTTGCCCGCCATCCGGTAGCCGATGTCCTGTCCAATGTGATACCAAGCCGTGCCGTTTTGCTGGTAGCCCATGTCGCCGCGGTGCACGACGTCCTCCATCGCGTCCACCATCAACTCCCAATCGTCGGCCGAGGGCCCGGCCACCGCCGGCAACGGCGCCAAGTCGTCGTCCAGCAAGGGCTGGTCGCTGGCAAGCAGCAGCCGCGGCCGCACCCGCTTGCCCCGATTGGCGAGGGTGGAAGCGGCTGCCGCAGCCTGCAACGGGGTGACCAGCAGGTCACCTTGGCCGATGCCAATGTTGACGTTGTCACCCGGATACCAAGGCTCGCCCTTGGCGCCCCGTTTCCATGCCGGATCCGGCACCAGCCCGGCGGCAGCGCCATCGATGTCCACCGAGGTCACTTCGCCGTAACCGAATTGGCGGATGAAGCCAGCGAGTTGATTGGCCTCCAGGCGGTGGCCCAAGGTGTAGAAGAAGATGTTCGATGAACGGTAGATGGCGCGGTTGAGATTGACGATGCCCTGGCCGCCAGGGTTGGTGGGGGTCCAGTTCCAATCCCGGTAGAGGCGGCTTTGCCCCGGCAGGCGGAACCAACCGCGATCGACGATCTCCTCCTCCCAATCCACCACCCCATGGGTCAAGCCCGCCAAGCCGAGTATCGGCTTGATGGTGGAGCCGGGGGCGTACTGGCCGTTGATGGCGCGGTTCACGAGGGGCTTGTCCCGGGAACCCAACAGGGCGCGGTAGTGCTTGGCGTCGATGCCGGTGACAAAGACGTTCGGGTCGTAGCTCGGCTTGCTGACCAAGGCGAGCACGCCGCCCGAGTTCGGGTCGATGGCAACCACCGCGCCGCGCCGGTCGCCCAAGGCCTCATCGGCGACCGCCTGCAGGTCGATGTCCAAGTGCAACCGCAGATTCCGGCCAACGACGGTGGGGTTGACGTCCAAGGTGCGGCGCACCCGTCCAAAGGCGTCGGTCTCCACCCACTGAGTGCCGACCTCGCCATGCAACGAGTGTTCATAGAAGCGCTCAATGCCGCGCTTGCCGATGAAGTTGGTACCGCTGTAGCGGGCGCGGTCCACGGCGTCCAGGTCCTCCTTGGTGATGCGGCGGACTGAACCAATGGCGTGCGCGGCGAGTGCGCCGTAGGGGTAGTGGCGCACGATCTCGACATTGATCTCCGCGCCCAGGAATCGGTGCCGATTGACCGCCAAGGCCGCGACTTCCTCATCGGTCAGGGCGAATTTGAGGACCACCGGTTCGAACGGGCGCCGCGTGCGTTTCAGGCGGTCTTGAAAGTCCTTGATCTCCTCTTCACTGATCGGGGTGACGGCGGCCAGCGCTTCAATGAGGCCGTCGAGGTCTTCGATGCGTTCGCGAATCAGCGCCAAATTGAAGATGGGGCGGTTTTCCGCCAGCAGGTTGCCCCGGCGGTCGAAGATGAGGCCCCTGACCGGCGGCACGGGCACCATCTGCATGCGGTTTTCCTCGGAACGGGTCTGGTAGTGCTCGTGCTGCAGCACCTGCAGATGGAGCATCCTGACCACCAGAACGAGCGTCAGCACCAGCGCCCCGGCAAAGAGCAGCCGAGCCCGGCCCATGAACATCCGCAGTTCCGAGGAGCCGTCCTTGATCAACATGCCCGACGCCATCGATGCGCCTCACAGGGTGGTGTTGGAGTCGATGGGCAGAGGCTGCCACAGGCGTTCCATGTCGTAGAACTCCCGGGCCGCCGCCTGCATCACGTGCACCACCACATCGCCAAGATCGACCAGCACCCACTCGTGGCTTTCCCGCCCCTCTATTCCCAAGAACGATGCGCCGCTGGTCTTGGCGGCTTCGACCACCTGGTCCACGAGTGCTTTCACATGGCGGTTGGAGCCGCCGGTGGCGATCACCATGAAGTCGGTCAAATCGGTCAGGCGGGTCACGTCGAGCGCCACGATCTCGCGGCCCTTGAGATCGTCCAGCGCCCCGACGACGGCATCGCGCAGGCCCTGCGCCGTCACTCAATCCTCCGCAAGGCGCCGGCGCAGTTGGCGAGCCGCTCACGAAGCGCCGATGCCGGCAGGCTAATCGCTTCGCGCATACAACCCATGCCGCCTAATATAGGTGCTCACCCCTTGCGGGAGCAAATGCCCCACATCGTTCCCTTCGGCGATCAGAGCGCGAATCGCCGAGGCTGAAACCGGCAGCATGGGCTGGTCCAGCAGGCGGATGCCGCCTGCCGGTTGCCGCCCAAGGTCATCGCTGCGATGTTCACGATAGAAGCTGAGCGCCGCGCCCTTAAGCGCCGCGCCGGGTCGGTGCAGCACCAGCAGATGGCCAAGGTCCAGCACCTTGCGCCACCGCCGCCAAGTGCGAATCTCGTTGAAGGCGTCAGTGCCAATGATCCAGCTCAAGGATTCATCACCGTGGCGAAGCCGCAGCGCCTCGAGCGTATCGACGGTGTAGCTCGGTCCCCCGCGCCGCAGTTCAACGTCATCCGCTTCCAAGCCGGCTTCGGCGGCGCAGGCCAGTTCAAGCAGCGCCCACCGGCGTTCGGCGCTTGCCTCAGGCCGGGGACGGTGCGGTGGATGGGCCGACAGCACCAGGCGCACCGGGCAGGAGAGGGCTTCGGCCGCCACCCGGGCGGCATGCAGGTGGCCGTTGTGGACCGGGTCGAAGGTGCCGCCCAGAAAAGCGATCATCGGTCAGCGTTTAGCCGCGCAACCTGGTGACCAATCGGCGCAGTTCGTTGAGCCGTTCCTTGGGCGAACCCAACTGCAGCAGCGACTGCTTGATTTCCGGCTCCACCGGCAGCAGCTCCGCAAGCTGCCGGCTGACCGCTCCGGCATCCTCGAAATCGACCTCCAGCCCGAGCTTGTCCACCATCGGGTGCTTGAGCAGCGCCTTGAGGATGTCGATCAGCGGCTGGTCGGCCTCGCCGAGCGTCCCTTGCGGCTCCGAAGGCAGGGTCTCAACCAAGCCGCAGAGCAGGTGGTCATCCTGCTCCCAAGTCTTGTGGATGCGGAACTTGCAGCCCCCTTCGACGACGATGCCGAGCATTCCGCCGTCCAGCGCATTGAAGTCCACCACCCGGGCCTCGGTGCCCACCTCGAAAATCTCCGGTGCCGGCGCATCATCACTCACCCGCGCATCGACGCCGCTGCGAATGAGCACGATGCCGAAGGGACTGTTTCCCCGCATCCGCTCGGTGATCATGTCCAGGTAGCGCGGCTCGAAAATCCGCAACGGCAGCCGCCCGCCCTCAAAGAGCACCACCCCAAGCGGAAACAGCGGAATCTCGCGCAAGTCAGCCATCGGGAGACTTTAGCATTGATTCCAGTCAACGCCCCTTGGTCGCGCATCCCGCCTAAGCCATAATTCGGTCCCCTTGCCGATGAACACGGCCCTTGGACAGCCTGCAGACAATCACCTTGGCGCTGTTGCAGGGCATCACCGAGTTCCTGCCCATCTCGAGTGCCGCCCACCTGATCCTGGCGTCGGAACTGACCGGCTGGCCGGATCAAGGCTTGGCGTTTGACATTGCCGTTCATCTGGGCTCCTTGGCCGCCGTGCTCGCCTACTACCGCCGCGATTGCGCCGCCTTTGCCGTCAGCGCTTGGGGCGGACTGCGCCATCGGCGCCGCGATGCGCAACTCGAACTGCTGCTCAAGATCGCGGTCGCCACCTTGCCGTTGGCGCTGTGCGGGCTCGCCTTGCGCGATCTGGTGGCCAACGAGCTGCGCGACGGCTGGGTCATCGCCACCGCCACCACGACATTTGCCTTCGCTCTGTGGTGGGCCAACGGCCAGCGTGGCGAACGCGAGCTGCTCGGCTGGCGCGACGCGCTGTTGATCGGCTTGGCGCAGGCCCTAGCCATCGTTCCCGGCGTATCGCGCTCCGGCATCACCATCAGCGCCGCACTGCTGCTCGGCCTATCGCGCCCCGCTGGCGCCCGGGTGGCCTTCCTGCTCGCCATACCCGCCATCAGCGGCGCCGCCCTGATGGCTTGGAATGACCTCCCCGCCGAAGCCCAAGAAACCCAACTCCCGGACCTTGCCCTCGGCGCCGCCATCGCGGGCTTAAGCGCCTACCTTTGCATACGCTTTTTCATCGCCCTGATCGAGCGCATTGGCCTGATGCCTTACGTCTATTACCGGCTGGCCCTCGGCGCGGCGCTCTTCATGCTGCTGTCTTGGTCCGTTCACTGATAAGCAATGGTTCTATTCGAGGGCAAGATGCCCTCGCTCCGGCACAGTGAGAGTTCGCTACGGCAAAGCGGGAGTTCGCTCCGGCAAAGTTGGAATTGTTAATCCGCCGCCGCTTTCAGTATGGTGGCCCGCTCGTACCCGAAGGAAACCCGCCCTATGACTGCGGCCATCGACGCCATAAACTTCGCGACCCTTGAGGCGGAGCCGTTCTACTTGCCCATCGGCGACGAAGTGGCGCTGTTCGAGGCCGCCTACGCAGCGCGGTTGCCGGTGTTGCTGAAGGGGCCGACCGGATGCGGCAAGACGCGCTTCATCGAGCACATGGCCTGGCGGCTCTACCGGCAGCGGCGCAAGGCCCTGGAGGTGCCGCTGGTCACCATTTCCTGCCACGAGGACCTCACCGCCACTGACTTGGTGGGGCGCTACCTGCTCAAGGGCGATGAGACCTTGTGGAGCGATGGTCCGCTGACCCGCGCCGTGCGCACCGGCGCGATCTGCTATCTCGATGAGATCGTCGAGGCGCGCAAGGACACCACCGTGCTCATCCACTCGCTGACCGACCACCGGCGCATCCTGCCCATCGACAAGACCGGCGAGCTGGTCTCGGCGCACGACGACTTCCTGCTGGTCATCTCCTACAACCCGGGCTACCAGAGCATCCTCAAGGATCTCAAGCACAGCACCAGGCAGCGCTTCGTGAGCCTCGACTTCGACTACCCCGGACGGGAACGGGAGGCCGAGATCATCGCCCGGGAGGCGCATGTGGACGAGTCCTTGGCCGAACGCCTGGCCGTGATCGGCGAGAAGGTGCGCAATCTCGGCGAGCATGGCTTCGAGGAGGGGGTGAGCACTCGGCTCTTGATCTACGCCGCGCAACTCATTCGCAACGGCATCGAAGCCCGCCGCGCCGCCGACATCGCCTTGGTCGCCGCCGTGTCCGACGACCGCACGGTGCAGGCCGCCTTGGCCGACATCGTGGATGCGGTGCTGCCCATCGCTGACCCGTGATCGCGCTGGCCGATGTCGAGCAGCCCCTGGCGCTGTTCGCGGAGGGCATGAACGGCGCCTATCTGCACATCAAGGCCAGCGATGCCTTGAACGCCGGCCCCACCGACGCCGTGCAATCGCGTGAGGCCCTCTATCTGCCCGAAGCCATCGATGCCGCCGAACCGGGCATCTACCGGGCGCTCGCGCTGCAGCAGATCGCCCGGCGGGAGTTCGGCGGCATCGGCTTTAGGCTCCCCACCGCCTATGCGCGCCTGCCAACGCTTGATCCGCTGCCGAAACCCCAAGCGCCGACCCGGCCCAGCGACCGCTGGCTGTTCTACCATCACTTCCCCAATCCGCGCCTCGCCGCCGAGCTGTTCGAGGCCTTCGAGCGCGTTCGCATCGACGCTGCCATGTGCCGCGCTTATCCCGGCATTCGGCCCCACCTGACCGCCTGCAACCGATTCCTGCAGCGCTCGGGGTTGGCCGTGAGTCCGATCGCGCAGTCACTGCTGCGCTTTCAATTGGACCAGCCCGCCAGCGATGCCATGGGCCAGGTTCTGCACCCCCTCGCCAAGGGCCTGTTGGCGCCGGACGCGGACATCTACGACGCCGCAGCCGCCACCCAGAGCGCCTTCCTCCTGCTCGGCACCGAGCCCGGAGAGGCATTGGATGACACGCTGGAGCTTGCAGCCACCGCCGCCGAGTGGACCGAGCGGGAGGCCCGCTTGGAGGACTGGGAGGAGGAGCTGCGCCAAGCGGACGGTCACTTGTTGGCCGTGGAGATGCTGGAGAGCGAGCAGTTGGAAGCCACCCGCACCGAGGGCGGCGGCGGTGAAATTCGCGAGGAGGAACTGGACATCAAGCGCATCCGGTCCGAGCGCGACCAACTGGCCCGGCGCATCGGCTTGGAGCGCTCCGCGGTGCGCGATGCGCTGGGCGATGAGAACGCCGGCGCCCGCAGCTACCGCTACGACGAGTGGGACTTCCACCGCCACGGCTACCGCCGCAACTGGTGCCGTCTATTCGAGCAGGCGTTGAGCCCCGAGGACGATGCGGACGTGGATGCCATCCGCCATGCCATCAGCGCCTGGCGCCGTCAAGCCCAGCAGCCCTTGGAGCAGATCAAGCCCCAAGGCTACCGCCGCTGCTGGGCCTTGCCGGACGGGGATGAAATCGACCTGAACGCCGTGGTCGCCGCCCGCCAGGATTTGCGGGCGGGCCGCTCGCCCAGCAACCGCCTCTACAGCCGCCGGGAGAAGGTGCATCGCGATGTGTGCGCCGCGCTGCTGGTGGACCTTTCCGCCTCCACCGACGACCCGGTGGAGGAGGACCCGCCTGCGCCCGAAGCGGCGCCCGACTCGAACGGCCATTCGGCGCGCCCGACCCCCAACCTGCGCGACCCCTACGAAGACGACAGCACCCTCTGGTCCGGCGTCAGCGAGTCGCCGACGCCGCCCAAGCGGCGCATCATCGACGTGCAGAAGGAGGCCGCCGCAATCCTCGCCGCAGCCCTTGAACGCCTGGGCGACAGCTACGGCATCTACGGCTTTTCCGGATACGGGCGCGACTGCGTGGAGTTTTACGTTGCCAAGGACCTGCGCCAAACCCTGAACGCCCGCACCTTGGCCGCCATCGCCGCCATGCAGCCCAAGCGCAGCACCCGCATGGGGCCGGCCATCCGCCACGCCGTGCGCAAGCTCAACGAATCGGGCAACGCGCTGAAGGTGCTGCTCATCATCAGCGACGGCTTCCCCCAGGACTGCGACTACGGCCCGGTGCGCGGCGACCACGAATACGGCCTGCACGACACCGCCAAGGCGCTGGCCGAAGCCCGAAGCAAGGGCATCGAGACCTTTTGCGTGACGGTGGACCGCTCCGGCCACGACTACCTCAAGCGCATGTGCCCGGATGCCCGCTACGCGGTGATGGAGGAAGTGGAGGACCTGCCTGCGGCGCTGACCAAGGTCTATGCAGCGCTGACGGGATAGGCGCCCGGATTCAAGACGAGGGGGATCCTCCGGAGCGAGGGCGTCCCGCCCTCGAAACGGACCGCGCAACGAACCGATGATTCCTTCGAGGGCGGGACGCCCTCGCTCCGAGGAGCATCGACGTCGGCAAGAGCTTGCAACGGCTTCGCCAATCGGCAAACCTTCGCCGCAGCGCTCAAAGGTCAGGATAGCGAATTGCGTTTTCTGGAAATCATCAGCGGCTGGGTCAACCGCTATTTCTCCAACGAGGAGGCCATCTACCTAGTCGCCCTGTTGGTGGTGGGATTTCTGGTGCTGTTCACCTTGGGCGGCGTGCTGGCCCCGGTGCTCACCGGCTTGGTGCTGGCCTTTCTGCTGCAGGGGCTGGTTAAGCAACTCGTCGATTGGCGGGTGCCCGAGGCGGGTGCGGTGTGGTTGGCCTTCCTGCTGTTCATCGGCGTGTTGACGGCGCTGGCGCTGTTCGTCGCGCCGCTGGTCTGGCAGCAGCTCCGCGCCTTGGTGGAGGCCCTGCCGGGCCTCGTGGGCCGTTGGCGGGAAGCCGCCGGCGATCTGGCGCAAGCCTTCCCCGAACTGCTTACCGAAGCCCAGATCACCGCGTGGCTGGAAGCGGCCACCAGCCAAGTCGGCAGCATCGGCGCATCCGCTTTGGAAGCCCTGGTGGCCAACCTGTCGTCCATGGTGGGCATCCTCATCTACTTGGTGCTGGTGCCCATCTCGGTGTTCTTCTTCCTCAAGGACCGCCGCCGGATCATCGGATGGCTGCTCTCCGCGCTGCCGAAGAAGCGCTCCCTCATCCAACGGGTCGGCGAGGAAATGAACCAGCAACTCGCCAACTACGTGCGCGGCAAGTTCATCGAAATCCTCATCGTCGGCTTCGTCACCTTCGTCACCTTCACCCTGCTGGGCCTGAACTACGCCGCTCTGCTGGGCGTGCTCGTGGGCGTCTCGGTGCTGATACCCTTTGTCGGCGCAGCGGTGGTCACCATTCCGGTGGCCTTGGTGGGCATCATTCAGTTCGGCTGGTCCTGGGAGCTGGCCTACGTGATGGCCGCCTACGGCATCATCCAGGCGCTGGATGGCAACGTGCTGGTGCCGCTGCTGTTCTCCGAAGCCGTCGACCTGCACCCGATCACCATCATCGTCGCCGTCCTCGCCTTCGGCGGCCTGTGGGGCGTCTGGGGCGTGTTCTTCGCCATCCCCTTGGCCACGCTGGTCAAGGCCATCATCAACGCTTGGCCTCGGGAGATGGGCGTCGGGGCCGAGGATCTAGCCCAGCCGCCCGAACGTCGGCCAAGTAGCCCCGGCTGACCGGGACCTCGCGGCCTCCCGTGAGGCGCAGCACGGTGCGACCGTTACGTCGCGCCGCAGCCACCACATGCTTGCGCGCGACCCAGTGGGAGCGGTGGACCCGCAATCCGTCGGCTCCGTCAAGTTCGGACAGGGCGTCGGCGAATCGCATCAAGAGCAGTGTTGAACCGGAGGTCGTGAACACCTCCAGGTAGTGGTCGGCCATCTTCAGGCAGACGAGGTCGCGGCCAATGTCCTCGGGCAGACGGTCCAGAAATCGCGCAGCCGTCGCACTTTCCCCGCCTGCTTTTTCGGCCACCACCGCCCGGCGGGCGCCGACCGTGACCACCAAGCCGCTGATCGCAACCATCAGCACGGCTACGGCGGCGTAAATGGTGAGTAGCTGGCCAGACGCCATGTGGACGGATCGGAACAACGCCTCGGCAGTAAAGACCACGGCGGTTCCGGGCACCGCCGCAAGCAGGGACACGCCCGCAACCGCCACCATGCGCCGCCGCCGTGAGGCTGTCGGCATGGAACGCAGCGTCAACCGCGTGACGCTGCCGCAGACCAGCCAGTTGACACCCAACGTCAGCGTCCAATAGCCCGTGCGCTCCCAAGGGCCAAGCGCATCAAACGTGCCGAAGGGCCCCATGAAGGCGAACAATCCCACCAAGCCCAAAAGCAGAACGCCCTCGCCCGTCACGGAGAGGGCGCCCCGCGTTTCACGAATCGTGGATGACCGTTGCTGCAAAGTCGCGAAAAAACCCAGACGTTGGCGAAATTGGCCGTGACTGCCAGCACACTGACGGCCAACAATCTGGGCAGATCATAGCGCAACCCGCAAAGGAGACGTTCATGCGCCCAACCGCACAAGCCATGCAACAGGCCCTTTTGGTAGCCACCGCCCTGCTGTTCAGCGCAGCCGGGGCGGCGGCCGACCTTGAAGTGATTCTCAAGGGCATTCATTCCACCGATGGCCAAGCGCTGGTGGCGCTCCATCAGCACCGCCCCGGCCATGCCTTCCCGGACGAAGCCGGCGTCGTTGCCAACGAAGCCCGCCCCGCCGATACGGGAGAGGTCGTCGTCCTGTTTCCCGACCTGTCTCCGGGGCAGTACGCCGTGGCCGCCTTCCACGACGCCAACGGCGACGGCGAACTGAACGCCAACTTCATCGGCATGCCGCAAGAGGGCTATGGATTCTCCAACGACGCACGCGGACGCATGGGTCCGCCGAAATTTGCGGCGGCGGCCGTATCGATCGGACCCGCCGACGGACCGCAGCGCATCGTCGTGACGATTCGGTATCCGGGATCCTCGCAATGAACGCCCCGATGCCCTCTCGCCGCAACATCCTGTGCGCCATCGCAAGCAGCCCCCTGTTCCTGGCCACCCGAGCCAAGGCCGGGCGCAAGGCGGACTTCAACGCCGGGCTAGCCCGGGATGCCGGGCTGCTGGCTTTCGCCACCGCCCAGGCGATGGAGTTCGCCGCACCCCTCAGCACGTCGCGCGGACGGCTGCCTGCGGACCTCACCGGCGTCCTTTGGCGCAACGGACCCGCCGAACACGAGCGTTTCGGCCACCGCTACGGCCACTGGTTCGACGGCGACGGCATGATCCAGGCGTTTGCCTTCAATGGCACCGGCGTCACCCACCGCGCCCGCATCCTCGATACCCCGAAACGGCGCGCCGAATCCCGAGCCGGGCGGCGCAACATGCCAGCCTTCGGCACGCTGCCCCCCAATCCTGCGCCCATTCTCGGACCCGATGACATGAATGCCGCCAACACCTCCGTGCTGGTTCACGCCGGACGCGTCATGGCCTTGTGGGAGGGCGGGTCGGCACTCGAAGTTGACCCGGACACCCTCGCCGCCAAAAGCTTCGTCGCTTGGCGCGAGGACCTCGCCAGCCTTCCCTTCTCCGCGCATCCGAAGCGGGAAGCGGACGGCACGGTGTGGAATCTTGGCAGCCCGTTGAGCCCTCGCCCGATGCTGCTGATCTACCGAATCGACGCGGCGGGGCGACTGGCCGCATTCAACCACATTCCAGTCAGCCCATTGGGCATGGTCCACGATTTCATCGTCACCGCGAAGCACCTGGTCGCTTTGCTGCCGCCGTTCGTGGTCACGCCCGAACGGTTGGCATCCAGCACCCTGAGCTTCCTGGACGCCCATCAGTGGCAACCCGAGATAGGGACCCGGGTGCTCACCATCGACAAGAACACGCTGCAAGTCGTGCGCCGCCATGAACTGCCCGCTGGCTTTCACTTCCACCACGGCAACGGGTGGGAGGAACGCGACGGCACCATACAGCTCGACCTGTGCCAAGCGCCCAACCCGGATTTCGTCATCCGGGACTTTCGGGCGCCCATGCGAGGCGACCTGCACTTCCCTTCCGCCAATCCCCGCTACCGGCGCGTGGCGCTGCCGCCCGTCGGACCCGCGCGGATCGAGGATGCCGCGCCCGGCGCTTCGGAATTTCCCCGGATCGACCCAAGGCGCACCGGCTTGCGGCACCGCAAGCTGTTTGCGCTGAACGGCCCCCATGAGGGAACGAACTGGAAGCTGCGCCGCGTCGTATGGCTAGACCTCGACGGGGGAGCCGGCGATGGCTGGACGTATCCGCCGCACCAGGTTCCCGAGGAGCATATCTTCGTGCCCCGCCGCGAGGCCGAAGGCGACGGCTGGCTGCTTGGACCGTTCCTCGACACCCGCCGTGGCGCATCCGGGCTGAATGTCTTTGATGCCATGCATCTGGCGGACGGGCCATTATGGCAGGGGGAACTGCCGTATCCGCTGCCGTACGCTTTGCACGGTACTTTCGCGGCGTCTTGACCCGCAGCCTGCTGCTCTAGGCAGCTTCCCCCGCCGAGCAAACTCGCCGGAAAGGCCCATGGCGCAAGCCTCAAAGCAGCGCGAGAAACACGTTGAAATACAGTTGTTACATGGATAGAGTGGACGCCCACTAGGGATAAGGCCATGCATCGTTCCTGCATGGTTTGTTCGGGAAGTAACCAGTTTTTCCTATTAGGGGGAATGGATCATGATGAGACCGTTTTTTTCCACCATCATCGCGGGGCTGCTGCTGGTCCCTGTGGCCGTGCTCGCCCAAGAGACGGACGAGGACGGCGAAGGCCAGCGCACCGGACGGCAAATCGAAGAGGTTGTCGTCACCGCCGAGCGGCGCGAGTCCACCGTGCAGGACACCGCCATCTCCATCACCGCCTTCACCGGCGAGTTCATCGAGGACTTCGGGCTGCGCAACCAGGAGGACCTGCAGAACTACCTGCCGGCCACCACCATCCAGCCTTATGACCTCTCGATTCGCGGGGTCGGCCGGCTTTTCCGCGCTCTCGGCGGCGACCCCGGCGTGGCCACCTATTTCGACGGTGCCTACTCGGAGGATTTCGGCATCGCCTCCACTGAGGGCGGCCTGTTCGATATCGAACGCATCGAGGTCCTACGCGGCCCGCAGGGCACCCTGTACGGACGCAACGGCGTTGGCGGCGCGGTGAACTTCCACAGCAAGAAGCCCACAGACGAGTTTGAAGGCGAAGTGCGGGGTATCTACGGCAGCTACGACACCTTTGAGATGTATGGCGTTCTCTCCGGCCCCATCATCAAGGACGTTCTGAACGCTCGCGCAACTGGCGTCAAGCGCACCCGAAACGGCTTCATCAATGACGTGCAGCCCGGCAATCCTGACATCAATGACTATGGCGACGAGAACTACACCCTGTCGTTGGAGTGGAACGTCATGGACAATCTGACGGTGCTGGTGCGAGGCAACGAGCGCAGCTACCGTCGCATGATGTCCGGCGCCCAAGGCGCCGGCGCCATTCTGGTCAGCGAGCATGCCGGCATGCCGGACCCGGTGACAGGCGGAAGGCGTTGGGTCAGCCTCCCGGCGCAAGGCTGGAGGCCAATAGCAGATCCGAACTCCCCCGATGCCACCATGTGCGCAAGCGCCACCGACCGCTCGGTGCCCAACTGCATCGTGCCCACCGGACTGGTTCCCTACATCAACGACGCCAATCCGTACTACAGCTTTACGCACAATGGAGTAACTCGATGGGCGCAGCCAGTCGTCGGCGGCGTGGACCCGGTCGGCATCGCGCCCGACGGCACCACCATCAGCGGCTTCGCACGTCCCAACTACGCCTACCAAGCAGCCTTCGACCCAGCCGCTCAAGCACTGGCCGATCAGAGCTATCACGGCAACGGCCGTGAGATTCCCGAACTCGACAGCGGCGACTTGGACGCATGGACTAACGGCCACCAGGACGAGTTCTTTGATCATCAAGCGGCCTACATGAACATCACTTGGGACCTGCTGGACAACCTGACCGTCAAGTACATCGGCGCCTACACCGACTACTTCTACGACCGAACCACGGAAGACGACCGCACCGGCCTGCCGATCGACCAGCAGTTCTACGCCGCCCAGGAGAACGAGAACTTCCAGCACGAGGTGCAGTTCTTCTTGGACATCGGCGACGACCTGAACTTCACGGGCGGCTACTTCTACTACGAGAACGACATTGACCAGCAGCTCGACTTCTACTCCCCCGATGGCTGGTCGAGGTACACGGAACCCGCTGACTACGGCGTATTGGGGCCGACCGCCTACTTGGCCGGCGGCGGCGTGACTGTGGTGCCGGCTTGGCTGCTGAACGGCGGCGACACCAGCACCAACCACCGCACCGCACGGGACCAAGGCAGGGCGGGATTACTGCCCAACCTCGCCGGTGCAGTGCCGATTCCCTCCTTCAGCCATCCCAGCATCAATGAGGTGTACTTCGCCGACAATCCATGGCTCGGAGACACCTTGGCGACGGCGGGGCGAGTGGACCACGGCCCGGTGTCCGACGGCACCACCTTCATTTGGGACACCGAGAACCGCACCAAAGCATGGGCCGTTTACCTCCAAGGGGAATGGCAGATGACGGAGCTGTTCGCCTTGACTCTGGGCATCCGCTACGCCGAGGACGACAAGGAGGCGGAGGAGAATCTGTACCTCTACCAAGAAGCCCCTGGCGCGCTTGCCAACTGCGTCAATAATGTGGGGGGCCCGGATCTGGCCTTCCTGTGCGGCGACTTGGACGGCGACGGCGCGGTTTCCTTGGCCGAATACAACCAAGGCATCACCGGCGGCATCGACGCCAGCGGCAACATCGCAAACTTCGACAAGGTCCGCTTCCGCGGCGTCCCCTTCGCACGGTCGATCTACCGCTCGATGAGCAATGACTTCGACGAGATCACGTGGCGGGTGAACATCGACTACACACCCACCGACGATGACCTAATCTACTTCTCGGTCACTACCGGCTACCGGGCGGGCGGCTTCAACCTGGGGTACTTCTCCTTCATCCCCACCTACGACCCGGAGGACCTGATCGCCTATGAGTTGGGCTACAAGGGCCAGATGTTCGACGGCACCGTGCAGCTCAACGCCTCGGCCTACCTCTACGAGTACGACGACATCCACCTGCAGTTCGACACCTTCTCGTTCACGGGCGTCAGCACCTCCGTCCAGAACGCTCCGTCGGCGCGGACCATCGGCATGGAGCTGGAGGGCCTGTGGCTGGTGACGGACAACCTCACCGTCGGCGTGAACTACAGCTTCACCGACGCCGAGTACAACGAGGAGCTGGTCGAGCCCCTGACGGGCACCCGTGGCGTGGTTGACGGCAACAACGCCACGACTCCGGCCAGCATCTTCACGGTGGCCGAGCGCAACCTGCTGATTGACGGCCAGCCCCTGCCGCGGGTGCCGAAGCACAAGGGAACCGGCTGGGCCGAGTACGTTCAAAGCCTAGGCGACCGAGGCAGGCTCACCTACCTCACCAGCCTCGCCTGGACGGACGAGTTCCCCGCTGCCGGTCGGCCCACCACGGCCAACCCGCTGGCGATTGCACCTTCCTTCCTGCGCTGGGATGCCCGCGTAAGCTGGACCAGCGCCAGCGAGCAATGGACCGTATCCGGGTACGTCAACAACATCACCGATGACCTCGGCGTGCGCAATCAGTTCACCTACGGCGAGTCGCAGGGCTACCGCCGCGTGATCGAGCCGACCAACCCTCGGTGGTGGGGCCTTGAGGTCCAGTACAAGTTCGGGGCGTTCCAGTAGCGGCTACTGAGCTATGAAGCAGGAACAAAAAGGGCGCCTTCGGGCGCCCTTTTTCCAATGGGTGGGTAGCCGAATCAATTCGATTCACTGAACTGAATCACGACAGAAAGGAGACAACCCCGTGACATCATTCGGACCATTGCAGCCTTTTCGAACGCGCTACACCCCCGCGAACGCCTTGTGGATGGCTCGCCTAGCGAAGATTGTCTACATGAAACTTGATGACGGCTCGCCCGATGAAAAAGGTATCTTGCAAGCCCTGAACCAGATTGGGGCTGCCCGTTTCGACAAAGTAGTAGGATTCAATACGAGCAGCTCTCAGGCTTGCGTTATCTCGCATGACGACTATGTTGCAGCGGTATTTCGCGGGACGGACGAGTTGGCAGATTGGTTGGACAATGTCAATGTGAAATCGATGCCCGGACCTTTCGGCGAGGTGCATAGAGGATTTTACGAGGCTCTTATGGATGTATGGCCGAATATGCGCCAAGCGATTCGGCAGATTCGTGAGGAGGAATCACCTCGTCGGCCCTTGTGGCTTGCGGGTCATAGTCTTGGCGGTGCAATGGCCACAATAGCCGCGTCGATGTTAGCCGACGACGATGAACCGTTCTTCGGCGTATATACGTTTGGATCACCGCGATGCGGAGATAAGGAATTCGCCCGTGTCTACAGGAACGATGGTCCTCAACAGCGGACTTTCCGATTTCAAAACAATAACGACATCGTAACTAGGGTTCCCGCTCGCGTGATGGGCTACCGGCACGTCGGCCAACTTGTGTACATCTCCGAAGATCAAAAACTAGTTCGCGATGTGGGGTTTTGGTATCGGTTCCTCGATACCGTCGAAGGAGTAGTCAGTGACGTTGGGAAGCCAGGGTTTGACTGCACAAAGGACCACGATATGGATTGCTATATTGAAGCCATTGAGAAATGGGGAGACAACGAACCGGAAGACTAGAGTTTTAGGAAGTAAGACGGAATCAGGGACACACGCGAATAAAGTCTTACAACTAGTATTTAGACGATATCAAATTGGGCATACACCTGTATTGGAGCAAATCGGGTGGCAGGAGCGATTTGTCTCGGTGGGTGTCTGCTTAGGATGGCGGTAGCACCCTGAGCTATGAGGGTCACTTCGCCGATACTCAACGACGTTGGCGCAATAGCCGGAATAGGAGAAGTCCTGATGACAAATGAACAGACTGGTTCAGAGGGAGACCAAGATCAAGCAACCTTGGACAGTGACACTGACCAAGTGAAACTTGAACAAACGATGATACGGGCATTCTGCAGGGTCCTTTGGACTCTGACCTTAGCACTCTGCTTCTATTTGGGATTTACCGTTCTCGGCATGATTGAAGGGAACAATATCTCTCCCAGCGGTGATGGTCTTGGGCACATGGTGGCGCTGGTCTTAGCGATCTTTGCTGTTCTGATGACAGGAATCTTCGTGTTTATGACCTTTCGAATCGATCGCGGTGCTCGCATGGAAGCAGCGACTGTTGCAGCGGAGGCTGCCACGGCGATTGCCGTCACGCAAGCCGAGAGGACGGCCAAGGCGGTTGCGGAGCAGACGGCGAGGGAAACGGCGGGTGCAGCAGCAGAATCCCCGGCGAGGGACACAGCTCAGGAGGTCGCCGCTGCCAAGGCAACGGAAGTAGCTGTCACGACGGCCAAGGAGCAAGCTCGACTCACCGCAACGGAAGTCGCAGAACGCATGCTTGAAAACATGCAGGGGCGGATAGCAGAGGGCGTTGCTGAGGGTGTGAGAAAAGCGACTGGTCAGTAGGATACGCACAAAAAGTGGCACTAAGACACACACTAACACGGCCCCACAGTTGATACTCAGGCGATATCAAACTGAGCGGATCAGCGGTCCCGAGCCGGACTGCTTGGCAGGTCACGCTTCACGTTCCTACCTCAGTGGGGCAACAAATCCTTGGCGAAACCGCTGCCTGGATAGTGTGAACGAAGCAAATGAGACTTGACTGCGCAGATGTCCAATGAGTGAGCGAGTAATCGTAGGAGAAGTTATCGATGGTCAGCGCTTCAGAAGCTAGAAAGTGGATCTGGCAACGCCGCGGCGGAATGGTGTGGTCGGTAGTTCTGGTCACACTGGGAATGGTCGCCATCTATGCGTGCACACAGTGCGCACTAGAATCGGATAGGGATTCAAGGACGTGGGTGCTCGTTTGTGTTGGGCTGGCGATCCTAGGTGTGGCCTTGGGCGCCCACTTTGTGCACTGCTTTACCCGGGACTTGCCGAGCCCCACGGAAAAGCTATCGCGTGAGTTGCGGTCGATCTTCGTGTATGCGTATGTGTTTCAGGGGCTGGCAATCGGGCTGGCACTAGGGCCTTTCGTGATTGCGCCTGAGTCAGAGAATTCGCAGGAGTCTTGGGCGGGTGTGATCTACGGGTGCCAGCGCGCTAGCGACGGATATGGAAGCGAGCTTACACGTTGCTCGACCGGACCCTCGGATAGCCAATGGCTATTGCACGTGGGCAGTCGCTCATACTCTGTGGAAAACGGGGCTTCCAAGAGGACCGAATTGAGCAGAGGGCTGGTCGTACCTCTTTATGTGGCTGTGCTAGCAATCATTGGCGGGGCGGTGGGGATGACCCGGCGCTTGCCAGAGATTCAGCGCCGGGCAGCTTACACGGTCCAGCAAGACAAAGAGAAGCATCCGATTTCGCCAATCGTTGCGCGGGAGAAAGTGGTATTCCAGATCATGCAGACCCTAGCGGCACCATTGATCGCAATCGTTGCGTTCTCTGGATTCGATCCGGACACAGTGACCTCAGCCGTATTGGTGGGATTCGTGTCTGGGTTTGCTTCCGAAGCGATCTTGACGAAGCTCAGGCAAGCCAGCGAGGCGGTCGTGGGTAACGCCAAGTGAGAAGGCGTAGCGGTGAGCGAGACATGAGGGCCGGAATTCAGACTGCCACAAGCGGTGAGCTTGGTTGTCAACAGTGCTTTCGAGTGAAACGCTACAGGGAGGAATAGAGCTAATGAGGACTGTAATACGAGGATTTTTGCGCGAAGTCTATGTGGAGTTCAACGGTGACAAGACGGGCAGCAGAGATGCGAAAGTGCGCAAGGATACGTTGGAACGAAAACAAGGAGAGCTTGAAGTCTTGCGGAAGTCATTTGAGGATGGAAAGGCAAGTGAGGATGAAATCGAAGACTACAACAAGCTTTCGGATGCGGTAGACGAATTGAAGAAAAGCCTGAACAACACGCTGATTGTCACTCTCATTCATCCCGGTGAAGACGGCAACGTGGAGGTCATGAAGGGGCTGTCTATCGGGAACGGAAGGACGAATGGAGTAAAGAACAAGCTTTCGGAGGAGCATTTTCTTAAGACCGGTCTGTTCAAGAAGATCGCCATTGGCGAGTTCGGAATTCAGGTGGGCATTACGGATACTGACAAGGAAAATCCCTTCGGGCTTTTTCTGAGGCGAGTGTTGTCTGGATTGTTCAACGCGGTTGTGAAATCGCCGATAGACGACATTGGCAACGTTTTGGTGTCGAATGCCGCTACCGTGCTCTCATCCGACATTGGCGACGCAATAAAGCGTAAGACGGGAGACAAGATCACTTTGGTCGGAGTCTCCAAAGTCGCGAAATTTCTGATAGACAAGAAAGGCGTTTTGAAGCTAACTAATACTGACGATAACGAGCTAGCAGACATTGAGTTCGAGAACGATCAATTGACACTGAGTTTGAGATACCCTGGTCTTGTGCTGAAGGGAGGATCAAAGTCAAATCCAGCGTACGGTTTGCCGGAGGCACCAAATGGGAAGGTGGTGTTAGGGTTAAAGTCAGACCCTCAGGCATTGACTGGTGAGTGTCACCAATCTTGTGTGTGAGCAGTTTTTCATAAATCACGCTCACCCCTGCGCCGCAGTAAACCGCTCTTCGAAGCGGATGGCAAATTCGCCCTTCACCTGCCACCAGAACTGCGGCGGCCGCTTCCACTTCGCCGCCACGCCCCGCAAGGCCAGGTAGATCAGCTTCCTGGCCGCGTCGTCGTGCGGAAAGTGGCCCTTGCTCCGCACCGCCCGCCGCACGGTTCCGTTCAGGCTCTCGACGGCGTTGGTGGTGTGGATCGCCCTGCGGATCGGCGCCGAGAAGGCGAAGAAGGGAGTGACCTGCTCCCACTGCCGCCGCCAGCCCTTGGCGATGGCCGGGTACTTCCGGCCCCATTCGCCCGCCTCGAACGCCTCCAGGGCCGCCAGGGCCGCATCGGCGTTCTCCGCCTGGTAGACGGCCTTGAGCGCCGCGGCGATGCGCTTGCGCTCCTTCCAGGACCCGTAGGCCATCGAGTTGCGTATCAGGTGCACGATGCAGGTCTGGACCAGCGTGTGCGGATAGGCCGCCTCAATGGCCTCCGGAAAGCCGCCCATACCGTCCACCACCGCGATCAGGATGTCCTCGAGGCCCCGCGCCTTCAGGTCGTTCATGACGCTCAGCCAGAACTTCGCCCCCTCGGTCTGCTCGACCCACATCCCCAGGATCTGCTTGAAGCCGTCGCAGGTGTAGCCGATGGCCAAGTGGACCGCCTTGTTCCGGACCAGCCCCTCGTCACGGATCTTGACCCGCACCGCATCGAAATAGACGATGGCATAGACTGACTCCAACGGCCGCGACTGCCAGGCCGCCAGTTCGTCGTGAACGGCGTCGGTGACCTTGGAGACCAGCTCCGGTGAGACCTCGATGCCGTAGAGCTCGCGCACGTGGCCCCGTATCTCCCGCGTGGACAT
>JAJEIQ010000038.1 GCA_022827905.1 Pseudomonadales bacterium | reverse complement strand
AACGAGGTGGAGCGCCTGTTCCGGCGGCTCAAGGGCTTCCGGCGCATCTTCTCGCGCTTCGAGAAGCTCGACGTCATGTTCCTCGGCTTCATCGTCTTCGCCCTCATCGTCGAGGCCCTGCGATAGTGTTAACACGCCCTAACACTTTCGCTATCATTATTGGGTCGTGTCCGTTCCAAGGAATGGCGGAGAACGGTCGCGCTGACAACACTAGCGAGGCTTCGCCTCAGACCGGCAGAGGGCTGTTCACAATGCGGCTCACAGAAGAACTGATCCTGCTGATGCTCAATGAGGACAGCGGGTATCTGGAAATGGTCCCCGGCTGGGACTTCGCCTGCATGATGGGCGGCGGGGTGCTCGCCGATCTTGCCCTTGATGGCCGGACCGATTCCGACCTAGAGGCCATGCGCCTCATCGACGCCACGCCAACCGGCGACGAGCTGCTCGATCCGACGCTGCTGGAAATCAGCGAGACGACGGAAACGTTCTCCATGCAGTACTGGATCGAGCGGACTGCCGCCCGATCCGACGAGATTGTCTCCGCTACGCTGGAACGCCTAGTCAATAAGGGCATTCTCGACTACGAGTCGGGCGGCTTCTGGACACTGTCCCGCGATGTTTCCCGTTCACGCCGCTATCCCAGCGCCGAAAGGAGCACGGTGAGCCTGGAAGCCAGGACCCGAATTCTCAACGAGTTGATGGACGACACCATCCCGGCTCCGCGGGACATCATCCTGATCGGGCTAATGCATTCCGGCGACGGGTTCAAGCTCATCCTGTCGGAAGAGGACTACCAAGACAGCCTGGAGCGGATCGAGGCACTCACGAAGCTGGACATCGTGGGCCGAACCGTATTCACCGCGGTAAGGGAAAGCGCCGTCAAACCCATGACGCGGCGGGTTCTGGCGACCAAGCCCATCCCCAAGCTGCGGATCGTAGACATCCTCCGGCAGCGGGACTTCCTTAACGGCAACATCCCGAAGGCGATGAGCCAAATCCACGACAAGTACGGCTCAGTGGCCGAAGTCCCGATCCGCATGGGCGGGCAGCAAGTGGTCGCCTTGATGGGCGCCGAAGCCAACCAGTGGGTCAACAAGCAAGGACGCTTCTATCTGCGTTCCAAGGACTACATCAAGGATCTTGAAGGCGTCTTCGGGGCTTCTCGATCGCTGCCCGGCATGGACGGCGCCGAACACCACAAGATGCGCAAGGCGCTGCGAGGAGCCTATTCCCGTGCCGCGCTGGCGCAAAGGCTGCCGGAACTCATCAGCCTGTGCAAGGAAGGCATCGGCCAGTGGCAGAAAGGCGACGTCCTCAGTGCGGCGGACACCCTGCGCAACTACGTCAGCCACCAAGTCTCGCACCTGTTGATCGGGGTGGATTGCAGTGAGTACGCCGACGCATTGATCGACTACGAACATCGCGCCCTAGTCACGCACACCATTCGGGCCCTGCCGAAATTCATGCTGTCAACGCCAAGAATGAGGCGCGCCAAGAAGCACATCGCCGTGCTTCAGGAGTCGATCCACTCATCGCACACACCGGCTCAGCGGGCAGGCAAGCCCCTCGACCTCTCCGACGCGGTGCTCGAACTGCATCGGAACGATCCGCAATTCCTGCCCGAAACGGACGTTATCTTCCCATTCGTCGCATCCATGGTCGCCAGCATCTATCTCGGCAGCGGGCTGGCCTTCGCCGTCTATGCCATGCTGCGCCACCCGGAGATGTACGAGGCGGTTCGCAAGGAAGCGGACGCCCTGTTCGGCAACGGCCACGACCCCAAGGCGGAAGCCTTCAACCGCGAGAGCATGGACGTGACGCACCGGCTGTTTCTCGAATCCGAGCGTCTTTACCCGGTGATTCCCTGGCAGTTCAGAACGGTCATGAACCAATGCGTCGTCGATGGCTTCGAGATACCGCCGCAGACTCGGCTGCTGATCTGCCACACGGTGACGCACTATAGCGCGGACTTTTTCCCCGATCCGTTGAAGTTCGACATCGACCGCTACCTGCCCGGGCGGGACGAGCACATGGCCCCCGGCGCCTACGCGCCCTACGGGCTCGGCACACACACCTGCCTGGGACACCGGTGGCTGGAACTGCAAATCGCCGTGAACCTGCTGCTGATCGCGCACCACGTCAAGCTGGAGGTGGTGCCCGAGAACTATCGAATGGGCATCAACCCGTTCCCGACCGCCGCCCCCAACCAAAAGCTCAAGTTTCGCGTGGCCGAAGTCAGGAACCGCGTGTAGGCGGCGTCCTAGGGCGAAGCGGGCGTAGCGGCTGCTATGCGTGAGGAGTTGACGCGCAGGTAAATCGCCATCAGCGCGGGAACCAGAACCATCAGCAATGCCGTGGCGATGAGGATGCCAACTCCAAGGGAGGCGGCGAACGGCACTAGGAACTGGGCCTGAATGGCCCGCTCCAGGATGAGCGGGGTGAAGCCGAGGAAGGTGGTAACGGAAGTCAGCAGGATGGGGCGGAAGCGTCCCTTGGCCCCCTCTATGATCGCCTCCCGAGGCGTCGCGCCCTCCTTCAACCGCTGGTCGATGAAGTCGATCATCACCAAGGAGTCGTTGACCACCACACCGCTCAGCCCGAAGAAACCGAGGAATGAAGCGGCGCTAATCGCCACCCCCAGCACCAAATGGCCGAGGACCACGCCGATGAGGCCGAACGGCACGATGGCCATGACGATGAACGGCTTGCCGTAGGAGCCGAGCGCAATGGCCAGCAGCGCGAAGATCAGCAGCATGGCCAGCAGAAAGCCCCGGTACAGGGCGCCCAAGGACTCGATTTGCTGCTGCTGCTCGCCGCCAAAGGTGTAGGTGAGCTCCGGATGGACGGCGCTGAGTTCCGCCAGGATGGTTTCTCTAAGGACGGCATTGGCCTCCCCGCCGGAAATCACGCCCTCATCCACATCGGCGGTGACTGTGACGACGCGCCGACCGTCCTGGCGGCGAATGGACGGCTGGGCGGTGCCCATGCGGAACGATGCTACCTGCCGCAGCGGCACCTCGGCCCCGCCCGGCGCGCGCACGACGTAGGACTCCACATCGGTGATGGCGTTGCGCTCATCCGCCGGCAGGCGCACATAAACGCGCACCTCCTCGGTGCCGCGTTGTATCCGCAAGGCCTCCGCGCCAAAGAAGGCCGCGCGCGCCTGTTGTGCCAATCCCTCCAAAGTGAGCCCTAGCGTGCGCGCCTCGGGCCGTAATTCGAGCTGCACTTCCCTGACGCCGGGCGCGTGGTCCGAGCGAACGTCGAAGATGCCCGCGACGCTGCGCAGTCCATCAACCACCGCATCAGCTATTTCATTGAGGCGTTCGGGATCCGGGTGGGACAGCACAGCCTCCACCGGACTACCGAGATCAATGACCTCGCCGCTGAAGGCGATACCGCGGGCATAGGGCAGAATGCCAACCTCGTCGCGCCAGGCCTGCATGACGGCGATGGTGGAGAGGTCGCGCTGCTGGGCGCTTACAAGCTTGAACTCGACGGTGGCGATGTTGGCCCGGGGGTTCAAGGTGGGCGCGGGATTGAGACCGCCCCCTTCCACCCGAGGCTCCTGCCCAACCGTCACGGTGACGCCGACCTTCAGCGGCGGCGCATCGTCGTCCTGCTGGCGCGAGAGCCGCTTGAGCACCCGCTCACCGTCGCGCACCAACTCCATAGCCACCTGATAGGTGCGTTGCGCCGTGGTCCCTTCCGGCATCTCCAACGTGGCGGTTACGAAGTCGCCCTCAACCACGTCAGCAAAGGTGGTGGGCACCACGCCCGCCGGCACCAAGGAGACGCTGAAGATGAACAGGCCAACGACCCCAGCCACCACCACGGCGGGCTGATGCGTGGTGAATCGCAAGGCGCGGTCCAGCGGACCGTCGAGGAAACGATCCAGCGCCCGGCCCACACGGGCCTGGGTGCCTGCAAAAAACCGGTCGATTGGCCGGGTGGGGGTCCAATCGGGTCCGTGCAGGCGTGACAGGTGGCTCGGCAGGATGAAGAGCGACTCGACCAAGGAAATCAGCAGCATCCCGATGATGATGACCGGCAGCGCGGTCCACACTTCGCCGATGCCACCGGGGATGTAGAGCAGTGGGACGAACGCCACCACCGAGGTAAGAACCGCAAAGGTCAGCGGCCCCCGGATGCGGCGGGCGCCCCGGATTGCCGCGGCAAGGTCGGCCGTGCCCCGCATGCGTTCCTGATGAATGTGCTCGGCCACCACGATCGCGTCATCGACGATGATGCCGATGGCCAGCACGAAGGAGAACAGCGAGATCGTATTGATCGCAAGGTCGAAGGCGAGCATGACAGCCAAGGCACCCATGCCCGCCGTCAGCAACCCAACCACCACCCACACCGCGAGCCGTATCTCCAGGAACAGGGCCAACGCAATCACCACCAGCCCCAGCCCTAGCAGGCCGTTCTTAAGCAGCAGGTCAAGACGCTCTGAATAGGTCTGGGAGTCGTCGTTCCAGACCGTGACGCCCACGCCTTCGGGCAGCGACGGAACGATTGCGTTGGTGATGTGGTCATGAACTGCGGCGGCGACATCCATCACTTGCTCGCCGTCGGCGCGGGAAACTTCAACGAAGAGGGCGGGCATTCCCTGATGGCGAACGATCAGGTCAGTGTTCTGGAAGCCATCGCGCACCTCGGCAACGTCGCCCAAACGCAACACTGTGCCGTCCGGCCGAGCAACCAGGATGATTCCCTCGAAGTCCTGCTGATCATAGCGCTGGCCCCGGGTGCGGATGCGCACTTGAGCATCGCGGGTATCGATGCTTCCGGCCGATAGGTCGAGCGAGGAGCGCCGCACCGCATCCGCAACATCCTGCAACGTGAGCCCGAGCCCCCGAAGGCGGACGAGGGGCACTTCGATGGAGATCTCGTAGTCCCTTGTTCCGCTGACCTCAACGTAGGACACGCTAGGCAACGACGCCAACTCATCCTCAATCTGGTAAGCAAGTTCCTTGAGCGCGCGCTCGGAGATGCCGCCGTAAACGATCAGGCGCATCATACTTTGGCGATTGCTCATCTCGCGGAACTCCGGGCGCTCCGCGGCACCGGGGAAGGACTGAATCCGGGCCACCGCCGACTCGACTTCATCCATCGCCCGGCTGATGTCCGTGTCGAACTTCAATTCAACCCGGACCGATGCCATGCCCGGCGCCGCCACCGACTTGACCGACTTCACGTCCTCCAATCCGCGGACCTGCTCCTCGATCTTCGCAACGATCGATTCCTCCACCTCATCGGGCGCAGCGCCCGGGTAGGCCATGGTGACTTCGATCATGTTGAACGGCACGGTCGGCCAAGCCTCCCGCTCAAGGCCGGTCAGCGATACCAGCCCGGCAGCCAGAATGCCCAACATGAGCAGGTTGGCGGCAACACGGTTGCGCGCCATGTAGGCGATCGGTCCGCTCGGCTCATCCCGATAGATGTCGGCCTCGCTCATTGGGCCGCAGCGCCTGCGGTGCGCACCGCCATGCCGCTGGTGGCGAACTGCAGTCCACTGATGATGGCTGCTTCACCACGATTCAGCGCCCCGGTCACGAAGACCTCATCATTGCCGCGCTGCAGAACGCGCACCGGCACGATTCGCACGGTGCCATCGCGGCCCACCGCCCAGATCTCATTGCCGGGCTGCAGCGCCGCGCGCCGAACTTGGAAGTAGTCACTGGGCGCCAGTCCTTCAATTGCCACTTCCGCGAACTTCCCGACCAGCAGCGGCGGGTGACTCAGCAGGCCGCCAGCCGCCTCCAACGGTTCGCCAGCCGTGAAGGGATCCGGCACCCGCACGATCACGTCGATGGTTCGCGTCCCTTCGTCAAGCGAGGCTTCGGCCCGGTCCACGTGGCCCTGCCAAATGTAATCGACGCCGCCATAGTCGGCGATCACACGGGCCGCGACTGCCCTTTCCGCTGTCGCCCATAGCCCCGGGATCAGCGCCGCGTCGGCATCGGATAGCGAAACAACCACTTCGACGGCGTCCGCAGCGAACAAGCGCCCCACCGGTTCGCCGGGCGCCGCCAATTGCCCCAAGGCGACCGACTCCTCGCGTACGAAGCCGTCGAAGGGCGCCTTGATGCGGGTTCGCGCCAACGCCAACTTCGCCTCGGCCAACCGTGCCTCCTCCCGCTTCAGCGCCGCCTCGGCCGCTTCCAACTGCGGTTCACGCAGGGTCAGGCGACTTGCCGGCCCCAGCGAGGCCGCTGCGCCCGGCCGGCCGGAGTAGCGCTCGTACTCCGATTGGGCGATGGCCGCATCCTCCTGGGCTTCAAGGAAGGCAACCTTACGGTCCGCAACAGCCGCTTCGGCCTCCCGAACGCGATATTGGTAGTCGGCCTCCTCAATGCGAAACAACGTCTGGCCCGCAGCGACCCGCCCACCACTGACAAACCCCGGATCGACCCAGACGACGCGGCCGCCGACTTGGGGCGCAACGTCAATTTCAGCGCTTGGCCGCACCGTGCCGGCGCCGTACACGGGAATGGAGCCGGAGCCGGCAACGATCCTGGCCGTTTCCACGTAGGGAATTTGCGACGGTGGCACCCGGCGTTCGGGCTCCGGGGCAAGCGACACGAGGAAGGTGGCCAGGACAACGGCGCCAATGACTATCGCCGCGGCAATCAAGTAACTCGAGCGTCTGCCCATGTTAGTCCTCCGTATCCGCGGTCCAAGCACCGCCGAGCGCCCGATGCAACGCCAAGCGCGCGTAGCCTAGGTCGCGCTTGCCGCCGGCCAGTGCCGATTCGGCGCTGACCAGAAGCTGGCGAGCCCCCAGGTAACCCCCATAGTCCACCACGCCGGCCAAATAGCGCTGCTCCAGCAGTGCCGCCTCGGCTTCGGCCGCCTCCAAAAGCGTCCTCAGCAGGGTAACGCGGCGACCGCTGCTCTCCAACCCGGTCAACGCGGCTTCGACCTCGCTGACGGCCGTCACGACCGAGCGCCCGAACGCCGCCCCAGCCTCGGCGAGCTGGGCTTCGGCAAGCGCCACATTGCCGCGCAGCCGACCGCCCTGAAACACCGGCAGGAGCAGGTTCGCACTCAGATTCTCGAACCACTGATCCGGATCGAACCACTCGCCGGATTCGGTCGCCTGCAAACCGATGGAACCGGACAGGGACAGCGAGGGCAGCAACGCCGCCCGGTGGGTGCCCACCGCGAAGCGGGCAGCCTCCACCCGCTGCCGCGCGGCGCTGACGTCGGGCCGCTGCGTCAGCAGGTCCGCAGGGATTCCCGTCGGCACCGGGACGGACGGCGCAGCCGGTTTGAGCGCGTCCGGCAGCAGGCTCTCAAGCTCCGCGCGATGCCCGCCGAGCAGGATCCAGAGACGCCCTTCGGCGTCGGCAAGGCGACTCGTCATGCGCGGCAATTCGGCCTGCGCATCGGCGAGGCTGCGCTGTGCGGCATAGACATCGCGAACATCCGTCAGGCCGCGTTCGTAGCCGGCCGCCGCCAACGATGCCTGCTCTTCGAAAATCGCGGCCATTTCGGTGGCCAGGCGCCGCTGGCAACGCAGATCGACGATTTCGAGGTAGGTCGCAACCGTTTCCGCCAGAACGCCAATTTGCGCAGCCTGAAAGTCCGCCTCGGAGGCCAGGTGCTCCGCGCCCGCAGCCAGCGCTGCATTGCGGTGGCGGCCCCAAAAGTCCGCCTCGTAGGCGAAGTTCGCGCCCAGTGTGTAGGTGGTCAGGTCCAGCCGGTCCGGCAGCGTGACGCCAAAGGCCTCGGTCACTTCGGAGCCGAGCCCGAGTTCGTCAAGCTGGGCGCCCAAGCCGGCATTGGTTGGCGCATCAAATCGGCTCGCGCCAAGTGACGCTTGAGCGGTCGGAAAGCGCGCCGCAGCGGCGATGCGCGCCCGCGCCCGGGCCTGATCAACCCGGGCAACCGCTTCGGCAAGGTCATAACTTGAGTCGAGCGCCGTTTCCATGACCCGGTCGAGAACCGGGTCCGCGAAGGACTTCCACCATTCAAGCGGTTGGTGCCGGCCGTCCACCCCTGTTGCAGCGACATTCTCCAATCGATCCGACGCCGCCTCGGGGAGCGGGGTCGGCGGCACCAGGGAGCAAGCCGCCACCAGCAATCCCGTGAGGGAGGCCGCTATCCTCATGGATCGATGGGATGCCGGTAGCCAGTCACGCGAAATCCAAAGCGCTTGTTCAAGCTGATTTTCGGCAACGGGTTGAGCTTGAGCTTGTAGTTCGCCGGCACCATCTCCAACTCCAGGTGGCGGACGATCAGCAGCAGGTTGGCCGCCATTTGCAACTCGGTCCAGCGCGACCCGCCGCACATGTGAGTGCCCATGCCAAACGGCGCGTAGGCGCCCGGTTGCCGGTGTTCCTCCCGGGGCGGCGCAAACCGTTCAATGTCGAACTTGAGCGGCTCCTTGAAGTGCTTATCCATGAAGTGCGGCGCCGAGAAGGCAACCGTGACGCTGGCGCCGGCGGGAATCTCCATGCCATCGATCTCGAACGCGTTCATGGCGGTGCGCATCTGCATCGGTATCACCGGATGCAGCCGCAGGGTTTCCATTGCGAAGCGGTGGGTCGCGTCAATGGCGTCGAGGTCCAGATCAGCGGCAACCGGGTCGCCGTTCGCGAACAACGCATCGGCTTCTGCCGCGATCGCATCCTTGAGATGGGGATTAACCAGCATTTCGTAGATCGCGAAGGCCATGGCGCTGCCTAGGTAGTGACCCGCAATCAGCGGCGCAATGAACGCAAAGCCGAGGTCCGTTTCCGGCAGGAACTGGGGGTCGCCCTGGTGCAGTTCCATCAGGTCATCGACCAAGTCCCGCCGCTTGCCCGCCCGCTGGGCCGGCGTGTGGGAAGCGTGAATCTGCGCATAGAGGTCCAGGATGCCCGCCAGTGCCCGCTTCATTTTCCGGGTGCGCAACGTGAACTTGGGCAAGATCCCAAGCACGTGAACGAGCAAGGCGCGGTACTCGTAGCGCAGGAGATCATCGAGCACCGCCCCCCCCCCGGAAGGGTCGATGCTCGCGCTGAGCCGGGCGATCTGCTCGCCGATCAATCGCTGGCAGGTCATCTCCCCGCCATCGGGCACGGCCTTGCCGACTCCCCACTCCCGGAAACTGCGCCGGCCAAGGGCGAACACTTCGGCCAGCCGGTCCTCGACCACGGCCCGGGCATTGCCGGCCCGAACGGCCTTGCGCATGCGATAGTGCTCCGCGCCGTCCATGCTCGCAATCGAGCGGGCCGTTCCCCATTGGGTCTGGAAGTCCTCCAGGTAGTCCCTGGTGCGCAGAAAGTGGCGTCCCTTGCGGCCGACCCACCGGTTGGCGCTCGCCCCCGCCAGCACCACCATCTTGCGGCCCGGCGCCCGGAGCTCGAAAACCGGGCCATGCACCTTGCTTTGCTCGGCCATGAACTCGGGCAGATTGCCGGAGCGGAAAATTTTGGAGAACAACATGGCGGACAAACCCACCACCGGCAACTGCCGACGCCGAATGGAACGCATGCTTTCCGGGGGGCGGTAGGAACTGCGCACCGCAGCCGCAATCGTCCGCCCAATCAGGTCCATGCCGCTGAAGAGTTCGATGCGCTCCTTGGCGAGCTCGAACGCCTCCGGCTCCATCAGCGCCTGAAAGCCGCCGCAGTTGTTGACCAGCCCGATAATGGCCACTTCGCGGGGGTCCGGTATCTCGTCATCGAGCAGCGTGCGCATTATCCTGCCCTTGATCTCCTCCCCCGCCCGACCGTCAACGGTCGGGTAGCGGCCGGACCGCTCCACCTTGGCGGAGAGGGACCAGAAGCCCCCGGAATCGAAGTCGAGAATGCCCATTTCAACCAAGCCTTCCAACGCCGATTCGGTGATGGCATCCGCACGTTGGGCAATTCGCTCCACCCAGTATTGCGGCGCATGAGTTTCGTCGTCCGCCGCAATTTCGGCCAAAGTCGGGTCGAGCTGATTGTCGCCGGTGGGCGTGGCATCGATGACGGTGAGGGTCTCCAAGTCCGAGTCAATGCGATTCTCCATCGCCAAGTCCATCAACACCGCACCGGCTAGGGCGCACGACATCTTCCACTCCGGAACGGGCACAACATAGCCCGTGTCCTCCTTCAACAGCAGCAGAAGTATCTCCTCGGCGAATCTCATGAATCCCCTCGCGCTCCATCGGCAGCAGCGCATTCCCGTTGCGGCGAACCCTATATCTTGACCCTTCGCAAATCAATCCAAGGCTACAGGCCAAGCGCCGCCAACAGGCAGATTGCCCCATGCTCGCCCCGCAAGCCAAGCTGCCGTAAGCTTGCCCGAGGCGCCAAACAGGCCTGTTCGGCGGCTAGGCGCAAACCGCCAACCTGGACGGCACCGCCGATAGCCATGCAGAGCGCGTAGGGCGCATCGGGCGGCAAGGCAATGGCGCGATGCGGGCGCAGGGCCGCGCGCCAGACGCCAAAGTCGTCGAAGGCGGCGATCCGCTCCACGCCGGGGGCGACCTCCTCGAACGACGACGGCGGCGGCGGATCCAAGCTCATGCGGGCAATGGCCTCTTCGCTGTCCCAATGCCCTTGGGTGGCCACCTTCTGAGCAAAGGAAATGATGCGGCGCTCATAAGTCGGCGTCTGGAACTCCACCACCCGAACGCCGTGCTGCAGGGCGTGCGGCATCCAAGGCGGCAACGCCACCACGTCGCCAACCCGCAACGGGGACGAAGCGGTGAACGCCTCCATGAGGGCTCGTTTTTCGCGTTCCGCATCCCCCGGCGGACGCTCCCCCCGATCGATGGCGCGGCGCTCCCGCTCATAGGCCCGCACGGCCTCCAAGTAGGCGGCGCGAAAGGCCGCATCGTTCCCGTAGGCCCGCCGCCGCGCCTGGTTCATGCCGAGGCGAATGCGCCCGCAGCCATCGGGCCAAGCCGTGGGGTCGATGGCGGTGACCACGTACAGCTCGCGCTTGCGCTCGTGCACCTCGAAGTAAAGATCGCCGAGCACGGGCGTGGGATCGGGATCAAGCACCTTCAACAGGACCACCGGCGCCTCGATGCCGACCGCTTCAAGGTATTGCGACAACGGCACGGAACCTGCGGCAGTGCGCACCGCGCTCTCCCCTCGGGCTTCAATTGCCGAATGCCAGATCTCCCGGCCCCAAGGCTTGGCGATGGCCACCGGCTCCAGCTTTACGGGGGCGCTTGGGTCGATCTTGATCCCGGCCAATGTGCGATTCCTGACGCAATCTGCGTTTGAGCGGTTATAGTGGACGATTCACCCCAGACCGTAAAGGAAGCCAAAGAGACCCACCCATGCACTACACCTATCACGAAAGCCCCATCGGTCCCCTGCTGCTGGCCGAGCGGGACGGGAACTTGACCACCATCCACTTCCCGCTGGACGGCAAGCGGTCGGATCCGAAACCCGGCTGGACACAGGCGGATGCGCCATTCGACGACGTGAGGGAACAGCTCGACGGCTACTTTGCGGGCCGCAGGCGGCAATTCGAACTGCCACTGGCCCCAGCGGGGACCACCTTCCAGCGAAAGGTGCTTGAGGCACTGCAAGCCATCCCCTACGGCGAGACGCGCAGCTACAAGGAAGTGGCCGCCGCCATCGGCAAGCCGCGCGCCGTGCGGGCCGTTGGCGCCGCCAATGGCCGCAACCCCATCCCCATCATCATTCCCTGCCATCGGGTGATCGGCAGCGACGGCTCGCTTACCGGCTTCGGGGGCGGCCTTGCGGCCAAGCGCGCCTTGCTGGCTCTCGAACAGGATGCCGGGCTGTTTTCGTGAGCCAAACGGAGCCGGCGCCGTATCGCGCCAACGTTGATTGGTTCATCTTCAGCGCCGGGGCGCTGGGCATACTTGCCGTCTGCCTGCCCTTGATCCTGTTCCCCGAGTGGGGCAAGTCAGCCTTGACCTCGGCTTTCGAGGCCGTCACCCACGGCTTGGGCGCCGTGTACATCGTCACGGCCGGCGCGGTGCTGCTGTTCCTGCTCTATCTGGCTTTCGGCCGCTTCGGCAAGGTGGTGCTCGGCGATGGCTCGGCCCCGGACTACGGCGACTTCAGTTGGACCTCCATGCTGTTCTGCGGCGGCATCGGCACCAGCGTGCTCTATTGGGGAACGGTGGAGTGGGCCTACTACTACAACGCGCCGCCCTTCGGCGTGGCCCCGGGCACAGACGAGGCGATGCGCTGGGCGGCCAGCTACCCGATCTTCCACTGGGGCTTCATCGGCTGGGCGCTGTACTGCCTGCCTGGCGTCGCCATCGCCTACGCCTACCACGTGCGCAAGATGCCGGTGCTGCGGCTCAGCGCCGCCTGCAAGGCCGTTCTCGGCCGCAGCGCGGACGGCTGGCTGGGCCGGATCGTTGACCTGCTCTTCATGGTCGGCCTGTTGGGCGCGGTCAGCACCGGCATGGGGCTGGCGATTGCGATGATCGGCGCGGGACTGACCCGCATGACCGGCATAGCCTCCGGCTTTGGGTTGGACTTGATGGTCATCGCAACCATCACGGCGACCTTCGCAGTCAGCGTTTACGTCGGATTGGAAGCCGGCATCAAGCGGCTGAGCAACCTCAACGTCGGCTTGGCCTTCCTGCTGCTGGCACTGGTGCTGGTGTTCGGGCCCACGGGCCACATCGTCGAGCAAGGCCGTATCTCAGTGAGCCACTTCCTGGCCAACTTCATCACCATGAGCACTTGGCTCGACCTGTCGAACTCGTCGGGCTTCGATGAGGCCTGGACGGTCTTCTACTGGGCGTGGTGGCTGGCTCTGGGTCCCTTCATGGGCATGTTCATCACCAAGATATCGGGGGGCCGCACCATTCGCCAAGTGGTGCTGGGGACATTGGGCTGGGGCACTTTGGGCTGCACCCTGTTCTTCGTGGTTCTCGGCAGCACCGCCCACTACCAGGAATTCAACGGCCAAACCGAGGTGCTGGCGCTGGTCAACGACGGACGGGCAAACGAAGCGATGGTGCAAATGCTCGCCACCCTGCCCTTGGGCGAACTCGTGCTGCCCCTGTTCGTGCTGATCTGCATGATCTTCGCCGCCACCAGCTACGACAGCGCCGCCTACACCCTGGCCTCGTGCGCCAGCCGGTCGCTCCCGGTTCACGAGCACCCGGCCCGCCTGCATCGGGTATTCTGGGCCTTCGCCATCGGCGGCTTGCCGATTTCGCTGATCTACGTGGGGGGCTTGCTGTCCCTGCAATCGGCGGTGGTGGTGACCTCGGTGCCGCTGTTGCTGGTGTTTGGGCTGCTCGCCGCGTCCTTGATCAAGGGATTGGTTGAGGACACGCCGCGTAGCGGTTGATCGCCGGCGTCAAGATAGCTGCAATCGATCGGCCACCGCGGCGATGTGCTCGGGGCCGATGCCGCAGCAGCCGCCGATGAGGGAAGCACCCAATTCCCGCCATTGCAGGGCGTGGTTGACGAAAGCCTCAACGGACAGCTCCCTGAGCTCGGTTTGCGCGTCGCCGTCCAGGGTCCAGCCGTCCGGCACGTTGAACCGATTTGGATAAGCACCCCGCGGCTTGTCCGTCAAATCGGCCAACTGCGCCAATCCGCCGGCAATGGCCTCGGGAGAAGTGCAGTTGAACAGCAGGGCGTCCGGCGCCAGATCGGCAACCTTGTCCAGCGCCTCGGCCACGGATTCACCGCTGCGCAGCCCAGCGCCAGCGGCTTCGGTTAGAGTCCAGGACACATAGACCGGCTTGGCCGAATGGCGCCGGGCCATGTTGGCGGCGTTGCGAGCCTCCCGGGCCGAGGACATGGTCTCGCAGATGAAGAGGTCCACATAGGGGTCAAGCGCTTCAACCATCTGTCGATAAAGGCCCCGCGCCTCGGCATCGGGCGGCACCATGTCCGGCCGGTAGCTTTCGCTCAGCGGCGGCAGCGAGCCGGCCACCCGGGCCTCCCCCGGTGCGCCCTCAACCGCCGAACGGGCCAAGCCCCCGGCCAGCTCGGTCAATTCCAGCCAGCGCTCCGCCATGCCGATCTTGCCCAAGTAGCTCGGAATGGTGGAGTAGGTGTTGGTGATGATGATCTCGGCGCCAACCGCCATGTAGTCCCGATGCACCCCCACCACCGAATCCGGCGCCTCCAACAGCGCCCGTGCTGACCAGAGACCGCGCGCGTCGCCAGCGCCGCGGCGAATGAGCTCCGACCCCATGCCGCCGTCCAGAATGACCGTCATGCCCTTACCCCTCCGAGTGGGAGCGGCAGTTTGCACCAAGCGGCTCAGCGAATAAACGCCATTGGACAGGGTTCGGCCGCTTAGTTGTCAATCAACGCCGTGAACTTCTCGAAGTAGTCGGGGAAGGTCTTGGCTACGCAGCCCGGGTCCTTGATGGTGATGGGGACGCCGCCGAGGGCGGCCAAGGAGAAGCACATGGCCATGCGGTGGTCGCCGTAGGTTTCTATGGTGGCGGGCTGGAGGGCTGGCGGCGGTTCGATGGTGAGATGGTCTGGGCCTTCCTGGACGTTGGCGCCGAGCTTGCGCAACTCCCGCGCCATGGCCGCGAGCCGGTCGGTTTCCTTCACCCGCCAGTTGGCGATGTTGCCGATGCGGGTGGTGCCCTTGGCGAACAGCGCCAGCACGGCGACGGTCATGGCGGCGTCGGGGATGTAGTTGAGGTCCGCATCAATCCCCGTCAGCGGGCCCGGCTGCGCCGCAATGCTCGCGGTGCGGCGCTCCACTTGAGCGCCCATGGCTTCGAGCACGTCGGCAAAGGCGGCGTCGCCTTGGATGCTGGCGGCGCCGACGCCGTGAACGCGGACGCCGCGACCGGCAATGGCGCCGGCGGCGAGGAAGTAGGTGGCTGCCGAGGCATCCCCTTCCACGAGGCATTCGCCCGGCGAGCGGTAGCCGGTGTTGGCCACTTCAAAGCGTTGGTGCACCGCATGGCGAACCTCGGCCCCGAAACGAGCCATGAGATCCAATGTGATGTCGATGTAGGGCTTGGAGACCAGTTCGCCGCGCACGCTAAGGGTCACTGGACGTTGCGCCAAGGGCGCGGCCAGCAGCACCGAGGTGAGGAATTGGCTCGATACGCTGCCATCGATTTCGGCCTCGCCGCCTGCCAATCCGCCAGCGCGGATGCGCACCGGCGGAAAGCCATTCGCGGCGGTGTAGTCGATGCTCGCGCCCAAGTCTCGCAGCGCATCCACCAAGTGGCCGATGGGCCGCTCCCGCATGCGTGGTGCGCCATCGAGCGTGAATTCGCCATTGCCCAAGGTGAGCGCCGCCGCCAAAGGGCGAATGGCGGTGCCTGCCAAGCCGAGGTTCAATTCGGCCCGGCGGCCATCGGTGACCAAGGGTCCGTCGCCGCCCTCCACCACCCAGGCGTCCCCATCCCGGCTCACTGGGATGCCGAGCGCGTCAAGGGCGCGGCGCATCAGCTCGGTGTCTTCACTCTCCAGCAGATTGACGATTCGGGTGCGGCCTCGGGCCAGGGCAGCCAGCAGCAAGGTTCGGTTGGATATGCTTTTCGAGCCCGGCAGGCGGATTTCGCCGGAAAGCGACTTGATCGGGCCAAGGGTGAGCGCGTCCATCCGCGCACTATCCCGGCGGGCCCGTGGATTTGTCAATGAGGGTTACCGATGGCGCGGGGGGCCACGGCGGCGCATGGATTCGAGCACCCGCTGGCGCTCGTCGGCGCTGAGCGCGGCCATCACTTCGACAAAGGCGCTGTGGCTGCGCTCTTGGCTGGCCAGCAACTCGTTGCGGAAACGGGCCAAGGCACCTTCAAGCGCTCCGCGGTCGAACGGTTCCGCAGCCGCTGACTCGATGAGGTCCCGTTGGGCACCGCGCAAGTGCCGGAACCTCGGGCCGAGGGCGCGCAGTTGCGAACGCAACATGGGCCGGAGCGCGTCGCGGCGCTCCTCGGGCAGAGTCCTGAGCGCGCGAGCCAAGCCCCAGGCCGGATCATGCAGCGGGCCGCCATAGGCGCCTGAGAGCATCCGCCCGGCAGCGAATCCCACCAAGCCCAGGTTGACTGCGACAGATAGAGCCAGCAGAACCGCCAGCCAGCGGAATTTAGTCATCGCCATCGCCTCCGTAAGCACTGGTTTCAAAGTAGCTGTCCGTGAAGGCGAGGAGCAGCACGTCGTCGTAGAGCGAATCCTCGCCCTGCACCCCTACGCCTAGGCCTAGAGCGAAGCCGAACGCCAAGGGCACCAAGGCGGCGGCCACAGGCCGCCACAACCGGCCGTCCCGATCCACGGGCGCTAGCCAGTCGAAGAACCGCTGCCAGCGGCTTTGCGACGGCAGGCCCTCGAGTATGCGACTCGTCAACGCCGGCGGAGCAGCATGGGGCTCCGCCAACAGTTCGTCGAGCCGGTCGGCGCGCCGTCCAGCAAAAGGCTCGTTTCTCTCATTCATAGCATCCCCTCCTGATTGCCTGCGCTATCACGATCACCCATCAGCGTCATCAATCGGCGGCGGCCTCGGCTCAGCAGCGACTCGACCGCGCGTACGCTGATGCCCAGTACGGCGGCGACATCGGGATTCGACAATCCCTGCTGGTGGCGCAGCAGGATGGCGCTGCGTTGACCCTCCGGCAAAGCGCCCAACGCGCCATGCAGGCGCTGGCGCTCCTCCGCCTGTTGCCGAAGCGCATCCGGACCGGCCTCGTCCCGCAGCGGCTCGGTGGCCTCGATCCGGGCTGCGCGCCCCGCCTTGCGCAAATGGTCCACCGCCACGTTGTGGGCGATGCGATGCAGCCAAGTGGAGACCTTCACCCGGCCGGGCCGGAAGGAGCGGGCCTTGAGCCACACCCTGATGAAGGTTTCCTGCGCCAAGTCATCGCAGTCCGCTTGGCGTCCGGTCAGGCGCCGGAGATAGTGGTGAATCCGGTCGAGATGGCGGCCAAGCAGGCCCTCGAATGCCTGCTCATCGCCCGCAGCGATCCGCGCCATGAGCGCCTCGTCGCTGTCGGCGGACAACAGCGGTTCAGCCCCGGTCGCGCTTGCGATGGCCAGAGCGACGCTCATCCCGATCCACCTGCCCATCGCCATTAGCGTCCAGCGCCCGCAGCCGCTCGATGGGCTTGCCAAACTCCGCTTGGGACAGAAAGCCGTCCTCGTCAGCATCGAGCCGGGCGAACAGCTTCTCCTTCATGGCGGCCTTGTCCGGCCTGCTGGCATCTCCATCTCGCCTCGGCTTCCCTCGATGATGGCCACCGCGCATGAAGGCGGCCCGACGCATGTCAGCATCGTCGAATTCGGCCGAACTGATCCGTTCATCGCCATCGGCGTCAATGGCGGCGAAGCGCTCAGCGGAGCGCGTCTCGGCTTCGGCAATGGAAATTGGGCCGCGGCGTTCGCCGTGGACGGCGCCAGCAGCGATCAACATGACGCCGCTGAGGATCAACGCAGTAGTTTTCATATCAGGCTCCTGAAGTGGATTGGACACCTGCTTATACGCAGCCGGGCGGTTATTCCGTCGCATAGGAGATTGCAACCAGCCGCCATGCCTGCTCGGCGGCGGTGAAGGTGGTTCCAGCCCGCTGGTTGAGCAGCGCCCGGCCCAGGGGCGAATCGACGCTGATGCGGCCAGCCGACGCGTCCGCCTCGTCCGGCCCCACCAGCCGGTAGCGGCTCCTCTCCCCGGCAGCGTTCTCGACCGTGACCCAAGCCCCGAAACGCACCCGCGTTTGATCTTCGGGCAAGCGCTCCACCACGATCAGCTCATCGAGGCGGCGAGACAAGTAGCGGATGCGGCGGTCGGTCTCGTGCAGTTGCTTCTTGCCGTAGAGGTACTCCGCGTTCTCCGAGCGGTCCCCAAGGGCCGCCGCCTCGGCCACCTTCTGCACCAGCGCGGGCCGCTTGCGTTTCCAAAGCTCCGCCAGCTCAGCCTGCAGGGCATCGTAGCCCGCCCGAGTGATGTACAGCGAGGGCTTGGCGGCTGGCGGCCGGTAGCGGCTCAAGGCGAAGCCCCTGAGCACGAAGGACGGGGAGTACTGGAGCCTCTTCGCAACAAAAGGTCAATCTCCTACAAGCATTGCGGACATCTCCACTAGGCAGGGCTTGGAACGAAGTGGTGTGATGGCGCTTTACTCGCCAAGCCGCTGGAGGGCTATACTAATGCAACAGGCAGCAAGGGAAATCCAAGCGATGACCGAACGCCTTGAATCATCAGGATTTGAGCGCGATCAAGCTAACGCGGTGATCGAGACGGTGGCGAACGCCATCGAGAAGTTCGCCGTCACGCCCGAGGTTCTGCGCCGGGAACTGGATGCGAGCATGGAAGCCAACAACAAGCTCATCTTTCAGCGCATGGATGAGAAGTTCGAGCAAACTGACAAGCGCATCGACCGCTTGGAGTCCCTGATGAAGCTAGGCATGGGCTGGCTGTTTGCCTTTCAGGTGGCCATGCTGGGTGGCCTCATGGGCTTGGTGGGCATGCTGGCCTTTTGACATCCCCGTGACCCCCTCCCAACCACCGCGGCTGCGCTTCGGCGTCTGCTACGACTTCCGCAATCCACCGGATTCCGGCATTGCCATGCCCGACCTCTACCAAGAGGCGTTGCGGCAGATTCGCTGGTTGGACGGCTTGGGCCTCGATCTGATCTGGTTCACCGAGCACCACTTCATCGACGACGGCTACCTGCCGGCCTGGATTCCGGTGGCGTCCGCCGCTGCCGCGCAGACGAGCCGGGTGCGCTTCTCCTCCGACATTTGCCTGCTGCCCTTCAACCATCCACTGCGCTTGGCCGAGGATCTGGCGGTGCTGGACAACCTGAGCAACGGCCGCGTCGAACTAGGCGTCGGCATCGGCTACGCTCCCCACGAATTCTCCGGCTTTGGCATCCCCGTCAGCCACCGTGTGTCCTTATCCGACGAGGGCTTGGAGGTGCTTAAGCTCTGCTTCTCCGGCGAGCGGTTCTCCTACCAAGGCAAGCGCCACCAGTTTCAGGACGTGCAAATCACCCCCGGCTTCGTGCAGGAAGGCGGTCCGCCGCTTTGGGTGGCCGCCATGTCGGCAGCAGGCGCACGCCGCGCCGCCCGCTTCGATTGCCATCTGCTGCCCCAAGGCGACCGCAGCGCCACCTTGGATGTCTGGCGCCAGGAACTAGCCGACGCCGGACGCAATCCCAACGCCCACCGGGTGGGCATCATCAAAGGCGTTCTAGTGACCGACGATCCGGAGCGGGACTGGCCCGCCGTCCGCCAAGCGGAGCGCTACCGCATGCGCCTCTACAACCGCTTCTTCGCCGAATCCAACACCGACTTTGGCGCCGGCGAGCACATTCCCCAAACTTGGGTGGTGGGCGATGCGGACCACTGCGTCACCGAACTCTGCCGTTTCATCCGCACCTACGGGATGACCGACTTGGTGACTTGGGGCATCCCGCCAGGGTTGGCGCCGGAGGCCATGGCCGCCAGCCTGGAGCGGTTCGCCACCGAGGTTGCGCCGCGCCTGCGGGCCGAGTTCAGCACTGCAGCCAACTAGTTCGAAGCGATGAACACCGTCGCGCCCCGTGAGACGGTTTCCACTACGTCAAGGTCGAGCAGGTCCGCGGCAGGCATCGACAGGGGGTCGCGCGACAGCACCACTAGGTCCGCCTGCTTGCCCGGCGTCAGGGTGCCTTTGCAACACTCCTCGAACGACTGATAGGCGGCGTTGGCGGTGACCGCCCGCAGCGCCTCAAGGGTATCGAGGCGCTGCGCCTCGCCGAGCACCTGTCCGCTGCGGGTCAGGCGGTTGGCGGTCGCCCAAACTAGGCGAATCATGTCCGGGGGCACAACGGGGGCGTCGTTATGCACCGTGAACGGCATGTTCCTTGCCAAGGTGGAGCGGGTGGGACTGATGCGCCGCGCCCGCTCCGGCCCGAGCACCGAATCCCGATGCCAGTCGCCCCAATAGAAGGTGTGTGCCGAAAAGTAGGAAGGCACCACGCCGAGGGGCGCCATGCGGTCGATCTGGTCCTCGCGCACGGTCTGGGCGTGAATCATGACGGTGCGGTGATCGCCCAACGGCGCGCCTTCGCCCGCCTTGTCCAGCGCGTCGAGCAGCATCTCCGCGGCGGCATCGCCGTTGCAATGCACCAGCATGGGCACATTCGCGGTGGCAAAGCGCGCCACTTTGGCGTCCACGAAGGCCTGCGGCACCGCGGGATAGCCTCGGTAGTCAGCGTCCATGCCCGCCGGCGGCACGTGGTACGGCTCGCTGAGGTAGGCGGTCTTGCCCTGGGGGGAGCCATCCAGGAACAGCTTGATGCCGCTGAGCTTGACGCGCTTTCGGGATTCGCCCACGGTCCAGCCTTGCGGCAGTTGGAAGTCGGGATCCATGGCGATGACATAGACCTCCACGTCAAGCGCCAAGCCGCTCGCATCCGCCACCTCGGCGAAGCGCTCGAGCTCAGCCACCGATGCCGCCCCGTCCTGCACCGTGGTGATGCCGTGGCTGGCGTAGATGTCGAACGCCGCGTGGAGGTCCGCCGCCGAGAGATCGCCGCCGCCCATCACGCTGGAGCGCACCCCTTCGGTGGCCGTTTCCTCCAGCACGCCGTTGGGCTCGCCGTCGGCCCGGCGGCGGATGACGCCACCCGGCGGATCGGGCGTGTCCTTGCTGATGCCCGCCTGCTCCAAGGCCAGGCTGTTGGCGGTGGCCAAGTGGCCGGACACATGGATCAAGGCGATGGGATGCGCATCGGAAACCGCATCGAGGTCGTCGCGGTCCGGATGGCGCTGCTCCTCGATCAGGGAGTCGTCGTAGCCGATGCCCACCACCCACTCCCCGGGCGCGATGCCGCGCTCGCCGATGTAGCTGCGCAGAATCGCCTGCAGCGAAGCGATGTCTCCCACCGCCCCGACCGGAGGCGAGGCCACGTTGGCCAAGTTGGCCGTGCGGGCCGAAAACGAGAGGTGGCCGTGGGCGTCGATGAAGCCAGGCAGCAACGCCCGCTCGCCGAGCTCGACGGTTTCCCGCGCCGCGCCGCGCCAATCCTCCCGGCGTCCCACCCAGACAATCCGCTCCCCCGCGATTGCCACCGCGGTTGCGTCGGCATGGGCGTCATCAAAGGTGATGATGTGCTCGCCGACCCAAAGCCGGTCGGCCTGCAGTGGCGGGGTCGGCGGCGAACATCCGGCCAAGGCCAGGACGGCCGCCGACACCAAGCCCGTTGCGATCGATCCAAGCCGCGATTCGGCGCGGCAATGTCTGTTCATGCGTTCGATTCCTCCATAAGTTCAAGCAGTGAACGCCCCAAGGGCGGACGGGCGATGCCACGTTCGGTAATGACGCCCGTGACCAATTCCGCCGGGGTGACATCGAAGGCCGGATTGAAAGCGGCCACGGACGCAGCGTGGTCTTGGCGGACTTCCTCCTCGCCACGTTCCTCGATGTTGACCTCGGCCCCGGTTTCGGTGTCCGGATCGAAGGTGGACGACGGGCAAGCCACATAGAAGGGAACGCCAAAGTGGCTGGCCAGCACGGCCAGATTGAGCGTGCCGATCTTGTTGACCACGTCGCCATTCTTGGCAACGCGGTCGGTGCCGACGATGATGAGGTCGATCTTGCCCTCTGCCATCAGGCTGGCGGCGGCGTTGTCGCAGATGAGGGTGAGGTCGATGCCCGCCGCACCGAGTTCCCAAGCGGTGAGGCGCGCGCCCTGGAACAAGGGCCGGGTTTCATCGACATAGACGTGAAAGGGCACGCCGGCTTGGTGGCTTAGGTACATCGGCGCCGTGGCGGTGCCCAACTCGGAAACCGCCAATGCGCCGGCATTGCAATGGGTAAGCAGGTTGCTGCCCGGCTTGATGAGACCGAGTCCCTGTTCTCCGATGCCCCGGCAGGCGGCGGCGTCCTCCCGGTGAATGGCCTCGGCTTCATCGGCCAAGGCGGCCGCCAAAGGCTCCTCGAGGCCGCATCGGCGCAAACGCTCCACCGCCCAACGCAGATTGACGGCAGTGGGCCGGGCGGCGATCAACGCATCGCCGCCGTCCTTGAGGACCTCGGCCACATCACCCGAACGCCGCGCCGCCACGGCCAGCGCGTAGGCTGCCGCGATGCCGATGGCAGGCGCCCCGCGCACCGCCAAGGTGGCAATGGCCTCCACGGCGTCCGGGATGCCGTCAATACGCAAGTACTCGACTCGATGCGGCAATTGGCGTTGGTCGAGCAGCCGCAGTTCGCCTGCCTCCCAGAGTATGGCGGACGGGCTGCTCATGGCTTGGGACACGCCAAGGCTCGGGCCAAAGCCGCGGCCAAGGCGCCGCCCGTCGCCTCGGCGCTGCCGCCGCAGGCGAATACCCCGTCCTCGTGGCCCAGGGTCACGAACACTAAGGGCCGGGTGCGGTGGGTGCGCAACAGGGTGGCCACCGCTTCGGCCATCTGCGGTGAGCCGTAGCCGACATCGGCGCCAATGGCCGCCAATCCCATCGCTTCGGCACCTCGCCAGATGTCCGGGCAATGGCCATGCAGCACCCAGTTCACTTGCGGGTCGCCCGCGTAGAGCATCGCGTGGGTGAGCGTTTCCGAAGACGGGGGCAACGCGCCTTCGGCCTCCACCCGGAAGCGGCCCAAGTCCCAGCGCCTGACCCACACCAATTGCTCAATGCCCGCATCGGCGATGCCGCTGGTCTGGCTGGCGGTAATGACAAAACCCCCCGCCGCACCGGGCAGCCGGCTGCTGACGTTGCCGTAGCCCAAGCCGCCGTAGCGCTCCCCGGCCTGCCCAATCAACTCAAGGCGGCGCAGCACCGAACGCCAAGCAAGCAGCGGCTGCACCAAGTCGTCGGGCAGTTCGGCGCTGGGCGGCGCGAGACAACAGTTGAACTGAATGACCCCCTCGGCCTCAGCCATGCGCTAAACTTCCCATAGGCCAGCAAATAGCAGTTCCCATCTCGTGGTTCTAGTCGGAAAGCAGCTTCAAGTCAAAAAAGCCACAGCGGCCATCGGCGCTTACGTCAGCGGCGTGCCGCTGGAAAGATTGGTGGGCGACGAGGATCTTGGTAGCGCCTTGCGCGAACTGCTGCTCGAACATCAAGTGCTTTTTCTTCGTGACCAGCCGCTCAGCGCCAATCAATTCCAAGCCTTGGCGCGCGGCTTCGGCAAAGCCCTGCACCATCCGGCCTATCCGGTTGCGCCCGGCGCGGATGACGTCCACATCCTGGAAAGCACGCCAGAGGCCCCATCGAAGATCGAAATGTGGCACTCTGACATGACCTTCAGCGCCACGCCGCCCTCCTTCACCCTGTTGCACGGCCAGATCATCCCCGAATACGGCGGCGACACGCTGTGGGCGAGCGCTGTCGAGGCCTATGAGGCCTTGTCCGCGCCTTTCAAGAGGCTGCTTGAGGGTCTGAGCGCCGAACACGATTTCCGCCACGGTTTTCGCGAAAGCCTGGCCGAACCCGGGGGTGTGGAACGGCTCGCGCCGGCCATCGCCGCCAACCCGCCGGTGCGCCATCCGGTGATCCGCATCCATCCGGAGACGGGCCGCAAGGCCATCTACGTCAACCCGCTGTTCACCACCCGCATTGTGGAAATGACTGCCGCCGAAAGCCGGCAGGTGCTGGACTTGCTCTTCGAGCACTTGGTCACCGATGAATTCACGGTGCGCCTGAACTGGGCACCGCTGACGCTGGTCATGTGGGACAACCGCTCCACGCAGCACCGCCCGATCAACGATTACTTTCCCCAACACCGCAAGCACCACCGGGTGACCCTCGCCGGCGAACGCCCGCAATGAGCCTTGACCCGCGCAAGGTGCCCATTTACCGGCCCTACGCGGACGAGATGCCTTGGGAGTTGCTCCCTGACGGCCTGGCCGCGCCGGATCCGAACCTGACCCGAATCGCCAAGCTCGGCGGCGAAGTCATCGGCGCCTATGCCATTGAGCCGGTGAACGCCCTGCACTACCGCATCACCGCCTTGGTGGTGGCCGAACGCCACCGCCGCCAAGGGCTGGGCCGCTGGCTGCTCGGCCACGCCGTCGGCATTTGCGAATCCAAGGGGGCGCGGGAGATCAGCGCGCCAGCGACGCGCTCCCAGCTGTTCGCGAACCGCGGCTTCGAGCGCACGGGCGAAGGCCACCGGCTGCTGCTGACCCCCGAGTGACTTCAAAGCTGGCTTGAGGCCACCAGTTCCTTCGCCGCTAAGCCCGGCGTCTCGCGCACCAACCGTGGGGTCAAGTAACCCGGCAGACGAGCCGTGACCCGGCGATGCAGGTCCGTGGCGCGAGTTTCGCTCACGTCGAAGTGAGCGGTACCGGCAACCGCATCGGGCATGTGCAGGTAATAGGGGAGCACGCCGGCTGCAAACAGGCGCTCGGACAGCTCGACCAGCACGTCAGCATCGTCATTGACGCCCCGCAGCAGCACGCTTTGGTTGAGCAACGTGAAGCGGCCAAGCGCGGAGAGCGCGCGGGCGCAGTCGCCGTCGATCTCGTTGCCGTGGTTGAAGTGCAGGACAATGACCACCTGTTGGGGAAGGCTGGCCAGAACGTCGATCAGCGCCGCCGTCACCCGCTGCGGGATCACCACCGGCAAGCGGGTGTGGATGCGAATGCGGTGCACGTGATCGATGGCTCCGATGCGTTGGACCAAGCTGGCAAAGTGCGCATCGGTCAGCATCAGCGGATCGCCGCCCGAAAGAATGACCTCGCTGATGGTGGCATCGCGACGAACGGTTTCCAAGGCGGGAAAGTCCGAGCCTTGGCGGTGCTCCGCGTAAGGAAAGTGGCGGCGAAAGCAATAGCGGCAGTTGACGGCGCAGGCGCCAGCGGCAATCAGCAACACCCGGCCCGCGTACTTGCGCAGCAGCCCCGAATCGACCACTGCCGAGGACTCGCGCAAAGGATCCACCCCGAATCCCGACACGCTTTTCGATTCCGAGGCGGTGGGCAGCACTTGCCGCAGCAGCGGATCATGCGGGTCGCCGCAACCCATGCGGGCGATGTAGGGCCGCGGCACCCGCAGCGCAAAGCCCGTCTCCTGGGCGGCATCGACCTGATCCGATGACAGCGCCACGAGATCCAGCAGCTCCTCTAGATCAGTCACCGCACGAGCCAACTCCCGCCGCCATGCGTCGGCTGGCCAAGGACCGAGTGTCATTATGGGTCGTTTTCCGCAACGGGCGGCAAGGCGACGAAGGCGTCGCGCAGCCGCTCGGTGGCACGGATCAAATCGGCGAGCAACCGCTCATCTTGATCCAAATGGCCCTCGTACTCAGCCAAGTTACGTCGCTCATGTGCCTTCACAAGCACACGCCAAACTTCCTGCGGCACTCCGACCGTGTGCGGCAACGTTTGGAAGGCGAAGTAACGCTGGTCGCAGCGGTAACCCAGCCGGCGCAACGAACCCAGGGCCAGCGCGTGGCTCGCGTTGTAGGCCAAATCGAAGCGACTGGCAAAGCTGAGGGATTCGTTCATGGCATCGGCCAGTCTCAACTCGGCAGACTGGAGCAAGCCCCGTAACTCGCGCGCCGAGGGTGGTTCGCGCTTGAGGCTGCCAATGCGGACCAAGTTATCGAGATTGGGCGAGGCCATCTTCGTCGCCTATCACAAACAGCTTGGGCTGCGACGCTATGCGCGCGGCAAAGCTGTCCAGCTCGCCTCGTTTGCGCAACCACTCTGAGCACGTCATCAGATTGGGGCTGACGACCCGCGCCAACTCGGCTTCCAAGCTGGGCAGTGCTGCGAACAACTCAAAGTAGTCGAGATCATCGGCGATCACCATTAGGTCGATGTCACTATCTGCACGTTCCGTCCCCGTGGCAATCGATCCATACACGAATGCGGCAATGATTCGGTCCTGCAAAGGAGCAAGCGCGTTTCGCAGCGGACCCATCAAGCCGACGGTCTTGCGCACCAGCCCAGTCAGTTCCTCAAACACCGGAGAGTCCGCATTAGCTTGGTAGTGCTTCTGATTGCCAATCTTGTCCACGGTAATGAGTCCGGTGGCCACCAAGCGGACCAATAGGCGGTGAACTGCACCGGTGCCAGAATTGGCCAGTCGAATCAGTTCGCCGCTCTGAAACCTCCGCTGAGGCTGCCCAAAAAGGAGAGCCAACACGCGTTGACGGACGGGCGAAAAAAGGACGCTGGCAAGGCCGGAGTCGCCAAATCCGGTTTCCGCTTCGCATGACTTACTTCTCATAATGGGAACAATCCTACCCAAATTGGGAAGCGGCGCCAACTGCCCCACCGGAATTGATGCCCACAAACGGCTGGAGCCGGTCCGTCGGCTATAGCCGGTCGGCCAAGCTGCCGTAGGGCAGGAACTTATTGTCGCTGCGCGCCTTGATCCAGGCGGTCAAGTCGGCCGGCCAAGCGCCGCGGCGACGCAGCAGGCGGCACAGCGCAATCACCGGCGAGGCCGAGCCGGCCTCCCATTCCGGGAACCGTCCCTCCGCCAAGGTGTAGAGGCGAACCAGCCCAATCAACTGCTCATCGTCCAGAGCCGCCGCTCGCTGCCATGCCGCGGCTGGAAGCCGCGCCGTCGCCGCCAAGCGGCTGGCATCGGCAGCCGACAATCCGAGGTCCTCCCGATCGAGGCATTCCGCCGCTGCCAGCAATTCGGCAAGCACCGAGTCGTTCAGTTCGCTGATCTGTTCCGCCGGGTCCCAAGCGCCAACGCTCAAGTTCCGCACCCCCTCAGTCCGCTTAGGCGGTCAAGCTTAGCGTGGCTCTCGCATGAAGCAACTGGATTCCCATCGAGGGCAAGATGCCCTCGCTCCGAGACCAGCTTCGAACAAAGGTCGGCTCGAGGGCATCCTGCCCTCGCTCCAAGCCTTGAAGCCCGCATCAAATTCGGGCCAAGCGAATCTCCTATAATCCGCTCAAATCGCACAGGAAGACCTCCCACCCATGCGCAAGGCTGCGCTCGGCATCGGCATCATCGCACTGCTCGCCTTGGCTGCGGGCGCTTGGCTATTGACGGACCTGAATCGCTTCCGGCCCCAAGTCGAGGCCCTGATCGCCGAACAGGCGGGGTTCGATATCGAAATCCTTGGCGACCTAGGCTGGCGGCTGCTGCCCATGCCCGCCGTCACGGTTGAACGCGTCCAAACCGTCGGCGGCGAATGGCAGGTCGATGAGTGGCGTTACAGCCCCATTCGCGACCACCACGCCGTGCGGGGCCTTCAATTCCAAGCCCAGGGCGCAGAGGGGCGCTGCGATCTGGAGTTCAGGCCACGCCACAGCACTTCAACCTCGCCTCAAGCCACTGCACCGGGGCTCGTCCCTGTCCAAGCGCTGCATCAAGTCAACGGCAGCGGCCGCTGCGGCGAAGTTCATCTTCGCTTCGGCGACCAGCGCTTCGAGGACCTCACCGTTGAATTTGAAGTGGTGGGCGGCGCGGCCCGTCTCGACCTGCAAGCTCCCAGCGTGTACGGCGGCAGCGCGTCGGCCCGGATCGAAGCGGACGCGGCGGCCGAGCCCGTCGATTGGAACGTCCGCTTCAACGCCGATCGCCTGCGGGCGCAAGACCTTAAGCCCTGGCTCACCGAAGCCGTGGTCTGGGAGGCGGAACTCGCCTACCAAGGCGAATTCCAGATGCAGGGCAACAGCGTGCCGGAACTGGCCGCCAGCATTGTCGGCGAGTCCCGCCTCGACGGCGGTCCGGGACGATTGGGCGCGCCCTTCCTCGACCAAGTCAAGAAGGCCGCCTCCCCCTTTGCCCGGGGTGCTGGCAAGGCGGCGCCTGGACCCGTGCGCTATCAGAGCCTGGCTGGAACCTGGTCAATCGAGGGCGCAGCCCAGCGCTTGGTCATAGCACTCGACAACTTGGTCCTGAAGGCCAAGGGGGAGTACCAGCTTGCCGACGACCGCCTCGACATGACGGCCAAGGTTGCCATCGAGGAAGGAGCGGAGGATGCGGCCTTCGAGGCCAACCCGCTGCTCACCGGCATCGGCATCCCGCTACGTTGCGCGGGCAGGCTCGCCGAGCCAGGCTGCGCACTGGACGACGACGCGGTCCGCCAGCTATTGGCCGAGGCCGCCAAGGACGGCTCGGAGATGCAGCGCAAGGTGGACGCCATCATCGAAGAGAAGGTGCCGCCCAAGCAACGGCAGGCCGCCCGTGCGGTGCTTCGGCTGCTCGGCGGCAGCATCAGGGAAGACGAACAACCCTAAGCCGATGGATTGGCTCGCCGGCAAGCTGCTTGCTTGGTTCGACGACTGCGGCAGAAAGGCCTTGCCTTGGCAGCAGAACGCCACCCCCTACCGAGTGTGGGTCTCCGAAATCATGCTGCAGCAGACCCAGGTGCAAACCGTCATTCCCTACTACGAGCGCTTCATGGCGCGCTTTCCCGACGTGCAGGCACTGGCGGCGGCGGAACTCGACGAGGTTCTGCATCTTTGGTCCGGCCTCGGCTACTACGCAAGGGCCCGCAACCTGCACAAGACGGCCATCCTGGTCGCGAACTCCGGGGGCGAGTTCCCAACAGAGGCCGAGTCGCTCGAAGCCCTGCCCGGCATCGGCCGCTCCACCGCCGGCGCCATCCGCGCTTTCGCCATGGGCCAACGCGCCGCCATCCTGGACGGCAACGTCAAGCGGGTGCTGGCCCGCTTTCACGGCGTCTCCAGTCCCTTGGCCAGCACCGCCACCCTGCGCGAACTCTGGGAACACGCCGAAGCGCACACGCCAGCCGAGCGAACGCCGGCTTACACCCAAGCCATCATGGACCTAGGCGCCTTGGTCTGCGTCCGCCGCGCACCGCAATGCGCAAGCTGCCCCCTGGCCGAGCGATGCACCGCCTTGGCCACTCAGCGCGTGGACGAGATACCACAGGGAACGGTACCCAAAACCAAGCCGGTGCGCCGGGCCCGCCTGTACGTCATTACCGCACCGAACCGCGCCTGCCTGCTGGAGCGGCGCCCCGATCAGGGCATCTGGGGCGGCCTTTGGTCGCCGCCGCAGCGCCAGCCCGAACGCTCCGTTGAGGCCGTCTGCGCGGAGTTCGGCATCTCCCCTTCCGCCATCCTGGAGCACCATACCGCGCCGGTTTTCCGGCACAGCTTCAGCCACTTTCACCTCGACATCGAGCCCCACTACCTGCGCATCAAGCAGCAGCCGAACCAAGTGGCGGATGGCGGCGGCCTGATGTGGTACGCCCCCGACGGGGCCGCGCCGGTCGGCCTATCCGCCCCCGCCGCCAAACTGCTCGCCGGGTTGAACGAGGTTTTCGGTGACGAGCCGCCAGAGGTTAAACTGCGCCCATGACCCGCACCGTCTTTTGCCGCAAGTACCGAACCGAGCTCGAAGGGCTCGCCCAGCCGCCGCTGCCCGGCGCCAAGGGCGAATTGATCTTCGAGACGGTCTCACGCAAGGCCTGGGCGGAATGGCAGGCCGTGCAAACCATGCTCATCAACGAACGCAACCTGCGCCTGATCGACCCCGAGGCGCGCCAGTACCTAGCGGCCCAGATGGAAAAGTTCCTCGACAACGAACAGATCGACAAAATCGAAGGGTATCGTCCGCCGGATCAGACTTGATGAGATTGGCCGCTAAGCCACGATCGCCCTTGACCCTATCCGGGCAGACCGTTTAAATACCCGCCCCGCCGCCCTAGGGCACAATCTTGGCCAGGTAGCTCAGTCGGTAGAGCAGTGGACTGAAAATCCTCGTGTCGGCAGTTCGATTCTGCCCCTGGCCACCATTCCACAGCCCACCCTACCCATGCCTTACCTTGAAGTAAGGAAACGCGAGAATGGCAATGCAAGCAACGATCACCAGCAAAGGGCAAGTCACCGTTCCGAAGGCGATTCGCGAGCACCTGCACCTGCGCCCGGGCGACAAGCTCGACTTTCTGCTTGAGGAGGGCGGCGGGCTTAGGGTGGAGCCGGTCACCGAACCGGTCACTGCGTTGAAGGGGATGCTGCCGAAGCCCCGGCACGCGGTCACGCTTGCGGAGATGGACCAAGCCGTCACCGCCGGGGCGGCGGGCGCACCACCCCGCCTAGGACCGCTGAGCGTGACATCTGCCGGCTTGACCGAATACATACTTTTATGCATATAATCCCGCCGTGGAAACCATCTGGAACCCAGCCAAGGCCCGCGCCAACATCGCCCGGCACGGCATCGCCTTCGAGGATGCCGAACTCGCCCTGACGGATCCCGCCGGCCTCACCCGCGAGGACCCGGACGCCCGAGGCGAAGCGCGGTTCGTCACCGTCGGCACTGACGCCCTCGGCAGGATCGTCGCCGTGGTGTACGCCTACCGCGGCGACGACATCCGGCTGATTTCCGCACGCCCCGCAACCCGAAAGGAGAAGGAAGCCTATGCGCAAGGAATATGACCTCGCCGACGCCACCAGAGGCGCGGCGCTAAAGCAGCCCGGCAAGACGCGCATTACGATCATGCTGGACGCCGACGTCCTCGCCGCGTTCCGCGCGCGCGCCGCCGACACCGGCCGCGGCTACCAGACTGCCATCAACCAGGCCCTGCGCGAGCACCTCGCCGCCGACGACCTTGAGGACACGCTGCGCCGCGTCGTCCGCGAGGAGCTCCGTAAGGCGGGCTGACGCGGGCCCGCAGCATCGCAGCCCAGAACATTCAGCGCGCCTCGTCCGGCACGGCCCGTCTCACCAGACGGGTGACGGTCAGTCCCTGCACGACGATCGAGAACACGACGACGATGTAGGTAACGCCCAGGATGAACGGACGATGGTCGTTCGGCGGCAGTGACAGGGCAAGGGCCACCGCGATGCCGCCGCGCAGGCCGCCCCAGGTCAGCACGGAGACCGCGCCCCGGTCGAAGGCCTCCCATCGGCCCAGCAGCGATCTCGCGAGCGCCACGCTCAGCCAGCGCCCGCCGAGGGCCACCGGGATGGCGGCGAGACCCGCCCACCAAAAGCCCAGGCCGGAGCGGGCGACGACCAGCACCTCCAGCCCGATCAGCAGGAACAACACCGAGTTCAGGATGTTGTCAAGCAGGGACCAGAACTTCTTCAGGTAGTCCCGCGATCCCTGGCTGACGGCGCGCCGCATGCCCTCGTTGCCGAAGAACAGCCCGGCGACGACCATCGCGATGGGACCGCTGACGTCGAGCCGGACCGCCGCCGCGTAGCCGATCATCACGATGCCGAGCGTGATCAGCAGCTCCAAGTTCGGCTCTTCGATGCGGAGCACGCCGCGGTAGCCTACGTAGCCGGCGGCGGCGCCGAGCGCCGCGCCGCCGAGCACCTCCGCCACGAACAGCCCGCCGACATGCAGCAGGCCCGGATCGCCGTCGTGCAGGGCGATCCCGAGCAGCACCGTGAACACCACCACGCCCATGCCGTCGTTGAACAGCGACTCGCCCGCCAACGTGGCCTTCATCGTCTTGGGGACGCGCACCGACTCGAAGATGCCGAGCACGGCGACCGGGTCGGTCGGGCTGATCAGCGCACCGAAGACCAGCGCCCAGACGAACGGGATCGGGTGGCCCGCCAGATCCGCCATGATCCAGATGCCGCCCGCGACCAGCCCGGTCGACAGCAGCGTGCCCAGGGTGGCGAGCGCGCTCACCGTGCGCCACCGGCGCCGCAGCGCCGACAGGTCAACGTGCAGCGCGCCGGCGAACAGCAGGAAACTGAGCATGCCGTGCATCAGCGTCTCATGGAAGTCGATCCGCATCAGCACGCCCGAGATCGCCTCCTCCACGTTCGCCGTGTGCAACACGGACTCGACGAGCAGCAGCGCCACGGAGGCGGCAAGCGCAATGAGCACCAGGCCGATGGTGGGCGGGGCGTGCAGGTACCGGTGGTTCAGGTAGCCGAACAGGGCCGCCAGCCCGACCAGAACGGCCGCTGTCTCAAAGAGGCTCATGGACCTCCCGTCGTCGATTCCACCGCCAGAAGGTCCGGCATGCCGCACTGACTGAATCCCGGCCCAGCCATGCGCGGCGACCTGCTGGGTTGGATGCCTTCATCGGCAGAACGGGCACCGGTTGCGTCGATCCATCCCATTCGAGCCTCCTCGGCTTCCGATTCGTCCTGCTGCGCAGGGCCGAAGGCGACCCATGCGGCCAACTTACGGAACAGGCAGGCAAAATGCACCTAGCAAATAATAGGATTCGGACGGCGGCAACGGTCAGTCTTATCCAACGAGAAGTGAGCCTGAACGGGAGCCGGGTTTCCAACGGGAAGTGAGCCTGAAGGGTCGGTTTTTGGGATCATCGGAGGATGATCGTGACACTTCAGACCGAGCGGATCAGGACGTTGGAGGAGGTTC